>NZ_JBPYCU010000001.1:0-653730 GCF_051846955.1 Cellvibrio sp. ARAG 10.3
GTTTGCCTGACATAGACACCTCATCTTGGAATTAGATTATGAGGCTTTTAGGTGTCTAGTGAAATCTGGGAAGTCCAAAGTATAAGCAGAAAGCACTCTCAATTCGTGACCAGTTTCGACAAATTTATTTAATAAGATCAACTCTTTACTTCCATTCCAACGCATTAAAATCGTTCCAACCCAAGACCCTGCGAACGGTGCTAAAAATATATAGACCTTCCGGTCCGCCAAGGATTTGAGTACGCCTGGCTCTATTTCGCTGTAGTTAACTCCGATCAAATAAAAGCTAAAGACCAGAACGAGAATCGCACTTATTAAGTTTATCCATCTATTAATCCGATGTCGCCTGCTCAGCTTTAGCACTTCACTCTCAAGAATTTCAAACTTCATATTAAGACTCTTCTTATATAACACAGACAAGAACGTGCGCAGCTCAAAAATAAATAAACATCAACCGAATAAATTTTTTAGTCCCGAAGTTCTTCACACTAGGAGACCTGGATATCCTTTAGCCAACTGGCATAATGACGCGGATACTATAGATTTCCATCACTGCAATTTTTTTCAAGGCTCGCGTGAATTACCCTCCTGATGCTGAGGAAAAGGGTTGTCAAACCCAATACCATTGCTGCCATACCTAAAATATGAACGTAATCGCATAACTCTGCGGAAGCATTCGCAAGGCGGATACAGTTTTCCACCAGCATTGTTACTTCTCCGTTTGATGATCTACTCATCAATTCTTTACAAAATCCATGCACATCAAAGTGGGCACAAGATGGAACAGCGCCTAGCGAATACCACACAACAAAACCTGATAGAAGAGCAAGAAGGAAATAGGATATTTGTCGTTTTCTATTTTTCATTTAGCGGCCTGGATAGTTCTAATAACGTCGTGTGCATGAGCGCGAGTTTTCGAGCGCACTATTGGCGCTTGGTCAGCTTAGTGGCGCACGTCGCTTAAAACCTGCCCACTTATACGCCCTTACAATCAAATTATGGTACGTCTCAGACAGGCTGCCGTAATCATACTCTTGCTTTTTTAATTTACGAGCCATGTCCAGACTATCGAACGCACCGCGGTTAATTATAAGTAACAAATTGCATGCTATATATTCCTTAGCATGTTTAGCCACGTATGCGTTTGAGCATAGATCAATTACTTCTCCGGGCATGTACTGCTGCTCTGGGTACAGAATACATGACTGATGAAATATCACCTTTTTTAGCTCCCTGAAATACTCATCCTGCTGATCGCCATAATCTGAAAATGCAGTATACTTCAACTGTTTATCATCCATGCTTTTAATAAAATCAATAAAATTTAATTCGCTCATTTTTCTTCGGACGCCTAACACTGTACTCAACGCCATTTTGTTAATCGTGGATTTATTGGTGCTTTTCGCAGAAAAAACACAGGAGGGATAACATCTCAATCAGCCGACGCGACAGCATTCGGTTGGTTTTTTGTTTTTTATTTAACAGCAGACTTTTCAAGATCAGGGGCTACTAGCTTTCACTCCTTGACCGAAAGTGGATTTAATTCAGGATACTGTTTCAGAATAATTGGATATAAATTCATATCTATACCATTTGAGACGCGGGCAATCTCTCTTTTCAGTTTATCTAATTCTTCGTCACTACAACGCTCTTCAAGGTAAGGAATCAATCCAAATATTGATCGGTTGACGCATTCTAAGGTTTCAATGATTTTCTTCGCAGTTTCTATATTCATATCCCTGAGTCTCGGTTGATACGTTAGCGGCGCGCGGAGGATCGGTTATTTGCCTTTTTTACTACTTTTACCACAGCTTCCACCAAGGCTTTTTGATGCCTGGGTGTGACACTTCAAGAAATTGAGGCTCGCTCAAGGCACCTGACTTTGAAACCCCAACAATTTTCACTTTAATTTTAAAAGCTTCTTGCTCATCGCTGTCCCCATCGAGCCAGATAAAAGTAAAACTACCTTTATTTTTAACAAATTTGGTTGGCGTAACAGGCGCCTCATAGAAAAGCCGATCTTCGAATTCACCCTCAACTATTTCGAAAATATAGCCCTGCTTCTGAGGAGGTATGGTTCCTATCTGGAAGGTGATAATACCCGCATCAGAAGTTGATGTGGAGTTTCCATCATCGAAGCCTCTATGGATAGACGCCACAATAAAATCTGGCTTGATCGCTACCGCACCTTCTTCTGTAGTTATTTGAAACTCTTCAAGCATAGGTCGAAATGAACCTGCGATAACTGGCGAAGATATAAATACTAAGAAGACGATTAATTTCATGATAAATCTCCAACCAGCGCCTAGTAAGCCGGCTTTGCCAACTGAATAGTAATTTGCGCAACTAACTCATGGCCCATTCGGCAGCAATCTTTCCTACTTCAGCGAGAACAGCTTCATGCCTCGGCTCTATCTTTTTAGTATATTCGCCGCTGTCAAAATAGGCTGCAATGACGATTGGGTTCTTGCCGGGTGGAAACGTAATAGCGACGCCATTACACTTGTTGGTCGTTCCCTCGTCGCGCCCAGTCCCAGTCTTGTTCCCCGTACGCCATTCAGGGGGAAGGCTGGCTCGCAGCCGCCTGGTACCCGTGGTTGTATTTCGCGTCCACTCCAAAAGTCGTTCGCGCGAATCGTGCCGTAAAATACTGCCCGTCAGAATTCGCCTGACAAGCTGCGCATAAGCAAGAGGTGAAGTGGTGTCGCGAGTGTCGGCGGAAAGAACCAAACCTAGATCCGGCTCATAGTGATCAAGGCGAGTCACCTCATCGCCCATTTCTCGGAACTTCGTGGTGACAGCCTTAGGGCCACCCAAACGCTTAACCAAAAGATTGGCGGCAACGCCATCACTCATTTCTTGGCCGCTTGCGCCAACGTGGCAATACTCAGCCCGCCCTTAGCGAGATGCTTTCTTGTGACCGGTGCCCAGTCGAGAAGATCTGATTCTGAATAGGGCAGTATCTCCTCCAGCTTCAAGCGCCCACTGTCTGCTTCGCGTAAGCAGGCGGCAACCATTGCCAGCTTGAACGTCGAGCACATAGCAAAGCGTTCCTCGATGCGGTTACCGCTGATTTCACCGGTAACTGTGTCAAGAAAACAAACCCCGAGACGCGCGTGTCCCACTTCCAACATCCGAAGCCGCTCGGCGGCATCAAAGCGGCGCGCAGGATGTTTTGATGCAACAGGCATAGCCAGAATTGTGCTCGCTGCCATGGCGGTAATTAAAAAGTCTCGTCTTTTGAGCATTTAATTGATCCAGTTTTGGGTAGATAAATGTCTACTTTTCTTGGGGAACTCGGTTTCCTAACACCTAACTCAGCCGCGCGCTCTTCTGCGTCGGCTGGATTTTATTGTTAGTTTCATAAAGGTGCGCTCCCAGAAGCCTGCCTCTGGATGGACGATGTAGCTGGGATTTATATTTTGAACTTCATTTATAATACGCCTTTCTCTTTCCTTAGCTTCTTCTGATGAACGATCACTGTAGTACTCACCAATTTTAAAAATTGTCAGACTAAGTGCTACGCCCACTTCAAACGCAATAATAATTCTTGGGAACCAACCTTCTGCGACTATTTTTGAGTCTCCGAGGGTTGCCATTACAACTATTGAATAGTACACGCTGTTTAGGTATGTGAAAGTGAGGTCTTGAAAGTAATCAAAAAGACCGTCAAAAGAATGTAAATCATACGCTCTGCCATCCTTAATTTCTCGAAGACCAGATATCATCTGCTCTTCTCCATCGATTACTCCAATAAAAAAGTATGCCCCAGCGCACAACACAGCTAGTGTAATGAATAGAAATTTAAGCTCTTTGATAGAAGCTTCTTTATGGCTCAACCGCTTAATTACATCCATAAGTAATTTTCCAATATAGCCATAAAGAACAAGAGCGAGAAAAATTAGTAATAGTCCCGCTATGGTATTACCTCTGCCATAAGGGATTACTAAACCTAATGCGAACACGCAAGCGGTGAAAAAAAGGTTTTTTGAATAAATTTTAGATAGGTCTTCCATGTTTCCTCAAGAAACGATTATCTCAAACAGCTGTGGGTGTTTTGCGGTAGCATAGCGTTAAATTGCAAAACAAGGAACAAAAAAGGTGTCATACTGGCCCGCATAGTTATTCTGGGATTTCCGGCGTGAATGACTTGGCTCCTCTGCATTTAGGATATTTTTTGCAACCCCAGAACTTTCTTCCTGGGCTTGCTCCTTTTTTTGAGGTTCTCAATACCATACTACCTCTACATTTTGGACACTTGATAATTGGCTTATATACTCTGGTTTTTTTGACGCCGGGTTGCGCAGTTGGTTGCTCGAGACTCGAATCCTGAGTTATCTTTGACGTTTCTTCATTTTCTTTTCTGGAAAAGGATGAAGGATTAAAATTTATATAGAACAAAAAAGACACCACACCACTAACAAGAAACGGCAAATACGCTTTCCATTTAGAAACCCCACCGTGATGCGAACAAGCCCCCCTTTTTCCAATAGATGGGGATTGCCAGCCGCTGGCACATGTAACAGGTCCAATAATCGTTTTGCTCAGTATAAGCACCGCAAAAAACACTACAGCCGTGAATATTTTGATATTTTTCCCGATCATTATTTTTCTCGGATACCTAGCTCACCTGCAAATATAACAGCCTTTTAATAAGGCTATCCGGCCTCATAATAATTTATCAGCATGAATAGACTTTAATCATGAAATCAAGCCTAACCCAATACCTAACCCATTGAAATATAAAGAAATTACCCCACCACAATCAACACTTGGTGAAATATTCATAATCACTGCTCGCTCGTTGGCGGATAAACCGTGAAAATAATCATATGCCAGCAAGACAGATTTAGCCACGCTTGAACCATTACCACCACTCCCAGTCCCCATCATAAAGAATCACCGAATAACCGATCCCTACCTCAGGCATTCACAGCCTAAGTAACTCAATAACAAAGCCCCCATAATCCACTGAACTTGGCCCCCGCGTGTCAGTCGCAATTCTTACTCCGACCAGAAACCAAACCTTCTGGCGCTGATGCTCCAATTGTTTTTCACATTAATCATCAAGGAGAACACATCATGCAAATTAAAGACGTTATGACGACTGACGTAAAAACCCTGACACCTGATCAAAGCATACGTGAAGCGGCTTCGTTGATGGCCGATATTGATAGCGGTGCGCTGTTAATTAATGAAGGAGATCGTTTGGTCGGGATGGTGACGGATCGCGATATTGCTATTCGAGCCGTTGCGCAAGGGCTGGATTGTGACACCCCAATAAGCAAGGTCATGAGCAACACCATCCGTTATTGTTTCGACGATGAAAGCGTTCAGGATGTGGCGCAAAACATGGCTGAAAATGAAATGCGCCGGATGCCGGTACTCAACCGCGAGAAACGTCTGGTAGGTGTGGTTTCGCTGGGTAATATCGCGAGCTGTCACAATCAGCAAACCAGCGATACGGTGTTGCAGGGTGTTGCGCGCGCGCATTAATGGTGCTCCTTACTTATGCGGTCATGAATTATGGAGGCCACTATGAAAGCTGTTGTATTTCACGCGGTGGGCGATATTCGCCTGGATGATGTTCCCGAGCCGCAATTGCAAGAACCTACGGACGCCATCGTGCGATTAACTGCCTCTGCTATTTGCGGCACAGATCTGCATTTTGTTCGCGGTACAGTGGGCGGCATGGAGGCCGGTACGATCCTCGGCCACGAAGGCGTGGGCATCGTGGAGGCGCTCGGTGATGATGTGCGCAATTTACAGATCGGTGATCGGGTGGTGATTCCGTCCACCATCGCTTGTGGCAATTGTTCCTACTGCCGCGCCGGTTATTATTCGCAGTGCGACGATGCCAATCCCAACGGTAAACAAGCTGGTACGGCGTTTTACGGCGGGCCGGCGAACACCGGCAGTTTCCATGGATTACAGGCAGAAAAAGCTCGCATTCCTTTTGCCAATGTCGGGTTGATTAAGCTTCCCCCCGAGGTCAGCGATGACCAGGCGATTTTATTGTCGGATATTTTTCCGACCGGTTATTTCGGTGCCGATCTGGCGGAAGTAACGAACGGCGATACGGTCGCGGTATTCGGTTGCGGGCCCGTAGGCCAATTCGCGATTGCCAGTGCATTTTTGTTAGGCGCAGCGCGTGTATTTGCTATTGATAAACACGCTGATCGTTTGCGCATGGCGCGTCAGCAAGGTGCGGAAGTGATCAACTTTGAAGAGGAAGATCCGGTTGAAGCGCTGCACCGTTTGACCAAAGGTATTGGTGTAGATCGCGCGATCGATGCGGTCGGTGTTGATGCTGAACATCGCCATTCGCATATTGATAAGGAAGAGGAACAACGCTTTGCCCAACAGGTTGAGCAAATCGCGCCGGATGCACATCCCGATGGCGAAAACTGGCAGCCAGGTGACGGCCCCAGTCAAGCGCTGGAGTGGGCCATAAAAGGATTGGCCAAAGCGGGTACGCTGGCGATTATTGGCGTGTATTCTCCGCAATCCAATCAGTTTCCTATCGGCATGGCGATGAATAAAAATCTGACCATCAACATGGGCAATTGCCCTCACCGAAAATATATCCCTAAACTGATCGAGCTGACGGTGAGCGGTCGTATTGATCCAGCCAAAATTCTGACGCAAACCAAACCCATGGGAAATGCTATCGACGCCTTCAAGGCGTTTGATCAACGGCGCAGCGGTTGGGTAAAGGTGGAGCTGCACCCGCAACAGACTCATACGGAAGATGACGAGGGGATGCTGGATGATGCGCTCGAGGATTCTTTTCCGGCCAGCGATCCGCCATCCATGACGGCACCGGCGCGTCATCATTAAGGATTAAATTTTTTTAGTAAAACAGAGGGAGCTTATGAGCACTATACGTATAGGTATTTCCGGTTGGCGCTACGTCCCTTGGCGGAATAATTTTTATCCCAAGGGGCTGCGCCAGAAAGATGAGTTGTACTTCGCATCCCGCGCCGTCAATTCTATTGAAATTAACGGTTCGTTTTACGGACTGCAACGTCCCACCAGTTACGCTAAATGGTACGCCGACACGCCGGATAATTTTATCTTCAGCGTGAAGGCGTCGCGTTACATCACCCACACCAAACGCCTGCGCGATATTGAACAACCGCTGGCAAATTTCTTTGCGTCCGGCATGTTTCATTTGAAAGAGAAGCTGGGGCCGTTCCTGTGGCAGTTCCCGCCCAGTTTTCGTTTTGATGAGAGTTTGTTTGCCGAATTTCTTGCCCAGTTACCGATGACCAGCGATGCCGCAAAAACCCATGCGCGCCATAGTGATCCTGAAGTGCAGCGCGAAGGGTATCTGGATATTCCGCAAAATTTACGGCTGCGCCACGCGGTAGAAATTCGCAATGACAGTTTTGTCGACGAGGCGTTTATTCAGCTGTTGCGCAAGCATCGCGTCGCACTGGTCGTGGCCGACACGGCAGGCCGCTGGCCACAACTGGAAGACCTGACCAGTGACTTTGTCTACATGCGCCTCCACGGTGACGTCGAGCTGTACAACAGCGGTTACAGCAAAGAGGCATTGGAGCGCTGGTACAAACGTATCCGGTTATGGAGCCAGGGTCGCCAACCCGGCGATGCCCGGCTCGTCACTCAGGAAAAAGATAAGGCGCACGACGGCCGGGATGTGTATTGTTATTTCGATAACACCGACAAACTCTTTGCGCCGTACGATGCGCGTTACATGCTGGAACGCCTGGGGTTGGCCGACACCCTGGAGGCCGAACCGGGCAAGATGATAGGAGCAGCTGCATGACCTCAACTTCAGAGACGCCGACCCATTGCCTGCGGATTCTGACCTTGAACTTACACAAGGGATTTACAGCACTGAATCGCCGATTTATGTTGCCGGAATTGCGCGATGCCGTGCGCACCCAATCGAGCGATATCGTGTTTTTGCAGGAGGTTCTGGGTGAACATAAACGCCACGCCTCCCGGTTCGATAATTGGCCCGAGGTGCCCCAGTATGAATTCCTGGCGGACAGCATGTGGCCGGAGTTTTCCTACGGGCGCAACGCGGTGTATCCCCACGGTGATCATGGCAATGCGCTCTTGTCCAAGTTTCCGATTGTGCGCTATCACAATCTGGATGTGTCGATCGGTACGATCGAACAGCGGGGGCTGCTGCATTCGGTGATTTATGTGCCCGGCCAGACGGAAGTTCACGCCATTTGCGTGCATCTTGGCTTACGTGAAAATCATCGCCAGCAGCAGTTGCGGCTGCTGTGCAAATTGGTCGATAGCCTGCCTCCGGGAGAGCCGGTTATCGTCGCGGGAGACTTTAACGACTGGCGCCAACGCGCCGATGCCATACTGGAGCACTGCGGCATGCAGGAAGTCTTTGTCCAACAATTCGGTAAACCGGCCCGCAGCTTTCCGGCGCGCTGGCCCTGGTTTCGGCTGGACCGCATTTACCTGCGCAACGCCACCGCGCGCAACCCGGAGGTTCTGCGCATCCGCCCTTGGTCGCACCTGTCTGACCACGCCCCGCTGGCGGTTGAGGTTCACTTATGAAAGACGTCTGGCGCGCGGGCAACGACATCGAATTACTAATAAACGGTGAAGCATTTTTTCCGCGCGTATTCGACAGCATTCGTAAAGCCAGGCGCGAAGTATTGATTGAAACCTTCATCATCCGCGAGGATGAAGTCGGCAAAGCGTTACAACAAACACTGATGTACGTTGCGCGGCGTGGTGTGCACGTGGAAATTACCATTGACGCCTACGGTGGCAACGAAGCCAGCCCTGCTTTTTTCCAGGCGATGGCCGATGCCGGTGTGCATGTCCATTTGTTTGAACCCACCCGCCATTTTTTTACCCTTCGCCTGAATGTGTTTCGGCGATTGCACCGCAAACTGGTGGTGGTGGATAACGAGGTGGCGTTTATCGGCGGCATCAATTATTGCGCCGACCAACTAAGCAGCTTTGGTGAAGAAGCCAAGCAGGATTATGCCGTACGCTTGCGCGGGCCGGTGGTACAGGATATCCATCAGGCGTGCCTGGATTTATTGCGCCATGGTGAAACAAAAGCGCGGCCGTTCTGGCGTCGCGCAAAGATCGCAAAAACCCCGGGCAACTCGACCGACGGTACGCGCGCACTATTGACGGTGCGCGACAATGGCGTGCACAAAAGGGACATTGAGAAATATTATTTAAACGCAATCCATTCCGCCAAAGAGCGCCTGGTGCTGGCTCATGCCTATTTTTTTCCAAGCTATGGTTTGTTGCGCGCGTTGCGCAATGCGGCCCGGCGTGGCGTGGACGTCACACTGATTCTGCAAGGTGAACCGGATATGCCCTGGGTGCGTTTATGCGCACAATTACTCTACGGGTATTTGATGCGTGAAGGCGTAAAGATTTACGAATACAACGAGCGCCCGTTTCACGGAAAGCTGGCCCTTGCTGATCGCCATTGGGCCACACTGGGCTCCAGTAACCTTGATCCGTTAAGCCTGTCGCTGAATCTGGAAGCCAATGTGGTGGTTGATGATGAAGCCTTTAATCAACGCCTGTTTAATCACCTGCGCACATTAATCCGTGAGCATGGCGAACCCGTCAGTATGCAGGTGGTAAAACGTCGCTATTGGTGGCGTATGCCGCTGATTTTTTTATCGTTCCATTTTCTGCGTCATTTCCCCGCTATTGTCGGCTGGCTCCCTGCCCATGCGCCGAAACTTGAATTGGTAAGTTCACAGAAACACCTATGGAAGAAACCCCATTATGACCAGGAAAGAGCCTGAGGATTATTTTGCGCTGGCGCAGCGCGACGAACAGCACCGGCATTGGAAGCTGGCAAAACGCGTATTAACCCTGGTTTTTTTTGTGGCCGTGGCGGTATTGCTGTTCATGTTGGTGGACAACCTGAACTGGCTCGAAGTCAAGCAAGCCTTGCGCGCCTACGAACGCGAAACACTGGTTACGGCGTTGGCCGTCGCGCTGGTTAGTTATATCGCTTTCAGCAGTTATGATTTGTTGGGTCGTGCATATACCGGCCATCCCTTACCCGTGCGGCAGATATTGCCGGTAGCGTTTGTCTGCTACGCATTTAATTTGAATTTGAGTTCCTGGATCGGCGGCGTTGCCATGCGTTACCGACTGTATTCCCGCCTGGGGTTGCGCGTCGCCACAATTACACGCGTGTTGAGCTTGAGTGTGTTTACCAACAGTCTCGGTTACATCATCGTGGCAGGATTTATCTTCTCCGTCGGCTGGGTGAAGTTGCCAGCGAGCTGGGGCGTGACCACCGGCGTGTTGCAGATCGTCGGCGCATTGATGTTAATGGTCGCTGCCGGCTATTTATTGCTGTGCCAATTTTCCTCACGCCGCTCGTGGTATTGGTCGACCCACGAAATCACCTTACCCGGTATTCGGTTGGCGTTGGCGCAAGCAGGTTTGTCCACGCTCAACTGGTTGTTGATGGCCTGGCTGATTTTTATTTTGTTGCCCGATGCCGTGTCTTATTCAGCGGTGTTAGGCATTTTGTTGATCAGCGGCATTGCCGGCATGATTGCGCAGATTCCGGCAGGGCTCGGTGTGCTGGAAGCAGTATTTATCGGCATCCTGCATCACCAGTTGCCCACTGCAAGTATTGTTGCGGCACTGATCGCTTATCGCGTTATTTATTTTCTGTTGCCGCTGATGATTGCCTGTGTTGTTTACGTTGTGCTGGAAGGCAAGGTATGGCACTGGCAGCGGCGCGCCGGGCAAAGCGATCCGGTACAGGATATACCCGGTGTGATCGTGATTCGAAAAGCAACCGATCACCATCCGAATCCACTGCATGAGAAACATTGAAGCGGAATTATCGAGAGGTTTCTATGAGGCAAAATAACACCTGGCGCGACGGTAACAGCGTTGAGTTACTGATAAATGGCGAAGGCTTTTATCCGCGCGTATTTGACTGCATCCGCAACGCGCGGGCAGAGGTGCTGCTGGAAACCTTTATCATCGCGGAAGATAAAATCGGCCGGCAGCTACAACAAGCCTTGGTTGCCGCCGCTAAGGCCGGCGCGCGCGTGGAAGTGATGGTGGACGGTTACGGCACCTTTGATTTAAGCACGCCGTTTTTGACCGAGATGGTCGATGCCGGCGTTACACTCCGAATCTTCGACCCTAGCCCGCGCATGTTCGGTATGCGCACCAATTTATTTCGTCGCCTGCACCGTAAAATTGTCGTGGTTGATGGAAAGATTGCTTATGTCGGCGGCATTAATTTTTCTGAAGAACATATCGCCGACTTCGGTGATATGGCCAAACAGGATTACGCCGTAGAAGTGAAGGGTCCGATTGTGGCGGACATCCATGCCGCCAGCCTGAGCTTATTGCGCGAGGCGACGCCGAAACAGAGCGACCCCATTGATATTCCACGCGCTACGCCGACCGATAATCCCGCTGCAGGCAACAGTCAGATGCTGATCGCTGTGCGCGACAACAACAAACATAAAGCGGATATTGAACGTTTGTACCTGCAAGCGATCCGCTCCGCCAAAAAACGTATCGTGATAGCTAATGCGTATTTCTTTCCCGGATACCGTTTATTGCGCGCCTTGCGCAACGCATCGCGTCAGGGGCTGGAAGTCTTGTTGATCATGCAGGGGCAACCGGATATGCCCTGGGTCAGCGCCTGCAGCCGCGCGCTCTATAATTATTTGTTGAAAGAAGGCGTCACCATTCTCGAGTACTGCGAGCGGCCTTTCCACGGCAAGGTTGCACTCGTGGACGATGAATGGGTCACCATCGGTTCCAGCAACCTTGACCCATTGAGTCTGGCGATGAACCTGGAAGCCAATGTGTTTATCAAAGACAACACCTTTAACCAGCAACTGTATACCCACCTGAAAGACCTGGCTGCCAAAACCTGTAAACCCATCAGCCTCGAACGCATCATGCGCGGCTACTGGTGGCGCTTGCCGTTTGTGTTTATCTGCTTCCACTTTGCGCGTTATTTTCCGGCCATCGCCGGTTGGCTACCAGCACATACACCGGTACTGCAGCCGGTAAAGCCGGAAGAACTGCTAGATGATAGCGACAACAAACCCACCATTTGCGAACAGGAAAAAACCGTATGAGCACATCAGGTTCGGCCACCGCAAAAGACGGCACGCAAACGGACGGCGACTCAAAAAAGCAGGAAAAGCCCTGGTGGACCTGGACCAAACGCGGACTAACGCTATTGTTATTCGTGGTCGTGTTCGGCCTGTTGTTTAATCTGATCAAAAACCTGGAATGGCAGGAAGTTAAAGACGCAATCACCGGCTATAAAACATCAACACTGTTACTCGGTGCCGCCATTGCCTTGATCAGTTATGGATTATTCAGCAGCTTCGATTTACTCGCTCGCCATTACACGCAACACAAGCTACCGGCGCGACAAATATTACCACTCGCGTTTGTCTGTTACGCCTTTAATTTAAATCTCAGCGCCTGGGTCGGCAGTCTGGCCGTGCGTTATCGACTCTATTCCCGCCTGGGGCTGGAAGTCGGCACCATCACTAAGATTTTCACCATCAACGTCGTCACCAACTGGCTCGGTTACATTATTCTTGCGGGTGTTATTTTCTCTGCCCGCTTGCTCAACCTGCCCGATGAATGGAAAGTCGGCGCCACCGCTTTGCAATTAATCGGCTTCGGTTTACTGCTGGTTGCCGCCCTGTATCTGCTCGCCTGCCGCTTTGCGAAACGCCGCACCTGGAAAATCCGCGACCACGAAGTAACTTTACCCACCTGGCAATTCGCACTACTCCAGGCCACCATGGGCGCGATCAACTGGACACTGATGGCACTACTGATTTATATCCTGCTCCCCGACGACGCGTTTTATCCTACCGTCCTCGGCATCCTGCTGATTTGCAGCATCGCCGGCATCATCACCCATATCCCCGCCGGCCTCGGTGTACTGGAAACCATTTTTCTCACCATGCTGCAACACGAATTCAATAAAAGCGAAATCCTCGCCGCGCTATTGGGGTATCGCGCCTTGTATTTTTTATTGCCGTTAAGTATTGCGTGCGTGGCGTATCTGGTAATGGAGAAACGGGCCAAGGCGATGCGGGGAAATAATGAGAAGCAGGGTACGAATGAACGCGATGCAGAGTCTTATTGAAAAAGCTGTGCCAAGGTATTCATGGATATAAATAGCCGCACACGCCCTTGATGCTGATGAAGCACCCGGAAACCATATTGCTCATAAAAGGCCTGTACTTGTGCGTCCAGCGCATCGACAACAACGGCATAAGATAGCAAGTGCTGATTGATAAGCAATGCATGCTCAAGCGCGCAGATGAGAGTGGTTTTACCCAACCCTTTTCCCTGAAAGTTAGTATGCACAGCCAGCTGAGCGATCAATATTACCGGAATAGGATAACGCGGTAGTTTTTTAGCCAGCACATCAGGCAGAACCTCTCTCTTTATCTCGGTATGGGAGAGTGTGTAATAGGCGCAAATTTCAAGTTTCTCAGAATGCCCGCTCTCTTCCGCGAGAACCATGGTCCTGCTGATACCAGCCTCACGATGACGGGCCGCCGATCCTGATAAAAACGCATTCAGCTCATCCCGGCCACAATCAAAGGACTTCCGGTCATGGATGAGTTTGTCCAGTTCTACAAACTTTACTGTCACGAGCCTTTACCCTGCCCGCGTACAAATTCACGCGCTTCCCGAAGCTTCTGGTTGGGGGCTTCAGCGGCATCACACGCGCTCATGAAGCGATCAAATACATCACTTTCAAGAGTGATTGCCTCATGTTCCTTGATTACCCGCTTCGCATCGCGCTCAATCAAGCGTACTACATATTCTGTAAGACTCTTCATACCCTCAAGCGCAGCAGCCTTCTCGGCCGCCAGCTTGATGGCTTCGTCAACACGCATATCAATTCTGGTCGTCGCCATAGCCATCACCTCTGGTCATTTGTTACTCAAATCAAAATAGCATGGGCACCCCGGATATGTACAGCACATATCCGTACAAAGTAAGATTTTTTTGACCTGTTTTTGCCCCTCACACATCGGTTAAGTTTTATAAGCCCGATGCCAATTATTAAGGGCCAATGCCACGTTTACATAGCCTGCTTATACCGCTAGGCTTCAACTTCACAATAAACTGACATAACAAGGAGATTTACCATGGTTCGCAATTTCATCCTGAGCATCCTGACTGGCGGATAGCTAATACATCAGAACTTCCGAGGGTTTAATTAACAAGAATCCTCGGCAGTCCATAGATTGGTTATAAGCTGATAATAAGTCGATATTTCTCAATCCAGTGGCGCTTCACTAGGATGCGTTCACCTAAGACTGGATTGGAAATACCCTCGATGCGGATCCGTAATCTTGATTTGTCCGATAACGCTATCAACAAGGAGCATGAAGCGCTCGGCATCCCTCCTGTAGAAAAAATCGCACTCCACCCTGTTATTCGCACTGCCGTCTGGTTTGCCGTACTGACGTTGATAGGCCTCGTCGGCCTGGGCGTAGCACAGGTTTTCGGCAGCAGCTGGCAGGAAGGCGTAGCCACCGTTAAAACAACGCTTGATGACCCCATGTTCTGGAGCGCGCTGCTGGTGGGATTACTGGCGCAGATAGTGGATGGCGCATTGGGAATGGCCTACGGATTGACGTCAACAAGCTTCCTGCTCGCTACCGGTGCGTCACCCGCATTGGCCAGCGCATCCGTTCATATGGCAGAAGTTTTTACTACCGGTATATCCGGCGTCTCGCACGCAAAGTTCGGCAACGTCGATAGAAAATTGTTTTTGCGCTTGTTGATCCCAGGCATCATCGGCGGTGTCCTCGGCGCCGTGCTGGTTACCCAAATTGATGGCAGCACACTTAAACCTTTTATTACCGTCTACTTATTATTGATGGGCATTTATGTACTGAGTAAAGCCTTCCGCAAACATGTCGCTACCCGTAAGGGTGAACCCCGACACGTGGGCAAGCTGGCGCTGTTGGGTGGCTTTGTGGATACATCAGGCGGTGGCGGATGGGGTCCGGTGGTTACAACGACGCTGGTGGGTACCGGTCAAGATCCGCGCACAACGATAGGCTCGGTGAATTTCGCCGAGTTTTTCCTGACACTTGCCAGCGCCGCATCGCTTTTTATTCTCGTCGATGAAACCATCTGGCATGTGGTATCGGGCTTAATTCTGGGAGGACTGTTCGCCGCACCCTTGGCGGCCTACGCGTGCAAGATGTTTTCAACCAGAACGTTACTGATTTTAGTCGGGCTGTTAATCAGTGGAATATCGGTGTTTAACTTGTATAAAGCTGTATTTTAATCAATGCAAGCTTTGCTTGTTCATCACGGCAAAGGGTGGTTATTTTTATGATGGGCGCGGGTCCGTCACGGCTTTTTTACAAAACCGTCCATCACTTTGGAATATTTATACACCGACCACCAGATCAACATCATAAGCGGCACCACAACCAGAAGGACTGATATCAGCTCCGGAGCCTCAAGTTCAGCTGTCGTAAATACATCGTAAAACTCGTAGATATCGGCGCATATCAGTACCGGCAAAAATTTGATCCAGAATCCTGACGTACCGATCTTTTTGGCGAAGGCCAGACCAAAAAGCCCTGTCAGGTAGATTGTATAGATTACCGCGCTGATGCAGAGCCACCACAGCGGATTGTCCGGCGCCCCTTCAGTAAATTGATCGTAGTAAGACCAAATTTCTATGGGCAGCAGAAAAAAGAAAAATAACTTCCAGCCGATACCTGGAGTATAAGCGGGGTTTTCGGTTTCCAGTGGTGCTTCAGGTGCGCGGTAAGGGTTTTCCATGGGGATATTCCTTAATCGTTTTATACAAAAGAAAGGGTGGTTTATTTAACCTCAACCTCCACTTCCTGGTGTTCCACATACAAGGTTTGCTTGTTCATCGCGGCAAAGGGGATTTTTATTTTTCCTTTTTTTCGTGCTTTCAGTAAAAACACATTTCCTCTACGCTCAAGGTATTCCATATCGTCGTTCAGCAGTTGGCGTGATTGATTGGCGATCCATTCTGAATCCCAGTTTTTTACCAACCCCTCCAGGCTTATGGACACCACCTCGCCGACCATTAGCGTGGTTTTATCCGCTGTGACTTTAAAACATTTTTTGTGCTCTTTATCGAGAACACGGCTGTTGTCTTTCATAACCTGATGAAGCGCTTTAGCCAGGCTGTCGATATCGTCGACATCCCAGGCTTTAACTTCGATAAAAAAGTTGCCGTACAAAAAATTCGTAAATCTTGTGCCGGGCGTTAACTTTGGAATCAGGTACAGGTCATCCATACCCGGCAATACTTTCGCATTGACTTCTGTGCGATGGGTTAATGATTCTTGCCACATTACATAATCAAGACGCTCTTGCCAGTCACCGGCGAGCGAGGTGATGTCGACAATGGCTGCGCCCTTCTGCGACTGCATTTGTACACGCAATGAACCTTCGCCCAACAACCCCAGAGAAGGCTCATCGACCTTGCCAGACCATTCATTGCCCTGCGCATCGCGCAGTGTTTCCAGCGTTTTTTGCCAGTCCAGTAAAACAATTTTTTCTGGCGGGCGACGAGCGACTAATGACGGGTAATCAATAGATTTTTTAAAGGCTTCGCGCGTATCGCGATTGAAGTCAGTTTCAAAACTCATAGCCGTTGCTCCCCATAACACGCCAAACAGAAAAAAAATTGTTCGCAGATAATGCATAAGCTTGCACTCCTCATTGCACGCCCCTTACAGCCGCCGTCGTACCCGCAATACCGATGATGTCCCCCGCCGTGCCACTAACCGCGCCCGGCACACTCGTATCAATGGTGTTGGCGACATACCCGGCCCTGTCGACCGTTCCCTTCACCGGCCCGGCACAAGCGTCATAGATTTTCGCGCTGTATTCGCAAAACATGTGATTACCAAACCCGCTGCGCGCAGGATCGAGCGGGGCCACCACGAGATGATCGGCAATCGGGCGTCCGGATGGGAACGGATTATTACATGGTCCCCAACCCACCAGATTCACGGTGCGGATGTACCCGAACGGATTCAGATAAAGACCATCGACACTAATACCCAATGCAGCGGACAGTACGATAACCGCATAGGTCTGGTCGTAACAATTAACAAAACCCAGCGAATGATCAATGTATTTTTTTAAATGAAATGTGCCACTCGCCCCGCCATAGGAAGGTGCACCCTGGGTGACTTCATACCGATGATTAGGTAATCCAAAACAACACTGCGTCACTTTCTCCACCGCTGAACGCATCGTCTGCACGCCACTGACGCTGCTGTTATCAAACAAAAAGCGCAACGCCTCGATCCACACACCATCGCTGGCAAAACAAGGTTGGCGAGCGGGGTCGGCGAAGACAAAAAAGATTTCGACATGGGTGCGTCCGGCCATGATGCTACGGTCGGTGGCGTCAATACCCCAGGAGATTTCGCCCTTGGTCCAGAGCAAACCGTCCGGCGGTTCCTTGAGGGTTACCTCCACCACATGCTCACCAGACGACAGGGGAACGCTGCCTTCGAATTCAAAGCGCTGCAATACGCCGGTTAATTTACCGTTGCCGCTGTATCCCTTGCTGGTGATTTTTAGTTTGAGCTTGGCTTTCTGGGTGCCGGGATTGTTAAAGCGGAATACCACCGCCTTGGATGATTGATTCGATGGACTGCGCGTGGCCGGCCAGTGCGGCGGATTGATCACGGCTTGCGCGAGACAGGCTTTAAACGAATCCACAAATTCCAGTTCCAACACCTCTGCAGTGATGGATTTTTCCGGGTCTTCCGGAGTAGTTGATACGTTGACACTTTCACCGATTTGCGTCATTGCATTTCCTTGTCTTTACGTTCTTAGGCAGGCACTTTTTCAAGGATTATCGCACCGCGCCGCGCACCGTCGGAGGAACTGTATAGCTGATGCGCGCGAGCGACAGATGTTTTCCACAAATCCTGGGCCGCCAGGGCGATCAACACCGGCGCAGTTGCTCGCCCGATATCGCCGTAGCAATCGGCGGGATGCTGCAAAGAGAGCGGATCAGCAAACGCGTGACGGTTGCGAATATAAGCCACACCGTATTCCTTGGCCCACATATGTTCGCCATTCATGCTGCTGTAGAGGCTATGGATAGGCGGCACCGTAGCACCAGCCAGTGCTTTTTTAAACGCCTGGTCCAGTCCGTCACCACGATAGGGTTCATCGCTGCCCAAATGCCCCGGCTCGTCGGCCATGCCCGGTGGATGGAGCAGGATACGGTGGCCATTCACTACCGCCGCCAGGGCCGGATTGCGCGTCAGCAGTAAAAAGCCGGCGTAAACGCAACGGCTCATGACCGTGGAAATCCAGCCGGGAAAGGTGTCGGCGAGATGTTTGACCAAACCGGCGCCCAAAGCCGATACCGCCGGCGAGCTGGCCTCCGGCAGGGCCAGCACCAAGGGTATGGCCTTTTCCGGCGGCTCACCCGCAATGACCTGCTGGATCGCGAGGCTCGCCATGGCCATCACCCGCGCCGCGTGTGTCCCGCTCCAGTTGGCGACATCCAATCCTTGCGCCGCAAAGACTGCGGGCGGCACTTCGGTAACTTTAATAGGCTGAAAATGGCGGTTGTAGAAATCCGCCAGGGCATAGGCGCTGATACCGGCATTAACGGCAGCAGAGGTCATCGCGGTGTCAGCACCAAGCGGTGTGATCATTCCGCTGGCAGCAAGGAAAAGCGGTTGGCTAGTCATCGGTGAATCAGGTCCTTGATAGTCTCACTACAATCAGCGCGGCATGGATTGAACTCAGGGTACGGATCAGAAGGTTTGAAAATAATGTGAGTCGAGCCATTAAAGTTCAAATCGCGCTGAATAAGCAACCAGGCGTTTTGAATCTTCCTGCCACCACTTGCATCGCCAGTACGACGCCCGCAGGATAGGGAGGCTTTTTTCAGGAGTTCGCTGTTATGTCTTCCTCTCGCACTACCCCTGCATTATTTATCCTCAAGGTCGGCACGACCTTTCCAGCCACGGCGGCGGTCCTGGGAGATTTTGATGACTGGACCCGCGTAGCTCTCGGCGATCTGACCACGCCGGTTGTTACCTGGAATGTTCAGGATAATGCATCCTTACCAGAGGTCCAGGCGTGTGCCGGAGTGATTATCACCGGTTCCCATGCCATGGTGACCGATCATTTAGCCTGGAGTGTGGCGATTGAGGATTGGCTGCCCGCGCTGGTAGAAGCCGAAGTGCCTATCCTCGGGGTGTGCTATGGCCACCAACTGCTGGCCCAGGCCATGGGGGGAGAAGTGGGTTACCACCCCCAAGGGAAAGAGGTGGGCACAAGGGAGATCGAACTCCTGCCCGCCTGTGCGGCAGACCCCCTGTTCCGCAGCCTGCCACCGTCGTTCCTGGCCCACACCACCCACGCCCAGACCGTGCTGCATTTGCCGCCCGGCGCCGTGCGACTGGCGGCTAACCTGCACGAACCCAACCACGCTTTTCGGCTCGGTGCCCGCGCCTGGGGTGTGCAGTTTCATCCGGAGTACACGCCGCCGATCATGCGTGCCTATATCGAGCAACAAGCGGAGGTGCTGACGCGGATGGGCCAGGATGTTGCCCGACTGCTGGAAGACGTTTCCGCCACACCGTTTGCGGCGGAAGTCATGACCCGCTTCGCCGCACTGGTGGAGCACGGCGAAGCGGTGTGAGTTACTGTTCGTGCAAGCCCAGCTGTTCCACCAGGCTCGCCAACCCCTGCAAGGGCACCGGCAACCAATCCGGCCGGTCGTGGCATTCCGCGATGATCTGGTGAGCCGCTGTATCGAGGCGGTGGAATAACAGTGCCTCGCCTTCGCCGTCACGTTCAACCCATTCATGGGGCAGGTCGGCCGCCGCGATGCGATAGGCATCCAGGAAACCGCGCCGCGCGTGCTGCAGATAGACACTGACCATGGAGCGGCGCGCCGTTTCGGCCTCCGGTGAATCGTCCACGCCGCCGGGGTTGCGCAGGATCATGGCAGCCGCGTAATCGAAGGAACACAGCATACCGGCCACATCTTTCAGGGGGCTCTGGCGCCGGCGACGCTCCGGGAGGCTGAGGCAGGTATTGCCTTCAAAGTCGATAAAGTAGGCATCGTCCTGCACCACCAACACTTGCCCCAGATGCAAGTCACCGTGAATCCGTTGCATGACCCCGCCCAGAGAACCCTGGGCCAACTGATCCAGCCGCGCCAGAATCTGTTCGCGGCGCGCCAACAGGTTTTCGGTCAATAGCGCCTCGGTACTGGGCAGTTCATGACGGAAGTCGTCCAGCTTTTGCAACGCCTCTTCCATCTGCACGCGGGCTTCGTCCTGCCATACCGCGACATCGGCCGCGCTGGTGATCACTAGGTCAAAATCCGAATTATCCGATGGCTGCGCCAACGCCTGGTGTAGTTCCCCCAGACGGCGGCCGAGGATGCGCGCAAAGGCGTCCAGTTCGGCCAGCGCCGTTTGTTCGTTTTCAATGCCGGAATCGCCACCCGCCAGTTGGTCGCGCACCGCCCGTTCAAGGGTGTTCTGCGTCCATTGCCAAGCATCGCCCTGGTTGCTCAGATAACCGTGTAGCACCATCAAGGTATAGGTTTCACCGCGCGGATCAACGCGTCGCACTTCCCCCAGGAACGGCGCCATGTGGGTGAAACCGCGCTCGGTCAGGAAGCGGCCCATCTCCACCTCCGGATGCGTACCCGGCAGGACGCGGCGGAAAAGTTTCAACAGCATGGTTTCGTCAATGGCGATAGAGCTGTTGGCGTGCTCGGCGGTGATAAAGCTGATCTCCTCCTCCGTGCGCTCCGCGGCTTCGGTCACCCGCTCCAGTTGGGTGGCGGGAATAAATTGCACTTCGCTGCCCTCCCGCGACAGCACCTGGCTATGGCGCAGGCCCTGCACGACTTCCCGCGCAAAGCCGGTGAGGGTGGAGGCGTCGGTCAACAATCCCACCTGCCGGCCCTGACGCAGCCGGGCCATGGCCAGTTGTTGGGGAATCACGCTGCCTTCACTCTTTTCGGCCACATAGCCGAGGGGCAATTGATAATGCTCGCTGCCACTGTCGTAGCGGATCTCCACCCCGGCCAAGGCGTATTTCTTGCCCGATTCGCCGAAGGGCATGAGGTAACTCAGATGCAACTTGCCGTCTTCCGGTTGGCGACCACGGTGCGAAAACCAATGACGCCGGGAGATGTAATCCGGCAGGGATTCGTGCTCCAGCACCGTCAGGTTGGGTTCCTGCAACAGCTCTGACAGGTCTTTCTTGATGATCAGTGGCGGCAAGTCGGGCATGGGTTCTACCGGCGGCACATACCAGTTGGGCATTTGCGCTTCGTCTGCCAGCAGGAACCAGTAAAAGCCATACGGCGGTAAGGTCAGCAGGTAACTCAGCTGACCGATAGGCGGGAACGAAGAGCCGCCAATCATCTCGACGGGCACCTTGCCCGCGTAGGCGGCCAGGTCCAGTTCCACCGCCTGGGCCGAACGCGACAGATTCGCCACACACAGGATCAATTCATGGTCGCCCTCCGGCCCGGTGTACTCGCGCAGGTAGGCAAAGATGCGCCGGTTGGTGGGCGCCAGCATCTTCAGCGTGCCGCGACCAAAGGCCTTTTGTTGCTTGCGCACCGCTAGCATGCGCCGGGTCCAGTTGAGCAGCGAGTGGGGGTCCACCACCTGGCTTTCCACATTCACGGTCTGGAAGCCGTAGAGCGGGTCCATGATTGGCGGCAGGGCAAGACTGGCCGGGTCGGCGCGGGAGAATCCGCCATTGCGGTCGATGGACCACTGCATCGGCGTGCGCACCCCGTGACGGTCACCGAGGAACAGGTTATCGCCCATCCCGATCTCATCGCCGTAATACAAGGTCGGCGTGCCCGGCATGGACAATAGCAAGCTGTGCAGCAGCTCAATACGCCGACGGTCCCGCTCTACCAGCGGCGCCAGGCGGCGGCGGATGCCCAGGTTCAACCGGGCGCGCCGATTGGAGGCGTAGTATTCCCACAGGTAATCCCGCTCATCGTCGGTCACCATCTCCAGGGTCAATTCGTCGTGGTTGCGCAGGAAGATGGCCCACTGGCAGTTGTCGGGAATCGCCGGCATCTGCCGCAGGATATCGGTCATGGGAAAACGGTCTTCCTGGGCAATGGCCATGTACATGCGTGGCATCAGCGGGAAGTGAAAAGCCATATGGCATTCGTCGCCCTTGCCGAAGTATTGCTGGATGTCTTCGGGCCACAGGTTGGCCTCGGCCAGCAGCATCCTATCCGGGTAGCGTTGGTTCAGCTCGGCGCGGATCTGCTTGAGCACATCGTGGGTCTCCGGCAGGTTTTCATTGAGCGTACCTTCGCGCTCAACCAGGTAAGGAATTGCATCCAGCCGTAAGCCATCCACCCCCAGATCGAACCAGAAACTCATGATGCTCAGTACTTCCTTTAATACTGCCGGGTTATCGAAGTTGAGGTCGGGCTGGTGCGAATAGAAGCGGTGCCAGAAGTACTGGCCCGCCACCGGGTCCCAGGTCCAGTTGGAGTTTTCGGTATCGGAGAAGATGATGCGCGTGCCTTGATATTTCTGGTTGGTGTCGGACCAGACATAGAAGTCGCGCCATTTGGAACCTTTCTTGGCGCGGCGGGCGCGCTGGAACCAGGGGTGCTGGTCGGAGGTGTGGTTGATAACCAGTTCAGTGATCACCCGCAAACCGCGTTTATGGGCTTCCTTTAGGAAACGGCGCGCGTCGGCCATGGTGCCATAGTCCGGGTGCACACTGCGGTACTCGGCAATGTCGTAACCGTCGTCGCGGCGCGGGGACATATAAAAAGGCAGTAACCAGATGGTGTTAACGCCCAGTTCGGCGATGTAATCCAGCTTCTCGATCAGGCCGGGAAAATCCCCCGAGCCGTCATTATTGGCGTCGAAGTAGGATTTGATGTGCACCTGGTAGATCACCGCGTCCTTGTACCACAGCGGGTCTTTGAGAAATGTCGCGGTTTTTGCTTTGTTAGCCATCGGCAAACCTCGTGTCATATTCATAAACCAAAACAGGAGGTACGCAGCGGCACTGCGTTGCCAGATAAAGCGCTGTGCATTGATGAACCCTCATCATCTGGCGCCCTCCCTCTGCTTCTAATTGTCGACGGGTGCTTCTGCCTGTCGACTGGCGAACCGCCGCCGGGTTCAGCCCATTCTCTATTCCGGGTGCGGAACCCCGAGCCGTTTCCACATGGCCTTGGTAATCCGCTGCTGATTAGCATAATCCGCCCAGGGGTCCGCTTTCAGTGCGGCTAACCGCCGACGCAGATTGCCGATATGCCACTGCGTCGCACTGTGCAGGTGCGTTAACTCCTCGCGCGCTATTGGCACCGACACCGGCAGACCCGGCCGCGCGCGCACCGAGTAGGCCGCCACGGTACTGGCGCCGCGCTGGTTGCGCAGGTAATCCACAAAGATCTTGCCGACCCGGTTCTTGGGCCCCATGCGCGCCACAAAACGATCAGGCAATTGACGGGCCATAAATTGGGCGATGGCCTTGGCAAACTCCTTGACGGTGGTCCAGTCATCGCGGCGTGCCAGGGGAATAATCAGGTGGATGCCTTTACCGCCGCTGGTCTTCAGGAAAGTATCCAGCCCCAGTTCATCGAGCACCGCCAGGGTCAGGCGGGTGGCATCAAGCATACTTTTCCAGGGCAAGGCCGGGTCCGGGTCGAGATCCAGGATAATACGGTCAGGCTTCTCGATGCGGTCACTGGTGGCACCCCAGGTGTGGAATTCGATGGTGCCCATTTGTACGGCGCCGATCAGCGCTTCCGGGCTGTCGATCTCCATCAAAGGCGCATGACCGGGATCGAGGGCCGGGTCGAGCAGCTTCACCGCCGGAACCGCCAGATGTTGTTTGTGCTTCTGGAAAAACTGCTCACCACCCAGGCCGGTGGGCAGGCGCAACAGGGACACCGGGCGGTTGTCGAGTTGGGGCAGCAACCAGTCGGCAATCTCTCTATAGAAGTGCACCAGGTCGATCTTGCGGGTGTGACTCTCGGCATCGATCTCCCGATCCGGATGGGTGATCTTTACCCCGGCCGGAGCAGCGGGTTTTGCTTCGCCGGCGCGGATATCCGGGCCGCTGTGACTTTTCTTGCCTGGGCTACTCTTGCCAGGGCTACGGGGCTGCTCCCGGATAATTTCACTGGCCGGTTTGTCGCTGCGCAGGGCAATAAAAGATGCCTGACGCAGGCGGTTGTCACCGGTCCACTCCGCAAATTCCACCTCGCACACCAGGCTGGGCTCGAGCCACTGCACATCGCGCGCCTCGCTGCCGGCGATACTGTGGCTCAAGGGGGAATCCCGCCGCTCCAGCGGGCGCAATTGCCGGTGCACATCTTTCAGGCTGGTGGCGCTGAAACCGGTCCCGACGCGGCCCGCATAGACCAGGGCCGGATCGTCAACCGCCTTATGTACGCCGAGCAGCAGCGCACCGAAGCTGCTGCGGCTGCCTTGCGGCGGGGTGTAGCCGACAATCACAAATTCCTGGCGCAACCGACATTTCAATTTGATCCAGTCGGCGCTGCGGCGCGACACATAGGGGCTGCCCAGCCGCTTGCCGATGATCCCCTCCAGCGACATGGCGCAGGCGGTCGCGAGGATGTTGGTGTGGCCATCTTCAAACGCGGTAGAAAATCGCACCAGGCCGGTGTTGCTGCGCGGCATCACCTGCTCCAGTGCCGCGCGACGTTCTTCTACCGGCACACGGCGCATATCGCGGCCGTTGAGGAAAGGCGCATCAAACACGTAGTAGACGATGTTGTGGCTGCGGCCTATTTCAAATGCCCGTTGCAATGCCTGGAAATCTGGTAGCCCCTCATCGTTGAGCACCACCACTTCGCCGTCGAGCCAGGTGTTTTCCAGCCCAAGTGCCTGGATCGCCTGCACCTGTTTGGGCATGCGATGGGTCCAGTCGTTGTCGTTGCGGGTAAACAGTCGCACCTCACCACCGATGATGCGCGCCAGAATCCGGTAACCGTCGAACTTGACTTCATAAAGCCATTTGCCGGTCAGCGGTTCTGTGACCAGCGTAGCCAGCTCCGGCGCCAGGTGTTCCGGCAGTGGCTGGTCGGGTTTGATCGCACGGATATTGTGGGTAGCTTTGCTGGCGCTGTCGCGGCGGCTACCGGGCTTAGCTGTGGTCTTATCCGCCGGTTTTTTTTCAAGCACGCCGGTATGGCTGAGTACGCTGTCCGGTTCTTCCTTGACGATGTTGTAGTCCGCTGCGCGGCGCGCTGCATGGTCGCGCTCCTTGATCAACAACCATTGCTCCTTGTCGCCGCTGGCGCGCATGGTGGTGCGCACCAGGTTCCAGTCCCCGCCCAGTTTTTCCCCGATCAGCGTGAACTTGAGCTTGCCGGATTGATAAGCGGCCAGGGGATCTTCATCCTGCGGCTGCCAGACACCCTGGTCCCAGACGATGACATCACCCGCACCATACTGCCCGGCGGGAATATTGCCCTCGAAATTCGCGTAGGCCAGCGGGTGGTCTTCCACATGCACGGCGAGGCGTTTGTCCTGGGGATCGAGGCTCGGGCCTTTGGGTACGGCCCAGCTCTTGAGGGTGCCATCCAGCTCCAGGCGAAAATCGTAGTGCAAGCGCCGCGCCGCGTGCTTTTGCACCACAAAGCGCAGGGCATTGGTACGTTTGCCGCGCACTGGCTTGGGAGGGTCAGCGCGCGGTTCCGAGGTGATATTGAAATTGCGTTTACGATTGTATTCGTTGTCATTGTTGGAGGATTTCGCCATGGTGTGCTGTCCTTTTTTTGAAAACGGTTTTTTACAGGACGAGGTTCGCTTTTCGTGTCGGATTACGCTGCGCTAATCCGACCTACGGTTGGTCACAAGTCAGTGGCTTGCGGTTTTTTTGCGCGTAGACGACGCGGTTTTTTTGGTGGACTTGGCGGGTGCTTTGCGCGGCTTGGTCGCGGCGGCTTTTTTCGTGCGGCTGGCCGTTTTTTTCTTGCCTGCGTCGGCGTCCTCTTGGCTGGCCGACTCGCCCTTGCCGGTTTCACTGCGCGCGCGCGGTTTGCCGCCCAAGCTGCGTTTGAGCAGCTCGGTCAGGTCGACAATATCCGCTGTGCGCCGCTCGTCTTCGTCCTCCGCGCGCTCCACATTTTCAATCTTGCCGGCGCGGGCTTTCTGTTCCACCAGTTGCATGATCTTGTCGGTGAAGGTGTCCTGGTATTCGTCCGGGCTCCACTGGGCCGTCATGTCATCCACCAGCCGGCGTGCCATATCCAGTTCTTTTTTGCTCAGATCCACATCGGCGATGGCATCACCGATATCCAGGTCTTCCACATCCCGTACATCATCCGGCCAACGCAATAACACCATCACCAATGCCGAGGCCAAAGGCATGACTGCCGCCAGATGTTGGCGCGTGCGAATCACCACCCGCGCTAACGCCACCTTATGTGTTTTGCACAAGGTTTCGCGCAACAAGGCATAGACTTTTTCACCGCGTTTCAGCGGATTAAGGTAATAAGGAGTATCGATATTGGTGAGTGGAATGTCATCGCTATCGACAAAGGAAAAGATATCAATGGTTTGGGTAGCTTTAGGGTGCGCCGAACGAATTTCTTCATCGCTCAGGATCACGTAACGCCCTTTTTCATATTGCACGCCTTTGACGATGTGCTCTTTGGACACTTCCTTGCCGGTGACTTTGTTCACCCGTTTATAGCCTACCGGTTCCATACTACGTTCATCGAGCCAATCAAAATCCACACCCTCTGATGAAGTCGCCGAGACGACGCCGACGGGGATGTGTACGAGTCCGAAACTGATGGCACCTTTCCAGATAGAACGCGGCATGGTCTGCTCCTGTCGTTTAAAGCGCTAAGCCGTGGCAGCGCAAAAATATTCTAAACATGGCAATTTCCTTGATCGGGTGTGCATAAGAACTTGAGCAACAAAACTAGTTTCGTTTGTGGCAAATAAATGACGGGAATTGCTGAGGGTTTATTAACGTCCGGTGTGTCGGAGTACATAGGAGATACGGCGTCGGATTATGACACGCTGTATCTAATCCGACCTACGGAATAACAGGGAACGAGTTTTGCCAGAGGGAGTCTTTTTATCAGGATCTTTTGTGAGGAATCTTTTATGGCGGACGGCCATCTTTTTTTAGTAAGTTATATTTTGAATAACCAGCCGAAGACGGCAGAGATTCGTGCGGAAGCAGAGCGGATTTCTATTGAACAAGCCCGGGTCTATCTGGAAGCCTTACATGCTGTCAGCTCGTCTGAAAATATCTCTGATATCCAGATCATGGGCATCCATCACGACCGCCCTCATCAAACTCCCGGACACTACCAACAGCAGGAATAACCTCAAGCCAACGTAGGTCGGATTAGCACAGCGTAATCCGACACTCGACTTCCCTGTCACCACACTAAGGTTTTGCCGGCTTTACGCCGGAATCGACTTAACCCGCGGCTCCCGCGCCCACACCCGATGATTCGCTATCGCTGCCGCAAATGCACTGAACACATCCTTACCAGATGCGCCGGTAATTAATCCATCATCTGCATCCAGCACCAGACGTGCGGTTAATTCACACGCCGCACCGCACAACGCAATCGCCTTTAAATGTTTATAGGCTTCCAATAAATAATGCACCGCCGTACCACTGGCAACAAAGCTTTTTGCCGCATCCTCGCCGCCGGGAATAAAGACCGCGTCGAAAGCAATGGACGGCATACCTTCCATGGAAGCATCCGGGACCAGGTGTTGACCCTCGAGCGTTTTAACCGGCGCTACCGAGGGTGCGATCAGTTTGGTGCTCGCACCTTCGCGTTTGGCTTCCTTTATTACATACTCAATGTCACTGCCAGCCACACCATCGGCAATCAAGATCGCAATCTTGCGCGACATGATATTGCCCGGTAATAAATTCATCTGGCTTAACGCGGGCGAGATTTCCGGCGCCGTCACGCGCAAGGGCACTGTCGGTCCTTGTGGCGGCTGTACGCCGATATTTTCTGCCACGCGAGTGGCCAACCCCAGATCAATATTGGCAAGAATCTCATTCACCTGCCGCTCACGAATGTGCATGCGCTCCACCTTGGATAATTCAAAACTGTAGGCGGCAATAATATGTTCCTGTTCATGCAGGCTCATACTTTTCCAAAAAAGCCGTGCCTGGGAAAAGAAATCGCCAAAGGATTCGCTGCGGTCGCGGACCTTGTGACCGGCCATGGGCTCGCGGTATGAATCGAAACCGCCGCCCGCTTCAGCTTCCGGCGTTTCTTTGGGCCAACCGCCATCAATGGAATTGGGTTCGTAACTGGCGCGGCCTTTGTTGATAGTTTGCCGATGAAAGGAGTCGCGTTGATTATTGTGAAAGGGGCACACCGGACGGTTGATGGGAATTTCATTAAAGTTCGGCCCGCCCAAGCGCAGCAGCTGGGTATCCGTGTAAGAGAATAATCGCCCCTGCATCAATGGGTCGTTACTGAAATCAATGCCCGGCACGATGTTGCCCACATGAAAAGCGGCCTGCTCTGTTTCAGCAAAAAAATTATCGGGATTGCGATTGAGTACCATGCGCCCCACCGGACGCACCGGAACCAACTCTTCGGGAATAATTTTAGTGGGATCAAGCAAATCAAAATCGAATTTGAACTCATCTTCTTCCGGCACAACCTGGATGCCCAACTCCCATTGGGGGTAATCACCTTTTTCAATATCTTCCCATAACATACGCCGGTGAAAATCAGGATCTTTACCGGCAAGTTTTTGCGCTTCGTCCCACACCAGCGAATACACACCGGATACCGGCTTCCAGTGAAATTTCACAAACACACTTTTGCCGGCTGCATTCACCAGGCGAAAGGTATGCACACCAAAGCCTTGCATAGCGCGATAGCTCACGGGGATAGCGCGATCCGACATGGTCCACAACACCATGTGTGCAGACTCCGGCGTTAAGGAGACAAAATCCCAAAAGGTGTCATGGGCGGATTGTCCGGTAGGAATTTCATTGTGCGGCTCAGGTTTTACCGCGTGGACAAAATCAGGAAATTTAATGGCGTCCTGGATAAAGAACACCGGCATGTTATTGCCCACCAGGTCGAAGTTGCCTTCTTCTGTATAAAATTTTGTGGCAAAGCCACGCACATCGCGCACCGTATCGGCGGAGCCGCGCGGACCTTGCACCGTAGAGAAGCGTACGAATACGGGAGTTTTCACCGAGGGATCATTGAGAAACTGCGCCTTGGTTAAATCCTTCAGCGGTTCGTAGACTTCAAAGTAACCGTGGGCCGCTGCGCCACGTGCATGGACCACGCGCTCGGGAATACGCTCATGGTCAAAATGCGTGATCTTTTCACGCATTAAAAAATCTTCCAGCAGGGATGGTCCGCGCTCGCCAGCTTTCAATGTATTTTGATTGTTGGCGATCTTGACACCCGTGCTATTCGTGAGAGCTTCGCCCGTGGCATCTTCGCGCCAGTTGTCCAGTTGTTCCAGCTTTTTGTTGGTGTTTTCACGGTCCGTGGTATCTGTGCCGGCCAATTCACTGCGCTTGTCTTTACCTGCCATCGTCGTCTCTCCTCCGCGGTTAGGGGATGTCACCTTATTGTTCTGATAACGACGGAAGCCTTTCGCCTCCGTCGCATCGATCCTGACACGTCATCAGGATTTACGGCCGCCGCCATGGCTGTTGGCGCCGCCTTTACGACCGGCCTCTGCGGCGCGCTCGGGATCATTTTTAAAGTTACCGCCACTGACCTGACCACCTTTTCTGCCAGCTTCAGCAGCGCGCTCAGGGTCACGGGCGAAATTACCTTTACCACCTCGTTGCTGTGTCATAGTGAATTCCTCATAGTTGATTAAAGATTAATGACTGGAGAGCATAAGCTCCTCATCATGGAGGATGATCCGCTTGATAGGTTCGTTTTGTTTTTAGAGTTTTTAACGCTTAAAAAATCGCTGTAGATTTTTCGGTGACAAACCGCACATTGCTGTCGCATAAGCTTTCCGCCGCCGCTAATTAATGCGCAATTTCCCCTAACAAACATCGCAATAACTGTCATAAATTGCACAAAGCGCATTGATTTTTTAACCGATGTAGTGATCGTTAAAGGAGGTTAGTGATGGCCAGAGGCAGCAAAGAAAAATATACCGACAAACAAAAGCGCAAAGCAGAACATATTGAAGAAGGCTACAAGGAAAAAGGTGTCAGCGATAAACGGGCAGAAGCCATCGCGTGGGCCACCGTGAATAAGCAATCCGGCGGTGGCGAGCGCAAAGGGTCAGGCACGCAAAAATCCGCCGAGGAAAAACAACAGGCCCGCAAGACTTCCGCCAAACGCGCAGCAGCTTCACGTAAAGGCGTACCGCGCTCGGAGTCTCTGGAGCTGGAGACGAAGGAAGTCTTACTCAAAAAAGCCCGTGCGCGAAATATTCACGGCCGCTCGACAATGAACAAGGAGCAATTGATCAAAGCACTGCGGTGATCCACCGCCGGATCTGTGTACGCACACGCACAAAGAAATTTTTTCCTACAGCCTAGAATGGTGTAATTGAATTAGAGTGACTAAAACCAAGCGGCAAAGGAGAAACTTTTGTCGTCGGAATTTATCCAGATTAGTGCGATGTCAACATTAGGGGTGAAGCTATGAATGGAATGAATCATCTGCGCAATGGCGTGATAGCGGTGATATTCGGTGTTATCTCGCTGGGTGCAACAGCGAATGAAGATACTGAATTCTTTATCGACGAGGCCCTGATGAAAGGCTGGGTCGAAATTGCCAATGCCAAACTGGCTCTGCAGGAATCCAGCTCCCAGGAAGTGAAAGCCTTTGCCCATCATATGATCAAGGATCATGAAAATATTAACGCTGAGTTAATGAAGATGGCGCGGGAAAAAGATGTTCCCTTGACCAAAGGTGATGAATTGCAGGAGCGCATCAAACCCCTGATGTTCAGAACACGCATGGGCGAATTTTTTGATATCGGTTATGCCAACAATCAGATGGTCGCGCATCAACAAACCCTGCGACTGTTTCAGCGGGCCGCCCAGTCTACCGATGACGATGTGGCAGCATTTGTGAAAAAGCACTTGCGTACCATGGAACAGCATCTACGTATGGCGGAGCAATTGGTTGCCGCGACGGCTGAAACCAAGACCGATATTTACCAGGACCGTGAAGGCAAGACGTACAACAACCATCAACACCTGAAGGATCTCGGTGAAGATACCGACCAGACAGACAATCCTTGATGATTAAGGATGCAGTTTTATGTCAACAGCAGCAGAACACTTATTGGATTGGTTGCGCGATGCGCACGCCATGGAACAGCAAGCGGAGAAAATGTTGAGCAATATGGCGGAGCGGCTGGAACATTATCCGGCCTTGCGCCACCAGATTGAGCTGCACATGGAAGAGACCCACGCGCAGCGGCAATTGCTCAAGGGCTGTCTTGAACGTCTGGGACATACGCCATCGACAACAAAAGATATTACCGGGCGGCTGATGGCCTTTGGCCAATCGGTAACCGGCATGGCAATGAGTGATGAAGTGGTCAAGGGCACCCTGAGCAGTTATGTCTTTGAACAAATGGAAATTGCTACCTACACCATCCTGATTGCCGCCGCCGAGGCAGCTGGCGATATCGAGACGCAACGCATCTGCGAATTGATACTGCCGCAGGAAATTGCCATGGCGACTTGGTTGAGCGAACACATGCCGGAGATCACATTTGCCTTTTTATCGCGCGATGCCGATCCGGAGGCCATCGCCAAGCGATGAGGACGTTTCATCGCTTTACACTCACGTTTTGTTTTTGGGATAAGACATGAAAACGATCACCTTCATCTTCAGTTACCTTTCCATCCTGCTGGTGTCGCTGTGTTGCGTGCTGGCCATCGCCGATGAAACCTTTATGCCCAATACCTTTGTTGACCAGGCATCAGCTAAAGGCATCGCGGAAATCGAAGCCGGGCATCTTGCGCTGAGGGAATCCTCCCATCCGGCCGTCAAACGCTTTGCCCGCACCATGATCAATGAACATGGTTCCATCAACCGCAACCTCATTCGCCTGGCCCAGCGTAAGGATATTCCTGTGGCCGACGAAGCGGAATTAATCAACCAGGCCAAACTGACGCTGCTAAAAGTGCGCGACGGAGAGTCTTTCGATATCGCTTACGCGCGCAATCAAATTACCACCCATGAAGAAGCTATTACCCTGTTTCAAAAAGCGGTGTTCCTGAATGACGCAGAGCTGAGTCAATTTGCTGAGAAAAACCTGCCGGTATTGCAGGAGCATTTATCCATGGCCAAGTCCTTGTTGGCCAACATTAAACCGGCAGACATGGAATTACCGCCACGCAAAACCTTTGATCGGCCCGCTGATGCGCCGCTAGAGCCGGAACAACCAAGGTTACAACCCGCTCCCCGGGAGATGAACCCCGGCGATAACACCCAGCTGCAAAAACCTGCTGACACTATCCAATAACGGAGGTTTCACTATGAGCACCAGATCACCCTTTATCCGCGCAACCCGCATCCTCGCCCTGAGCGCTGCGGCCTGTTTGACCCTGGCGTGCTCGCCTGACAACGAGCCGCAGCCATCCGTGAATAACAATTCCCCGACCACGGCAAACCCGGCAACGCAAACACCACCACCGCCTACGCCGAGTAGCCCGCAAACTATGGATGACGGCATGACCAATGAGAATGCTGTAAGCAGTCCCGCTTCATCGGCGCCCATGGAAGACAACCTGGATACGGATCGCGGTGTCGGTACGGTACCGCCGACCACTTATTCCAACTAACTCATCGAACCTATGCCCTCCCAGCGCACCGCGACCGCGCGGTGCGACAATTTGTCACATTGGACCCTGCCTGCTTTTGCTCTAGATTTGGCCCCTCAACAATAGTAAAAATGGGGACGTTATGGGCTCGCGTATCATCGGCCTTGCCAGACAGATCCCACACTTCACTCTGGCAGTATTCGGTCAACTTGCAGTTAGTGCTTCATCCGCAGTCGCCCACGAAGCGACGCAGAGTAAAAATGTCGAAGAAGTTCGCGTATGGGGCGAGCAAAAAGACAGCCGCCAGGCGGGCTACACCAACCCCACCAGCCTGCTGACCCAGGAAGACATGGTCAGCATCAACGTCGCCACCACAGAAGATCTGGTGAAGTACGAACCCAGCATCGTGATTCGCAAGCGTTACATCGGTGACTCCAACGGCACCCTCGGCCTGCGCGGTTCCAATATGTTTGCCACCTCCCGCTCCATGGTGTTTGCCGACGGCGTGCCACTGCATTATTTACTGCAATCGCGTTGGAGCGGCGCACCGCGCTGGACCATGGTGAGCGCCAGTGAAATTGCCCAGGTGGAAATTTTGTACGGGCCGTTTTCAGCGGAATACAGTGGTAATGCCATGGGTGGTGTGGTGCTGATTGAAACCGCGATTCCGCAGGAACGCGAAGTCCATGTGGATCTGGATTATTTTTCCCAGGACTTCGCTGCCTACGGTTTTAATGACACACTGAACGGCCACAAAGCGTTTATTTCTTACGGGGATAAAGTCGGCGACCTGAGTTTTTATGTTTCCTACAATCGCCTGGAAAATGACAGCCAGCCACAGTCGTTTTATTTTGATAACCGCACACCCGGCACCAATGCCGTACCGGTGACCGGTGCGGTGATCGATCAGGACGTGTTTGGTAATACGGCGTTTTATTTTGGGGACACCGGCGTTGAGCAAGCCACCACCGACAACCTCAAATTAAAATTGGGTTACGACTTCGGTGATTGGTCAACACTGTTAAATGTGGCTTACGAGGATCGCAATACCCTGCGCGACTCAGCGAATTCCTATCTCGTTGATGCTGATGGCGTAACCCGCTGGTCCGGCAATTTTGTGCAGGACGGTACCGGCATAAACGTGAACGCCAATCGCTTGGGTGCCAGTAACCTTGATCGCCAAAGTCTGTCGGTTGGCTTTCGGGTAAAAGGCGACCTCAACGATAACCTCCGCTTTGAAGGGAATGCCAGCGACTTCCGGATTCTGAAAGACAACAGCCGTGCATCCAGTCACAATCTCAACGACCCTTTGTTCACCGGTCGCGGGCAAACGACCGACTACGATGACACCGGCTGGCAAACCCTGGAAGGTAAATTTATTGTTAATAATGTCGGCGTGGACGGCCTGGAATTAGTGACCGGCGCACGCTATGAAGCCTACCAATTGAATCTGGATGTCTATAACTCCCTCAATTGGACCCGTGGCGATAACAACGGTTACAGCAGCCGCAGCGGTGGCGAAACGGAAATCAGCGCGGCGTTTGTCCAGGCGAACTGGGCGATCAATGAAGCCTGGGATATGGCTATCGGCGGTCGTTACGAACACTGGAAAAGTTTCGACGGTTACTTCAGTGAGGATGTTGCTGAAACGGCGGAATTTGAGTTAGCTGAGGTACCGGAAAGCTCCAGTTCAAAATTCTCACCCAAGTTTTCATTAGGTTATAAACCGGCCCAGGATTGGTTGGTGCGCTACTCCGTTGCGCAAGCCTATCGCTTTCCCATTGTGGAAGAGCTGTTTACGCAGAGCGCATCTTACTCCACCATCATCGAAGCAAAACCGGATTTAAAACCGGAAGACGGTTTCCATCAAAACCTGATGATCGAGCAGCAATTTGATACCGGTTATGTGCGTGTGAATGTGTTTACAGAAACCATTCAGGATGCGATTGAATCGCAATCCAATTTGTTACCTGGCGGCGGATCCGTCACCACTTTCTCTGCCATTGATGAAGTGGAAACCGATGGGGTGGAGTTTATCTTCAATCGCTACGGTGCTCTCGTGCCTGAACTGGATGTGCGTTTCAATGTGGCTTATACCAAGTCGATCATTGAAGACAACAGCACTGCCGAAGGCGAGAATCCAGCATCAACGATTGAAGGCAATGATTACCCGCGCATGCCGCGCTGGCGCAGCAACCTGATGCTCACCTATCACGCCAGTGATCGCTGGGATCTTAGCGGCACAGTGCAATACGCCGATAAAAGTTTTGGCCGCCTCGACAACACCGACGATGCCGAAGAAGTGATGGGTGCGCAGGACGGCTATACACGCATTGGATTGAAAACTACTTATGACCTCAGCGATCAGGTTGAACTGGGGTTTGGTATTGATAATCTTACTGACGAAAGTTCATTTGTGGCGCACCCCTGGCCGGGGCGTACATTGTATTTCAATTTTTCTTACAGTCTTTGAGATTAAGCGTGCTTGTCGGATTACGCTGCGCTAATCCGACCTACAAAACCAGGCCAATGTAGGTCGGATTAGACACGCTAGTGTCGTAATCCGACACCACACTCACATAACAGCATCAACCCGAACAAAATGAAAAGCGACCAGAATATTGATAAAGGTAACCGGCGATGAGCAACAACCAAGCCACCGAATCCCTCACCAACGCCAACACAAACGGCGATAAAAGCCGCATCAATCAAGCACTCTACCGCAGCATCTGGCGCTGGCATTTTTACGCCGGTATTTTTTGTATTCCCTTTGTCATCCTGCTTGCCATCACCGGTGCAATTTATCTATTCAAGCCCTACTACGAAAACTGGCAGGAATCACAATATCACGGCCTTTCGGTGACACAGGAAGCACTGCTGCCCAACCAGCAAATTGCCGCGGCACTGGCAGAAATTCCCGAGGGAAAATTGCTCAATTATCGCTTGCCGCAAGCCGCCGATGAAGCCGTCATGATTAGCGTGCAAGCCGATCAGGTCTGGCAGGTCTTTGTAAATCCCTACAACGGCGAAATCGTGGGCAAGCAAGCCAGCAACGATAAATTGATGAATATCGTCAAGACTATCCACGGCGAATTACTACTCGGCAATCTTGGCTCTATCCTGGTGGAGTTGGCCGCTTGCTGGGCCATTGTGCTGATCATCACCGGATTGTATTTGTGGTGGCCGCGCAGCAGCCGGGGAGTCGCCGGGGTACTTTATCCGCGCATGCGCCAGGGCAACCGTGTTTTCTGGCGCGACCTGCACGCTGTCACCGGCATCTGGATTTCATCGCTTGCGTTATTTTTATTGATCACCGGCCTGCCCTGGGCGCTGGTGTGGGGCTCGGCACTAAAAGAAGTCCGCTCGTTTGAATTAAAACCCGCCCAACAAGATTGGACCCAAAGTCGCCAACAGGAACACCAACACTGGCGCGCGCAAGCCAGCGATGTTTTTGATCTGACACCCGCCGTGCTGGCTAAAGCGCAAGCTCTGCAATTGGCACCCCCGGTGGAGTTAAGCGTGGCCAATGCGCATCACCACACCTGGAAAGCCTCATCACAAACCCCCAACCGGCCGCTGCGCGCCGATGTATGGATTCGCCACGACGGCAACATTGAAAAACAAAGCGGCTTCGCCGAAAAACAATTACTCGACCGCGCCATCGGTGTCGGCATTGCGGCGCACGAAGGCTATTTATTTGGCTGGTTTAATCTGTTACTCGGCGTATTCACCTGCGCCGGTTTGATATTGATAAGCGTCAGCGGTTTTATCTTGTGGCGTAAACGCAAACCCGACGCCGTGCTCGGTGCACCGCCAGCCAGACCAACCAACGCCGGTGTTGTGATTATCGGCATCACGTTAACCTTAGGCATACTGCTCCCCGTGATGGGTATTTCACTGGCGGCGCTGCTGCTACTTGAGTTTTTCGTGTTACGGCGTTTCAATGGATTGGGTCAATGGCTGGGTTTGCAGGTGAATGGTGGAGAGACATCGGTGGATTAAGCGCAGGCTGATGCCTGATATATTGCCCACTACGCCAGCACTACAACTCATTTGTTGATACAGGATAAGCCACGTAAAGAGAAAAAAGTCACATCACTTTTTTCTCTTTAATGGTAAAAAATAAATTTTATAGGGATGATACCAGTATGTGCATAAAACAAAGCGTGGGGTTGGGTGGAGCCAATTAAAAAGGTTTATGTAAAAATCATACAGGCTGCCATCAATCTCTCTCAGTCATCAAGCTTCGCTCTAAAAGAAAAATTGATCGTTGATGGCGCCATCGGAAAGAAAACGATATCGGCAATTGAGCATTACCAAAGTCTTATCATCAACATGAAAAAACCCGACGGACGCGTAGATCCCGGCGGAAACACCATCAGAACCCTCAAAACATCCCTAACAAAGGGACTTAGTGTAGATGCATTAATAGCTATTATGGGCTATGGCTCTCCTGTTGTTGTTAAAGGTTACCATCCCCTATTGATCAATCAGCTCCCCCTTCACGGAATAACCACCCCTTTACGAATTGCACACTTTCTGGCCACGAGAGCATGTCACTGACCTACACAGAAGAAATAGCAAGTGGCGCAGCATATGAGGGAAGAAAAGACCTCGGCAACACGGAAAAGGGTGATGGCGTGAGATTTAAAGGAAGAGGCCTGATTCAGTTAACCGGCCGAAAGAATTATGCTGATTATGCCGACTACGCTTGCCTCAACCTTCTTAACAAGGGTAACGAGCGCCTGGTCTCGCTACATCCTACCTATGCCCTTGACGCTAGCCTGTGGTTCTGGAGCAAGCGAAAGCTTAATAGCTTTTCCGACAAAGACGATCTCAGATCTATTACCAGACGGGTAAACGGTGGATATAATGGCCTGGCTGATCGGCAGGATTATCTGGATAGAGCTAAATTCTTTCTTTTATAGGCGATTCGTAATGAAAAAAGCCGTTTTTCTCATACTAATCTTTGTCCAGGCATGTGAGGCGAAACAGGATACTTTTGATCAAGCCCTGGAGAAAGAATGTGGAATAGCCTTCGGAAAACTTGATGAATGTTCATTTAAAACGCCTTCATATGACATCTCGGTAGCTATTATTACAGAAGATGTTGCCGAGGATGAAAAACTGATTTCAGCGGTTGTTATCAAAAATAATAGTACAAAGCAGACGCTTCCTGTAACCGAAGCCACGAGTATGCTTGATGGCGATGTCGGGTATATCTCCTTCTCTGATATTAACTTTGATAGCGTTCCCGATCTGGCCATTCCAACCTCCTTCGGCACACCAAATCTTTATTTGGATTATTGGGTTTATGATGTCCAAAAACAGGCATATGAGTATCTTGGTAATTTCCCTCAATTTTCGATAGACAAAAAAAGAAAGATAATAACTACCAGAGTTAAAGAAAGCGCAGCGGAATATCAGATCGCAGAATGGCATTGGAATAAAGGGAAACTTGAAAGAAAAGAATGAAGACCTTTCATATTTCAATAGCTATTTCATTGTCGTTGGAAAAGTTCCAGCCCTGTCGGATTACGCTGCGCTAATCCGACCTAATGGCTTGGTTTGACATTTATATTTTGGATCCCAATGAGATGATGATGAATTTTGGTGATATCGCCCATGCCATCCAGCTTGCGCTAGCTCCGGTATTTTTATTGACGGGTATTGCCGGCTTGCTGAATGTCATGGCGGGGCGGCTTGCGCGGATTATTGATCGGGGGCGGAACCTGACGGAGCAGGAGCTTCCACCGCATTTGAATAATCCGGAGTTGCTCAATAAGGAACTTGGCCGCCTTGAACGCCGGCGTCACTATGCCAGCTCTGCGATTACGGCCTGCACTTGTTCAGCATTGCTGGTGTGTATGGTGGTAGCGGTGATTTTCTTGCAGGTGTTGTTGCAAGTGGAATTCAAATGGGTCATTAGTGCATTGTTTACAGCATCCACACTGACATTGATTGTGGGGCTTGGTTACTTTTTGCGGGAAGTTCATCTGGCGACGCGTACGGTGCGGATTCAGGTGATTACGCGGGCAAAGTGAGATGAATAGATTGGGATGTCGGATTACGCCTTTGGCTAATCCGACCTACGGATCCTGATGGGATGTTTAACTACGAGGAATGTAGGTCGGATTAGACACGCAGTGTCGTAATCCGACGCTTTACCCTCAACGTTTTTACTTCACCATAAAGCTCGCCTGCAATCCCTCTTCCGCATTCGGCGCTATCCATAAATTGAATTGACCGGGTTCGGTAACGAGTTGCATCGCCTGATTGTGAAAGGCGAGCTCATCAGTGTGCAGAGTAAAAGTCACTTTTCGCGATTGTCCTGGCTTCAGAAAAACGCGCTGGAAGTTTTTCAATTCGCGCACCGGGCGAGTCACATCCCCCACCACATCCTGTACGTACAATTGCACCACTTCGGTTGCCGCAACCTTGCCGGTATTTTTAATAACGGCGCTGGCGGTGAGTGTTTTACCCAAGCCAATTTCTTTTGCGCTGATCTGCAGATTGTCGTAAGTGAATGTGGTGTAAGTCAAACCGTATCCAAACGGAAATTGTGGCTTGTGGCCGTAGTCCAGCAGATTGGATGAGTTACCCGGTTGATGCTGGAAAACGCCCTGTTCAATCTTGTCGATACGCGTGTAGTTTTCATTGGTAGCCGGGCGGCCGGTGGCCATGTGGTTGTAGTAGTAAGGAATTTGCCCTACCGCGATTGGCCAGGTTAATGGCAAGCGGCCCACCGGGGAGACTTCGCCGTAAAGTACATCAACCAATGCGGGACCACCCATGGTGCCGGGGTGCCAGGCCATCAGCAGTGCGGTGGATTGTTCGAGGGTTTGATCCAGCTGGATCGTGCGACCCGCCATGATAACTTGCACCAGTGGTTTCCGGGTTGCCGCCAATTGCGCGATCAATTCCTGTTGTACGCCGGGCAAACGAATATCACCACGACTGTGGCCTTCACCGGACAGCACAGACTCTTCACCACCCACGTATAAAATCACATCGGCTTTTTTCGCAGCGGCAACAGCGGCAGCAAAACCGGCGGTACTTTTATCGCGGCTGTAGCTGACACCAGCGGCGTAAATAATCTTTTTGTCATTACCGAGATATTTTTTCAGCGCGGGCAGGAAAGTCCGCGTATCTTTTTTCTCGCCGTCGTAAATCCAGGTACCGAGTTGCTCAAAGGGTGCATCCGCCAATGGGCCGATCACCGCGACAGTTTGTTTTTTGTTGAGCGGCAGGATTTTTTTGTCGTTCTTCAACAACACAAATGACTCTTCGGCGGCTGTCTCAGCAGCAGCAAGGAATTTTTCGTTCAGTAATACCTGCTCCCGGTTACCGCGTGGGTAGGGGTTATCCCACAAACCTAAACGCAACTTGATGCGCAGCATATTGCGCACGGCGGTGTTCAAATCAGCTTCGGAAAATTTTCCTTCCTTGATCAACTCAGGCAAGTATTTTTCGAAGGTATCGGTGTGCATCTCAAAATCAATACCACCGTTGGCAGCCAATTCTGCGGCGTGTTTGGCATCTGCAGCAAAGCCATGGGGAATCATCTCCATGACGGCATTCCAGTCACTCACCACAAAACCATCAAATTTCCACTCGTCGCGCAGGATTTTTTTCAAGGTAAATTTATTGGCAGTGGCCGGAATATCATTGAGGGTGTTGTAGGAGCTCATGATGGTCATCAGGCCAGCATCCACGTTCGCCTTGAACGGACGCAGGTAAACATCGCGCAGCAAACCTTCCGGCACATAGGCGGCGTTGTAATCACGACCGCCTTCAGTCGCGCCGTAGGCAACAAAATGTTTCGCCGATGCGGCCATCGCTGTTGGATTGGTCGGGTCTTCTGTCTGGAAGCCTTCGGTCATCGCCACCCCCAGCAGTGACGCCAGGTAGGGATCTTCGCCGAGCGACTCGGCAATGCGGCCCCAGCGGGGATCGCGCGCGATATCGATCATTGGCGCAAAGGTCCAGCGAATGCCGTCAGTGGTGGCTTCTTCGGCGGCAATACGCGCGCCTTGTTTCACAATATCCGCATTCCAGCTGGCGGCCTGGCCAAGTGGAATCGGGAAGATCGTTTTGTAGCCGTGGATAACATCCTGACCAAAGATCAAGGGAATTTTTTTAGGGCTTTCTTCCACCGCGATACGTTGCAGTTCTTCAAACGCATATTTGTTGACGCTGCTCATGGTGACGTTGAGGAATCCACCGATCTTGCCGTCGCGTACAGCTTGTTTGATGGCCGGCATATCTTTTTCGGCGTAGGTACCCCAGTCGCGCAATTGGGTCTGGCCGATTTTTTCGGTAAGGCTCATGGTGGCGAGCAGCTCATCGATTTGTTTTTCCAGGGCCGGATCGGGTGCGGCGTAAACCAGCGGGTTTAACGCTGCCACCATTAGCAGACTCATTCGCAGACAGCGACAAGCAAATTTTTTCATAACATCTCCAAAGAGTGGTTGTTCACCATTTTTCTACATTTTTCTTCCGGATTTTTATGGCCGGGAAGTGGGTTGCGTTCCGGCTTGTTTTATAAACATGACCGGAACGCGGATTTGGTTGTGGTTGGGTTGTGCAAATCCTTTTGCGGTAATGATTGGTGGCCATCGGCAAATGGTTTGTCGGATTACGCCTTTGGCTAATCCGACCTACGCGTGAGTTGCCAAAAGCGCAATGGCGGAACGGCCACAGCCACAATTAGTCGGCGCTGATCTCGAACCAGTTCATGTTCCAGCCGCCGCCACCGAGCATGTTGAAGCGCAGGGTGTGGTTGCCGACCGGTAAGCTGATGGTGGATGACACGGTGGACCAAGCTTGCCAGCCGCCGGTGGGCGTGATGGCTTTGGTGTCGATCTGCGTTCCGTTCAGCAGGAGTTCAAAACCGGTGCTGCCGTCCTGACTCGCCACGCGGTAGTCGATGGTGTAATCGCCGGCTTCCGGCACATGAATTTGATACTCAATCCAGTCACCGCCGTCGAACCAGCCAGCGTTTTGTCCACCGCCAACATCGGTGCAGGCTTCCACCACAATACCCAGCATATCGGCGTAACTTTCTGCTTCGATGCGCGCAGGAATCACAACATATTGCAGTTCGGTATTCACCGGTTCACTGCGGTAACTTTCACCGCTCGCGCTCACGGCGGACACGCTGTAGTAATAGGTTTCGCCACCGAGTAAATCGGCATCCGTGTAGGTGGTGACGGTCAGGTCCTCGGCCAGTACAGTCCGGTCGCCAGCGGGCGAGGTGCTGCGGTAAACCTTGTAGGTGATCCCTTCGCCAGCGACGCTGTCCCAGGTGAGCCCGTTACTCTCGTCGCCTTCGGTGAGCACGAGGTTGGTCGGGCGATCCGGGTAATCAAACACATCGTTGTGCTCATCGGTCACCAGCCAATGGGCCAGGCCTTCGTGCACGTCGTACTCCACGGTGCCATAGCTGGCGAAGAGTGCTTCGATCTCCTCGGCGCTGGCGGTGGTGAAGTCAACACGGCCTTGATCATCGATAACATCCACGCCCGCGATCGGTTCTTCTTCGATCAGGTAGATTTCCGCCCAGGTGTTAGTGCTGTTGTTGCCGCGAAATACGCCGTTGAATACATATTCCTGGCCGGCTTCAAGCGTGACCGCCTGGTAGATCGCACTGTTGATCTCACCATCCACACCGGCGGGGCGACCGATATGCAGCGCCGCGCCCGTACCGCCGGTGGGCAATTTCCCGGCCTGGGCGAAGTAGAAATCGTTGGCGGTTTCGCCGCTGATCGCCACCGTCGTCCAGCCAGTAAACCCATCCTCAAAGTCACCGTTGACGATCAGGTCTTCATCCGTAACGGTGTTGACCAGACTGATATTGTCGTAGGTCACGTCGGGTATGCTGCCCGCATTGGCACCGGTCTTGATGATGATGTAGTAGGTCTTGCTGCCTTCGCCTTTGGGCGAGATAGTGCCCGGCTGATCGGCACAGGCTTCGGCAAAGGTGGAATCCCAGCCGTTGCAATCCCAGGTACTCGCCTTGACGATCTGGCCCACGCCTACATCCAGCTCGGTGTTGGGTACATTGGTCACCATGCCCCAGGTACCTTCGCCCTGCCCGCCGGCAATGCTCACCAGCTTGTATGACCAACTGGTCGAGGCCCAGCCGTATTGCGCATAGGTATCGTAGGTGGCGCGACCCAGCTTGCCACCCAATTCCAGCCCGGCGCTTTGCCAGGGTTGGAATTCGCCCATCAACATCGGCGTATCCAGGTTGGTCAAACGGGTGTTCCACTCACACACGCCGCCGGTACCGCTCTCGCCGCAGCGCAGCCAGTCGCGGTGAATATCGTAATGAGAGTCGTTGGGACGGTCGCCGAACAGGCCGGGATAGGGATGCAGCTCAAAGGCCACGTTGGTCAGCCCGGCAGTGGCTGGATCGCCATAGACATCGATGCTGCCGTAGTGGCTGTGCAGCATGATGATGTGGTTTTCGTCGATAGCGCGAATGGTGTCGTACAACTCCAGTACGCGGGTTTTCATGTCTTCAGCGGTCGAACCCCAGGGCTCGTTGAGCGGATCATAGGCCGCCACGACCGGCTCATCTTTATAACGCGTCGCTACCTGTTCCCATAACCACTTGGTGCGATCCTGGTATTCCGCGTTGGTCCAGTACTGGTTTTGGCCGGAGCAGCCGGTGTGATCGTTAGGCGTCTGGCCGCCGTGGGCGCCGTGCAGGTCGAGGATCACGTACATATCGCGCTCTTTTGCCTCGGCAATCGCCCAGTCCAGGTAATGCCAGGCGTCCTCGCGCAGGGTTTTGGGATTCTGTTCGTCTTCAATCACGCTCCACAGGAACGGCAGACGTACCACGTTAAAGCCAAATGCTTTCAACTGATCCCAGTCGCGCTCGGTGATCCAGCTGTCATGGAACACCTTCATCAGGCGTTCTTTTTCTTCATAGCCAAAGCGGTCGGTCAGTTCAGCTTCCAGGGTGCACTGGTCATGAACGCCGTTGCCGCCCTGGCCCATCATCCAGAATTCCTGCACCAGCCAGTTGCCCAGGTTGGTGCCCTTAAGGTTAATGGGCGTACCGCTGGCCTTGACCCAGCGGGTGCCGTCGGTGCGCAGCATGGTCAGCCCTTCGCTGCTGGCACTGGAAGATGAGCTTGACTCGGCGGAGCTGGACGAAGTCTCGATCACCGACGACGAAGACGATGACGGCGCTTCCGAGGAAGACATTGATGAGCTGACCGCAGACGAACTGGAACGGCTGCTGGACCTCGGGGAATCATCATCGTCCGAGGAACCGCCGCAAGCGGCAAGTATCAGGCTGGTGCCGAGCACCATGCCGAGGGACAGGGAACGGGTATGCGTGGTTAACGCACCCAGAAGTGTTGTTGGCATCTTATTGACCTCATTCGTTATTGTGATTGTGGTGGTGTTAGGCATCCATGTTGTCGCTGCTATTAGAAGCCATCTCAAAAACCATCTGGCGGCCTGATGCTGTGTTGAAAAGCCGATTCCGGTGCTCATTTACTTAAGTAAACTCCGCTCCTCATCAACTTTTCGCCTTGCCTGAGTCTCGCCAGCCGATTTTTGAGATGGCTTCTAGATAAAACCCGGCGATTGTCGCGGTGCACTCGCGCGGCGTCGTCCGAGTAACCCTTACTCGAACCCGTCAAATCGTCCTACCTTGCGCCCAACGACAAACTGGGACGCACAAGGCGTAAAAAAAGCCCCACTCCACCTGCCGGGAAGTGAGGCCCAAGGCATTGAGAAAGAGGCAGGCCGCATTGCGACCTTTTTCTCAAGGGTGGCTGGGGCTCCAGACAAATCACCGGCCACTGCTTCGCCACTGAAGCATGGGCCGGTTGTAACGCGTAAGAGCAGCAAACATTAGTGGCTGAAGAGACGGCTGTCGTTCGAATGGACAGGTTCGAATGGCAGCGAGCGAAGATTGCAGGTTCGGGTGGGTACGGATCAGCAGAACCTTGTGAAAAACCCTTACCAATCAATCGAGTAAATATCTGGTGGACGTATAACGGGTTACCGGCGAGCCCCCACCCAAACAAAAAAATATCGCAGGACATGAGGAAATAAGTAAGGCGGGGGCGGGTTGGGAACAGCGGGTTTGGATACATATATGTGCTCCAAACCCGCTTTCCTGACGGGCGCCTCACAGCGCCCCTTTTTAATGCAGCTTTATTGGGTTTTCAGACAGACTTATTGGGGCGTCAAACTCCACCAATTAATGTTCCACCCACCATTGCGCACGTAGATCGACAAGGTCTGTTGACCCGCTTCCAGATACACGCTGTTGGAGATCGTGGTCCAGTTTTGCCAGCCGCCGGTATTGGGCACGGTGTTGACCACCAGGTCTGTCGCATTGCGGCTCAATACCAGTTGACCGGTGCTGTTGGGTGAGGACACCCGGTATTGCACCGTGTACCAGCCCGCGTTGGGAATATTGATGGGGTAAGCCATCCAGTCATTGCTATCAATATGGCTTGCATTGAAGCCGCCGCCGGCATCGGTCGTGGTTTCCATGCGCACACCGGCATGGGCGTTGAAATGCTCGGCCTCAATACGCTGCCCTACCGTGGGACGGTAGTTCATCCAGTAGGTAATTTCGGAGTTGCGCACCAGCGCCTGACTGGCAAAGGAGCGGAAGTAATTTTCGATCTGCGCCACGGTGGCGGTGCTGATGTTGATACTGCCCATGGTGCCGCCGTTGTTGCTGTTGGTCACCATACCCCAGCCCCAGGAGCCGGGATTGCCATTAGAGCCACCGAAGGACACCGTCTTGTAAGCCCAGTTGGTCGCGGCCCAGCCGTACATGTTGTAGATGTCGTAGGTCTTGCGCAGCATCTGGCCACCCGCCGCGCCGAGTAGCGTCCAGGGCTGGAATTCGCCCACGAAGAACGGTGTGTCCAGGTTGGTGATACGGTTGTTCCAATCACAGGTTTCGCCAGTGCCGGTGGGGCTGCAATGAAGCCAGTTACTGTGGACGTTGATGTGATGCGCATTGCCAGTGCCCTCGCTCCATCCCCACAGGCCGGGATAGAAGTGCATCTCAAAGGCCACATTGCTGTTCATGCCGCGCCCGGAGGGATGGCCGTAAGCATCAATACCACCACTGTTGTGGCCGGGCAGGATGATCATGGTGTCAGGGTCTTTGGCGCGGGCGACGTGATACAGCTCGGTAGAGAAATCGGCGAGGGTATTGGCATCAGTGCCCCAGGGTTCATTCAATAACCCATAAGCCGCTACTGCACCGCGCCCGCGATAGCGGGACGCAATCATGTCCCACAACCACTTAGTGCGATCACGGTATTGGGCTGAACCCCACAACTCGTTTTTACCCGCACAACCGGAGTGGTGTTCCCAACCCTGGCTCCCGGCCGCACCGTGCAGGTCGAGGATGGTGTACATACCGCGCTTTTCCGCTTCATCAATGGCGTAATCCAGATACTGCCAGGCATCCGGGCGCAGGGTGTAAGGGGCGTTCTCGTTTTCGATCAGGTTGTACATAAACGGAATACGTACCACGTTCATGCCCATGGCCTGCATATGGTCCCAGTCCCGCGCGGTGATCCAGCTATCGCGGAAGATATCCATCAGGCGCTCTTTTTCGGCGTAGCCAAACCGCCCGGTGAGCGCGCCTTCCAACGTACATTGGTCATGGATCTTGCCGGCGTTGGTGGACATGTTTTCGTTCATCATCCAGAACTCCAACTGCAGCCAGTTGCCCACATTGGTGCCGCGCAGGTTGACGCGGTTGCCGTTGGGGTCGACCCAGTAGCGCCCACTTTGTTTGAGTTTGGGTAACGGGGTCCAACTCGCCTGGCGAGTGAACTCCACCCAGTTGATATTCCAGCCGCCGGTGCGGGCAAACAGCGTAATGTTCTGTGGCCCGGCCTCCAGATAAACCACCGAGTTGACGGTCGTCCAGTTCTGCCAACCGCCGGTATTGGGAATGCTGGTGTCTTCGGTGAGATCCTGGCCGTTGCGGCCCAGTACCACCCGACCGGTGCTGCCGGTGGATGCCACCCGGTAACGCACATCGTACCAACCAGCTGTAGCCGGATTAATGGAATAGGTCATCCAGTCGTTGGTATCGATCCAACCGACATTCTGGCCACCACCGCTGTCAGTGGTTGTTTCCAGTTGAACACCCGCCATGCTGGCGTAACTCTCAGCCTGGACCCTGCCCGGCAAGGCAGTTTGGGCCTGCGCAAGCGATGACAGGACGCAGCTACCCGCAAGCAAACCTGTCCATAACAGATGTTTGCAGCGCGCGACGGCGTGTGCGGATAAACATAACGAGCGAATAACGATTGAGGCAGTCGTCTTGGCCTTGGTTTTTTTCATAATGAAATACCTGGGGGTTTTATTGTTATCGCCATAACCGGGCTTTTGTTTGCAACGACCGAAGCACCCTTGCCATGGCGGGTTGGATCGCGACAGCGACAGGCGCTGTATCCTGCCCGAGACTAAGGTGAACCAGGATGTTTGTCGTTCGGCTAAAAAAATCTGTATCGAACCCGCGCCGTTACTTGCGCGCGCGCGCACACCTGTGATCCAGTTCAAACGGCATATCGGTGGTTCAGCGTTGCGGTTGCGGGCGATTTTCACTTCGTACCGGAAGCGGCAATTGCCACAATCGTGAATGACATAAGATGAGAAATTTTTACGGGCTGCGTAATCATTGAGTCGCCGCACCGAAGCTGGCAACCGGCAGTCGCGTATGGCCAGGCTCCAATTATTTGGGCTATGATCTTGCCCGCCACTCTGGGAGAATATCGGGCGCACCTGACCGCTCACCGATAAAGTCTTGCAGACCACCAGCCTGCATTTATCCAGCAAGTTTATGTCACCCGCGTCGAGACTCCCTCTTCACCGCGTGATGCATAACAATAATGATTGAAGCAAGGGCAGAACCCCATGAACGAAGTTGTATTTAATTTTCATGACGTGGTTTTACTGATGACCGCCATGCAATGCTGCTTTTTTGCGGTGTTGCTCGTCGCCACCAACACCAGCAAATCCCCCAGCAACTATTTCCTTGCCGCCTTTCTGCTGGCCCATGCATTTATTCCGCTGCATGAATTAATCCTGTGGGGTGCAGTATTCAAATGGAAAGTGCGCGAAGTCTTTCCGCAAGCGTTTTTTGTCGGGGGTTTTGCCTATTACGTGGATGCAGTACTGCTGTATTTTTACGTGAAATCCCTGGTGTTCCGCGACTTCGCCCTCAAGCGCCGGGACTTGCTGCATTTGATTCCGCTGGGCCTGTTTATCGTATTTATGGGTGTGGCGTTTTACAGTCGTCCTTTTGCCGAGCGGATTGAATTAATTCGCGACGAAGTGTTTGTCTACGGGGCTGCGTATATCTCCATGGACTTTTTCTGCAAATCCTTGCGTGTTGTGTATTGCGCGTTGAGTTTTTTATTAATCCTGAAATACAAAGACATTCTAAAATCGACCCATTCCAATATCGAAAAAGTTGACCTGCTGTGGCTCAAGCTGCTGGTCATCGGTTTCCTGGGGGTCACCATCATGGAGGTGATCCTGAGCATCTCCAAGGTGGTCGGTTTAATCAAAACCCACGACTTAAAAGTGTTTGAATATATCGGCCTGACCGGCTATTACTCATTGTTTATCCTGGTCAATTTGCTGGTGTTTACCAGCATGCGCTACTTCGCCACCTTCGAAGCGGTGCGGCAAAAAGACAGCCACAAAAAGCCGGTCAACGACAAGTTACTTAATCCCGAATTTGCCGAGCGGATTGACGGCATGATGCGCAGTGAAAAACCTTACCTGTTGCCCGACATTACCCTCGATATCCTCGCCGACAAACTGGCCATACCTGCCAAGGATTTGTCGATGACCATCAACCGGCATTTCCATAACAATTTTTATGAGTTCATCAACAACTACCGTATTGAAGAAGCGCGCAAGATGTTGATCGACCCAAAACATAAAAATAAAACCATCACCGATATTTACCTGGAGGTGGGCTTCAACAGCAAGTCGGTGTTCAACACCTTTTTCAAGAAGATCCTCAAGGTGACCCCGTCTCAGTATCGGCAGGAACACGGGGAGGCCAAAAAGTAAGTCCTCAAAGGGCTCCCCAAGGGCGAGCCGGTTTGTTGTGGCACTGTCGGTGCACGGTTATACTGCCCGCTGTTTTGACCTCTGTTTGCCCGGACCAACGGGCGAGATTCGGCTCCGGGAATTCACCATGAAATCGTTATCTGCGTTGTTGTTATTCGCTTGCCTGTGGTTAAGCGGCTGTGGCCAGACCGGCCCACTGTACCTGCCGGAACAGGAACAACCGCAACCGGAAACCCCTGCCGAATCACAAGACTAGCCGCTTTTTTTGCCTGATCGAGTTTATCTATGCAGCATTTTCAACCACGCAACGGCGAACTCCATGTCGAAGATGTGTCCCTGAGCACCGTTGCCGAACGCTTCGGCACCCCGACTTACGTCTACAGCCGTGCCGCGTTTACCCAGCATTACCTGTCCTACGCCCAGGCCCTGGGTGATCATCCGGGCATGGTGTGTTACGCCATCAAAGCCAACTCCAATCTTGCGATCCTGAACCTGTTGGCCAAGCTCGGCGCCGGGTTCGATATCGTCTCCGGTGGGGAGCTTGAGCGCGTATTGCGCGCGGGCGGCGACCCGGCGCGCATTGTGTTTTCCGGCGTGGGCAAAACCCCGGAAGAGATGGCCCGGGCGCTGGATGTCGGCATCTTCTGCTTCAACGTGGAATCCGAAGCCGAGCTGGAGATCCTCGCCCAGGTCGCCGCCGACAAAGGCGTGGTGGCCAATGTTTCCTTGCGGGTGAACCCGGACGTGGATGCCAACACCCACCCTTATATCTCCACCGGTCTGAAAGAAAACAAGTTCGGTATCGACATCCAGCGCGCGCCGGCGGTTTATCGCCGCGCCGCCGACTTGCCGAGCCTGAAGATCAAGGGGCTGGATTGCCATATTGGCTCCCAGCTCACGCAACTCACGCCCTTTCTCGATGCGCTGGACCGTTTGCTGTTGCTGGTTGATGAGCTGGAAAGTGCAGGTATTACGATTTCCCATCTGGACCTGGGGGGCGGCCTGGGCGTGACCTATCGCAACGAGACGCCGCCGCCGGTGGCTGACTATATGGCCGCCATCAAGGAGCGTTTGGGCGACCGCAAGCTGAGCCTGATGTTTGAACCGGGCCGCTCGATTTCGGCCAATGCGGGCGTCCTGTTAACCAAAGTCATGTATTTAAAGCCCACCGACCACAAGAATTTTGCGATCATCGACGCGGCCATGAATGACAATATCCGTCCCTCGCTCTACCAGGCGTGGCAAGATATTCGTCCGGTCAAGCCGCGCGCGGAGGGTACAAAAACCTGGGATCTGGTCGGCCCGATTTGCGAAACCGGCGACTTTCTCGGCAAAGACCGCGAACTCGCCATCGAACCCGGTGATCTGTTAGCGGTCATGTCCACCGGCGCTTATGGTTTTAGCATGAGCTCCAACTACAACACCCGCGGCCGCGCCGCCGAGGTGATTGTCGATGGCGACCAGATGTTTGTGGTGCGCGAACGCGAAACCATCGACGATATGTTACGCGGCGAAAGCCTGTTACCGGATTAACGGAAGGAATACGCAATGCGTCTGCGGTTTAGCAAAATGCACGGTTTGGGCAACGACTTCATGGTAATTGACGGGGTCAGCCAAAAGGTGCGTTTGAGCCCTGAAAAGATTCGCCAGTTAGCCGACCGGCATTTCGGTATTGGCTTTGACCAGCTATTGGTGGTCGAAGCCCCCGAAAGTCCCGACGTGGATTTTCGTTACCGCATCTTCAACAGCGACGGCGGCGAAGTGGAAAACTGTGGCAACGGCGCCCGCTGTTTTGCCGTGTTTGTGCGTGACCGCAAGTTGACCGGAAAGAATCTGATTACCGTGGAAACCGCTGGCGGCATCATGACCTTGCAGATCACCGAGAACGGCGAGGTCTGCGTCAATATGGGTGTGCCACGCCTGGTGCCGGCAGAGATTCCCTTCGACGCCGAAGCACAATCCGTCACCTATTCGTTGGCCGTTGATGGCACGGTGCTGGAGATTTCCGCCGTCTCCATGGGCAATCCCCACGCCGTCACCCTGGTCGACGATGTGGCGACTGCACCGGTTGCGCAGCTTGGGCCACTGGTTGAACGTCACAACCGTTTTCCACAGCGGGTGAACGCTGGTTTTATGCAAGTTGTCTCCAGTGATGAAATTAATCTGCGGGTATTCGAGCGCGGCGTCGGTGAAACCCTCGCCTGCGGCACCGGCGCCTGCGCAGCCGTGGTGGCTGGTAACCTGCGCCAGCTGATCGGCAATAACGTCAAAGTGAATCTTCCCGGTGGCAGCCTGCGCATCAGTTGGGCAGGTCCCGGTGAACCGGTGATGATGACCGGCCCGGCCACCACCGTTTTTCATGGACAGGTAAAGATCTGATGACCGATAAAAAATCCCCTACCCTGGCCGATCCACTGGACCCCGAACAGGTTGCGCATTACCTGCAACAACACCCGGCGTTTTTTGTTGACCACCAGGAGTTACTGGGTGATTTATTTTTGCCCCACGAAAGCGGCCCGGCGGTGTCACTGGTTGAGCGGCAGGTTTCAATTCTGCGCGAACGCAATATCGACATGCGCAACCGCTTGAGCAAATTGCTTGACAACGCGCGGGAAAATGACAAGCTGTTTGATAAAACCAAGCGCCTGATCCTCAGCTTATTAGAAGGTCAGGATCTAGGTGATATCGTCGACGCGCTGCATTACAGCTTCGACAAAGACTTCAACATTCACTTCACCAGCCTGCAACTCTACGGCAACATCGACAAACTCCCCAGCAGCCAGGCCCAGGTCGTTTCTATTGCGCAAGCACGCGAACATATTGCGCCTCTGCTCAAAAGCAACCGCGCCATGTGCGGCACACTCGGGCAAAAAGAATTGAGCTTTTTGTTCGGTAAACACGCGCAAGATATTGGCTCAGTAGCAACCGTGCCGTTAATTCACGGCACTACCTTCGGCATGCTCGCCATCGCCAACCGCGATCCGAATTATTACCGCTCCAGTATGGGCACATTATTTTTGGGCTATATTGCAGAAGTATTAAATCGGTTATTGCCGAAATATTTACCGCGCTAGTTAATCGCGCACTGGCAACAGGATACGCGCATGAATGAAGCTGCAACGCCTTTTGCTGACGAACTCGCTGCGTTTTTCACCTACATGCGCAGCGAAAAACAATTTTCGCCCCTGACGCAGGAAAACTATCAACGCGACCTGGAAAAATTTTGTCGCTTCTGCGCCAAGTATTCACTTCACGACCTCGCCGCCATTCAACCACAACACATTCGCCAGGGTGTCGCCGCCTTGCACCGCAGTGGCCTCAGCGGCAAAAGCCTGCAACGCTGGCTGTCGTCACTGCGCAGTTTTTTTCGCTTTGCGATCAAGCGCGGCTGGATGAAGAATAATCCCGCCGATGGCATTCAGGCTCCCAAATCACCTAAAAAATTACCCAAAACACTGGACGCAGATCAGACCGCACAATTTGTTGAAGTAACGGGCGATAGTTTTATCGCCTGCCGCGATCGCGCGCTGTTGGAATTGGTTTATTCATCCGGCCTGCGTCTGGCCGAAGTCACCGGTTTGAATGTGACCGATGTCGATTTGAAAGAAGGCATGGTCAATGTCGTGGGTAAGGGTTCCAAGCAACGCATCTTGCCAGTGGGGCGTCATGCGATAACCGCCTTGCAGGGTTGGCTAACGCAGCGCGCACTGCATGCGCCTGCGGGTCAGGCCGCCCTGTTCATTACACAGCGCGGCACCCGGATTGGCCATCGTGCGGTGCAATTGCGCATGCAGCAGTTAAGTGTGCAGCAGGGGATGGATAACCCTGTGCACCCGCATATGTTGCGTCATTCTTTTGCCAGTCATGTATTGGAATCTAGTGGGGATTTGCGTTTGGTGCAGGAGCTGCTGGGCCACGCGAATATTTCTACCACGCAGATTTATACACATCTGGATTTTCAGCATCTGGCGAAGGTGTATGACAAGGCGCATCCGCGGGCGCAGCGGAAAAAAGATTCTTCGGAGTTTGATTGAGTTTTGAGAATTCTATGTGGGCGGTGATGACGGAGTCAGGTGCGGGACACGCAGTGAATACGTCCCTGTAGGCTCGACACCGGCATCCCTGCCGGTGACGGTCCCGCACCTGACTCCGTCACCACCGCTGTGCCAGCTGATTAAGTTAGCTCGCTTTTAATAAACCCAACAAACAAAAACATATTTAGGCTGTCGGTCATTGCAAGTTGCTTATTTTCCATATAAGCAACTCCGATAATTCATATCAACGTACCACTCAAGCGTAGATTCAGAACGTACATATGGAGGTATTTGTAGACTTTGGGATACCTTAGCCTTCAGTAATATTCGTTTCACCTTATGGACTTGATTGCTCGTTATCCGATCTATCATTCAGCAATACAGTCATTGCATCAAACAGCTGCTGAGCATCGGATAAGTCTCTTGTGCGAAGAATGTGTTTTATGAGATCTTCGTTTTTATCAATCAAAGCGACGGTATACCACTGTTTGAATTTTCTTTTCCAGCTATACAATTTGACCCCGCCAACTTTGGAAAAATATACTCTCTCACCAGCATTTCTAATGGTTGTACTGGAATTACCTAAAGCAAAATTATTGTACACAATGGCATTTGTAGTGCCGTAAGAAATACTCCCATAATCCCATCCTAAGTACTTATCGGTAATTACAAAATAGTCTGGTGCCCAATCCCTGTGCTGAGACATGATCATTTGATCAATTATTTCATATGCTTCATTAATGCTCATAGGCTCTGCTTGGTAGGTCATGGGGGTAGTTCCACAACCAGAGAGGAAAATAATCAAAAGAACAATCACTTTACGCATCAAATTCTCCAACGTTAGAAATATAAAATACGATATCTATAATTAAATTGCAGTTATTACTTGAATCTGCGCCTTATAACAGACTCGTTTTTAATATTTTTTTAGCCGATTTTCCTATTGGGCTAAGCTTGAAGCTCGGCTTTATCTTAGACAATTTTTTATAAGAATTAGCAAGTTGGGATAATGTCTGGGCTTTAAACCCCGGTGTTTTGGTTGCCCACTCGTCTGATTTAATGAGTCTTACCGCTGCTTCCAACTTTTTTGCGAGGTCTATTGTAGAGTTTTTACGTGGTAGAATTACTGGATTGATGGCTGCCTTATGAGCCTTAGCATTACGATTGACACTCTCCCAGTTCAAGGCTCTTGTCATAGTTCCTCCCAGCCATAAGGTCTATCAATGAATATTTTTTAATTCTCTGAAAAGCCATCAACTAAAGCAATATTTATCTACAAACAAGGGATTCTTTATCATCAGGATTCTGTTGCATCTGACTCAGCCCCCTACCTTCCCGCACATTATCAATATAAATAGTCTCTACCCGCTCATCGCGCGCGCGCAAAAAACCGATCTGGGTAAACATACCTTCATCGGCGGCGTATAGCGTTTTGAAAAAATGTTTTCCCATATCCTCGCCATCCAGCCAGACCTGGGCGAAGCCTTTTTGGGCATTGGTTGACCAGCCGATATGCAGTACCACGTCGTGCCATACGCCGGCGGATGCAAAGCCTGGTTTTATCCAGAAAGGAGAATCCGCTGCGCTTTCCTGGAAGCTGAAATCCTGGCCGATGATATTGAAGCGCAGCGTTTGTTGATAACTTTTATCGGATTCCCAATAGCCGATTTCGTGTTTGTGTTCTGATAAAGGTTGCGGCAGATAAAAGCTCCAGCCAAAGAAGGTTTCCTGCCCTTCGCCGATGCGCTCAGTAGAGGGTTTGTGGCTGAACTCCGTGCGATTCAGGTTTTCGTTGCCATGCCACAACATGTCCGGTTCGCCGGTGATTACCGCGCGCCCGGCATAGCGGCCTTCGTAGACGCAATCCTCCTGAACCAATAGCCCCTGTGGATTCAGCAGATAATTCCATTGTGACAAATCGCCCGTTTCAAAATCACCTTGCCACAATAGGGGTTGGCGGGTTGCACAACCTGTGATGATCAGGGTAAAGCATAAAAGGGTGATGATTCTGTTCATAGGCGGCCCTGCGTTAATGACGTTAGAGTGAATAGATCGTTTCTCATTCAGAGTGAAAAAAAGAATGTTATTTTTTGCAACCAATCAAACTGTGATACCCGTCGCGAAGCGATGGTGACCTGCGCGATAGCGGGTAAAAAATCTCTTTAAATGCAGGAAGTGGGAAAAATTTCTCTGCCTATCCATGCCTTTTTATACAAAGTGGGACGAGAGAGCCCACGATGGCTTGTATGCTCTGAACCTGGCTTTGGATTAACAATTGAACTTGCCGTAATACCGGTTCGTTGTCGACATCATACTAGTACCCCGGATTCTATTTCTTTTTGTAAACAAGCCGTCAGGCGGACTTTATACCACTCCAGGACGCCTTGGCCAGCCCGTCGGAAAAGGCCCGACAAAGACCGACCTTGGAGCGAATAGCCGCGTCTGTGAGCATAGAAGGGTTAAATTGTGTAAAAACGGGCCATCCAGCGTACTTATTGCGGGCATCCGCATTGTGCATCCCCAGCCGGAACCTTTACATTAACGCGGGTCTTATGCTGATGCTACTTGGTAGCACGGATTTTCCGACGAGCTTCACGAGCAGGCAGTGCTGCGAAGTGAGTCGTTGTAGGCAGATTATTTACAGCTGGTTCACCATGGCGCTGACCTGCTGCTGACAATCAATAATAATGGATCGGCGCGGCATCTTCTGAAACGGTAAATCTGCGCGGTAAACCTACCCCTTGTGACATTTATCCCGGCGGTTGTTGATGTACATCATTCATTTGCAAGCTATCCAATCCCTATTGGACGATATCCTTCATCCGCGTTTGAGTCCGCAGGCCATCGCTTATTGTCGCAAGGGTATCGCGCAAGAAGTGCCGTTGGATTATCCAGCGTTTAATCGATTAATTGCGATGGCAAGTCGCCATGCCCGCCGGCATCCGCTGAATCTGTCCGATGATGAGCAATTGCAGATCCGCAACACCATGCCGGGCTGGGATCTCGCACAGTGGAACCTGCTGGAGTTATTGCGTGTGAGATTAATCATCGCGCAACAAAATCTTGCCGAAAACGCCTTTGCGGAAATACTGATTCAAGCGTTTCAATTCGCTGATGAAGGTGAAGCCTGCGCTTTTTATAAAGCAATTCCCTTGTTGCCTGCACCCGAACGCTTTCTTTGGCATATGAAGGAAGCCTGCCGTTCCAACATGCGCTCAATTGTGTGGGCGGCCGGTTGCGATAATCCTTTTCCCGTGTCTTATTTCGACGATATCGCCTGGCGACAACTGGTGATGAAAGCGCTATTTATCGAGATTCCTCTGGTGCACATTCATCATCTTGAGCACCGGCTATCTACCACACTGGCGAATATGGCAAACGACTATGTTGCCGAACGTACCAGTGCAGGACGCAGCATTCCCACGGATATAAAACTAATACTGGGCAACGCAGCTTGTTGAAAACAAGCTGTCAGGCCAACGCCCGCAGTCAAGGATAACGACAAAAAACCCGGCAAATTTTTTTGCCGGAGCCACTTATTGCATCGCATATTTGCTTCGAGGATAACACCATGATGTTTTTTGATCCGCATATCCATATGTCCAGCCGCACCACCGACGATTACCAGGCCATGGCCGCTGCAGGTATCCGCGCCGTGATTGAACCCGCCTTCTGGATGGGTCAACCACGCACTAACGTCGGCAGCTTTATTGATTACTTCTCCAGCCTTGTCGGTTGGGAAAAATTTCGCGCAAGCCAATTTGGTATCGCACATTATTGTGCGATGGGGTTGAACTCCAAAGAAGCAAACGATGAAGGACTGGCGCGCGAGGTATTGGACATCCTGCCGCAGTTTGCCTTGAAAGAAAGTGTCGTCGCCATTGGCGAAATCGGCTACGACGAAATCACTCCCGCTGAAGATTTTGCTTACCAGTGGCAACTCAAATTCGCCTGCGACCACGACATGGTGGTGATGGTGCATACGCCCCACCGCGACAAAAAGAATGGCGTGTTGCGTTCGCTGGATGTGGCAGCGGAGATGGGGGTTCCCATGCACAAAGTCGTCATTGATCATAACAACGAAGAGACCGTGCGCGCCGTGCTGGATCGCGGTGCCTGGGCAGCCTTTACGATTTATCCCAACACCAAGATGGGCTCCGAGCGCATGGTAGAAATCGTGCGCGAGTATGGGCCCGAGCGCATCATTGTGGATAGTTCAGCGGACTGGGGCGTGAGCGATCCGTTATCCGTTCCGAAAACGGCGAAACTTATGCTTGAGCGCGGGATTGATCCGGAAGCTGTTCGCCTTACTACTTGGCAAAATGCACTCGATGCCTATGCACAATCGGGCCAGATTGATATCGAGCAATTGTTGGCAGCGCCGGCCATTGATCAGCGCGCACTCTTCAGCGATAACTCGGTATTGCGTGGCCAGGCACCGCTGGTACTCGATCCGGTAAAAAATTAATGCTGTGACGTTTCCGGCTATTTAAAGCATATAGACAGCGGGAGCACTTATGCATCTCATCAACCAACAGTTCTCAGTCACCTATGAATTTTCCGTGTGTTTTACGCGCGATACCTTTGCGCCGGAGAATATGGCGTTACATGATTTAATTGCAGCCGCCGGCAATACCACCCATAAAGTTCAACCGGTTATCGACAGCCAGGTGCTTGCAGATCATCCCGAGCTGATCGACGCTATCGCCCTCTATGGTGATATTCATGGCGATACCATTGCGTTTGAAGAACCCTTTATTGTGCGCGGCGGCGAGATCTGTAAAAACGATCCGACCGAAGTTGACGAATTCCTGCGCCTGACACAGGAGCGCAAGATTTGTCGTCACAGTTTTGTGCTGGTGATTGGCGGCGGCTCGGTTATTGACGCCATGGGTTATGCCGCTGCCATTGCGCATCGCGGTATACGCCTGATCCGTATGCCGACCACCGTGCTCGGTCAAAACGATGCGGGTGTGGGTGTAAAAAATGCCATCAATTACCGCAACCGCAAAAATTACGTCGGCACTTTTGCGCCGCCTTATGCCGTGTTGAATGACTTTGATTTTCTTCACAGCCTGGCACCGCGGGATCAGCGCGCGGGCATTGCGGAGGCGGTGAAGGTCTCGCTTATTCGTGACGGCGAATTTTTTGCCTGGCTGGAAAATCACTGTGCGCAACTCGCGCGTTTTGAAGACGCGGCCGTGGAGCACATGATTATTCGATGCGCCGAATTACATGTACGCCATATTGGTACCGGCGGTGATCCTTTTGAACGCGGCTCCGCGCGGCCACTGGATTTCGGCCACTGGTCCGCTCACCGTCTGGAAGAAATTTCCCATATTCAATTTCCGCAAGACGAGTTGCGTCATGGCGAAGCGGTGGCCATCGGTATTGCCCTGGATTCTCACTACTCCCATCAGATGGGCTTTATCGATGAAGCGACGCTGACGCGCATCATCAGCACCCTGCGAGGCATAGGCTTCAGCTTATATCACCCGGCGCTGGAGCAGCTCAACATTTCCCAGGCGTTAGCGGGATTTCGCGAGCATCTTGGCGGAGCCTTGTGCATCACGATGCTAACCGGCGCAGGCTCTGCGAAAGAAGTGAGTGAAATTGATGAGGCGGTCATGGCGCAATGCGTGCAGCGGTTGCGCAGCTATAAATAAGCACCGGTAAATAAACGCGAGCCAGCGGGGTGATATCACCCGCACCGATTAATCGTTGCGCCTTACTATGAGAGCCAGCCGATGAAACCTGAATTAACCTACTGCACAAATATCCACCCTGGTGAGTCCTGGTCCGATGTAATGGCAAATTTGAATGGCCATGCGCTGGCCGTAAAGGCCGCCGTTTCGGCTAATGATAGTTTTCCATTAGGTTTGCGTATTGCCCACCAGGCCGCAAGCGAGATGACTGCTGAGGATATCGCTGCGTTTCGGCGCTGGTGTGACGTGCATGATTGTTATTTGCTAACCATCAACGGCTTTCCGTTCGGAACCTTTCACAATCAACCGGTGAAAGCAAAAGTCTACGAGCCGGATTGGCGCAGCCGCGCGCGCGTTGATTACACCAAACGCCTCGCTGACCTCGCTGTCGCCTTGAGCACGCGCACCGCACCCTTATCCATATCCACCGTGCCGGTAGCTTATAAGCCCGTATTTTCCGAGGCGGATTGGCCCATCGTTTATCAACATATTGTCGAGGTATTGCAACACCTGCAGCACATTCATCAAATGACAGGCATCACCATTCGCCTGGCGTTCGAACCCGAACCCTGTTGCGTGCTGGAGACGATTGATGAAACGGTAGATTTTTTTGCGCAGTTGGCTTTACCGGAAAGCCTCACGCCCTTCGTTGGCATTTGTTTTGATGCGTGTCACCAGGCCGTTGAGTTTGAAGACCCGGCACAATGCCTGCAAAAATTGGCGCAAGCGGATATCGCCATCGCGAAGGTGCAAGTCTCCAGCGCCTTGCGCGCGCGGGGCGATGAAATTTCTGCGCTGATAGATTTTGATGAACCGGTTTATTTACATCAGGCGGTGGTTCGCCAAGGTGCCAATCAACCGCTGCATCGCTTTACGGATTTACCCGCCTTGTCGGCGTTTCTCGACCGCGCGCCGCAACCGGAAGAATGCCGCGTGCATTTCCATGTGCCTATCTTTATAGATCACCTGGGTGTATGCGGAACCACACGGTTTTTTCTCGAACAATTACTGCCCCTGTTATCACCGGATATTCCCCTTGAAGTAGAAACCTACAGCTTCAAAGCCCTGCCTGAACATCTGCGTAGCGGTACTCTGGAAGAATCCATCTGCCGTGAATTACAGTGGGTGCAAACCCGGTTAGGAAAATAAATTATGCATAACACTGTGGTGATCGACGTTGTGGGTTTGACGCGCGCATTGATCGGCGAACACACCCCCAACCTGCAGCGTTTTTTAAAAGCGCATAACAGTGCAAACATCGAACCGGTCATTCCCGCCGTCACCTGCACCGCACAATCCACTTACCTGACCGGTAAACTGCCACGGGAGCACGGCATTGTTGGTAATGGCTGGTATTTTCGCGAATTGAACGAAGTCTGGTTATGGCGGCAGAGTAACAAGCTCGTGGAAGCGCCCAAGGTCTGGCACATGGCCAAAGCGCGCAACCCATCGTTCACCTGCGCCAATACCTTTTGGTGGTATGCCATGGCCGCCGATGCCGACATCACGCTGACGCCGCGACCGTTATATCTGGCTGATGGTCGCAAGCTGCCCGACTGCTACAGCTATCCCCTGGATGTTCGCGAAGCGCTGGAAACCAAACTGGGTAAATTTCCGTTGTTTCAATTCTGGGGGCCGGCGACACATATTAAATCCACTGAATGGATTGCGGATGCGGCCATTTATGTAGAAGAACATTACCAACCCAGTTTGCAGTTGGTGTATCTGCCGCACCTGGATTATTGTTTGCAACGTGTGGGGCCTGAAGGCGATATCGCTCAGGACTTGCGTGATATCGATCGCGTGGTAGGAAAATTACTGGATTTTTTCCAGCAACGCGGACATCGCATTCTGTTGTTATCTGAATATGGCATTGTGCCCGTCTCCCACCCGATTCATCCCAACCGCATCTTGCGCGACGCGGGCATGCTCTCGTTAAAAGTCGATCTGGGACGTGAGTATCTCGACTATGCCAGTTGCGCTGCTTTTGCCGTAAGCGATCATCAGATTTGCCACGTGTATGTACAACAGACAGAGAAAATTCCAGAGATTAAAGCGCTATTTGAAAAGCAACCGGGTATTGCGCGTGTGCTCGATGATGAAGGCAAACGTGAGCTGGGCCTTGATCATCCGCGTTCGGGTGAACTGGTGTTGCTGGCGGAAGAGAGTGCCTGGTTTACCTATTATTATTGGCAGGAAGAAACCCGTGCGCCGGACTTTGCCCGATGCGTGGAGATTCATAAAAAGCCGGGCTACGATCCCTGCGAATTATTCCTGGACCCACGCCTGCGCTTTCCAAAATTGTCGGTCGGCGCGCGCATTGCAAAAAAAATAGCCGGATTCCGTTACGTGATGGATGTGATTGCGACTGATCCTTATCTGGTCAAGGGGCAACACGGTGTGTCCTCATCCTCGCCCCACGCGCAACCGGTGTTGATCAGTAATTACGGCACAAACATGCCCGCAAAAATGGCGGCAACGGATGTGTGTGAATTAATCCTGCAACACCTTTTTGAAGAATAGAGTTCATCATGGTTAAAACGTTTCTTACTTTGTGCCGCGTGAGTAATTTGCCAACCGTCTGGATGAATGTGCTCACCGCTGCGCTATTGGTAGGCCAGGCAAACAACCTGCCGCTTGAGCCGGGAACCCTTGTGTTATTGATGCTGTCGCTGTCACTGTTTTATATGGGCGGCATGAGCTTCAATGACTATATGGATCGCCATTGGGATGCCCAGCACCAAACCTTTCGCCCGATTCCGTCCGGAAAAATCAGCGCTACGACCGCATTAATTATTTCTCTTGTACTGTTCAGCGCTGCGCAGGTTCTATTGTTGTTTGCGCCGCAAATCAGCGGTTTTTATATGGGCTTTTTGTTGCTCGCCGTTATCGTCGCTTACGACGCAATCCACAAGGCAACCCCCTTAAGCGTGATCGTAATGGCATCCGCCCGGCTATTGGTCTTTGCAGTCACAGCCTATGCACTGACACAGGAATGGGTCACGGTGATCTGGATCGCCGGTGGGCTACAGTTTATTTATACGCTGCTGGTAACAGTGGTCGCGCGGTATGAACACCGGCGCCAACAGAATTATAGCATTCCCTTGATCCCTTTGATGATCGCTGGCATGGCCATCCTGGATGGACTGGTTCTCGCGGTACTGGTAAATCCCTGGTGGATTTTCATCGGCCTGGTGGCCGCCGCGATGACCCGATTCGGGCAGAAATATGTGAGAGGGGATTGAACAAATAAAAACGCCAGAAGCGATTGCTTCTGGCGTTTTTTTGGAGAGCTTATTGACCGGCTTTTAACATCTGCCAGTATTTTTCATACACCAGTACGGTATCGCCCAGGTCCTGATGGAAGCTGCCGCGATCTATGTCAGCCTTGTCCGGAAAAACAATCTTGTTATTGCGCAGTTTTTCATCCAGCAATGCAATGGCGGGAATGTTCGGAGCCGCGTAACCCAGCTCCTCAATTGCCGCTTTACCGCTCTCTGCACGCAGCATAAAATCGATAAATTTGTGCGCATTCTCTACGTTAGCTGCGCCCTTGGGAATCACAAAACTGTCGACCCACAATACCGCACCCTCTTCCGGATAAATGTAAGTCAGGTTCGGTAATTCTTCCTGGGCCATATAGGCTTCACCATTCCAGATCGCACCGATGCTCACTTCACCTTTAATCAGCGGTGATTTGGGCGAGTCGGAGTTGATCATCTTGATGCTCGGCCACAGCGCTTTTAATTTTTCGTAAGCTGCACGAATTTCGTCTTCATTGGTGCTGTTGTTTTCAAAACCCGCTACGCGCAGCCCCACGTAAAAATTATCGCGCACATCGTCCATCACCATCAGCTTGCCCGCGTATTCCGGCTTCCACAGGTCGGCCCACTTGGTGATCTGGCTCGCGTCTACCTCATCGCCATTCACCGCAATAGAGGTACTGCCCCACAAATAAGGCACGCTGTAACTGTTATCGGGATCATAGGGTTTGTTCAGCAGTGAGGGGTCGAGGTTGGCGTAGTTGCTGAGCAATTCTTTTTTGATCGGTTGAATCAAACCTTCTTTGCGCATCTTCTCCACATAGAAGGTGGAGGGAACCGCAAGGTCATAACCCTTGCCGTCCAGCAATTTCAGTTTGGAATACATTGCCTCATTACTTTCGTAAGTCGCGTATTCCACCTGAATGCCGGTTTCTTTGGTGAAAGCCTGTAAGACATCTTCCGGAATGTATTCAGTCCAGTTGTAGATGACGACCTTTCCATCCATCTTCGGCGCGGCATCAACCGCGCTGGCTTCGCTATCGGATTTATCGCTACAACCGCTGAGTATCCAGGCTACGGCGATGGCAAATGCCCACATTTTTTTCATCTTAGCGTTCCTCACGTAAAAGAAGTTGGGAAATGATGACCAATACCAGGGACACAACCAGCAGCAGTGTCGAGATGGCATTTACCTCCGGTGAAACACCGACGCGCACCATGGAATATACCTTGAGCGGTAGTATTTCATAGCCGGGGCCGGTGACGAATGCGCTCACAATAACGTCGTCCAATGACAGCGTGAAGCTTAATAACCATCCTGATGCCACTGCGGGAATCGCCAGCGGCAGAATAATTTTCCAGAAGACGCGGCTTTCGGACGCGCCGAGATCGCGCGCGGCTTCCAGCATCTTGACATCAAAGCCGCGCAAACGCGAATACACGGCAATAATCACAAAAGGCAAACAAAAAGTAATGTGTGCTAACAACAGGGAAATAAAGCCTAACTCAATGCCGATGGCGATAAAGATAATCAGCAGCGAAATCGCCATCACAATATCGGGCGTCAGCATACTGACGAACACCATGGAAGATAAAGCCGCCTTACCGCGAAATTGGTAGCGATAAAGTGCAACGGCACCCAGTGTACCGATGATGGTCGCAACAGTGGCGGCCGCCACGGCGATGGTCAGTGAATGGGTGGCGGCTGTCATCAAGCTTTCATTGGCCAGCAACCGTTCATACCACTTCAGCGTAAATCCTTGCCAGCTGGTACCGTAACGGGAGCCGTTGAAGGAGTTCACCACCAACACACCAATCGGCAGGTAAATAAAAAATAACACCAGGCCCAGGAAGCTGAATCTAAAAGTCCGAGTCATTGATGCCTCCCTGACGACTGACAAATTTCGCCGCACGGAAATACAACCACAGCATGAAGCCGAGCAGGACAATCAACAACACACTCAGCGCCGAACCGAAGGGCCAATCGCGTGTGTTGAGGAACTGGGTTTTGATCACGTTGCCGAGCAACAGGTTTTTACCACCGAGCAAATCAGAGATATAGAACATGCCCATTGCCGGCAATAACACCATTAAACAACCGGCTACAATACCGGGTGAGGTCAAAGGTACGGTAATTCGCCAGAAACGATGGAAAGCACCAGCACCCAAATCCTTCGCTGCGTGCAGTAAACGCACATCGAGTTTTTCCAAAGCGGAGAATAGCGGTAGCACCATAAAAGGCAGCAGGATGTAACTCAACCCGAGCACCACCGCAAACTTGGTGTACAAGAGCTGCAGCGGCTTTTCAATCACGCCCACCCACAACAGCAGGTTATTGATCAACCCCTTGTTGCCGAGGATAAATTGCAGCGCGTAGGTGCGCACCAGGGAATTGGTCCAGAACGGCAGGATCACGAGAAATAATAGAATCGGTTGCCAACGCTTGGGTAACTGCGCGATGCACATCGCAAACGGGTAACCGATCAACAAACACACTACCATCGCCAGCAATGACATGCCCAGCGAATCCAGCAGCACTTGCAAATAGAGGATATCCAGGGTGCGAACGTAGTTCTCAACATTGAATGGCAGGGCCACAGTGTCGACGGTATCGCGGGTCAGCACGCTGGTGATCAATACCAACACGTTGGGCATGAACACAAACAGTGCCAGCCAGACGGTGATAAGGCCGATGGCCCAAAAACGAAATTGACTAATATGATGCTTCATAGGGCAACACCACTTCCCAACCCGGCACCCATTTCACGGCGACGCTTTGGTTCAGACTGTAATCGAATGAGGGATCATCCTCGTCAAAAAATTCGCTGGTGATCAACTCAGCACCGGACGGCAGACGAATGATGGAGTCGAGGGTTTTACCTTTGTAATTGCGCTCGACAATCTTGCCGGTCAGCGTCTGACTGGTGTGCACATCTTCCAGGTATTCCACACGCAGATCTTCGGGACGCAACAATACGTTCACCTTATCGCCCACTTTGAAGTTATGGTCTGCATGGAGGGTCCATTGCATACCTTCTACTTTTACTTCGTATTGGTGGTTACCGTCGATAGCAACAATTTCACCATCCAGTTGGTTGATCTCACCGATAAATTTTGCCACAAACAGGTTGGCCGGCTGCTCATAAATCTCGCGCGGCGTACCCAACTGTTGCACCTTGCCTTTGTGCATGACCACCACACGATCCGACATCGACAGCGCTTCTTCCTGATCGTGGGTGACGTACACAAAGGTGATACCCAGCTTGCGTTGCAGGCGCTTCAACTCTACCTGCATCTGTTGGCGGAGCTTGTAATCCAATGCACTGAGAGATTCATCGAGGAGCAACAGTTTGGGGCGATTGACCACGGCGCGCGCGATGGCTACGCGTTGCTGCTGACCACCGGATAACTGGCTGGGTTTACGCTGGGCAAAATCACCCAGGCGCACCATCTCCAGGGCTTCCATCACACGCGGTTTGATCTCTTCTTTCGGCACCTTGCTCATCTTCAAGCCGAAGGCGACATTGTCGAAGACAGTCATGTGCGGGAAGAGTGCGTAACTCTGGAACACGGTATTAACCGGGCGTTTCTCTGCCGGGATCTTGCTGATTTCCTGCCCCGCCAAATGGATTTCACCGACGTCAGCATCTTCCAGACCGGCGATCATGCGCAGCACAGTGGTTTTACCACAGCCTGACGGCCCCAAGAGGGTAAAGAACTCACCATCGAAGATCGTCAGATCAAAATTATCCAGCACGCGGTTGTCGCCATAGGTTTTCGACAACTGCTTTAGTATCAGCAGGGGACGCGGTTCATTCACCGTGACTGTGCTCCTCTTTATATGTCATTAGGGTCGTGGCAGCGAATCCGGGACAGGTATTCACGACGGTCAGCCACCGTAAAGCGGATAACCCCGACAAACAAGCGGCCAGCCGAGAGGAGTTGACCGGGACGGTCAAGGACTCGTTGCTGGGCGCGGATGCCGCTGGTTTACTCACGAAACGTTTACCGTCTCTTGCTTAGCTGTTCGCGGTAAACCTGCAACGATTTAAGGATGCGGGACATTGGCCATAGGCAAAAGACAGCGCATTTTACTCATAGCCCCCCCTAAAAATCCAGCGCCCCGCCGCGCAAAAATTACCCAGCGCCATGGGCGCCCTGATGCATGGCGCACGCGGGCTGCGCGGGGAAAACAGGATAAAAAAATACGCGGGACAAAAACAACTTGGCCCCGCTATTCGCGAGGCCAAAGTATGACAGTTCCTGTGCAGGTGCTCGCCATTAAATGGGGCGGCCACCGTAATCCGGGCTGGGTTTTTTTGGTGGATCTGAGGTTACATTGGGCGGAACCTCATTGATCTTGCCGCCGCGCGCCAAAAACGCTGCAACCTGATCATCGATTTCATCACGTATACGCTGACGGGAAGCGATACTGAAATCTTCGATGATTTCAATGCTGGCGGCCTTGCTACTGGATGAAAAACTGACTTCATCACTGTCAAGGGCATCAACGTCTTCATCATCCTCTTCATCTTCGATGGGCTCATCAACATCTTCATCGTTAAGGGGTTCATCAGTAGCCATATTGTCACCTGGAATCTTGAACTGTTGGAGGCACGAAGCCATACCGGCTTTCGGTCGGCCGTTCGCTTCGCCTAATTTATAGCGCAGGCCTGTTTAAACGTCATGCGAAGTAGCTTCTTTTTTTAGGCTTTTTTTATCTTACCTATTAAAAAGTGGAAATAATTTGGTTATTAACCGCGCTTGCTCCGCAACAAACTGTTTTTTTAAGCCAGCTGATTAGTACCCGCCACCACCTATGGTGCGGCAGGAACAAAAAATGAGGGACTTGCGCGTATGACAATCAGACGCAATAGAGAGAGGGTGAAACCGGAATAATTTTCCCCAAGCTGCGTATAATTTGCAGCGCTGCAATAAGCATCGGGGGGATTCGTATCACGCCGCTCCTTTCGCCCCTTGGCACAGACGGTTTGATACCCGGGGTGCGACTATTATCCCTACACGGGCAGACTCATTTTTCGGGCTATTCTAATGAATGTGAAACCGCTATTGAAATACTTTCCTGAAATTCATCACCTGCCCCAGGACGCCCAGCTTCGCTTGTTGCAGGGTGCACACGATGAGGCGTTCGGGGCGCATAACAAATTGCGTATCTGGCGTAATAACCTGGCAGGTTTTGCCGTATTGGTTGCTGCTTGTACCTTAGTAATTGCCGTGATTGGCCCTTGGCTGGATTTGCAGGCGAGCACGACCGGCGCGCTGTTGATGCTAATTGTCTTCCCGGTTTTTTTATGGGTTCAACAGCGTCGTTATCTGGCCAGACTGCGACCGATAGTCGATCAACTCGCCCGCCAACATGCCCGTTAAGCAGACATAAAAAAGCAGCGCACCCGAGGGGTAACGCTGCCGGAGACATCAATGGCAAATAAGCCGTATACAACGGCTTGTGCATTGAAAGGATTTAAATCGCGTCTGGTCCGGTTTCACCGGTACGGATACGAATAATTTCTTCAAGCGGTGTGATAAAGATTTTACCGTCACCAATCTTGCCGGTTTGGGCCGCCTTGGTGATGGCTTCGACCGCTTGCTCAACCATGGAATCATCCACCGCCAACTCGATCTTCACCTTGGGTAAAAAATCAACCACGTATTCAGCACCGCGGTACAGTTCAGTGTGGCCCTTCTGGCGACCGAACCCTTTGACTTCAGTCACGGTCATGCCTTGTACGCCGACCTCTGACAGTGCGGTGCGCACATCGTCAAGTTTGAATGGTTTTACTACAGCAGTAATCAGTTTCATTGTGGGTTCCTTTGCTTGTCTCGTGCTTGTCTCGCTTGTCGCTTGCCCGCTTATCGCCTGGCTTTTTTATTCATCTGATTGGCCACAGCCGTTGGGTTGAGAACCCGGAAACGTCAGTGAAGTTCCGTTACGATACACGCAACGCCCGTGAAAATCATCAGTCCGCCAGGAGCAAGTTTACTGCAAGATTATGGCTTTGCTATCCATCGCCCGGTTTTACCGGGCGATGGGCCAGAGAGCGTCTTACTTGTGTGTAAACTCAGGGTAGGCTTCCATACCACATTCAGCGATATCCACACCTTCGTATTCTTCTTCTTCCGACACACGGATGCCGATAACCAGTTTGATGATAGACCAAACGATCAGGCTGGTGACGAAGACCCAGACAAAGATGGTGATCGCACCAATGATTTGACCGGAGAAGGTTGAACCATCATTCGTAAAGGGTACAACCAGCAGACCGAACAAACCAACGCTGCCGTGCACAGAAATAGCGCCCACCGGATCATCAATCTTCAGTTTATCCAGGCCGATAATTGAGAAGACCACGATCACACCACCGACAGCGCCGATGATGGTAGCCGCCAGCGCAGACGGTGTGGAAGGCTCAGCAGTAATCGCAACCAGACCCGCCAGTGCACCGTTCAGTGCCATGGTAAGGTCGGCCTTACCAAATAGCACGCGGGCCACCAGGAGTGCAGCCACCAGGCCACCGGCGGCAGCAGCATTGGTATTCAGGAACACCATGGCAACAGAGTTAGCGTTGCCGATGTCGCCCAGTTTTAATACCGAACCACCGTTGAAACCGAACCAGCCCAACCACAGGATAAACGTACCCAGAGTAGCCAATGGCAGGTTGGCACCGGTGATCGCATGGATTTCACCATTGGGACCATATTTGCCTTTACGCGCACCCAGCAGGATCACACCAGCCAAGGCAGCGGATGCACCAGCCATGTGCACAATGCCTGATCCGGCAAAGTCGGAGAAGCCCAGGTCACCTAAGGTGTACATACCGAATACGGCGTTGCCACCCCAGGTCCATGAACCTTCCATCGGATAGATAAAGCCGGTCATCACGATGGCGAACAAGAGGAATGCCCACAACTTCATCCGCTCGGCAACTGCACCCGAAACGATGGACATTGCGGTAGCAACGAAGACTACCTGGAAGAAAAAGTCGGAGGCGGTGGAATAGATGGCACCACCGGTGAAGCCGTCTTCACGTTCGGCGAATTCACCTAAGGTTGCCGCTACGTCCACGTCCTGGATGCCCGACAGGAACACATCACCGCCGTACATAATGGCGTAACCACACACCATGTACATGATGCACGCTATCGCATACAGCGCGACGTTTTTAGTCAAAATTTCCGTGGTGTTCTTGGCGCGTACCAAGCCCGACTCCAGCATGGCGAAGCCGGCGGCCATCCACATAACCAGCGCGCCGCACACCAGGAAGTAAAAGGTGTCCATGGCGTACTGAAGATGATAAATATTCTCTTCCATTGCTCATTCCCCGATCTTAAAGTTGTTAAATTAAAGTGCTTGTTCGCCTGTTTCGCCGGTACGTATGCGCACGACCTGCTCCAGGGTTGATACAAAGATTTTGCCGTCACCAATCTTGCTGCTGTTCGCGGCTTTAGTGATGGCTTCCACCACCGCGTCCAGCTCCGTCTCGGCAACGGCAATCTCAATCTTGGTCTTGGGCAGAAAATCGACCACGTATTCTGCGCCGCGATAGAGTTCTGAATGCCCCTTTTGCCGACCAAAACCTTTTACTTCGGTTACCGTCATACCGTGCACACCGATGTCGGAAAGCGCTTCGCGCACCACATCGAGCTTGAACGGCTTGATAATCGCTGTTACCAGTTTCATCGATCTGCTCCTAAAAAAATCCCCGCACTGAGTGCGGGAAACACCGGAAATACATGACCCGGTTGCCAATCGACAGTGGCCATCAGTGCCGTAACCAACACACAACTACTGTGTTTATTGCCTTTCTGGTGTCTCCGTCTGGCGTCGATTTACACCGCAACGCGAGGTGTTGTGGTAAAGGCAACAGCCGATACCTTTAACTGTGTCTTCAAATGGAACTTTGCATAGAGCAGGCCAATACAAAAAAAACTTTGTATTTCAATCAGATAAGGATAAATGCGGGTTAAATCACAGGATTTATAAAGGAAATGCTATTTGGCTCGCACTGTTTTTGTGCCCCCGCCAGAGCGGCGCGCACCGTTTTTGATCATTGATGGGATTCGGGCATATGAATTCGTCCTTCTTTTCCCGCAGACGTCAGGACAAGCGCAAAAACAGGGAGTAGACTGCACAGCTTTGAGCAGCACCCCGAGGCCCGTTTAATGATTACCGACTTCGCTCAGCGCCTGTTACAGGAATTACAGAAAAACCTGCCCCAGATTTCCGCACTCTTGCCCAAGCGTGAATTGCATCTGGCTCTGCAATCGGCACTTAGCCGGCTCGACTTGGTGACGCGGGAGGAATTTGATGCACAACAGGCGGTACTGGCGCGCACCCGCGAAAAGCTCGAACAGTTAGAAAAGACGTTGGCCGACCTCGAAGCCGGTCCAGGCAGTTAAACGTTGGTCGCGAGCCGTTTCATTCGCAACCCAGTTTGTTTATAGTGCACAACTCTTTTATTCGACATCGCAAGGAATGCCTATGTCATTGGCCATTGTTTACTCCCGCGCAAAACTCGGCATCAATGCCCCACTGGTTACGGTAGAAGTTCACCTCTCCAATGGCTTGCCCAGTCTTTCCATCGTCGGCTTACCGGAAACGGCAGTGAAGGAAAGCAAGGACCGGGTGCGCAGCGCCATCCTTAATAGCCACTTTGAATTTCCTGCTCGCCGTATCACCGTCAATCTGGCGCCGGCAGACCTGCCGAAAGAAGGGGGTCGCTATGACCTGCCCATTGCACTCGGCATCCTCGCCGCCTCCGGACAAATTCCTACAGAAAGCCTGACTGCCTATGAATTCCTGGGTGAACTGGCACTGTCCGGCGAGCTTCGCCCGATCACCGCCGCGTTGCCCGCCGCCCTCGCCAGCGGCGATGCCCAACGCCATTTGATCTTACCCACGCCCAATGCCAGTGAAGCCGCGCTGAGCCACATTACCCGGGTGTATGGCAGTGATAATTTGTTGCAGGTGTGTGCTCATTTACATCAGCGGGAATTTTTGTTTCAGGCCGAAACCGCCATCGCGGTTGAACATGGCAATCAATTGGACCTGAGCGATGTAAAAGGACAGGCGCAAGCAAAACGCGCACTGGAAATTGCAGCCAGCGGCGGACATAACTTACTCCTCTACGGCCCGCCCGGTACCGGCAAGACGATGTTAGCCAGCCGCTTGCCCGGCATCTTACCGGCGCTTGATGAGCGAGAGATGCTGGATGTTGCGGCGGTTTATTCGGTTGCGCCGCAGACCAGCAGCCACCCCTGGCGCAAGCGACCTTTTCGCGCGCCGCATCACACTACCTCTGCGATTGCGCTGGTTGGCGGCGGCAGCAATCCGCGTCCCGGAGAGATTTCACTGGCACATCGCGGTGTGTTGTTTCTTGACGAATTACCGGAGTTCCAACGGCATGTGCTCGAAGTCTTGCGAGAACCGCTGGAAAGTGGCGAAGTACGAATTTCCCGTGCAAAAGCCCAGGTCATTTATCCGGCACATTTTCAACTGGTAGCCGCCATGAATCCTTGCCCTTGTGGTTATCACGGCAGTGATGCGGATCGGTGTCGCTGCACGCCGGATCAGGTCCGCCGCTATCGTGATAAGGTTTCTGGCCCCCTGCTGGATCGCATTGATATGCATGTGCCTGTTCGAGCGCTCAAGCAAGGTGAGTTATATGCACCGTCCACCGGCGATAACAGCACCCACGTACGCAAGCGCGTGGAACAAACCAGGCGGCGGCAACTCGACCGACAAGGGAAATGCAATCACCAGCTCAGCGCACCGGAACTGGAACGTTTTTGCCAGTTGAATAATCAGGACAAATTATTATTAGAACAGGCGATCAACAAACTGGGGCTGTCAACGCGCGCGTATCATCGGGTATTAAAAGTAGCGCGCACCCTGGCGGATATGGAATGTTTGGAACAGCCGGGAACAGCGCAGGTTTCAGAAGCGTTGAGCTATCGCACGCTGGATCGACAAAGTCCATCGACACTATAAAGTGTCGCACGGTTTTAACTCTTGTATCTCTGGAACCGAAGCTTATGTCAACTCGTTAAATTTTTTTCGTAAAAACTCAATAAAGACCTTTGCATTTTTTGACAGATACTTTCCATCCTGATAAACCACATGCAAACTTCGTTCAGGTAAGACCGTGTAGTTCTGCAAGATGGGGACGACGGGAGAGCCTTGCTCCAATATACTAGCGCATTTATCAATAGCGAATTGTGGAAGACATGCGAGGCCCAGGCCAGCTTGCATTGCCTTCACCACTGTTCTTATATCATTAATATGTAATCTGGATTCAAGCTTGATAGATTTCACGTCCTCAGTCTCTTTATCCTGAAAAACCCATTGCTCATTTTTAGAGCGAAAAAATAACGCTGCGTGACCATAGAGGTCGCCGGGATTTTCAATGGGATGATGAGAATCCAGATACGCCTGACTGGCATAGACCATTATTTTGATATCCCATAACCGCTGGGCAATAAGATTGGAATCTTCCAAGGGGCCAATACGGATCGCCAGATCGACCTCCTCAGTAAATAAATCGCGCATCCTATTATCCGTATATACATTTAGCTCTACTTGCGGATGCGCCAATTGAAATTCGATAAACCATTCCGACAACAATTCTTGCGCCAAAAAAATTGGCGCAGTAATTGTCAATTTTCCCCCGATCACATCAGACGAAGCAGAGGTGGCATTTAAAGTACGTTCCAATGATTCAATTAAGGGCATGCATTGCCCAAATAACGTCATGCCACTATTAGTAACTTGAAACTTTCGAGTGTTTCGTTTAATCAATTTTGTTTTCAATGCGCATTCTAATTTGGTTATGCGCCTACTGATTGTACTGGCCGGAACATTGAGTTTCTTCGCCGTATTTGCAAAATTTCCTTCCTGCATGACACGCAGAAAAATAACAAGATCATCGTAACTCCACATGTGGGTCGCGTCCTTGTAGATAAAGATATAAAAATGAGCTTGAACGCTCTTGACAGTTGAAGGGAAAGCTTCTGATGTAAAAATGCAATTTAGTATTGCAATTTTGTAGGTTTTACATCGGGATATCAAGGGGTACCATCAGCGTCGCTTCGAACATAGAAAAAATTTCACACATGCATGTCTTACCGACCACCACTTTAATGATATTAGCCTGTTGAACCAATCAAAGATCTTCACGTTATGAAGATTAGATCTATCGGACTTTATTAAGGAATGGATATACATGTCTGGTTGCTTTAGTTGTGCGCTTATCGGTGACGGTAGCCTATTAATCCAATGTGCCCAGCAATTACTCCACAATGGACACCACATTAATGTCATTATTACCCTTGATACTTCTACCAAAGCATGGGCGGATTCGAATGGCATTCCGACAATAGAAGCCAGGAAAACAATTTATAGCCCCTATCTTTCTTCAATAGAATTTGACTACTTGTTCAGCATAGTACATCTGGAAGTTATCCCTGGAGATGTACTGGCCATGGCAAAAAAACTCTCAATAAATTACCACGATGCACTGCTACCGGCTTATGCAGGTATTCATGCTACATCCTGGGCATTAATCAATCAGGAAAGCATTCACGGGATTACCTGGCATGAAATGCTGCCAACTGTTGATGAAGGCCGCATTTTGGTGCAACGACAATTCGATGCTGAATTATGTGACACCGCTTTCTCTCTAAATCTAAAATGTTACGAAGCTGCTATTGAAAGTTTTGGTGAGCTTATTCACAACCTGGCCGCGCAGAATATTAAATTTGTAACACAAGACCTAAGCAAAAGAACATATTTCTCTAAATACCAACGACCGGAAAATATGGGCCTCATTGCGTGGAAAAGCCATGCAAAATCCGTTCAGGCGTTTATCAATGGATTACATTTCGGTAACTATGACAACCCACTCGCCACACCAAAATTTTACTGCGGTGGAAAATTCTTTTGCGTAGACGCTGTCATTATTGCACCGGAAAAGACAGCATCCGATCCCGGCATCATGCATGTTACCCGGCAAGGAGAACTACGTGTAACTACCGAGACCCAGGATATTATTTTACTTGGACTAAAGCAGCTGAACGGAAATTCAATTACCCCACAAACATTCATTCAATCTCATGCTTCTCATCCTATAGAAGACTATAAAGTCTCTCGCTTACAGCAAAGCAATTATTTACAAAGCGCTCGAGGAGAAAGCTACTGGGTGAATATATTCAAAGCTTTCGATATCGATAACGATCTCAATTCTATCTCCATGGAGAAAGCATCCCATCATCGCGAGTGGGACGCACCCGCTTCGTTATTAGCCATCCTGGATAACCATGACATTACTGTTCTTATCTGCGGATTTCTAAGCCGGTCGCGCAAAGCAGAAACCTACATAGTCGGTGTGGAAAGCCCTCACGCAGACGATAAAAATTTTTATTTAAGGCATCTTCCGTTAGTGTGGAGTCTGGCTGACGACACAGATTTCGACGCACTCAGAACTCAACTTCTGACCCAACTTCATAAGCTCAGTCAGAATCCGTTTTGCCCTATTGATATATTTGCTCGTTACCCTTCCCTCGATTCGGCGCGTATGGACGAGCAGCGTTATAAATTTGAAGTATCTGTAGTTATCTGCCATACCGATGCGGAATTTCTAGCATATGACCCCATCGTTGCGAGTCACGGAATCACGCTACTCCTGGATAAAAGTTCTCATAAATGGCACTTATTCGCCGGAGGCGAAGCTGAACATGCGTTAATGTCCAGTTTCGAAAAGAAACTCAACCGGTTTATTTCACTAATAAGCACCAATGCGCATAACTTACCAGTATCTCGTATCAACCTTTTACTGGACGAGGAGATAAAGCTACTGGATGACGTCAACCGGCAAAATAAGGATTACCCTTCTTTAAGCACCGTTGAACTTTTCTATCAACAAGCCCAGGCTAACCCGCAAAAAATTTCTGTTGTCTGCGAAGGTGAAACATTCACTTATCACCAACTACAGCAACGTGTAGACCAAATCGCCGCACAGTTATTGACGCATAAAGTCATGCCTGGTGACCGGGTCGGTGTTTTGTTGACGCGTTCTTTCGATATGATTGCAGCACTTCTGGGTACTATGCGTGCCGGTGCTATTTACATTCCGTTAGACCCTATCTATCCGGATGAACGCCTGCAACATATGATTGATGACAGCGGGCTAAAGATATTATTGACCCAGTCCAGCATCCAGAATGGGCTCGACCGCGAATACTTCTCTTCTCTTAATATCGATCAAATCAACACGTCGACGGCGGAGACGACCAACACATTAGCGTTCCCGGGCATCGAGGATAGCGCTTATATCATTTATACATCCGGCTCTACTGGTAAACCCAAAGGAGTAGAGGTAACTCATAGGGGACTAACCAATTTTTTGGTATCAATGGCGGAGGCGCCCGGCTTTACAGCGAATGATCATTTATTATCAGTAACTACCGTTTGTTTTGATATCGCTGGACTGGAGTTATATCTGCCGCTAATTAAAGGCGGTACCGTTGAAATTTGTTCTGCTCAGGATGCCAAAGACGGCTTTGCTCTCCTGGAAAAATTACAGGCGGGAAATATAACTTTACTGCAAGCAACTCCCACGACGTGGGAAATGCTGCTAGCCGCAGGCTGGGACGAGAAACTGTCCCTCAAAGCCTTATGTGGAGGAGAGCCTTTAAGGAAAGAACTGGCCAACCAATTGATACCTCGCTGCGGTGAATTGTGGAACATGTATGGTCCTACTGAAACGACCATCTGGTCATCAATTCAGAAAATAACCGACGCCACCCGAATCACCGTTGGGCAGCCTATTGCCAACACCACATTCTATGTTCTGGATGATTATCTCAATCCAGTTTCCATCGAGGAGAAAGGTGAGCTGTATATCGGCGGTGATGGGCTGGCTCGAGGTTATTGGCAGCGCGAAGCATTAACAGCGGAAAAGTTTGTACCCGATCCTTTTTCCAGAGATCCTGAGAGCCGTTTATATCGTACAGGGGATGCAGCATGCTTGTTAAGTTCCGGTGAATTCTCATGCTTGGGACGAATCGATAATCAAATCAAACTCAATGGTTATCGTATAGAGCTTGGCGAAATTGAAACGGCCATTGAATCACTTGCCGATGTGGAAAAAGCGGTAGTGACCGTTCAATCAAGCGAACAAAGTGGTTCCCTCCATGCTTTTGTTTTATATACGAACCAGGCTGCTCACATTACAGAAACGCGATTCAAACAGCACCTCGCGTCATTCTTGCCGGAGTACATGATTCCCGGTCACTTTCATACCGTAACAGCATTTCCCTTGACACTGAACGGTAAAGTGGATCGCAAAGTATTGACGACGTATTTATCTAATACTGAAATTTCAAAAGACGCCCCGGCAGCAGAGGTGCCTGTAACGGGAAACCCCACAACCGCTGCCTTGAATGAGGCTGTTAGTCAGGCAGGAAGAGAGCGACTCCATAATTTACTGCGCAACGATTTGCAGGAAGTTATCAAGGAGCTATTGGCTATTCCGCAGGTGGACACCAATCAGGCTTTTGGCCAGTACGGTTTCAATTCACTCCGTTTTACTCAACTCAGCGCAAAGATTAAACAGAGATTCGATATAAAACTTAGCCCTGCTATTTATTACAGTCATGTAAATATAGACAAGCTATGCAGTTACCTCATCGAATCTCGGCACGTGGCAACCTTGTCCGATTTTTATCAAAGTCAATTACAAGAACTCGAACCGTTTATCAAGGGAGAGTCTGCTTCCAATCCCGTAAAAGAATCATTTTCACAGCGCATGCCCTCTTCCGGCAAAAAACAACCACTAGCCATCGTAGGCATGGCACTGCAGATGCCGGAAGCAAAAAATGCTGAGGTTTTCTGGAAGAATCTGGTTGACGGCCTGGACTGCATCACTGAGATCCCGAACTCCCGGTGGGATTGGCGCAACGTTGAGTTTGGCTCGGGCGAAAGCAATCCTTATAGAATGGGTGGCTTCATACCCAATATTCGCGGATTTGATGCAAGCTTCTTTAATATCTCGCCGCGCGAAGCCGAGTTAATGGACCCGCAACAACGGCTTTTCCTCCAGGCATCCTATCACGCGCTTGAGGATGCGGGACTGAGTCTCGAGGCTGTCAGCGGAACCAATATGGGCGTGTTTGTCGGCATTGTCACATCCGACTATTGGGATCTGGTACAAAAATATGGCGTTCAGCCGGATGGTTACACCATTTCAGGCAATATTAATTGTGTGATAGCCAATCGGGTGTCATATCAATTCAATTTGCGTGGCCCGAGTGCCGTCATTGATACCGCCTGCTCCAGCTCACTGGTCGCCATGCACCGTGCGATACGGGCAATCCAAAATGGAGACTGTGACTCAGCTATTGTAGGCGGCGTGAATGTGATTGCCAGCCCTTATATTCATCACTCGTTTAGTAAAAACGGGATGCTCAGCAAAGATGGCCATTGCATGTCGTTTGATGATCGCGCCAATGGTTATGTGCGCAGCGAAGGGGTAGCAGCAATGGTAATCAAACCGCTGCACCAGGCAGAGCAGGATGGTGACGCAATCTATGGCGTTATTCTGGGTTCCGCTGAAAATCATGGTGGCAGAACAAATTCACTCAGTGCGCCCAGCGGTGAAGCGCAATGTGAACTTATTGTTAAAGCGGTAGAGGATGCAGAAATTGATGTGCATTCGTTAAGTTATATAGAAGCGCACGGATCGGGAACACCGTTAGGCGATCCGATAGAAATTGACGGTATTCGGCGCGCCTTTGAACAACTGGGAAAACACAGCCAACTACAACCCCGTCCTTGCGGCATAGGTTCTGTTAAGTCAAATATCGGCCATCTGGAGGCCGTTGCTGGCCAGGCAGGGCTTGCCAAGGTTCTACTGGCATTCAAGCACCGGACGCTTCCCGGCATGCCGATGTTTATCAATCAAAACAAGCATATTGACATCAGCGGCAGCCCTTTCTATTTCACCGCCCAACGCAGCCCGTGGACTGCTGTCGACATGAATGGTCAACCGACACCACGGCGGGCGGGCGTCAGTTCGTTCGGCTTCGGCGGTGTTAACGCTCATGTAATTGTTGAAGAGTACACCGCTGAAAATATAGCAGCCACACCCGGTGCCACAACTAATGTTCTTTTATTATCTGCAAAATCAGCTACGCAGCTGCGTCAGCTGGCGGAAGCTTATTATCGTTTCTTAATGCAAAACGAACAGGCGCTGGATTGGCAAAGCTGTTGTTATACCAGCCAAGTGGGGCGTTCTTTTTTTGATGAGCGCCTGCTAATTGAAGCCAATACAATCCAGGATGCCTGTCATCAATTACTAGCCTTTATTCGCAATGAGTCCGCCAATCCTGGATACCTTGCCAGCAATGTAAAAACTGCCCAGGAAAATTATTTTGCTGTGTTCAAAGATGTCGATGCGGAAGAGCTGACACAACCTTTATTACAAAAGCGTACTTTTTCCAGTTTGGGCAGGTTATGGCTCGCGGGTGTTGCTATCAACTGGTTCAAAGCCTATGCTGATGAGCCCACAACCCCAAAGACTCGACTACCGCTCTACCCGTTCGACGAAGTCGATTACTGGTTACCTAACGCCCCCGCCGTCAGCAAACGGTTAACAGCGTCACCATTCCATCACCCCTTGTTGGATTCGATGCCTACAACAGGTGTTTTTGTCAAACATCTTGCTATTGATAATCCATTAATTGGCGATCACCTGGTTAACAATGCCGTTATCTTTCCTGCCGTCGGCTATCTGGAGTTCGCCCGGGTCGCCGGTGATAACCTGGCTCAGATAGAACAGCAAGGCAAGGTTATCTCGTTAAAAGGCAATGTATGGTTCCAGGCCCTGTCTGTTGGTCAGCAACATAAAACACTCGAAATTAGCTTTGAAGGCGCATGGCCTAATAAAGAATATGTTATTCGTTCGCGCGACCATCAGCAGCAGCAAATCCACGCACGAGGCACGATTGAAGTTTCATCCAACACCATGCATAAACCCGCGCGTGAAGATATAAGCGCAATCAAGGCACGCTGCCAAAATGCGATGGATCGCAACGATATCTATGATTTATTCAGCCAACTGACATTCAATTATAAAGACGGCTATAAGCCGATACAGAATGTAGTCTTTAATTCGCGTGAATCTCTAGCGGAAGTCCGTCTTCCGGAGAAATTTAATCCAGAATATGGCCAGTTCATTCTTCACCCCAGTCTGCTGGAGGGCGGGATTCAGACAGTCATAGGCATACTGGCAAATCCGGAGCAGGATTCCAGCAATGCATACCTCCCCTTCTCGATGAAATCCCTGACAATCTATGGCGCCCTTACCAAGGTATGCCACGTTCACGCAGAGCTGACCAGTAATGCGCAAGCGGCCCAGCGAGGAATACGCAAATTTAATATCCGGATATTCGACTCTCATGGCGATTGTCTGGTTGACATCCGGGAGTATTGCCTGAAAACACTGACAAATAAGGCGCCACATCTTGAGCACGTCAGATCAGAAAACAAGCCGGTAAAACAAACCATAAATAATCAGGATTTTTACCAGTTACAGAAATTTTGGAAGCCATCCGCACCAGAGGTTAATGGGGCGTTGGATGGGCCGGTATTGGTGTTTTCTCCTACCGTGGATTTTGCACATCACACCACAACCCCCGAACATCTGATTACCGTTGTACCACGGGAAAAATATCAATATCTTGGAGATAATTACTACACCGTAAATCCAGACAACGAAGACAGCATTACTGCCTTGTTTGCACACCTGGAACAACAACAGCGGCTGCCGAAACACATCATCTTTGCCTGGAGTTATTCGTCAGATGGTGATGAGGCAAGCATAGATACGGTCACTGACTCTGTTATCAAGCCCTTTTATGCAGTATGTTCTCATGCATTAAAACGACTTCACCATACCCATTCGCGCCTCATTTTCGCTTACCGCAGCAAAAGTCCCATGGCTCCGGTTTTTGCCGGCATAAACGGCCTGGTAAGATCCTTACATCAGGAAACCACCAAAATCAAAGCTACCGTCATTGCTCTGGAAGATGATTTAAATGCGGAAGCACAGCGTTTGTTAGACGATTTACGTTATGTACCTGATTCAATTGAAATCCGTTATGCCAATACTATACGCATGCAGGCAGATTACCGCATTGAATCCGTCAATCTATCCTCCCCCGCGAGCAAGGTATTAAATAAAGATGATGTCTATCTGATAACAGGCGGCACGGGTGGCATCGGGCGAAAACTGGTAAGACATCTCCACACACAATACAACGCGAAGCTTGCGATTATTGGTCGTCAGCCGTTAAATGAAACACTGTGTAACGAATGGGCAGATATTCCTTATGAATATCACCTTTGTAACATTTCCGATCTCAACGCATTGAATGAATGTGTTGCCCGGATTGAGAAAAGCCAGGGCAAGATTACCGGTGTTTTCCATTGTGCTGGTACTGTTGCGGATAAGTTAATTTCAAAAAAATCAACACGGGATATTGACCCTGTGGTTGATCCAAAAGTTAAGGGAATCTATGCACTGGATGAAGCTACACGGCGCTGTTCGCTAACATTCTTTTATGGGTTCTCGTCGATTTCCGCCACCATGGGCAACATGGGACAAACGGATTATGGCTATGCCAATGCCGTCATAGAAGAATTTTGTGAATGGCGAAACAACTTGGCAAGCAAGGGACAACGTAGCGGAAAAACCCTTAGCTTGAGCTGGCCGCTGTGGTTGGATGGTGGTATGACTGCCAATGAATCCGCCATCAGATTTTTTAAGGAATCTACAGGCGTTGAACCAATCTCATCCGAAGATGGCTTTCGGTTACTGGATTTCAGTCTCGCCAACCTGAGTGGTTCCCATGTGATCGTGCGCGGAAATCCCTCGCTTTTATTAACCGCCGTCCGTAAACGCAGTGGGCTAGCCACCTCTGACGACAAAGTCTATGGATCGATATCGGAAACAACGCCAGAGATAAAGCCTTCCACTCAGCGTGATCAACCGGCGCAGATAGAGGCTGTATTGCTGAAACTGGCTGCCTCCATACTTAAACTCAAGCCGGAAAGTATCCATGGTGATTCCGTCCTTCCTGAATTGGGTTTTGATTCAATTGCAAATACCGAACTGGCAACGAGCATTAATAACACCTTTGGTACAGATCTGACACCTGTTATCTTCTTCGAGCACAATACTTTACGTGAAGTGGCCAGGCATATCGCGAGTGAACATAGGGATACCATCATTGAGTATTTCTCTCAAGTCACATCCGACGATGAAGTATCAGCGGTAGATGCGCATTCTGTTATTGATCACGCTGGCTCACAACAGATGCGCAATGTCCTCTTAGCGAATCTGAAAGGCCTCGCTTCATCCATAACTAAAGTTCCTGCGGATAGGATCTCGGACACAACGCATTTAACAAACTACGGTTTTGATTCCATATCAAACACGGAATTTGTTTCGGAGATCAACACCAGTTACAAAACTGACATGACACCCGTGGTACTTTTTGAGTATCACACACTTTCAGAACTTGCAGATTATTTATTAGCGGAATATCCGAATGATATTCAGGCAGCACTCGGTAATCTTGGTTCATCAGGCGATGCTCGAACAGAGGTGGCGGAAGTAACCGAAGCCCTTTGCATACCGACAATCCTTCCGCCACACACCGGCACTGCAAAGACAGAACACTCTCACAGTCACTATTCAGACGATGACATTGCGATTATTGGCATGCAGGCACTGATGCCCGACAGCGAGAACCTGGAGGAATTCTGGTTAAAGCTTTGGGACGGGCAAGACTTTGTTCGCGAGGTACCGAACGAGCGCTGGTCGTGGCGCGATGTATTAGGCAAGGCGTCCGAAGACAGCAGGAAAACTCAATCACGTTGGGGTTCCTTCATTAAAGATGTCGATAAATTCGACGCGGAGTTTTTTGGTATTGATGCTAACGAAGCTGCACTATTGGACCCACAACAACGCTTGTTCATTCAACTGGTTTGGCATGCTATTGAAGATGCCGGATATAAAGTATCCGATTTTTCCGGTACCAGAACAGGACTTTACGTTGGTTTATCGAATCGTGACTATGCAGATTATTTGCAGAGTAACGCTGTCGATATCTCTCCGACGATGAGCTTCGGCAATAACCATGCTTTCCTCGTCAATCGAATCTCCTATTTGTTCGACTTCTGTGGTCCGAGCGAACCAATAGATACCTTATGTTCCAGTTCTCTTGTTGCCATTCATCGAGCCGTTCAAGATATAAAAGCTGGTATTTGCCCACAAGCGATTGTCGGCGGCATCAGTATTATGATGAGCCCGCGCCTGAGCTCGGTGTTTGAACAAGCGCAGATGTTAAGTGCAGATGGCCGCTGTAAATCATTTGACGAAAGCGCAGACGGTTTCGTGCGGGGAGAGGGTGGTGCAGCTATCGTGCTGAAACCGCTCGGCCGCGCCAAAGCCGATCGGGACAATATTATTGCTGTTATTAAAGGAAGCCACACCAATCATGGTGGACATGCGAACACTCTGACTGCGCCGAATTTGAAAGCCCAGTATCAATTAATTAAAGAAGCCTATTCGCGTTGTGGTGTACATCCGGCTACGGTCTCTTACATCGAGGCACACGGCACCGGAACAAAGCTGGGTGATCCAATTGAAATCAGTGCACTGGAGAAAGCTTTTAATGAATTTAATGAACAAGCGTCCGGCGTTTCTGATACGGCTTGCGGCATAGGTACGATCAAAACCAATATCGGCCACCTGGAGGCGGCGTCCGGCATAGCCAGCGTCATCAAAGTCTTGCTTAGCCTGAGATTCAAAAAGCTGCCTGGGTTAATCCATCTGAACAATGCTAATCCCTATATTGATCTGAAAAAGTCACCTTTTTATCTGCTAAGTGAGCGTCGCGACTGGCAGGCACTGACCGACACATCTGGCAACGCTCTACCGCGCCGCGCCGCTATTAACGCCTTTGGTGCTGGCGGCGTAAATGCACACCTTATCCTTGAGGAATACCCTGAAGGTCGCGGACACGCTGACACGACTGGGAACATGACTCAATCTGAGCTGATTTTGTTATCAGCAAAATCTGCTTTGAATCTGCGCGCCTACGCGAAATCAGTAAGCCGAGCACTCACAAAAACCGCTGTTAACCTTTCGGATATAGCCTATACCCTGCAGGTTGGACGAGATACGTTTGACCATCGCCTGGCGATTATCTGTGATGACAAGGACGCCTTGATAAAAGTGCTGGCGACATTTGCTGATCAAGGTGAATGTCCAGGTGGGCTCTATCATGTGGTCGCACAATCCGATGTAGACGTTTCTGCCGTCGATATTGAGCGGGCCCTTGAGCAATATGATCTGACATACTTGCGCGATATCTGGTTGCGCGGTGCCGCTATTGATTGGCGCCGGCTCTACGATGACGAAAAACCACATCGCATCAGCCTCCCGGGCTATCCCTTTAGCCGCACGCGCCACTGGATAGAATCTCGTCAGTCGCCGCTGGTCAATCAAACGAAGATCTTTAATTCCCTTGATAAACCCATCCCTGATGAACCGCCCGTGTGGCATGAAGATTTTCAGCAGGGCGAGCCCTACTTGAGAGAACATAAAGTTTTTGACGATGAAGTGCTATTGGGTGTTACTTATCCCAGCATGGCATTGGAAGCCGCGCGCATCCACCCCGAGTTCAAGAATGCCAACTGTGTACAACGCATCGTTTTCTATTCACCACTCTCTTTGATGTCGGACGAATATGCCCGCGTGTCCATTCACTTTCAAGAAAGTCGCAACAACAGCATTGCGTTTGAAAGCCACCACCGGATATGTGACCGCACGGTAATCGAAAAATCATCCAGCGGTACTGTTACCACTGTTGATCGAAACCCATCGACACTTGATCTCGAATCCCTCTTGCGAGATCTGACTACAGCTTATGAAAAACAGGATATCTATCATTTGCTGCGTACCCAGGGGGTCGACTATCAGGGCTCTTTAACGACGGTAGAGAGGATATTGGTTGGGGAAACTCAGGCACTATCCATGATCAGCATCAGTGATGAACTGCACGAAAACTTTGCTCATTACGCTCTCCATCCCGCTTGGTTGGATGCTGCAATTGTGAGTGCAAAATTCGCATTCCTGCATGGGACGGACGCAGTTTACATCCCCTTCAGCGTTAACGACGTTGTGCTTCACCGACCACCAGCCAGTCGTTCTTATTGCCTGATCACACGCATACTTCTTAATGAGCAAATATTGAAATGCGATGCGGTTATCTGCGATGAACGGGGAAATGTCTACCTGGAAGCCTTCGGCATCGTGTGTAAAAGGATCTTAAGCAATAACACCTGGAAGAGAACCAAGCAACATCTGGAACGTGCTTGATTATGCACATTTATAAAACTATCACAGAAACAGAGGTGTGACATGTCCAAATATTTTGACGTAGTTGACCGATTTGCAATCGGTCTGGCTAAGTCAGTCATCCGGTACCGCTTCATAGTAGTCATTGTTTGCGTAGCAGCGGCACTGGCCATCGGAACAGGTGGAAAGCTATTAAGCTTTTCCACAGACTATCGCGTATTTTTCTCCGGAGACAATCCGGAGTTAACCGCCTTCGAGAACTTCCAGAAGACTTACGTCAAGAACGACAACTTCTTCTTCGTGCTGGAGCCAAAAAATGGAAATGTATTTACCAATGAGAACCTGAAAGCAGTAGAAATACTGACAGAAAAAGCCTGGCTTATTCCCTTTACCAACCGCGTGGACTCCATTAGTAACTTTCAGAACTCCTATGCGGACGATGACGACCTGACAGTAGAAGATCTTTATACCAATGCAGAAAATCTCTCTGCACAAGAGATCAATCGCGTTAAAGGCACATCAATTAACGAACCGCTGTTGTTAGACCAGCTGATTAAAGCCGACGGCTCAGCAACGGCAATCAATGTAGTCATGCAGTTTCCCGGTCAAAGCCTGTATGAAGTGCCAACGGCAGCAGCGAAAGCACGCGAATATAAAGCGCTGATTGAACAGGAATTTCCTGATATCAAAGTCTCCCTCACCGGCTTCTCTATGTTGAACAACGCCTTTGCTGAAGCCGGGTATATGGATTCAATCCAGTTGGTCCCTCTGATGTATGGTGTTTTGGTGCTACTGACGCTGCTGGCTTTGCGTTCAATCGTAGGCACATTGATGACAATTGTTGTTGTGTATCTATCGATCGGCGTCGGTATGGGGTTGGGTGGTTTCACTGGTGTGCTTCTTACGCCTATCTCCAATTCCGCCCCTATTATTATCCTTACCTTGGCTATTGCGGATTCCATTCACATATTGCTGTCTTTCAAAAAGGCGATCCGCCAGGGTATGTCACGCCATGAAGCAGTTGTGGAATCCCTGCGCATCAACCTGATGCCGGTCACTGTCACCTCATTAACGACTATTGTCGGCTTTCTGGCCTTGAACTTCTCTGACGCACCACCCTATTGGCACCTGGGCAATATGGCGTCTGCGGGTATTGCGGCCGGTTGGTTATTGTCTATCACCTTGTTGCCAGCACTAATGGCTATTGTGCCCATGCGTATCAAGCAAACCGGAAGTGACAGCTTTGGCGAGAAGTGGATGGATAAGCTCGCGGGCTTTGTGAACGCCAATACCAAAATGCTTGCGAGCTCGTGCATTATTTTGAGTCTTGTCCTGGTCGCCTTTATACCAAGCATTGAGTTTGATGACCAATGGAGCGATTACTTTTCAAAGAAAATTGAATTCCGTAACGATACCGATCAAGCAACGACCAAGTTCGGTATGTATCCCATTGAATACTCAGTTCCCGCCGCCGGGCCTGGTGATATCAGCAGCAATGAGTACCTGACAAAGCTGGAAGCATTTACCGATTTCCTGCGTCAGCAGCCGAATGTTGTTCACGTTTTTTCAATTACCGATATCGTCAAGCGTTTGAACAAGAATGTTCATGGCGATAACCAATCATTTTACGAGATACCTGGCGATGACACCGAAGCGGCCCAGTACCTGCTGCTGTATGAATTGTCGCTTCCCTATGGACTGGATTTGAATGATCGAATCAATATCGACAAATCTGCCACACGCGTGACAGTCACTTTAGGAAAAACCTCTACAACACAGACCAAAGCATTTATAGACAATACACAAGCATGGATTGACGCTAACTTCCCGGCTTATATGCAAGAGACCAAGCCAACCAGTGCCCAGGTTATGTTTACTTATATTGCAGACCGCAATGTGCAGAGCATGATTGCCGGAACAATTATGGCAATCCTGGCAATCGCATTAATTCTTATCATCACCCTACGCAGCTTCAAGTTAGGTTTATTGAGTCTGGTTCCTAATGGTTTACCCATACTTGCGGCCTTCGGTATCTGGTCATTATTAGTCGGAACTGTGGGTTTCTCCGTTGCAGCCGTTGCGGCAATTTCCCTGGGTATCGTCGTAGATGACACCGTCCACTTCCTGGCCAAGTACGATCTGGCTCGCCGGGAAAAAATGTTAGATGCCAGGTCAGCCGTAGCCTATGCATTTCACAATGTCGGTCCAGCCATCGTCATCAATACCCTGATTCTGGTGGCGGGCTTTATTGTCATGGCCGGATCAACATTCAAAATCAATGCTGATCTGGGGCTGTTGACCACCATTACCATTCTGCTGGCTTTATTGCTCGATTTTCTTTTATTGCCGGCACTACTCGTCCTTTTGAATGATAGAAAACACGTTGAGACATCAGAGGTGAACATGATTAAAAATCAAAGTATGGCAACAGAAGGCACGCTAGGTGCAATCGTAATCGCTGTTAGTGCACTATTGCTGACAACATCGGACAATGTAGTTGCAAAAACAACCGACAATGACACCAAGGGCTACGAAATTTCCGCACGCTCTGATCGCACAGACAGAGGATTTACCAGCAGCGAAGTTGAATTGAAGATGGTGTTAAAGAATGCGTCTGGTGAAGAAGCTTCACGTAACCTACATATAAAAACGCTGGAAGTTGCAAACGAAGACCTCGGGGATAAAAGCATCGTTATCTTCAATGAACCTAAGGACATTTCCGGTACCGCGCTGTTGTCTCATGCACGGATATTGGAAGCTGATGATCAATGGCTTTACCTTCCTTCACTAAAACGGATCAAACGAATTTCTTCGAAGAATAAATCTGGTCCATTTGTCGGGTCAGAGTTTGCTTTTGAAGACTTTACCTCCCTGGAACTCAATAAGTATTCCCACGAATGGCTACGCGAAGAAGCCTGTGAAGACATGACTTGTGATCTTGTAAAAAGATTGCCGCAGTATGAGTTCTCCGGGTATTCACATCTATTAGTGTGGATTGATCAAAAGGCATATCAGGTCCGCAAGGTAGAGTTTTATGATCGAAAGGGTGACCTGCTAAAGACTTTGACTTTAAGTGATTATCAGCTATCCAGCGGTTATTGGAGAGCGCATACATTGGACATGGTTAATCACCAAACCAATAAAAGTACCACGCTTCTGTATGGCGACTATGTCTTCAATACCGGATTAACAGAGCAGGATTTCGATAAAGGTCGACTAAAGCGTATCCAATAGTGCATTTAACCTATGAAGAAAATTACTCTGGCCACAACATTAACGTTGTGGCCAATATATGGATTCGCTGCCGTGGAGTTTTCCGGCAGCTTGGGATTGCAGCAAAACTATTTTTTGGAAAACCCAAAATTTTCTGGCCAAAAACACAATGACTCAACGGAGATCGTTACTGAACCCGAAGCGACATGGCGAGGTAATAAACACAGCTTTTCATTCAAAGCATTCGGCCGAGCAGGCAGTGAAGACGATGAGCGGAATCACCTTGACGTTCGGGAACTTCATTGGTCATACGATAACGCATTTGTCGACCTCAACGCGGGAGTAAATATTGTTTATTGGGGTGTAACGGAATCCTGGCACTTGGTCAATATCATCAATCAGGTGGATTTGGTTGAGAGCATTTATCAAGACGAGAAGCTCGGCCAGCCTATGGTAAACGCCACATTTATCCGCGACTGGGGAAATTTGTCATTTTATTGGCTTCCGGTATTTCGTGAACGTGTGTACCCCGCTGTCGAAGGCAGGTATAGAACATCACCACCGGTTGATAATAATAACGCCCGCTATCTGCGTACGGACAAGAGCGCGAACCAGGATTATGCCATTCGCTACAGCCATTACATTGGCAATATTGATTTGGGCATTCATTGGTTTGAAGGAATTGGTCGGGAGCCTGTTCTCGGCATTAATGATGTCGGGAATTATCTGATACCCACTTACGCCAAGATCCGGCAGGTCGGTATTGATTTGCAACTTACAACAGATGCTTGGTTGTGGAAGCTCGAAGCTATTGCAAATCACAATCTCTACGAGGATTACACAGCCGCCGTTGGTGGTTTTGAGTATACGTTCTTTCAGGCATTTGATACCGATGCAGATATAGGATGGTTACTGGAATACATCCATGACGAGCGCGGTGAGAGCGGTAGTGTGTTTAGCCGAGATGTATTTTTGGGTACACGGATTTCGCTGAACGATTTGCAAGATGCCACGATGTTGCTCGGTGCAATCGTTGATAAGGAAACCCGGGAAACTGTTGTGAAAATGGAAATCTCTCGAAGGATAGGCAAACAATTTACGCTGGAGGTAGAGGGCTCTTTATTTTCCAGGGCTCGTCATGCACTCCAGGCTTACGAGCAAGACAGTATGCTCAGCCTTAGGTTTGATTGGCACTTTTAAACCGTAGGTGAAATCACCGACAGCAAATATGCCAGCATTTGTTATACAGACTGGACTCATTAACTGGAATTAATCCATAACTTTCTATACATGGAGCGATTTTATGGAAAAGACGAGGAATGTTGGCCTTGATAAGCCACACAAGAATATTACTGAATACCTGAAAGCCAGTATCCAGGCAATCAGCGGGAAGCCGGTAAAACGTTCAGATGAAACTCGTAATATTATGGACTTGGGGATTGATTCGATCAGCCTGGTATCCATCTCTGACAGCATTAAAAAAGACCTTGGAATTGAACTGCCGCCCACGGTTTTTTTTGAATATCAAAGCATTTCTGATCTCGCTCGCTTTCTTGAAAGTGATCATCCAGATGCACTAACGTTACAGGCAGCACCAGCCTACCCTGGCAATGGCGAGGATAAAGCCTCGGCAGTTCCTGCCAAGAACAATGACAAAGCCGCCGGTACTGATTTCACGCTCGATCAAATATTTAGCCAATTTCCTGCTATAACACCGGCGCACCAAGATCATACCAGCGCCTTATGTCGCCATCACATTCCGCTAAACGAAGATATTGCGGTCATCGGTATGGCAGGTAAATTTCCCGGATCAAAAAACCTTGACGAGTTTTGGAAGAACCTTGCGGAACAAACTGATCTATTCCGAGATATACCCGAAGATCACTTTGAGTATAAAAAATGGCGTGAGGAAAATCCGGATGTGCCCGATGCAATGTATTGTACTCGCGGCAGTTTTATAGATGACGTTGATAAATTTGATGCAGCTTTTTTTAATATTCCACCGCAGGAAGCGGCCATTCTTGATCCCCAGTTACGTCACCTCCTTGAAGTGATCTACCACACCATAGAAGATGCCGGTTATGCAAATAAAATTCGTGGTACCAATACGGGTATGTACGTGGGGGCCTGCTTCCACGATTATGAATTGGAGTTGGTTCGACACCTGGGCGAGATGAGTCCTTATTTCGGTATTGGCAATGCACTTACCATGCTGGCAAACCGCCCCTCCTTCTATCTAAATCTGAAAGGCCCAAGCTTACCACTCGATACAGCCTGCTCAGCATCATTAGTTGCCATTAATTCGGCATTGAGTGCGTTGCGCAATGGTGAGTGTGACATGGCGTTTGTGGCTGGCACCAATCTGGTGTTAAGTCCCCTGCATTTCCGTTATTTCTGTACTATTGGTGCGCTATCCAAGTCAGGTGGCAGTTATCCATTCGACAGTCGTGCCGACGGCTACCTGCCCGGCGAGGCGGTTGCTGCAGTGTTGTTAAAGCCTCTGTCAAAGGCCGAGCAAGACGGTGACCAGATCCATGCTGTTATCAAAAGTTCCGCAGTCAATCACGGTGGTTACAGCGCATCTTTTACTGCACCCAATGTAACCCAGGAAGCAGCCGTTATCGAGAAGGCTCTGAAGGCCGGTAATCTCCCTGCCGAAAGTATTTCTTATATAGAAGCACATGGTACGGGGACATCACTGGGAGATCCGATAGAAGTTAATGGATTGAAACTTGCGTTTAAAGATGTCGATCACCGTCACAATCGGTGCGCGCTTACTACTGCTAAAGCACATATTGGTCATGCCGAGGGCGCGGCAGGCATTGTTGGCTTGTTAAAAGTCATTCTTTCAATGAAACATAAAACCATTCCGGCCATGCCTCATTTGCGTGACGTGAACCCTTATGTAACTTTGGAAAATACGCCTTTTGTCATTCCTCGTACCAATCAATATTGGCAGCCCAACCCCACGTATCCTCGCCGTGCCGGTATCAGCTCGTTCGGTATTGGTGGTGCTTATGCACATGTGATAGTCGAGGAATATTCGTCGATAAAGTCAACGCCGTCATCAGAGGATATGCCGTCGGTCTTTGTCGTATCAGCCAGGTCCAGGGAACGATTGATGACCTATGCCGGCAACCTTGCGCAACGTATTGAATTAAAAGCTTCACTATCCAATACCGACGTTACCCTGCCGCATCTCGCGGCGCTGGTCGCCAATGCGACACACGGCAGAATCCAGCTACACGATCAACATACATTGATCGCGGATATAGGCTTCCATTTGAATGATTACATGGCCATCACGAAAGCCATCGAGGAACACTGGCAAATATCGGTAACGCCTCGTCTGATTGCACTGCAATATTCTGTGAATGATTTACTGAATGCGCTCAAGAAAGCCCATGCCACCACACCTGTCCACTTCGAAACTGAAGACAGTTTACAAGACCTGGCCTTTACCATGCAGACCGGCAGAGAAGCCATGGCGCATCGCCTTGCGATTGTCGCGAATAACAAGCGCGAATTGATTGAAGAACTGCGACATTTCGCATGCACCGGTGAGACAAGCGAGATAGCATTTTTTAATACCCTATCCGACGATCAGGAACTGGACGATTTTCTCGATTGTCCCGAGGGAGAAAACTTCATTGGTGCCCTTGCACGCAGTGGACGTTTAACCCAGCTGGCCAAACTTTGGGTTAAGGGAGCCCACATCCCTTGGCAACATATACCAGCAAACCGCCAGGCGAAGCTGACCAGCTTGCCCCATTACCCTTTTGCACGACATCGTTACTGGTATACGGATGATGCGGAAAAACTGGTCAGCCCACCCATAACACTGGCTTCACCAAACATCGAGTCACCGAAGTATTCGTCAGATATCCATTCACTGGTCAAGAATATCTGGTTGAAGTATCTGAGCGTTCCGGACATTCAGCCTGACGATAATTTTATTGCCCTGGGTGGGACCTCTATTACTACCACACAGGTGGTCACCGAGCTTAACCGGAAATTATCACTGGACATTACTATCGGAGCATTCAGCCAGTGCAACTCGTTTAATGATCTTTGCACGCTGATCGAACAGGAAACAGGAACCACAACGACAACAACGTCCGACGAATTCGTTATACCGATATCCCAACGTCACGATGATATTCCCCTCAGTTCAGACCAACTGCGTTTATGGGTACTGTCCCAGATGTACCCGAACAATACGCGCCACAACATTTCTGCGGCTTATCGTCTTAGAGGAAAACTCGATAAAGCACACTTACAGCATGCACTTAATGTACTTGTTGCACGTCATAAATCCCTACGAACGATCTTTGCGCTGAAACAAGGAGAGCCTGTCCAGAAAGTGGTCGATCATCTGCATGTTGACCTGGAGTGGTATCAGTTAGCCAAACATACCTCTCCTTACACCATGATTAACCAAGCTGCCCGAACGTTGTTTGATATCACCAAAGGCCCCTTACTTAAAGTCACGCTAATTGAAACCGGCGAAGATGATTACGTACTGTCAATCGTTGTGCACCACATCATTGCTGACATAAGTTCTTGCGATATTATTGCCAGGGAGCTGATTCAGATTTTTAGCGCCGTTGTTGATGGCGCAGCCCCTGATCACCACTTGTCAATGAATGGTCAATTCACCGACTATCTTGTCTGGCTACATAATCAGGATGGCAGCCGAAAGAAGAAGGATCTCGACTTCTGGCAAAAATTTTTAGCAGATGCTCCCGCCAGTCTGAACCTGCCGCTGGATTTTCCTCGCCAAACTCAACAAACTTTCCGTGCGGAGCAGGTTTCCTTCGAATTGGACAGCGAGATCTTTACCCAGCTTGACGCACTGGCCAGGCAACTCAAAGCAACGCGTTTTTCGTTGGTATTTTCTGTCTTTAACTTATTGCTGGCTCGTCTCTGCCAGCAGGACGATATCCTCATTGGCGTGCCTAATGCGAATCGTCATCTTCCCGACACACGCAACATGGTTGGCTTCCTTTCCAACACGCTGGTATTGCGCAGCAAAATCAATCTTCAGGGTACGTTCGATGAACTCATTGAACATACCAAGGCCAGCCTGTACCAGGCTTTTGATCATCAAAGCGTCGGTTACGGTGACGTGGTAAGTCATTTGAATATACCTTCGCCCAAAAATCACAACCCGTTATTCCAGATTCTCTTCAATATGATTGAGCGAGACGAAGTCGTTATGTACGACAATGACTTGCGCTTGTCGCTCATGGATATTCCGTTGATTACGCTGGACTTTGATATATTGTTTACGGTTGATATTCGAGGGGACAACCTGCGTGTCTTTATGGATTTCAATCCGGATCTGTTTACCACCCAAACGGCCACCCATATTCTCGAATCGTTTCAGCGCATACTGCGCGATATAAGTCGCGCCCAAGCCGACAATCGCGCCTATGATCTTGTTTCCACACCTTTACTGGTGGAAGCTGCGTCCTCAAGCATCGCACAGAAGCCCAAGCTGATTATATCCTCAACCTTTACGGCCGAACCGCTCGCGGACTCTCTTCAGTTCTGGCTTGATAAAGTGCAACTGGATTTTGTTCTTGAATTTGCGGCCTATAATCAGGTGTTTCAAAGCCTGCTTGATCCCGGATCATCACTCAATCAGAATCATGACGGCATGAATCTGGTGTTGGTCCGCTATGATGATTGGCTGCGTTTTGATACAGATAGAAGCATACCTGCGGAACAACGCAAGCGTGCTTTTTTTGCAGAATTTTTAGCAGCATTGCGCTTCAGTACCAGCATGCAGAGCAGCCCCCTGATCCTCGCTATATTACCTTCTCACAACGAACACATTGAGCTTCATCATCAACTCAATCAAGAGCTTGCTGATGTTGTTAGTTCATTACCCAATGTTCGTTTACTTGATGCGGCTTCCGTCATCCAAACCTATCCTGTCGCACACATTTTTGATGAGATTGCTGACAACGCTGGACATATCCCCTACAAGCCCGATTACTTTACGGCGCTTGGTACATCACTGATACGTAAAGTCAGGTCATTGGCTACCTTACCCTATAAAGTTATCGTACTGGATTGCGATAACACACTTTGGCAAGGCGTAGTAGGCGAAGTTGGACCGCAAGGTATCGTGTTTGATGAGGCTCGCCTTAAGTTTCATAACTTCTTGATTGAACAATCGAAACGCGGTGTATTGTTGTGCCTGGCCAGCAAAAATATAGAAGATGATGTTCTCGCTGTTTTTAACAGCCGTGCCGATATGCCGTTGACGCGGGAAAATATCCTGACATGGAAAATTAATTGGCAGCCAAAATCTGAAAACCTGAAACAGCTCAGCGAAGAACTGAAACTGGGCCTGGACAGCTTTATCTTCATCGATGACAACCCCGTCGAATGTGCGGAAGTCGAATCAGCATTACCACAAGTACTTACCATCCAATTTCCACAGGAAGCTGAAGAAATTAATCATCTTTGCTACAGCATCTGGGATCTCGATATCCATACCGTGACCGATGAAGATAAACAACGCACGGCGATGTATAAGCAAAACCTTGAACGTCATCAAGCAGAAAACCAGGCCGGCTCATTTGAAGATTTTCTATCCAGGCTCGAGTTAAAGATAGATATTGCTGATATGGATCAAGACTCGGTTGAGCGTGTAGAGCAATTGATGCAGCGTACCAATCAGTTCAATGCCACCACCCGCCGTCATACCGCGAGTGAGATGAATAGCAAAATAAATCACGAAAATTATGAATGCAAAACGTTCCACGTCCGCGATAGATTTGGTGATTACGGTCTGGTAGGTGTGCTTTTCTATCAGGTCAACACCGATCACATCCGATTGGATAGCTTCCTGCTCAGCTGCCGGGTGCTGGGCAAGGGAGTAGAACATCACATGCTGAACTCCGTTGCTCAAAGGGCCGTGGAACTCGGCATTGACACCTTGTATCTGGAATATGATGCAACCGAAAAAAATGTTCCCATTCATATCTTTTATAAATCCATTCCTGCGGCCTGCTGGCATGAAACAGAGAATTATTTTTCATTAAACAGCACGCAAGGCGCATCCCTGCGTTTTGAGCCAAGTCATGCTGAGAAGCCGCGACAAAGCCGTATGGAAGATGCTGAAACTACACAGCCCAAACCCCAACAAAGTACAAAATCACCGCGAGCTATGGCCGTTATTGCCAGAGAACTTAATAGTCTGGACAAGATTTCGGCTGCTCTACGTGAGACATTAAAAGGCCGGTCACCATCCTCAAAGACACAGCCAACAACCATTCCTGCCAATGAGTTGGAAGCAACGCTCGCGCTCATTTACGGGGAGATTTTACGCACAGAGCACCCGAATACCGAAACCTCCTTCTTCGATCTTGGCGGTACATCTCTACAACTCATTGAGCTGGCTAGCCGAGTGAGCGAGCAGATGGAAAAAAGCATTCCGATTACTACATTGTTTCAATTTCCATCGATTGCATCTTTAGCCAGACATTTATCAGGCTCAGATGAGAAAAAAGGAAAAATGAGTAAAGCCAGAGAAAGAGCGCAACGTCAACGGCAGATGATCAGGCGCCTTCAAGTCGCATAATCGGGCTGCCCGTTATCACAAAACCTACAGACCAAACATGAAAAATAGGGATAAGTCATGAAACATGAATCACATACAACCTCCGATTCTACTGCTATCGCGGTCATTGGTATGTCTTGCCGTTTTCCCGGAGCCGATAATATCGACCAATTCTGGAATAATCTGAAAAACGGTATAGAAAGCGTTGAGATCCTTAATGACCAGGATCTCCGCGAAAGCGGCGTTACAGAAGAGGTGTTTAACCACCCAAACTATGTGCGTTCGGCCCCCGTTTTAAATAACGTAGAAATGTTTGATGCAGGTTTTTTTGGCTTTAGTCCAGGAGAAGCCAAAATTCTTGATCCGCAACGTCGATTGTTTTTAATGTGCGGCTGGGAGGTTTTTGAAGATGCGGGATACAATCCTTATTCGCTCGATATTCCTGTAGCCGTCTATGGGTCGGCTGGCGTAACTCAATACTACAATGCGAAATTATGTGGTAACGATGAGATCTATCAAACTGCTGGTGAGCAGCAGATATTGATCAGTAATGACAAGGATCACCTACCGACCCACCTCTCCTATAAACTGAATTTAAAAGGCCCGAGCATCAATGTTAATACCGCTTGCTCGTCATCTCTGGTCGCTGTGCATCTAGCCCGCATGAGTTTGCTGTTAGGTGAATGTGACATGGCCGTTGCGGGTGGCGCATCAGTGATGGTGCCTCATAAGGCCGGTTACATGTATGTAGAGGACAGCATATTGTCGCGCGATGGGCATTGTCGCGCGTTCGATGAACAAGGCTCAGGTACCCTGTGGGGTAGCGGTTGTGGTGTAGTGTTACTGAAACGCCTGGAAGATGCGTTGCGCGATAACGACAATATTCGAGCCATCATTCGCGGTTCAGCGATCAACAATGATGGGAATGAAAAAGTCGGCTACACCGCACCCAGTGTTGAAGGACAAGCAGAAGTTGTTATACAAGCGCTGGCTTCTGCAGATCTGGAGCCACGTGATATTTCTTATATAGAAGCGCATGGAACCGGTACAAAACTAGGTGACCCTATTGAAGTCGCGGCATTGATTAATGTGTTTGACGAGTTTGAGCAATCCGACAGTCACTGCCTGATCGGTTCGGTAAAACCCAACATTGGCCATCTCGGTGCGGCGGCAGGTATTGCCTCTTTCATCAAGAGCGTACTCGCATTGGAACATAAGCAAATTCCACCCAGCATCAATTTTGAAACACCCAACAAAAAAATTGATTTTTCCAGCTCTCCATTCCAGGTTAACAATAAATTAACTAACTGGACGCAAGACGTCAGACGCCTTGGCGTCAGCTCTCTCGCTGTCGGTGGGACGAATTGTCATATCGTTATGGAAGAGGCTCCATTACGCATCACACAACAGCCGGAAACTAAAGGCCCTATCGCGTTGTTTTTGAGTGCCCGAACCAATAATGCGCTTATGCAACAGGCCTCCAACCTCGCGAACTATTGCCTGAACAAAGATAACGTAGCATTGGAAGATATCGCTTTTACCCTACAGTTTGGTCGCAACAGCTTTGAAAAGCGTGCGGTAATATTGGTCGAGAATATTGGGGACGCCATTGTCAAGCTGGACCGTCTTTCCGCTGGTGAAGATGATGCTTACTGTCATATCGGGAACCTAAATAGTTTTTTATTTCCTCCCCGGATAGCCAACACGACGCTTGATAGCATCAAGCAATGGCTCAATCAGGAGGCCGTGGATTTGGCGCAGGGGGACAGTACAGCCGGAAAACGCATTGCTTTGCCAACCTATCCGTTTGAAATGCAGCGATACTGGATTGATTTTGATCGCAAACAAACGAGTCTCTCTCAGGAATTCAAACTAAATAATAAAACCGGGCTGCCCGGCGAATGGTTTTATGAGCAGTCCTGGCAACGTAAAACCTTACGGCCCCTGATTCAAGAGGAACTGGTCTCTGGTGCACAATGGCTTGTCTTTTCAAACAACAACAGTTTTTGCAATCGCCTGGTTCAATCTCTGCTGGATCTCGGGGAGACCGTAGTGGTTGTCACCCAGGGCGAAAGTTTCGAAAAACTTGGCGAAGGCCGCTATCGGTTAAATCCTGCCCATTTCGCTGAATACGATTCTCTGGTCCAACACTTACAGGAGTCTTTTGAACTACCTAGTCGGGTGCTGCATTTGTGGACGGTGGAAAGTCGGAATAAGGATGCGCACTCGGTCAACCTGGATACCTTCCGCAGCACGCAATTTAAGGGCTATTACAGCGTATTGAATTTAGTGCAATCCCTGAATCGACATAAATTCAATAGCGAGTTGTCCATCAAGGTGTTGACCAGCGATATGCATGACATCACCGGCAGCGAAAAAAATCGCCCCGAAAAAGCCTCCATCATCGGTTTAGTCAAAGTGTTGCAGCAAGAGTTTCAGAATATCACTTGCCAGGCAATTGACTTGTATCTCCCTACCAAAAATTCTGACGAAGAAAGTGCGCTTTTGCAGCAAGTGCAGAATGAAATCCGCTTTGACCAGGCAGACATTATTTGCGCCTTCCGTAACGCGCGCCGCTGGGTTCAAAGCTATGAGCGTATAGAGATTGCTGCACAGACCAGCAAGCGCAGCCCGATAAAAGTGGGGGGCACGTACCTGATATACGATGGCTTGGTGGGCATTGGACTGGAAGTATCCAAGACGCTGCTAACAGAATATAAAGCTACTGTGCTGGTTCTGGGTGATGTCTCCATGCCACCACAACAGGAATGGGATAACTGGCTGACAACTCACGACCCTAAAGAAGATATTTCTGTAAAAATCGGAGGGTTCAGGGAGCTGGCTGAGCTGGGTGGTATTTTCCTCGCGCCCATGCCTCAAGATAATAACCTAGCCGAACTATCAACATTGATAGACAAAGCGGAACAGCAATATGGAAAATTCAACGGCATTATCCATTGCTCTGGCGGCTCAGCCAACGGTCACGTGCGCGCAGTGAACAAAGCGTCTTATGAGCTGACCGAACGCGACTTTATTACTGTCCCTTATGCATTAATGGCCCTTGATAGCGTATTCGAAAAACGCGATCTGGATTTTCGCCTGGTGATGAGTTCACTCGGCTCAATTCTCGGTGGAATTCTGTTTGTTTCTTATGGATCCTCAAACTGTCTGGCGGCGTCTTATGCCGAATACAGCAACGCACATAAAGCCTACCGCTGGAATGTGCAGTGTTGGGATTCGTGGGATATCGAATGGAAGATTGTTGATTATAAAAACACCACACTTCACGACAACATTACAGATCGTTTGCGCGCAATTGCACTGACTGTAGAGGAAGGATTGGATTGTTTCCATCGAAGCCTGGGCTACGATTCACGCTATCACATCACAATTTCTTCCACCGATTTGCAAGCACGGATTGATAAATGGGTAAACAAGAAAACCATGGAAGGCTTTAAAGCCGATACATCCAAAGCACAAAAACGGCATCCGCGCCCCGCGCTCAGCACGGACTTTGCAGAACCGATCAATTCACTGGAAAAAACACTGGCATCTGCCTTTGAGAAGCTACTTGATATCGATGCTGTTGGGCGGCATGACAACTTTTTTGAATTGGGCGGACATTCTCTGTTGGCAACGCAGTTAATTACTGAGCTGCGTAGCACGCTGAATGCCGACATGGCTATCTCCGATGTTCTGGAAAGCCCCACGGTAGAAAAGCTTGGCCTGATATTACAGGCTGAAAGCCATGTAGCTGTAGAAAATGAGCCGGTGTAAACGGCTCAATCGCGGGGGTAAAGCAAATGTCGCAAAAGCAATCTACAGCAACAAGGCCCGTCGTATTCATGCTGCCGGGCCAGGGTAGCCAGTACTATCAAATGGGTCGTGAGCTGTATGAACAGCTCCCCCGCTTCCGCTATTGGATGGAACGTCTTGATGAAAAAGTTAAGGCGCGAGCTGGTTTTTCAGTAATCGCTGAGCTGTTTCGAGCAGATCACGGAAAAAGCAAACCTTTCACTGACTTGAAAAAATCTCATCCGGCTATCGTACTGGTGGAGTATGCGCTGGCAAAAACGATCATGGAGGTTGGCATTACTCCGGATTTTTTTATTGGCGCCAGTCTTGGTGAATTTTCTGCAGCATCGCTGGCGGGTGCCATGTCGCTCGATACGCTTTTTGATCTGGTCCTGCATCAAGGAGAAGAACTTGGTGCACAAAAAACACCGATGGGGATGACCTCAGTTTTTCTGGAAAAAAGCCGATTGTTGTCCGTTATCAAGCAGTACGAATGCGAAATTGCCGGAGAACACAGTGCCTCACACTTTGTAATAGCAGGCTACAAGGATGCACTTGACAAATGCCACCAGATTTTTCGATCAAGTGATATTCCCTTTCAACCACTGACAGTCAACCAGGCTTTTCACTGCAGCCTGTTGGATAACGAGAAAAACAGGGTTTTACCGTTTATTCTGGCACAACATTACACAACATTAAGCACACCGCTGTTTTCCTGCGCAAGGCGGGAAAAATTATCCGTCATCTCTCAGGACCATTTCTGGAACGTCATTCGAGAGCCCATTTTTTTTCGCTCAATAATTCAATTAGTCGAGCAGGAGGGTCCGTGCATCTATCTGGATCTGGGTCCCTCTTCCACACTAACCAATTTCGCCAAAATGAATATCAGCAGCGACTCAAAGTCCGAGTTCTATACATTGATGGATCCTTTTGGTAGCGATCTGCTACGACTTGAAAAGCTGTTGACCCATTTTGGTAAATCTACTGCTGACCTTCTACGCAACACCAGCCAAGGTAATGCCCCTATGAATGCTTATGTTTTCCCCGGTCAGGGCTCTCAATTTGTCGGTATGGGAAAAGAGCTCTTTGCAGACTTTCCCGACATGGTCGCAATCGCCGATGATATCCTGGGCTACTCTATTGAAAGTTTATGCACACAAGATAAAGACAAAAAGCTGAACCAGACCCAATACACACAACCAGCATTGTATGTGGTAGAGGCCTTGTCTTATCTAAAAGCGGTACGGGAGGGTGAACAACCAGATGTCGTAGCAGGCCATAGCCTGGGTGAGTACTCCGCGCTTTTTGCCGCAGGTGTCTTTGATTTCGCGACCGGTCTTAAGTTGGTTAAACGTCGCGGAGAACTGATGAGCACCGCAAAGATTGACGGTGGCATGGCCGCTGTACTCAACATCGATGCTGATCGAATAGCCAATACACTTCAGAAAGGCAATCTTCATGAGATTGACGTAGCCAATTTCAACAAGCCCACCCAAACAGTCATTGCTGGCCCCAAGGACCAACTGGCTGTTGCTGCACGATTATTTGAACGCGCCGGAGGCAATTTTGTACCTCTGAACGTCAGCGCTCCGTTTCATTCCCGCTACATGCAACCCATACAGGCGGAATTTTCCGCCTACCTGCAACAGTTTGAGTTCCAACCGCCGCGCATCCCTGTTTTATCCAATGTGACCGCAAGGCCTCATGAGTTCAATAAAATAAAAGAACAACTTGCACAACAAATCAGTCGCTCCGTTCTTTGGACGGATACCATTCGCTATCTGATGAGCCAAGGGGATTTCCAATACCGTGAATTGGGTCCCGGTGATGTATTAACCAAGTTGATTTCAAGCATCTTACAACAATGCGAACCGCTGCAGCACGCTGTCCCATTAGCGAATTACCGCGAATCCGACTATTCTGACAAACCGCTATCACCATCCCCATCAAGTAGTATTCATAATATGACACCGGATACGGGCAGGGTCATTGGTAATGACCATGGCCTGGCTAATTTTTATCAAGTACAGTCAAACTATGTGATCAGGCCGTTAGACTATCGTCAGCACGAACTGATTAGCGAGCTCGCAAAATCGGGATCCTTGATATTCGCCGCACTCCAACACGATGCGGCTATTAAAGATGAACGAGCCATCGATAAAATTTCAGCGCTCAGCAAGCGCCACCCAAATCTCGGGGTTGGCGTTACCGCCGATATTATTTACCCGGAACGCGAGGCGGTACTGATTGAGCGGCTACTGGATACCGACATTCAGCATTTCTATATAAAACATTATTTCCGCATTTCTACGGCTTTAACCAAACTGAGAATTAAAACCGCCTTGCGCAAAGAGCAGCGCGGAACCTTGATGGCTGAAGTCAGCAGCCTGGAAGAGGCTCGGCTTTTCTTGCGCTCACCAACCAAAAAAATGATAGAGCAGCTACAGTCTTCCGGAGAGATCACCGCCCAGGAAGCCACTCAGGCACTGGATATCAATCTGGTTGATGCCATTGTATATAACGGTGATTGGCGTGAGCTCCAGTCCCTGATTCAGCTACGTGACAATTTTTTTAAAACTGAAATTTCCGCACAACAGAAGAGACCCTATATTGGTAGCACGGGAGCGATAGGATCACCAGTATCTATCGCACGAGCCATTAACTGTGGCGCTGATTTTGTTTGTGCTGGCGACATCTTCCTCTGCGCACAGGAATCCGTGCTGGATAGTACCGTCAAGAATTTACTGCGGCATGCCGACAATTCCAATTTCATACAGATTCCGGATGCAGACCTGTTTGAGTTTGGCTGCAAAGCTTCTGTGATTAACAGCCAACCAGATTACATCTACGCCGCCACCAACCTCTACTCATTGTGGAAAAAGGAGTCCTCACTGGAGACGTTGAGTGATGCGAGCAAGGCCTTCCTCGAAACGCATTTTTTTACCGAGGGCCTGGAGCGAGCCTGGGATAATCTGGTAGAGCAAAACCGCTTTTTCAGTCGCGAGGACATTACAGCGGCAAACGATAATCCGCGCCTTAAAATGACGTTGCTTTTTAAACATTATTTGAAGCAAATGCAACAAACCTTGTCGCTACCGACGGACGAACTGGATCGCGAGATTGCCGATTTGAACCAATGGTTTGCCAAAAATGGTGAATCACCCTGGAATGGTCGGGGAGCACAAGGCATGGTGAATCATCTTGTTGAGACAGCGGCGAGGATGATTGACCAGAACATGAAGTTGGCGTCCTAACGGTACAGGAAGGGACGACTCGCTATGAAGGTTGACACACTCGACACGGTTAATGTTTATGGATGCCGTGTGTCCAGCGGCAGGACCGTCAATTATTGCTGGATTATCGCTAATCGTTTAACCAACCAGGCCGTGATTGTTGATCCGGCCTGGGAGCTGGCAACCATCGTCGATACCCTTCACAAAAATGGCCTGCAACTAAAGGCTGTTCTGGTGACGCATCATCACCATGATCATATTCATTTGGCCGATTCGGTTTCGGCACTCTATGGGATTCCTGCCTTTATATCGAAAAGCGAAAGGGATTTTTATTCACTATCTGAACATCAATTTTTTACCTTTTATGACAGCGAGATCTTATCGCTGGCCGGTTTGGCCATTAGGCCGATTCTAACGCCTGGTCATACGGCAGGAAGCACGTGTTTCCTTATAGGAGAGGCATTGTTTACCGGTGATACGGTTTTCAATGAAGGCTGCGGGATGTGTGTTGGGCGAGGAGCAAGTCCAGACCAGTTATTCGCCAGCTTGCACCGCCTTAAAGAGGAAATATCTGACTCTATCAAAGTGTACCCAGGACACCGTTACCTGACGGAGCTGGGTGCCGACTGGGGAACACTAAAGAAGAATAATATTTACCTCAACATCAAAGATAAAGACACATTCATTAACTTTCGAATGAGGGCAGAAAGTATAAAAAATGCCTTCGTATTTATTTAATAAACGTTTACTGACCCAGGAGACAAACATGAAATTTTTTGCAGTTAATGGCAGCCCAAACCGTGATGGCAACTCAGCCGCATTAACGCGCATCCTTCTCGATGCGGCGAAAGCTAAAGGTGCGCAGGTGGATTATGTCAATATCTATGACTACCGTATTACCGACGTGTGGGAAAATTACTTCGGTGACGCCTTGTATAAAAAATTTGAGAAGGCGGAGAATGACGACATGCCTCTGCTTAAAGACAAAATGGCAGCAGCTGACATCATACTTCTGGCGTCCCCTATCTACTGGTACCAGCTATCCGGGAAATTGAAAACGTTTGTGGATCGCTGGACCGACACCATTAATCCGGATTTTTCTTCAGATTTGCGAGGCAAAGGTCTTGCTTTGGTATCTACGCATACTGGTGTCAATGCTATCAATGCGTCAAATATTTTACAGTTGGCAATGGACAGCACGGCAGAGTTTCTCGGAATGCAGTGGCTGGGTGGAATTGACTGCTCTTCAAAAATGCCATTCACATCCGGACGCAATAATGGCCATGAAATCATCGCAGCTGATTTCGGTGAGAAACTTGCGCAGGGGCAGAATCTTTTGGGCGCGCCGGTTTTCGGTTAACCCATCTATATCACTCAACCAGGATTAGGACAAATGCGTGGGCGGGTAATTATGCCCGCCACCATTTTTATCGCGGATGACTCACTATGAATACAACACATAACACGCCCCAAGAAACCGCAGATATTATTTATCGAAATGCAAATATTTATACCGTGAATGCCGCATGCCCCTGGGCTGAAGCTATTGCTATCCGGGGTAGCAAAATACTTGCTGTGGGCGAAGGGGAAAGTATCCTTGCTTTTCAGGGTTCAACAACCAAAGTTATTAACCTCGACGGTGCGTTCGTCATGCCAGGCATCCATGATATGCACTGTCATCCTGATTGGGCTTTAGCTGGCGAATTCAGTTATTACCAGCATTGGCCTCAATTTCCGCAATCCGTTAAAGAGATGGAAGAGCGGCTGTTAGCCTTGGATAAACAACTGCCAGAGGAGGACTGGATTTATGCTGGTCCCATCAACCCTTTCGCCTTCCAGCAGGAAGGTATCGGTATGGATTGTCGCTGGCTTGATAAATTACTCCCTCATCGCAAGATCGCATTAATTGATGGTGGCCATCACACATTGCTAACCAACTCCGCCACACTGGCGTTGGCCGGTATTAACGAAGACTCCCTGGACCCCTCTAATGGTTGCATCATCCGCTTTGAAGACGGGAAACCCAATGGCCTTTTCCAGGAAGGTGCCCAGACACTAATCAAGGCAGTGATGCCGGAAATCCCGGTCAAAGATTTTATGAACATGTTTTCCAAGGGTGCAAAATTATTGCACGCCCAAGGCATTACATCTGCGAAATTTCTTCATTTGAATACACCGCGTTTGACCGCACTGCGTGAGCTTGATCGGCAACAGAATTTGAATTTAAAAATTGAAGCCAGCATAAGCTGGAAAGATGACGTAGTGTGCGTACCGGACCGCTGGGAGCTTATGGCCGGCAAGCGTTTTGAGTTTATGAGCGACCATATAAATGCAAACAGTGTAAAGTTTTACCTGGACGGCATTCCACCAAATCGCACGACATTTGAAAAATCTCAATTTAATCTGGGTGGAAGCCTGCCACGGATTAAAGGTAACAAGTTTGAAGTACAGGATCACCGTGACCATGATCACGACCATGCCGCCATGGGGGAGCACAGTTCTTGTTGTTTGAGCGGTGGCTTTGGTGTGGTGAATTTCACCTTTGCAGAGCTTTGCGCCATGGTAGAGGATATGGATCGCCGCGGTATCCGGGTCGTTGCCCATGCGATCGGTGACCAGGCAGCCCATTGGTACGTGAGCGCCGTCGAACGCGCACGCAAAGTTAACGGTAACCAGGGGCCACGACACCAGATTGCCCATAGTAACAGTATTCTCAATAAAGATATTAAACGTGCACGTGATGCCAATATGATTATCGAGTTTTCACCACAGATGTGGTGGCCCAGCCAGATTACGGCAGCATTGTGGCGACTCTACGACAAAGAAAAAGCTGATCGTTACTGGCCCTTCCGTGAGGCGGAGGACGAAAATGCTTTCTATTGCTTTGGCAGCGACTGGCCAGTACATGGACTGCAATGGTGGAACGCGATTGAAGCGATGGTAACGCGTAGAAACCCCAACAAAGATCCCGGGTTTGATTATCCCATGGGTGAAAATATGGGGTTATCTATTGAAGAAGCTATTCGAGCTCTCACTATCCGTGGTGCTTATGCAATGAATAATGAGGACCGAGCCGGTTCACTGGAAGCAGGTAAGGATGCAGACTTCATTGTATTGAACCATAACCTGTTAGAAATCAGTGAAGACAGTATCCATACCACTCAGGTGTTGCGCACTATCTTCGAAGGTGCAGAAGTGTATAACCAGGGTGATAGCCTAAACACCTTGTAACTCTGTGTACGGGGAGGAGAGCCACCCTCCTCTCCTATTGTGAAACCCACTGAGGTATCAATAGGGGTTTAAGCTGCTGAGGATCTGTGGGGTCGTTGCCTAATTCGATAAAAGATTTCCACGCAACAGCGCAAATATCTCATCCAGACTTTGCGGCTCGGCAAAATAATTTCCTTGCATATGATCGCAGCCGCTCTGGGCCAGCCACTCTTTCTGCTCATCGTTTTCCACACCGTCCGCAACGACGATCTTGCCAAGGTTGCGCGCCAGCGTGATCATCGCGGAGACCAGGCGACGATCATTGCGGCTGCGCTGCAATTCCGCCATAAAACGTGAGTCAATCTTTACCGCGGTTATTGGCAAGCGTTGCAGATGCAAAAATGACGAGCTGCCGGTGCCGAAGTTGCCTAGTGAAAAATTAATACCAAAGAACGATAACGGCCGCATGCATAAACTGACCAGATCAATGTTTTCCATAAACGAGGTTTCGGTTAATTCCAGTTCAATATCACCAGCCTGGATTCCTGTATCAGAAAAGATGGTGGCGATCTCCTGCACCAGGCGGTCATCCTTGAATTGACGCACCGACAGGCTGATAGACATCACCAATTCTTCGCCGAATACGGCGTGCAGTTTTTTGAGGTCCGTGCAGGCTTGTCGGATCGCCCAATAACCAATGGCGGTGATCAAGCCGGTGTCTTCCGCTATCGCAACAAACTCATTCGCACTGAGGATGCCCCGTTCAGGATGGTCCCAACGCAACAACGACTCCAGCGCAATAATGCGACCGGTGTTCACATCGATTCGCGGTTGGTATTCTAGAAAGAACTGTTCTTTCTTGAGCGCTTTACGCAGGTCGGATTCAAGGCGCAACTGGCGCCGCACATCCTGGTTCATCGCATCGGTGAAGAAACAGTAACTGCTGCCATCTTCCTGTTTGGCCTTGTACATGGCGAGGTCGGCATTTTTAAGTAAGGTATCCGCATCACGACCCGCCTGGGGATACATGGCGATTCCGATGCTGCACCCCACCACGACTTCATAACCGCCGATCTGGGACGGCACGGATATGGAATCGATAACCTTTTGTGCAATGTGCGCCACGTCGGTGTTGTTCTCGATATTTTGCAGCAGCAAGGTGAACTCATCGCCGCCCATACGCGCCACTGAATCGCTGCGCCGCATGCAATTGCTCAGGCGTTCAGCACAAATCCGGATAACCGCATCACCGGCGTCGTGGCCGAAATTGTCGTTAACCTGCTTGAAGCCGTTGAGGTCGATAAACATCAAGGTAAAAAAGGTGTTGTCGCGTTCCGCCAGGCGAATCGCATGCTCAAGGCGGTCACGAAATAAAATACGGTTGGGAATATCCGTTAAGGGGTCATAATGGGCCAGCCGCGCGAGGTGTTGCTCGGTCAGTTTGCGCTCGATGGCGTAGCGCAGGGTGCGCTCAAGGAGCTCACAATCGATCTGGCCCTTGATCAAATAGTCAGATGCGCCAGCGCGGATCGCTTCGCGATCCACTTCGGTTTCCATCTCATCGGTCATCACCACGATGGGGGTCTGACAGGCTTGAACCCGCGCCGCATTGAGCAGGTCGCGCGCGCTGCTACCGCCCCAATAATAATCGAGCAGCACGACATCGTAATCCTGGGAGAGAATTTTGGGTAGGGCGGCTTCCAGCTGATTGCACCAGGTCAACTGATATTCGACATGACGAACTTGCGAGAGAATATCTGCGATAAGCAAATACTCGCCATGCTCGCGATCAATAAACAAGATCTTTATTTTTTTATCCATACCACCGGACTCCCTGGATGCGAGGAGTGTAACCACTTTTTCAAATACCCCTTCACATTAGGGCGAAGACTCTACACCAGCCGCACAGCGGAATAAATAACTATCGTTGGTTTATAACCAAGTCAAAAGTCGGGCGCGTTATTCATCACTATTAGTTACTGGAACGGTTATAGCCACGTGAAAAAACACTTTTGCGCATTGCAAGGTAATTATCCCTTGTTACAATGCGGACCCTTTTTGTTTAACCTGCATTTTACGCAATTGTTCCCTGTTCAGATCTGATGATCATCGAGGTTCTGTGACGCAACTCAATGCCCGCCAACGCGAAGCCGTGCTTTACATTGACGGCCCCTGCCTGGTACTGGCTGGCGCAGGCAGCGGCAAGACCAGCGTGATCACACGCAAGATTGCCTACCTGATCCAGCAGTGCGACCTGCCGGCCCGTCATATCGCTGCGTTAACCTTTACCAACAAGGCCGCCCGCGAGATGAAGGAGCGCGTAACCGGCCTGGTCAAAGGTGCCGCCGCCAAGGGTTTAACCGTGTCGACCTTTCACAACCTCGGGCTCAATATCATTCGCCGTGAATACAAAACCCTGGGTTTTAAACCGGGTTTCTCCATCTTCGATGCGGAAGACGCGCGCGCCCTGTTGAAAGAGTTGATGCTGCGCGATGGTGATCTCGACAGCGATCACCTCGACCTGGTCCAGCACCAGATCTCCAATTGGAAGAACGATCTTACCGCACCCGAACATGCCCTTAGCCACGCCCAAAGCCCGGGCGAACAGTCCATCGCGCTGGTTTACCAGCGTTACAACCAGGCGTTGCGCGCCTACAACGCGGTGGATTTTGATGATTTGATTTTGATCCCGGTTCACCTGTTCCAGCAGCACAACGAGGTGCTTGCCCGCTGGCAACGCAAGATCCGTTACCTGCTGGTGGACGAGTATCAGGACACCAACTCCAGCCAATACCTGTTGGTAAAACTGCTGGTGGGCGACCGCGGCGCGCTGACGGTGGTGGGTGATGACGACCAGTCCATCTACGCCTGGCGCGGGGCTCGCCCGGAAAACATGTCGCTGCTCAAGCAGGACTTTCCCTCACTCAAAGTGATTAAACTTGAACAGAATTACCGCTCAACCAGCCGTATCCTGCGGGTGGCCAACCATCTGATTGCCAACAATCCGCACGAATTCGACAAGGCGCTCTGGAGCGAAATGGGGCTGGGTGATCCCATTCGCGTGGTGCGCTGCCCCAACGAAGAGGCCGAAGCCGAACGTATTGCCACCGAAATTCTCACGCAGCGTCTGCGCCAACAGAATAAGTTTCGCGATTACGCCATTCTGTACCGGGGTAATCACCAGGCCCGCCTGCTGGAGCTCAAGCTGCAGCATCATCAGATTCCGTACAAGATCAGCGGCGGTTCTTCATTTTTTGCCAAGACAGAAATCAAAGATGTCATGGCCTACCTGCGCCTGATCATCAACCCGGATGACGACAATGCGTTCTTGCGCATTATCAACACACCCCGCCGCCAGATCGGCACCAATACCCTCGAAGCGCTCGGTCACTATGCAGGCGAGCGCCACATCAGTCTGTTCGCTGCCGCTCAGGAAATGGGTATTCAAAGTCACATACCCGAGAAAAACCTCGAGCGTCTGCAACGCTTCACGCACTGGCTGAATCAGGTGGCAAACAACTGCCGCACCGCTGACCCGGTGTCGGCGATTCGCGAGATGCTCAACGATATCGATTACGAAGGTTGGCTGCACCAAAACGCGTCCAGCAGTAAAGCGGCCGAGAAGCGCCTGGAGAATGTGTTTTATCTGGTGGAATCCCTGCAGAAAACCCTGGATAAAAGTGCGAACGATGACGAAGAGGAAGAAGCGCGCATTGAAGATGCAATCGCCAAGCTGGTGTTGCGTGACCTGCTGGAACGGCAGGAAGAGGAAGACCTGAGCGATCAGGTGCAGTTGATGACACTGCACGCGTCCAAAGGACTGGAGTTTCCTCACGTGTTTATGGTCGGCATGGAAGAAGACCTGTTACCCCACCGCAACAGCATTAAAGACAATAACATCGAAGAAGAGCGGCGGCTCACCTATGTGGGGATTACCCGCGCACAAAAAACACTGACTATGACCCTTGCGGGCAAGCGCAAACAATTCGGCGATATCAGCGAAACCACCCCCAGCCGTTTTCTGGATGAACTGCCGCCAGAAGATGTCGAACGCGAAGGTTTTGGCGAGCTCAGTCCGGAAAAGAATTTTGCCAAAGGTGAAGAGACCTTGGCTTCTTTAATGAATTTGTTCGACTAAACACTACCGCTACATTCATCTCGCGGCCTGACGCTGTATTGAAATCCAACCTGGGCACAACGCATGACTGCTTATCGGTTGCCATGTTTTGCATATGGAACTGGGCTTCAGAATAGGCAATAATCAATTCTATAAAAATTGCCGAGCCACGCATCATGCCGAGTGAAAATTTTCTGCCTCCACTACACCCTCAATTTCACTACCGGGTTGATATTGTAGGTAATGAAAAAACGCCTGTGTTGGTGATAGATAATTTTTTACATGAAGCGGAAGCGCTCTTGGGTTTTGCTGTAAAATTTGGCGAATTCCGCGATGGGACAGATTATTACCCCGGCATTCAATCAAAGGTCCCGGAATTTTATAGCCAGGCACTGCAAACTTACTTACCTGATATTATTTGCGAAGCGTTTCATCTCACCAAAGACAACATACATTATTCCCAATCCATGTATTCCCTCGTGCTTACGCCACCCGCGCGCCTGGCGTTGCCGCAATCGCGACCGCATGTGGATACCATCAAGAAAGAAAAACTGGCCTGTGTACATTACCTTTGTACGCCGGACAAAGGTGGCACATCCATCTATCGCCATAGGGCAACCGGTTTTGAACAGCTCTCACCCGAGCGAATGGATGTGTATGGGGAGCATCTTGCCAAAGAAGCACTGGATACCAGCTGGCATAACAAATACATCAATGGCTCTAATCAATATTATGAAGAGATAGCCCGTTACGAAGCCAAGTTTAACCGTTTGATTATGTATCCCAGTGATGTATTGCACTCCGCTTCCATTCCTGAAAAATTTCAGTTTGTCCCCAACCCGCTTGTCGGGCGGTTGACGTTAAACAGTTTTATTTATTTAAAATAACCTCGCAAAGCCAAAGGTCAATTCCACTCTGGCGCCTTGCAATAATACTGCAAATAATCGTGATGCGATGGCATCTTCTGAACCGTTTTCTGTACCGAGCTTCGGATACCTTCCAGAAATTGCTTCAATTCAGCATCGGTCATTTCATTTGCCACCGCATGATAATGATCGGGCACAACGCCCTGACCCACCATCACATGTAACCAGGAAGGCTCGGCAAAAAGCTTATAGGGTGATTCCACAAAAAGCTTGCCGGTTTCTTTAAATAAAGCGATGCGATGCGCAAGCGATGCCGGTATCGGCATATTTTTACAATAGCGCCAGAAATCGCTGTCTTCCCTTTCGGTCAAATGATAATGCATGACAATGAAATCCCTTATGGACAGAGTTTCCGTTTTCATCTGCTCGTTGTATTCTTCAATATCGCCGCTGAAAATTCCGTTAGATGGAAACATTTGCAATAGTCGTGTGATGCCGCGCTGAATCAAATGAATACTGGTGGATTCCAGTGGCTCAATAAATCCACTCGCCAACCCCAAGGCGACACAATTTTTATTCCAATGCTTAAGGCGCTGACCTGCTTTAAAACGGATGATCTTTGGCTCGGAAATGATGCGACCTTCGACGTTGTCTAGCAGGGTTTTCCTGGCCTCGTCATCGGACATATACCGGCTGCAATACACCAGGCCATTACCGACCCGGTGCTGCAAGGGAATTTGCCAGCGCCAGCCAGCGGTGTGTGCGATGGATCGGGTATAGGGCACCGGCTCACGAGCTGACTCCGTTTGCACCGCCAGCGCGCTATCGCAGGGCAACCAATGTGACCAATCATCAAAACCGGTGTGCAATGCCTGCTCGATGAGCAGCGCGCGGAAACCGGAGCAATCGATAAAAAAATTGCCCGCAATGATTTCACCGGAAGCCAGCTGGATCGACCTTATAAACCCGTCATCATCGAGAACAACATCCTGTACTTTCCCTTCTATACGCCTCGCACCGGCTTTTTCAGCAATGCCGCGCAAAAACTTTCCGTAGAGACCCGCGTCGATATGGTATGCATAAGTCAGAGATGAACCCGATGTATGGGAGAACTTATTCTGCAATGCCGCTTGATACTCCACAGAGTAGTCACCCAGCGGGTAATTCACGCCGATATCCAGTCCTTTACGCCAGAAGTGTTGGAAACTGGCTGCCCAGGTATCCTTACCTGTGTAGCCAAAAGGATGGATGTAGCTTTCGTTGATATTTTTCCAGTTTTCAAACGATATGCCTAACTTGATCGTTCCCTTCACGAAGGACATTAATTCCCGCTCGTTAATGCCAAGGTAACGGTTGAACAGGATCAAGGGCGGCACCGTCGCTTCGCCAACACCCACAGTGGAAATTTCATCGGACTCAATCAGGGTCACAGCAAGACTTTTACCCAATAATTTGGAAAAAGCCGCTGCAGCCATCCAGCCCGCCGTACCGCCACCCACGATGACCAGGTTTTTAACGATTTGATTGCCGATCATATTGATACCATGCGTTGTTATTATCTGGTTGCCGGTCTACTGCGTTTAGCGATTTAACTGGTTCAGTAGCTTCGCACGAATTTTCCGCGCGTTATCGTCCGTCAATTCACCAATCGCACCTTGGGCTGGTTCCGGGATATGCGAAAAATTATCTTTGCAGTACTCAAAAATATAATGATCAAATATCATCTTCCAGGCTGCTCGCTGCTCCGGCGGCAAATCGCGAATGGACAAGAGCGAATGGAACAGCGCGTTAACCGGCTTACCATAAAATGCGGGCGAACCTTTAAACCAATAGTTCACCAGGATATTCAGCGGGCTTAGGCTTTCCACATGGTGCCACCACATGCTGGGAATAAAGATGCCATCACCTGCGTCCAGATCAGCAACCTGGGCGTGTTCTAAAGCCTGTTTAAATTTCGGGAATTTTTCAAAATCGGGATTATAAAAATCCACCAGACTAATCGCTTGCCCGGCCGGGGTTTTATCCAGCGGGCCAACATAGAGATTTTCCATTTGTTCAAAGGGAAATAAGGTAAAGCGCCTGTGTCCGACCACCGAACAGGCAATATTCAACGGGCTGTCCCAATGGGCGGCGATACGGCATTTATTGGACAGCCAGATACTGACGAGTGGATTGTGCTGTTGCAAATCAAGATCATTATCGGCACGAAAACCCGGCAGATAATTGTCGATCACTGTAGAGCCAATATAAATGGTGGGTGGTTGAGGGTTGTCAGCCTGGGCAGCAAATTGCCGTAGCGCGAAATCCAGCTTGGTGCTGACAGTATCGTAGTTAAATCCTGTGAGGGTTTCATTATAAAAAATACGCCCGTTGTTCTCCGGCTTACCTAAAAAGGCCGCCACCTCCTGGCCTTGATAGAATTGCAATAGATAACGCGCTGCATCTTCATCGGAAACCAAACCCGCCTGCACAATCGGCCAGGAAGATGCCAGGCCTTTCAGGATTAACGGTTCCGTTGATGACAACACCTCATCCGGAATCCGGTCTGGCGTACAGCCATCAATCACTTTAACTGTTTTATCAACGCTGATCATAAATGCCGCTAGTGTTTATTTGTTGGAAATGATTCAGGATACCTGATGTGCTAATTTTTTCTCAACGCGGGCGATCAACTTCACAACGTTGGCATGGGATGCCAGCACCATGTAGATGCATTCCATAAAACCTTTTTTATGTAACTCTGCTACTGCGTTACCGTGTAAAGCCGCCAGTTTATCTTCGTTGATGGTATAGAGACCTGCCAGGTTGTGGCGCTCACCATTTTTAAGGGTGATTTCCAGCGCTACCACCTCCAACAATTCCTGAGCTAACAACGCATCGACAAACTGTTCATTCAACTCAGTACCGTATTGAATGTACTCCAGCAAATCCACCACCGATTCCAGATAGGGCGAATAGCCACCGTGAGGCAAAAAGACCGGCTCGCCTGCGGTCTCGCTGACACGCGGGCTATCCATATCCACATATACCATCTTGGTGGGCTGACTGGATTCCTGGCCGGGCTGTGGCGGTTGAATACCGATCAGGAAAGGCCTTCTTTTTACTGACACAGGAATATATTGTGCATCCCATCCCTGCTCTGACAGAAACAGGTTTTCACTCTGGCGCAAGCCCATTAGCGCAATAGGAATAAATTTTCCAGTCTCTGCGTTTTTCTGGAAGAAAATAGGGTATTCATTTTGTATTGCACGAAATTCCTGTGGAAAGGTCACCACAGACATATCGTTATCGCCGTAGCGCGTTGAGTGTTCACGAATAACTCGTAACGCTTTATGGGCGACATTATTTAACAGAGCAAAATTAGGCATAGGGTCTCCTGGAGGAAATGCCTCCAATAAGGAAGTTAAATCGTCTGCAGCCCGTGCTGCTTTATTTTTTCTATCAGCTCGCGGTTGGGTCGCAATATTTTTTTCAATTGCTGGATATGCTGCGCATTTTCCATAAACAAGGCTTCAGCTTTCTTCCAGTGTTTTTCGTGCATATGTTTGCGATTACGATTGCCACCACTGCTGGCGTCAACCTCGGTAGTACCTTTCATACCGTAATAGACGTACTGGTAACTGGCAGAGGGAAACATCTCTTCGCGCAGCACTTCATCATGCAACCAGGGCGACTGTACCTTCCATAACGCCAGCAGCTCCTTCAAGCTATCCGGCATCGTATTGGCAGCGCCGTTATCACGCCAATAGGCTGAATCGGTTCGTTTGGTCAACACATAATGTAATTTTAAAAAATCGATAATGCGTTCCCAGTGGTGACTCAGGGTGTTGTTAAAGCGCTTGGCTATTGTATCCATCACCCTGCGATTGGCGGGAAACTGTTGCGCAATCATCTTTGCCGACAGCTCGATCAATACCAGCGCGGTTGCCTCAAGCGGCTCGATAAAGCCGGCGGACAAACCAATGGCGACACAGTTTTTATGCCAGAAGGTTTTCCTGTGCCCGGGATTGAACGTAATCTTTCTGACCGCCAGCTCTTCAGCTAATTTATTGCCCACCGAAGGAGCAAGGTAATGGCGCAACTCGCGCTCCGCAGCTTCATCTGTCGTATAATCGCTGGAAAATACGTGGCCAATACCGCGCCGGGATTGCAAGCCAATATCCCAGATCCAGCCATTGGTTTGTGCGGTGGAGAGTGTATGCGATGCAATAGCCGTTTGGCCCTCTGCATAGGGAATTTGCACGGCAAGGGCAGAGTCATTAAATAAAATAGCCTTCCGGGAAACAAAAGGGATGCGGTAATGTTTTTCCATGAGCAAGGATGACAAACCGGTGCAATCAATAAATAAATCGCCAGGAATTTTACCCTGTGCATCGGTCGTCACGGATTCTATATCGCCATTGTCTTGCGAGTTTATGTGGATCACATTCGCACTGATATAGTGTACGCCGAGCTTTTCTACACAATGTTTATGTAAAAAAGGCGCAAATTTTCCGGCATCCAGATGGTAGCCATAATTTAATACCGCACCGAATTCCGCCGTGGTAATTTGTTTTGGCGCATTGCCCAAATCACACATTGCCGCTTGCGGGCAAACCGCGTTGGCAAAAGGGATTTTATCTTTGAAGGGCAACCAGAAAGGTGCCAGATTTATATCGTGGTATTTAGCCGGTGGCGTAAACGGATGGTAGTAGTCATCCTCTTGGGACAAGCTTGTCCAGCGGGAAAATTTGGAACCTTGTTTAAAGCTGGCATCACACTCACGGAAAAAATCCGTTTCTGATATACCCATAGTCTGCAAGGTTGCACGCATGGTAGGCCAGGTACCCTCGCCGACACCGATAGGCTGTACATCGGGAGATTCAATCAGCGTAACCTGAACATGCGCAGGACTTGATGCCGCAATAATACCTGCCGATAACCAACCTGCGGAACCGCCACCCACTATGACAACCCGGGTTATTTGATCTGTCATAAACGACCTACAGATTTCTAATAATTATTGATTAACACGCAGTATGAACAGAAAACAGAGCCAGCGTAAAGCGCTAAAAAAGCCGCTGTTTCCAGCGGCTTTTTATTGCAGTACAACAATTTGTGAACCGCTGAAAAATGTTTCCGAGGCAGCCAGCGCAAGGCAAAAACAGATGAAAAAGCGGAGTTTACATAAGTAAATGAGCATTTTGAGTCTGTTTTTAACGCCGCGCTGGCAACGCAGGTAATTTTTCAGAGGTTCATTAGAAGTTGTAACGAACACCCAGGTTATAACGGGCACCGGTTTCAATGTAATTGAACGTCATACCCGTGTGACGGCCATATTGACGGGTGGTTTCATCGGTAATATTCAGACCTTCAAGCGAAACCGTCAGGTTGTCCGTCAGCTCGTAACTGACACTCGCATCCACCTGACCGTAGGCTTCGGTGTAACGCGGGTTACCGCCACCGCTGGCCAGGAAGTCATCGCGCCAGTTGTAAGCAATACGCACTTGCAAGCCATCTTTATCGTAGAAGCCAATAAAGTTGGCTGAGTCACTCAATCCATAGATAGCGAATTGCGCAGCCTTGGATACGTTGTTGTACTCCGTATCGGAATCTACGTGAGTGGCGTTAGCCTGGAAACCAAAGCCTGATTCACCAAAGGTGTGTTGCACAATGAGTTCAATACCATCAATCGATACATCTTCATTGTTTATCGGGCGTGTTACTTCAAAGGGCAGAATCGGATCTTCAGGCAATGCATAAACAAAACCTGTTGCAGCGTCTGAGCTATCCGGATAGTTAGCAACGATGTATTGATTGATTGCCACCAGATCGTTACCCACTGCAGCAACCGCAGCCTGCCATCTTGGACCGTTAACCGGCGTATGGAAACCACTGTCTTCAATCACTTGCGGCGCACTGCTGCCAACGAAATCCACTACATCTTTCTTGAAGTAGCCGAGCGACACATAACTGGAGTCAGCGTAGTACCACTCTGCTGATATATCGTAGTTGGTCGACTCCATGGGGTTCAGGTCCGGATCACCGGCTGATGCAGAGCCCATGCTGATACGCGGCGCGGTACCCCAGATAAAACCGCCTTTAAGGTCATTGTAGTTCGGGCGGGCAATTGTTTTGCTGAACGAGGCACGGAGTTTGACGTCATCGGTCAGGAAGATGTCAAAATCCACACTCGGCAAGGTTTTCGAATAACTACCTGTGGTGGTGGCATATTCAAAACCGCCCGTGGACAACAAGGAGTATTCATTTCCGCTATTCCACCGGATATAAGGTGTGTAAGCGGAGACGTTAGCCGTTGACTCTACCTCGGTTGACTCGTGACGAACACCTACGGCCAGATTAGCAGGCATGCCGGCGATCTCTGGTTTGAAACCAAATTGCAAATAAGCAAAATCAGAGGTTTCTACGGTGACTTGTTCATCGAATCCGTCGTTCGCTAATGCCGGGTCCCGGGTAGTGCAATAGGCCCTTGGGCAGAAGCCGGTATCAGAACCGTAAAGCTCGGCACCGATCGCCAACAGTTCGTTCCAATTGCCACGCACAAACGTGTTCTGGAAGTTCGGGCTGTTTACCGCACCGTGATCGAAGTAGTTGGATAGCTGATCGACAATCCAGTAAGACTGCGGAATATCCCCAACACCATTTTCACCCTGCACACCACTCCAGCTGCCCTGGTTTTGCTGTTGCAGTCCCAGGAAGAAGTATTCGTTGGTGATCTCGTTGGTGCCTATACCGGCTTTAATGTTGTGGATGAAACTGTCATCAAAGGTGTAGGTACCTTTTAACTGGTATTCATCAACCGAAGAATCCTGCTCCTGAATACGGAAGATGTTGTTGGTCAGTTGCTGGATAGCAACGTCCGGCGTTGGCGTGGTACGACCATCTTCGTAACCTACCTGCAGGATTGGGAACTTGCCAGATAACTCCAGAGATGCACGGTAGTTATCGATGGTACCAATATTAAATTGGTTGTTACCGCCCCACTTGCCGTCCGGCCCGGAATAGGAGTCTGAATTGTGTGCATCCAGCTCCAACGCCAGGTTATCTGTCGCATCCCACTTGATATTCAGGCCAGCGGATTTCAGGTCAGATTTGGTTTTGTTGTATTTGATAATGCCGTTAATTTCATGCCAGCCGGTGTTTTCTGTGTAGGACAACGGATACGCCGGATTGGTGTCACTCCACTCGATGTCCAGACCACTGGTGCGGGTAAACCACATACCGGTACCAAAATTATTGGTCTCATTCTTTTGTTGGACGTACAAGTAATCTGCGGTAACTGTCAGTTGTTCTACCGGCTGGTATTGAAAGGTCAGCTGGCCGTTCAACCGCTTGCGGTTTACTTCATTAACCGAGTACATAACCTCTGACGGAATACCGTAGGTTCTGCCATCGCCCGGTTGGTGTTCTTCCGGGATATTCGCCCAGTCACCCCCATCCGGCGCATGAACAAACCAGTCGCTGACGCTGGCGTTGCGGTCACCGCTGTTACGCTCCTGGTAACTACCGGTCAAGGCAACACCGATGGTGTCATCGGCAAAGGTATTGCTGAACAGACCGGACACTTCCGGCGTCAGGTCGTCTTCCATCACCGAAGAATCATCGTAGACCGCTTTGGCCCCTACGACGGCTTTCAGGCCGGGGTTTTTAAGCGGGCGCGGGGTGATGATGTTGATCAACGCACCCATACCGCCCGATTGCAGGTCTGCACGGCCACTTTTGTAGACTTCTACCCCCGCAACACCTTCAGACGCCAGGTTGGCAAAGTCGAACGAGCGGCTGGTGCCGAACGATGAAGCGGGCATCTGGCGGTTATTCAGGGTCACCAGGTTGTAATCACCGGCCAAACCACGCACGGTAACCTTGCTGCCTTCACCGTTTACACGGTCGATAGAAACACCGGGGATACGTTGTAGGGATTCAGCCAGGTTGGTATCCGGCATCTTGCCGATATCTTCGGCAGAGATGGCGTCGACCACGCCGACCGCGTTGCGCTTGACGTCCATCGAACGCGTCAAACTCGCGCGAATACCGGTCACGACGACCTCTTCAACAACCCCTTCGTCCTGCGCCAGGACAGCGGTGCTGCTGAGGCCCGCCAAGGCGGATGCGGCAACCGCACTCGCTAACAGTTTTTTTCTAAAAATAGTGGTTTTGTTCATGATGCTTTTTCCTCAAACGTTATTGTTATCGTGACTGCTATAAGAGAAGCCGCACTCCGAAGGAACACTGCAACCCTTACCGCATTGCCCGAGTGGCCTTGCCTCACAGATCAAAAGCCTCGGCGGAAGCTGATGACCCGGATGCATATTCACAAAAACCATTGAGGTGGGCGTCCGAGTAGGGTCAGACATGGCTATGCCGTACGTTCGAATGAAAAACCTTTACTCGGCCGAAAAATTTTTTGTTTAAAAACAAAAAGTTAGAGATTTCTGGCGGGACGAGCGAAGAAGAAAAAAATCAGAAATTTTGCGCCTGTCCCACTTTCATCAACTCGTGGACCAGGGTCGTAAGGTGGAGGTTTGCTGATGAAGGAAAGGCAAACATCCTTCCGTCAGGAAAGCGATAACGAACGAAGCACGGGAAGCGATAAGGGGTAAAGCGGGGAGAGAAAGTAGATGGGCTAACTGACACTACATCAGTTAGCCCACAGAGGGATTACTGGGCGCCCTCGACGAGGTAATCAACCGCTGCCTTGACTTCATCTTCGGAGCAGGTGCTGCATAAGCCCATGGCGGGCATACCGTTGAAACCATCAATAGCGTGGGTATAAAGGGTGTCGATACCCTTGGCGATACGCGGAGCCCAGTCATCCGCACTACCGGTTTTGGGCGCGCCGGCCACACCGATAGCGTGACAAGTCGTGCAGGCACTCTTGTACACCTCTTCACCGGACTTGGGGCCACTGCTGACGGCTACCGGGGCGGCAGCACAGCTTTCGCCGGATTTACAAACACTGCCAACGGGGGCGATGCGCGCTTTCATCTCTTCAGTCAGGGCCGCTGACTGGCTGTAGGCGAGACCGGAAACAGCACCAAGGCCCACGACCAGTACCAGACTGAATATCTTCTTCATTTGGCTCACGGTTTTTTCCTCTTCTTTATATATAACGCCCCGCTGGGCAAAGTCGGCGGCCATTATAGCCACAAATCTGTATCAACGTGAACTGAACACCTGACACCTGCAAGGTCGTGTAATAGCAGGCTCCATTGTTTAATTTTATGCTTCCATTACAGCCGCTGATTTGATCTGCCTCCATCTGCTGTTATGCTTTAACCTCATTTTTTTCGGAAAAATCCGTAAGCCATGGAATATAACAGCGTCACCTTTACCGCTTATCTGAGTGCCGCCATTGTCGCGGCCCTGTTGACGGTTACCTACTGTTATCAATTCTTCAGGCAACAACGCACCTATGTGTTCGCCCTGGCGGCCGCTACCCATACCCTGAGCCTGCTGGTGATTGCCCTGTCATTTGGCGACCGGGATTATTCCGCACTCACCTTGCTGGTCTTTGAATGCCTGCACTACAACGTGTGGGTATTGTGCATCGCCCTGATTCTGCGGGCCGCCACCAACAAACAGCGCCTGCCGCGCAGCCTGAAGATCCTGTTCAGCATCGGCTGGCCGTTAACCGCCGTGGTACTGGTGGCCAGCCTGGCTGACTTTGAGCCACTATTGCGCCTGTCGTCCTGGTTTGCGCTGACGCTTGCAGTCATCGGGCTGGTGAGCATAGAGCAACTGTTTCGCTATGCCGCAGCCAATGATCGCCAGATCAAATTGATGTGTATGAACCTGGGCGTGCTGTTCCTCTACGATATCTATCTTTATACCCACAGCCTGATCTTTCAGGGACTGGACCCCTTGCTGTGGCAGTCCCGCGCCGCCGTATCCATCGGCACCTGCCTGTTTATGGCCTTAGGCGGCCTGCTGTTGATGCAGCAGAATGACCGTCCCGCGCACTTCAACCTTTCCCGTCCCATCGCGTTTTACACCACATCCCTGGTCGGGGTCGGTGTACTTATCAGCGCCCTCGCGCTGGGAGGCTATTACGTGCGGCTTTACGGCGGTAACTGGGGAACGGTGGTGTACAGTTTTGTGTTGATCGGCGCTGTGCTGGCGATTGCGACGGTGTTCCTTTCCAGCAGTATCCGCTCACAACTGTCCGTGCTTATCAACAAACATCTGTTCCGCCATAAATATGATTACCGCAGCGAATGGCTGGGCCTGATCAACTATCTGGCTCAACCCGCAGAGAACAACGAAGTAAATCAGCGCGCATTTTACGCCGTAGCATCTATTACCAAGGCTCCCGGTGGCGCCATCTGGCTACGCAAGCAAGGCTACTATGAGCCGGTTTTCCAATCGGGCATTCCCGGCTTTGTGGACCTGCAGGAAGAAGCGGTGGACAGCCCTTTTTGTGAGACCTTCCTGCAATCCGAATGGGTCTTTTTCCCCGACTCCGGCGACAACGAAGCGCTGAGTCAGAACAATGAATTCCTGCCCCACTGGGCGCGCAATATTCCGGAACTCTGGTTGATCTTTCCGCTGATCGTCGCCGATGAGCTGGTGGGTTTTATGGCACTGACTAAACCCACTGCGGACGCGTCGCTGACCTGGGAAGATCTGGACATGCTGAAAACCATGGGACGCCAGCTGGCGAGCTACCTGAAACGCCATCAGCAAGCGGAGCAGTTAGTGGAGGTACGCCAGTTTGATACTTACAACAAATTGGTGGCTTTTATTATCCATGACCTCAACAACCTGATTGCGCAACAGGCACTGGTCGTGCGTAACGCAGAGCGCCATAAAGACAACCCCGCTTTTATTGAAGATGCTATTGAGACCATCAGTAACTCGGTGGATCGCATGAATAACCTGTTAAGGAAATTGCGTCGCGATGAAAGCGACCTGGTCAAGCGCTTGCATTTGCGCGACGTGATTGACCAGGCGCTGGCAGAATGCCAACGCAGTTCGCCGGTGCTCACGGCGGATATCCAGGATACCGATAAAACCATCAACGCCGATCAGGTCCGCCTGGTGATGACCATCACCAACTTCATCAAAAATGCCCAGGAAGCCACGCCCGATGACGGGCGCGTCCACCTCACATTGCGCTGCTCCGGCAATAATGCCACCATAACCATCGAAGATAATGGTTCCGGCATGGACTGGGATTTTATTCACAACCGTTTGTTTAAACCTTTCGACACCACCAAATCCGGCAAGGGTATGGGTATCGGTGTGTATCTCTCGCGTGAATACATTAGTGAATTGGGCGGCACATTGAATGTGATCAGCGCCGTCGGCGAAGGTACAACGATCACCATTACCCTGCCCCTCAACGAGCCACTTCAACAAGGATTTATGAGCTTCCATGAGCAGACAGTCCAGTAACAAGCCCACGCTCCTGATTATCGAAGATGACCGCGGCCTGCAAAGCCAATTGCGCTGGCACTTCGACCAATACGAAACCATCATTGCCGAGAACCGCCAGGACGCCATTGCCGCGCTGCGCTTACATGAAGCCTCCGTCATTATTCAGGACCTGGGGCTCCCGCCGGATGAAGACGGTGTGGATGAAGGCTTTAAATGCATCCAGGATATCCTGCGTATTTCTCCCACCAGTAAGATCATTGTCATGACCGGCAAGACCGGTCACGAACATGCCATCAGCGCGATTGCCATGGGCGCTTACGATTATTATCAAAAGCCGGTTGATCCCGGCACGCTCGACCTGATTGTGCAGCGCGCATTTCATATTTATGAATTGGAAGAAGACAATCGCCGGTTGCACATTACCCAGCAGGAGCCGCTGGAAGGTTTGATCACTAACGACCCCAAGATGTTAAAAATTTGCCGGCAACTGGAAAAAATTGCCCCCACCACCGTGACCTGTACCCTACTGGGCGAAAGCGGCACCGGCAAGGAAGTGATGGCGCGCGCGATCCACCAGATCAGCCCGCGGCGCAATAAACGTTTCGTTGCGATTAACTGTGCGGCGGTGCCGGAAAATTTAATTGAGAGTGAATTGTTCGGTTACGAAAAAGGTGCTTTTACTGGCGCCAATAAAACCACCGTCGGCAAGGTGGAAACTGCCAATGAAGGTACATTGTTCCTGGATGAGATCGGCGATATGCCACTCAACCTGCAATCCAAATTATTGCGCTTTTTGCAGGAGCGTGTGATCGAACGCGTTGGCGGCCGCACAGAAATCCCGGTGGATGTGCGCGTAATTTGTGCCACCAATAAAGATCTGCAAAAGATGGTGAGCGAAGGCACCTTTCGTGAAGATTTGTTTTACCGCATTTGCGAAATGACGGTGGATATTCCACCGCTGCGGCTGCGCCACGGCGACAAGGTTCTGCTCGCGCGCCATTTCAAGATGAAGTTTGCCGCAGAACACTCACAAAATATCAGCGGCTTTACGCCGGACGCCATTGCCGCCATTGAAAGCTACAACTGGCCCGGCAATATTCGCGAGATGGAAAACAAGGTGAAGCGCGCTGTCATCATGGCTGATGGCAAGTACATCACGCGCGAAGACATGGGGCTTGCCGATGCCGGCGAGCTGTCACTGAATCTGCGCCATGTGCGCCAGGCGGCAGAACAGTCCGCCATCATGCGCGCGCTGGTGATGACCGACAACAATATCTCTGCCGCGGCCAAACTGCTCGGCATAACACGCCCGACGTTTTACGACCTGATTAAAAAATATGACATACCGGTAGCGCATAATCAGACCAACCACGACAACGATTAACCGCAAGCTGTGTTTTTGCGCCTCAATCAGGCACCGCGAACCTATCACGGAACAGAATGACCATGAAATACCTCACTATCATCGCAGGCTTCGGGCTGGCTTTATTGATCGCCGGTTGCGGTAACAAGGAAGCCGAACAGGCCGCCAATGTTGAGCGCCACCTGCGTACGGCTGAAGCCTATACCCAGCAAGGTCAACTGCGCGCGGCAATGATCGAAGCCAAGAATGCCATCCAGTTACAGCCGGAAAATGCCGCCGGCTATATGGCGCTGGCCCGCATTTACAACCATATGGGCGCTTATGGTGCGACCCAGGAGCTGCTTGAAAGCGTTGTAACCCGGCATCCGCAAACCAGCACCCTGCTCGCCGAAGCCTATCTGAACACCCAGAAATATCGCTCAACGCTTGAAATCCTGGACGCGCACCCGGCACAGGAAACCGCCGAACAATACCAACAATGGATTTTACGCGGTCGCGCACAGATCCCGGTCGGTGATCGCAGCGGTTTTGACACAACGCTCGCGCAATTGGAAACCTATGACAACAGCGGTTTGGATGTCGAATTACTGCGCGCTCGCTGGGCTTTGGCTAATGGCGAAAGTGACCTTGCAGCAAAAAGTCTGACGCAATTGCTCAGCCAACATCCCGAGCATTTTGATGCGTTGATTTTACAAGGCGAGATAGCGCTTTATCGAAATGATCTACCCAGCGCTGAAAAACATTTTACCCGCGCCCTGACTACACTGGGCACGACTGACATCATGACGGCACAACGCATCATGGTATTGAACCAGCTAACCGATGTACTGATTCGTGAAGGACGCACCAGCGAAGCTTACGCTTATCAAAAATTATTATCGGAAGCCAATCCTGAAAGTCATTCAGCACAGCAACGTTTTAACGAAGCCCTGGCGTTATACCAGGACGGCAACTATGCCGATGCGGAAGCTGTGCTCACCAAACTGCACGAAGAATTTCCGCAGAACGCCACCACCGGCACATTGCTGGGCCTAGTGCAACATCAACTGGGGCGCGACGAGAGTGCCGCCGAATTATTTGACCAATACATTGATCCTGAAACCGCGTCTACCAGTTTGATCCAGACCGCCGTGTTAACCAAATTGCGCGCCGACCAGGACGACGAAGCACTGACATTATTAAAGATGGCCAGTGAAAACCAGCCACAGAATCCGGCGCTCCTTGCCAGTTATGGCCTCGCCCTGCTGGACCGGGATGCCAAGAGTAATGAAGGTGCACTGGCCCTGGAAAAAAGCCTTGCACTGGACACCTCGCAACAACGCCTGCGCATCGCCCTGGCCAAGCGTTATTTTGCACTGGAAAATACCGAGCAGGCATTGGCGCAATTGCAGAAAGCCTATACCGAGATGCCACTCGACATTATTATCCAGCAAAGCTACTTTCACGCCCTGATTGCCAATGGCCAGCAGGCGGAAGTCAAAACCCTTATCGCCCAATTCCAGCAACAATTTCCTGACAATCCACGCGGCGACTTTCTTGCGGGCTGGCTCGCGTATGAAGAAAAGCAGTTAGCCGAAGCACAACGCGCGTTTGAAAAAGCGATTGCCCATCCGGATAACCGCGAAAAACAATTTGCCTATGCCGGCCTCGCGCAAATTTATACCGACCAGCAAAAACCGGCACAAGCCATCGAGTCCTGGCAGTCAGCCTTGCAGGCCGACCCAGCCATGATCCCCGCTTACGGCCACTGGCTGACGTTAATGCAATCACAAAAACGCACCAAGGAAGCGATAGAATTTCTGGTTGCGCTGGAAGAAGGAAGCCAGCAATGGCAACCAGCGGTAATGCTTGCACGCATCTATGCATCGCAACATGATATCCAACAAGCCATAACGCATATCGAAACCGCAATGGCACGCAGTGGTAATAGCATACCTGTCAAGCAATTGGCAGCTAACCTATACCATCAACAAGGCGTCGCCCTGCTGGCAAAAAAACAACCGGATGAAGCCAAAACTTTCTTGCTGCGCGCATTAAAATTGTTTCCTGATGATATGCGTTATCTGGGCAGCATGGTTCAAGCGGAGCTGGGGGTACAGAATATTGCAGAAGCTCAAAAATTACTGGATCAGTTAACATCTACCCAAACCAATCAGGCCGCACGCTTTAACTTGCAAGCGATGATTCGCATCGCAGAAAAGAAGCCTGAAGAAGCCTTACAACTTTATCGTCAATCCTGGCAATCCACGCCCAATGACACCGCTGCTGAAGCACTTTTTAGTCACCATCAAAAAAATAATCCGCAACAGGCGGACGCCTTTGTCGATGAGTGGATACAAAAATTACCACAGAGTGCCAAACCAACCCTGATAAAAGCCATGGCCGCACAGCGCACCCAGGACTCGGCCAAGGCTGTTAAATGGTATGAAAAAACTTTGGAATTAGCCCCGCAAATGCCTGCCGCGCTCAACAACCTCGCCTGGCTTTACTACGAACAGAAAGATTCACGCGCGCTGGAACTGGCCAAACGTGCCTATGAACTCGCACCTACCAGTGCAGCTATCCTCGATACCTATGGGTGGTTACTGGTAGAAAGTGGCGACGTGCAACAGGGCCACCGGATTCTGGAGCAAGCTGCTCGCGCGGCGCCGGATAATGAGGAGATTCGGGAGCATTTGGCAGTAGCTAAAGAGCGACTGTGAATTCTTTTACCGCTCAATGGAGAAACTGAAGCAGGATGTTATTGCTCTTACGATTATGTAGCGATGCGATGGCAACTGCGCGATAACCGGCAGACATCCTTATGAAGCGAGATCCCTCCGATTTTTTTCCTTGCACTCATCAACCAGGCTTGTTTCGTTCGCCGGCCTGGTTGATGGCTTGGTGTGAGACGTGGGGCAAACATCCCGCTATACGATTGTCCGAAGATAGCGCAGCTCCGCTTTCAATTGCAGTGCTAGAGCGAATGATTGCCTGCACGCGCTCTTATAAAGGGAAAATCTTGCCCCTGACCACTGCTTATCCCGTAGGGCTTTCTACCAGGGAAATACCCAGTATTCGCAGTGAGTACTTCTTTTTTGGGAACGAAGATAAACATTTATCGGATACCATTAACCATCGTCTGGATACTGCATTACAACGCCCATGGGACCAGTTTTACATAGCCGATCTACTACGTTCATCTCCTACTTATCATTTGCTTTTACAGGCGGCCAAGGCCCGAAATTTAGATGTTATTCATAGCAAAATTGAACCAACCTACGCGATTGACTTACGCCAGCAGGATTTCGCAGGTTACCTGCGTGAACTGGGAAAAAACACACGTTTACGACTGTACAACCGTCGACAAAACCTTGAACGACAAGGTTCGGTAACCATTGAGAACATCTGGCCAGACCGCGCTGCCTTTTTCCAGTTATTAAATGATTTTCACCAACTTCGTTGGGGCAAAGCCTGTTACCGAGGTAGAAACCTCGATTTTATTAATGTGTTTCTGGACCATTTAGCCCTAGAGGGACATGAGGTCGATTTTTCGGTTATGAGCATTTCCGGTGCACCCGTTTCTGTTGCCTTCGACATCCGCTATCAGGGAAGGCAGTATAATTTTCAAAGTGGCTATCTGGAAAATTTCTGTCGTTCTGTCTCCTTGGGAACCTTACATTTCGGCTATCAAATTGAAGCAGCATTCACTAACCCGACCATTCAATACTATGACTTTATGGCCGGCAAAGGGAAGAAAAGTGACTACAAAAAGAGGTTGGTCAACCGTCATGATGAATTTGCAACGCTGTTATTGATAAGAAGCCGCTGGTTAAAGCAGATCTACCGATTCCAGTCACTCATCAAAAAACGCTGATAAAGTCAGGGAAGATTAGCAACAATTGGCGGGCCAATTAATTTGCTCAACCACACTGGCATTTTTTTCCAAATATTGATCATAAGCTTATACTTCGGGTTATCCGGATTTAACTCCGGGACAGCGCCCCCCTCCGGAAAGAGATAATACCAATAGTGCGTATGAGCCACGGCTCCCCATTGTTTTTTGAATTTAAAGGTGCCTGCATCGCGGGTAGATCGGCCAAAATCAAAAAATTGGTAACCTTCATTCACTGCGTAACCCAGAATTCTCCTATACATCCACATATTGACATTCATCGCATTAGCTTGCCTGATAGTCGATGCCCAAGGTATCTCAAGCATTCCTTCGTGACCTATCAGAAAACCGGTTGCCACAGGCTTTTGATTTACATACACGACCGCAATGACAGCATTTATTTTTGATTCAGTGAGAATATTGGCAAACCATTTTTTTCCATAAACTGGCGTGCCGAGATCACGCATATTATGAGCAAAGACGCGATAAAAATCGTTCAACAGCTCTATTTTGCCAAATACAATTTTGGGTTGGTATTCCTCTGATTTCTTATACTGTGCGCGAACTTTTGCACCTAATTGCTCATCAAGAGAAGCTTCGCTATCAGGTAAACTCAGGACCATCGATACCTTTTTGCTGGAGAAGTGCTCACCCAGGTCCGGCTGCATAGTGCGGATTTCTATGTGGGAAAGACTTTCATGTTTACAAATTGTTTTCAGGTGTCCAATGATATCTCTCGCCACATTAAACCACCTTGAGATTACACCACCGTAATTAAAGTAGGGAATGGATACGGCGAATTTCCCGAACAATCTACTGGAGAAAAAGGTTAACGGTATGCCACCGATAACCTTTCCTTCATCATTTATAGCAACCCATATTCGCGTTGGATGACCAAACGACCGCCTGATCAGCTCCGCCCAGACGGGATGATGATATGCGGATGTTTGCGCAGCTGATAAAAAGTCTTCCCACAGATGTCGCTCCGCGGCCCTTAGCTCTCGTACCGTGTAGCCCCCATTGTAATGATGCTCCGAGGCTATAACAAAAGGTGGTAGTGGTGCGCCCTGTTGTTGGTTTGCATTAAGCGCATCGGCCAGGCGCTTTTCGATTGTTTTAAGCTCTTCTTCAATACCTTTTATCTCGGCCGAGACCACTTGCATAGCAAGGATTAATGACTCTCGCTCATCTGCGGCTTGTTCCGGTGCTTTAAACTGACGTGCTATTTCGGACTTATTTTTTTTTGCCTCTTTCAGTCGGGATCTAAGTTGCGTCAGTTGGTCGACCTGTTCCAACAGCTCGCGCCTCTTGCTACTCTCGACCGAAATACCAAGCGAAGCCATACTCGATTCCGGCGAAGCCAGAAATTTTTTTATGTCCATTGTCCTACCTTAACTAATACGCCTGGTATGAATCTATTCAGCTGATTTTTGAGACGATTTATAGTGATGATTAAATTTCAGGAGAGTTTGTTTCTGAGCACTTCTATCCAGGATGAATAGCGTACGAATTTATCAAAGGTTTCAGGAAAACCAATGCGATCAATCTGATACAGATTATTACGTATCGCCTGCAGATTGGTAGGCTTGGATATTGTTGTAATGGCCGATGAGAAGCCCACCTGTTCGACCAAACGCGGGTGTGTAGCCGAAAAATCCCGCGCAGTACCAGAGGGATAACAGAACACACGTGATGGGTTCTTAAGCTCGCTCTCGATCCGCTGTTTGGAATAGGTCAATTCCTGCAAAATTTCCTCGTCACTTAACGCACTCAACACAAGGTGTGAACGAGAATGAGCTCCCACGCGCAAGCCCTGACTTTCATAGGTGCGCAGCGCTTCCCATGTGGCCGGGGCGTATTCTTCGGGTGCTTTCTCTGGAACGCTGACGCCACATATCTCTTGCAGTTGTTGCAGGAATTCGTGCAGGGATTTTTTGTTAAGGGTTTTAGCGTGGCGGGATAATGCTCTGCGCGCATTAACCCGATGCCCGGGGCTTGAGCAATTCAACTCAAGTTGTTTTCCGGCAGTTTCCAATGTAAAGCGGGTGAGGTGCGTATTCCAGATAACATAAGATACTTTCGCATCCCATGGCCAATCTACCCGGTCAACAAAATCGGTAATGGTAAAAAGGGTTGGCTTTGCCTGATGTCTGAGCAGTACGGGGACCAGGCGAGTAACCTGATCCGCATAACCATCATCCAGGGTAAAACATAACGTGGGGTGAGTCAGTTCCTGCTGCCTAACCGCCGCTTCAACCAATTCGTCAATGGATGCGAATCGATAGCCGCGTTCAACCGCAAACTGCAGACTTTGATCCAGTAATTCCTCGTCGATGCCATGAAAAGAATGGTTGGCAGGATTAGGGCGATGCAAGGTATAGATCGTTACAAACGGGCCTAATAGCTTCGTCATCCAACGATCAACATATTTATTCGTCATTGCCTGCAACAATAAATGGTTCATCGCACTCCTGTCTTTTGCAGCCCTTGAGGCTAAACAACCGCTATGCTCTAGGATCTATACCCATATTTCATGATGATGTTGCTATCAAACCCAGCCGGAAAGCCGCGCACGAAACAGCCTGCGACTGCAACTCACTTCATCGTGCAAGCCAATGCGAGTTAATTCGTGAAGATTCAGCTCGTAATCTTTATTAATTCCACGTTGCGTCGTCACAGAGGCTCGATAGTGCTGCTTTACCAATGATAACGCAAGATCGTTATAATCGCCGTTGGGAAAGCAGAATAAATCTACCGTTGATTGCAACCGTTGCTCCAGTAATGTTTTGCTGTGGACAATCTCATACTCCAGCTCTTCCTGAGACAATGCATTAGTCAGGCGGCGATGTGTGCAGGTGTGCGAACCAATATCTACCAATCCCGACTGTTTCATCTCGCACAGCTGATCCCAATTCATCAATGCCGGTGTCATGCCCCCTGCATAACTGGTGCACAAGGCTCGCCAGTTAATTTGCTCCAACGCATCAAAAATATCTGCATCCGTGTGTACTTTTAACTGTTTAATGACACCAGCCACCTGATCTACAGTAACATTCCCCGTCAATCTATTGACATAGGGCTGAAATATCGGGTGCCGTTCCAGTTCTTGTTTAGCTCCGTGAAGCAATAAATTGGCCAGGATATTTGGCCAGAATTGAAAATCTGTCCCTATTTTTTCCACGACTGCAAATAGCGTTGCCGGTGTAGAGTATGTTTGCAATACAGGGAAAGCATATTGATAATTATCAAGCCAGCCATCATCAAATGTAATGGCGCAAGCCCGGTCAGGAACAGCCACACCCGCTCGATGCAGATCAATCCATTCTTTAAGAGATATAAGATCAAACTGCCGTTTCACCTCCTGGATATGCATCTCAAGTGTTTCGGGCCGAATCAACATACCGGGCTCTTCCCGGCCGTAACGCACATCATGGGCCGGCAGAACGCGGTGATACATCAGCAACCATAACCGGGGGTGCTTGCCTGTACGTGTATGCGGCCCAAAGTTACTGGCTAACGAAACCAGAATCGGTTTGATAATCTGCTTTACGCCATCCCTCATCTCAACGACCCATCAATTGTTTGATATATAATGTCAATTCATGTCGCGCAGGCCCCAGGTCCGCCCAACGGTTCACTTCATGCCGCGTGCAGCCAGGATGTGGTGTAAGAAACTGAATAATTCTTTGCAGTTTTTGTGCCCTGGAATAATTTCCCTTGAGATATATATATAAGCTGTCGAGATCGCCTAGAAACCAACGCAACCGTTGGCCGATACGGTAACTGTCGGTGTGCATTACAGGTTCTGGATGACCAGCTCGAGCTTGCTCAGCTGCCCAGAGTAACCGGGGGAAATTCACCCCGGCATCTATTGCCAACTGTAACGAACCCCAGAAGCGGGTATTGACCTCCATCAAGTAAGCTCTGCCATCCGGAGTAATACGAAATTCCACCATCGCCACACCGTGCCATTGAACAGCACTAAGCAACTTCTCCGCGTAGGCTTTAAGCACAGGGTCTACCGGCACACTTTCACTCAGCACACTGACCCCACCTTGCGGGGGCTTTTCACGCAACCGCCGATGGGCAAAAAAAACCTTGGGCCTGCCCTGATCATAGAGGCAGAATATACCTGCGCCGTGGCCTGGAATGAATTCCTGCAACATAAACGGCGTGCTGTTCAGGTAGTGTGATACTCGCAGCTCCTCTATCAATTCCTGCTTTGAGTAGAGTACTCGCACACGGGTGGCCACCCAAGCAACGCCCGTGTAAATTTTTGATAAACAGGGTTTGAGAACTACTGGAAACTCCTGCGCATCAACATCCAGCTCCGCCGCCGAAGCGAACCATTGAGAGGTCGGACATGGCACATTGTTTCGTTCCGCCAAAGCCACCAATTTTCCCTTATCTGCCAATGACATGACGGTCGGGTAATCAGCAAAAGGCAAGGTCAAATGCGTAAAGCGTTGCTGGTTCATCAGCAACAATTGGCTGGTAATTTCAGTTACCGGAATGACCAGATCAATTCGCTGCGCAGCAAGACATTGTTCCAACCAGTCGAGATATTTTCCAGGTTCCAACTCCGCACTGGGACTGAGCAAACTCTGACTGGAAAATTTTGAAGAGCCGGCCAATGTACTTACGGCGGAATCAGCTGTAGTTACTGTCACCTCGGGCAATGATCCCAGAGCGCGCGTCACTGCCAATGCGCTACGCTGATGCGCATCCAGTACCAGTATATGAAAAGCCATTCAGTCAATCCTTACCCTAAATTATCAGTAACGATGATACCGCGATCGTGTGAATTATGCCGCTTTTAAACTGGTAATAGCCCGTTGATTTTAGTAGATTGTCGCAGCCCAATTTCTATCCTCAGGTTCGCACAAATGGACATCAGCTTGCCTAGTATTTTACACGCAATCGATACCACCGGTCCGGGTGGTGCGGAAACAGTTTTTCTCGACCTGACGGAAAATTTAACACTTGATGGTTATCGATCCTTTGCCATCATCAAAGGACCAGGCTGGGTCGAAGACCAACTGAAGGCACGCGGAATACGTTATTACATTGTTAAACCGGGCGGCAGTTTTTCACTATCGTATTATCGAGAACTCATTCGTATTGTCCGCGAAAACAATGTAAAACTTATCCAGGCCCATTTGCTTGGCTCAACGCTGACGTACTCCATTATTGCATTGCTGCTGCGGATTCCCCTGGTGGCTACCTTGCATGGGAAGGTTGACGTCAACCCGAAGGAGCGGCTTATCTATCTGAAGAACCTGATCATGAGATTAGGCGTCAAGCGACTGATCACTGTAAGTCGCGATCTGGCCGAGTATGTCGAGGCTCGCGGCCTGTTTAATACAAGTGACATTCGTGTGATATATAACGGCGTCGATGTAGATAAATACAGCAGGAATTCGCTAACCGATGTCCGCCGGCAGCTGCTTTTGGATGACAAGGCTATCCTCATCGGGAGTGTAGGCAATATAAGGCCTGCCAAGGCATATCACATTCTTATTGAAGCAGCCGCCACGGTTATCAATGACAATCCTTTGGTGCACTTTGTTATCGCCGGCCATAAAAAGCCGGAACTGATGGCACAGCTTGATGATCAGATTAACCGCGCCGGTATTGCAGCTAATATACATTTCATTGGCTTTCAGCAGGACAGCGCTGCTTTTTTAGGGCAAATGGATCTTTTTGCGCTGTCTTCCAGTTCTGAAGGGTTTTCCATTTCCACCATTGAAGCCATGGCCACCGGGTTGAGCGTCATCGTAACCCGCTGTGGGGGACCGGAAGAGATTGTTTCCCATGGAAATAATGGTTTTATGGTTCCCGCGAATGATGCCGATGCTCTGGCCAAGGGAATTATCGATTTACTCAATGATGACGATCTGCGCAAGCGCTTGTCCAGCAACGGCCAGAGTCATGCTCGAGCTACCTTTGCTATGACTACATTATTGAGGTCTTATCAAAATGAATATTTGTCATTATTGCCTTAAAGGACTCGCTGGATATTTACATACCGGGCAACTCACTTCGCTCCGCCATCTGAACAAATAAGGGTCTGCATGTGTTGAATGTCATAATTCAAACTATCAAAAATCACTATGGATCAAAATACGGCCTGAAAAATCAGTGGGTATATTCCATGATGGTCAGGTTTGGCGATTTTAAGCAGTACAAAGATATTGATTTCAAGCAAGTGAAGCGATTGGTATTTATTTGCTCCGGTAATATATGTCGCAGCCCTTTGGCTGAAGCTGTAGCGCTCAAAGCCGGAATTGAGAGCATATCGTATGGACTCAACTGCCGTGGTGGAGACAAGGCAGATCCCAGGGCTATCGCATTCGCCTCTAAAAATGACTTCGATCTGAAAAATCATATTACCAAGAATATTAATCTTTATGTCCCTCACCCGGGCGATCTTTTGGTTGGCATGGAACCCAATCATGCCAAAGCCCTGGAAGAGCTGCTTGGCCCTATGGCCGACCCCAACATCAAAATTACATTAGTAGGGTTATGGCTTCCCGTTTGTAAAGCCTATATTCATGATCCATTTAATGCCAATGAGATCTTTTTCAATCGGTGTGAAACGGAAGTTGTGGCTGCGACCAACGCTCTCATCGCCAAGCTGAGACACTGAGATGTCACCGCCCAAAGCAGAAGAATTTTACTTATTCAAAATTGGCGCGTTGTGGCGTTATTTCAAGCAGGAAAGCTTTTCCTTCTGGATGATTTGCTGTTACCTGTTCTTCGAGTTTGTGAGACCGCAAGCTATATTCCCCATTATTGATTTTCTGCCCTGGGCTCAAATCTTCATCATTTTGTCATTCGTTGGAATAGCTCTGGATAGGAGTGTCAGGTGGACACCATCACCCGCGAATGCATGGATGATACTTTTTCTTATCACTATAATAATTTCCATCAGTACAGCGTATTATCCGGATGTTTCAAAACAATATTTCATGGACTTCTTCGGCTGGTTCCTGATTTATTTTTTAATCATCAATATCGTTAACACCCCTGAACGGTTCTATATTTTTCTTCTCATATTTCTTATTACTGCAGCCAAGATAGCTGTCGGTACTGCAAAAGCCTGGGTTGGCCGCGGATTTGCTTTTACAAGCTGGGGATTGATGGGGCCTCGTGGTTATTTTCAAAATTCAGGTGAATTAGCCATTCTGATGCTTATGCTTTTTCCTCTCGCTTATTTGCTTTATGTAGCTTCAAAAAATCGAGCTGGAATTTGGGAAAGACGCATTCTTTTGCTTTTCTGGATATGTCCCATCCTCACTATTCTGGGAGCAAGTAGTCGGGGTTCACAAATTGCTCTCGCCATCCAGCTATTCCTTATATTCCGGAAAAGCATGTTTAAGCTAAAACCGCTGCTGGGTATTTCCATCCTATGCTTGGGCTTATTTTTCTTATTGCCCGACGAACAAAAGCAAAGGTTCTCATCCGTTGGTGAGGACCGCACTTCAAGACAAAGACTGTTATATTGGGAACATGGATGGGACATGATGAAAGAAAATCCCTTCTTTGGGGTTGGGTACTTCAATTTCATTCCATACTATCGGGATTACTTTCCTCACGATATGCTCTATGAGCACGCAGAACTACCTCACAATATATTTATCCAGGTAGGGACCGATGCGGGATTTATCGGCCTGTTCTTCTTTGTCATGATTATTGCTTTCTGCTTGAGAACAACGAGAAAGCTCACCAAACAGGAAGATATAGATCCGCTATGGAAAGCAATGGCAGCGGGCTTGGGGTATGGGGTGTTTGGATTCCTGATAGCAGGGCAATTCGTTACCGTTACCTACTATCCTTTTTTATGGATACATCTGGCACTTATAGTTTCACTGAATACAGTCATTTTAAAAAACAGAGCGACACTTAAACGAATCAGCGATGAAACCTGACAGCGCAGATAGATTTCTTATCACATCAACAACCAGATCCAGCATATGTTTTTTTAAGGATTGATCGGTATGCTAACCAATCTTTATTTGAAAGCTCCCGCCTTCTTGCAGAATGTTGCTCTATCAATCTATGGAGCAAAAATCTACAGAGAACGATTTGGTGGAAATATCCCCGAAGATTACCTTCATCTGAGTCCATCGTTTTCAGCGCCAACAAAAGCCGAATATGAAAGACAGGCCCATCGCCTTAATCTGCTAATACACCATTGCGCGACTTATGTTCCCTATTATAAAAAGATGTTTCAAGGGGTAGATATAAGCAAGATTAACCCCGGCAACCTTTCCGACTTTGTACCGAAGCTAAGCAAATCAGAGGTTATCCTGCACCACGACCTTCTTCTATCCACGCATCCTGATTTTAAAGGTCACCTGATAAAACTTAATACCAGTGGAAGCAGCGGAACTCCGCTGACGATATACTCTACCCTCGAAGCCCGAAGAGTGAACTATCGTTTTTACGAACAACTGCTGCGCGACAAAGGTACAACTTACCGTTCAAGAAGCACAACTTTCGCCGGCAGGCTGCTGTATAAAGAAACCAGCAATCGGTTTGATCGTTACGATAGCTTTAACAACACCCAGTACCTTTCCACATATTTTATCTCCGACACCACCATTAATAAGTACATTGAAGCATTAAACTATTGGAAACCTGAATTTATAGATTCATACCCGTCTGCACTCGTTGAGATACAACGGCTTGCACGAAATAAAGGTCTGTCACTTAGCTTCAAACCAAAATTTATTCTGACCTCCTCCGAAACGCTTTCCTTACAAGCACGAATTGATATCGAAGCTTTTTTTGGAGCCAAGGTTGTGGATCATTATGGCTGTACGGAAATGACGGTATCCGCTTTCTCTGAGGGGGGACAATATTTTGCTAACCCATTATTTTCAGTTCTGGAATTAGACCCACAGGGTGACAACAGGTATTCCCTCATCACCACTGGCCTGTTGAATTTCGCCATGCCGCTTGTGCGTTATGAGATAGGCGATTGTGTTGTGACTGGGGACCCGAGCAATCCTTATCGCTTTGATTATGTCGAGGGAAGAATGGATGATGTCATTGTTACCCCAGAGGGCCGACGGGTAGGCAGAATTGATCCTGCCTTTAAGGGGGTGGAGGGAATAGAACTTGCTCAGGTTGTACAGGAAGAGCTTGATAAAATCATAGTTACTGTGGTGCTGGACAAGGAAAAGAAGCATCTTTTCAATGAGGCACTATTGATTAACAATCTGCAACAGAGAACAAGCCAACTAATTGAGGTCCGGGTGGATTATCAAGAAAAGATAGAGAAGGGCCCGAATGGGAAATTTAAAAGTGTTGTTAGCAAAGTCGGCAAACTACAACGTACAGGATAATCAGTTTTAGCATATGAAAAAAATTCTTTGGCTTTCTCATTTACTACCTTACCCACCCAAAGGTGGCGTTTTGCAACGCAGCTACAATCTGATAAAAGAAGTGAGCAAGCGTCATCACATTACTCTTCTGGCGTTCAACCAGAAAAATCTTTGCGCCTCACCCGAAGAGTTGCGTGAAGGCATCAAACATCTGAGTCAATTTTGTGATGTTGTAGATGTCGTGCCGATAGAAGCAGATTCATCCAAACTTTCAAAGGTCAAGTTACTCGCAAAGGGATTGTTACCTGGAAATACCTATACCGTAAACTGGTTAAAATCATCACGTTATCAGGCAAAGCTTTCAGAGATACTGGCCGGAAGGACGTTCGATCTAATCCATGCTGATACCATTAGCCTTGCCCCTTATGTTGCTCACCTCAAAGAATATAAGAAAATTCTTAACCATCATAATATTGAATCCTTGATGATGCTCAGGCGCTCTGAGAATGAACCTAATGTATTAAAGAAAATTTATTTTTTCCAGGAAGGAAAGAAATTAATGAACTACGAAAAGAGAATCTGCAAGCGCTTCGATCTTAACATCACCTGCTCCGATTTAGACGCAGAGCGACTGAATGACATTGCTCCCGACGTTCGCAGCCTGGGAATTCCTAACGGGGTTGATCTGGATTATTTCTCTCCGCTGGCCTTACCGATCAAAGAGAAATCCATTGTTTTTGCCGGTGGGTTGTCATGGTATCCCAATCTGGATGCCATGAAGTTTTTTTTAACGCATGTATGGCCAAAACTGAACCAGGAGATTCCTGACGTAAGCATGACCATTATTGGCAGATCACCACCCCCTTGGATGCAACAACTTCAGGAAAAATACCCAAATTTGACTATCACCGGATTTGTTGATGACGTTCGCCCTTACCTCGCAAAAGCCGCTTTATATGTGTGCCCGATACGGGACGGCGGCGGAACCAAGCTCAAAGTATTGGATGCCCTGGCTATGGGGAAGACGCTCATAGCCAATCCCATTGCCTGTGAAGGCATCACTGTAGAGCATATGAAAAATGTTATTTTTGCCGCCACGCCAACTGACTATATTTCCGCTATAAAGAATGCTTTTGAAAGCCCCGCATTAACTCAAACGATTGCCAGGAATGCACGTAAATTAATTGAGGAAAAATACAACTTTAAAAGTATTGGAGCTTCCTTAAGCGAAGCCGTTGAAGAGGTTTGTCATCAATAGATTGAATCTATAACGGATTAATATATATGAATCTTTACATATCTATCGAGGTTATGAAATCGACGCTTATTCGCAGACAAAATGTGCGTTATCGCTGCATATTGATATTCCTTCCTTTAACAACGGGGGAAAATGATCTAGGCTTTCAAGAGCGCCGATGTGATCGGTTTTTTTGAGGTTTAATTTCATGAAATTTTCAGCAAGACCATTGCTTTTAGTTCTCTTCTCGCTGCTTCCTTTTTCATCCTCTGCAGAAGTTTTTATGACAGAGAGTTTCGAATCAGGAGACTTGGTCAAATCCAACACCCAAGGCTTCAAGTGGCAGGGCCCCAATAACACCAGTGTTATCAAAGGAGTTTCGCGACCGGGGAGCCAAGGAGTTCAGGCCTTGAAATTTCATTACGCTGCCGGTCAATTTATGTCGGAACAGCGTTTTGATCTTGGAATGCCCTACCGGGAGTTATGGCTACGCTACTGGTTAAAGGTGCCAGAAAATTTTGAGCATTCAAAGACCCAACCCAGCAATAACAAATTGCTTGCTCTATGGATGGACGACTATTCGTCGAAAGGAGATGGTCCGTCTGTTGTGTGGGAATTCTGGTCCGATGGAAAGGGAGGCAGTCAGCTTGCCGTTCACTATTCGGCGGGCAAATATACAATTACGGGTTCGCATCTCCAACATAAGCCTTTCATCTCCTATCCCAATGACCAAGGACGCTGGATGCAAATACTCGTCCACGTAAAAGAAGCATCCAGCCGAGGGGCAAATAACGGCATTATTGAGACATACAGACGCTGGCAAGACGAGGCTTCGTTTACGTTGCTGCACCGCTTGACCGATGCCGATATTGCCAGTCCACCCGCAGGACCCGATGGTTGGAGAGCGGGTTATTTAATGGGATGGTCGAATCCGGGTTATGCAAAAACCACTGAGTGGATTGTAGATGACGTTGAGTTCTCAGATAAGGAATTTCCAGGAATGCCGTCACGTCCTATGCCGCCCGGCCGCAAAGACTGATAGTTAGCCCTGATTATACTTGGCGATAATCAGGGCTAAATAAACCTGCCTAATCAATAAATCCTTTTTCCATCATCTCTCGAAAACTGACGCTATTTACTTTGAGTTCCTCATAGCTTCCTGTAGCAAGCAACTTCCCTTGATCAAGAATCGTAATAGTGTCAGACAGTTTGATAGCCGCCGGACGATGGGATATAACAATAATCAAAACCTCTGTCTTCAGCTTCTCCAGCAACATCATTAACTCATATTCAGAGTCGATATCCAGAGCACTGGTGGGCTCATCGAGTATCAACATCTTGCTGTTGCGGTAAAGCGTTCTCGCGATGCCTATACGCTGACGTTGGCCTCCACTTAACAATTTTCCATCCTGTCCTAATGGGGTATTAATACCCTGCGGAAGGCGTTCCACAAACTCCATGGCATTAGCTTGTTGCAAGGCTTTATAAACTCGCGCTTCATCAATATGTTCTTCAGAGATCCCAAAAGCAACATTAGCAACTACGCTATCATCAAGAATGAAAATATTCTGTGGCACGTAACCAATACTATTTTGGTAATCAGCCATAGTGGCTTGATTTAACTCCTGGCCGTTGACCAATAACCTTCCCTGTGAATAAGGCAACAAACCAAGCATCACGTCGGCCAAAGTAGATTTTCCCGACCCGGAAGGGCCGGCAATTGTATTCAACTTACCAAGTTCAAATTTAAGATTGATATCTGATAATGTCGGTCGGTTTACATTTGGATATTGATAAGCGATACCAGCCAGCTCATAGCTTTTTATCTCACCTATCGTATTACCAGTTGTTGAAGATCGATTGGCAACTACCCTGCTTAATTCATATTTCAAGTCCGATACCACGCTACCATTGGCGCTCATACTGGATATGGATTTATAAACTTGCTGCATGGTGGGCAGCAATTTATAGCCAGCCAGGGCGTAAATACTCAATATCGATATGACACTATCTGGAGAATCAGATGTTAGAAGCAATATGATCGCGAGCAGAAGTATCGCACCAAACGATATCGTCTCAATAACGAATTTTGGTACGTCGCCGGACAATGCAATATAGGCTGCTGAATTCAGCCCCCTGTGATTCAGCTTCTCGAACGCATCAGCGTATCTGTGTTCAAGCGATCCCAGTTTTATATCTTTAATACCGATAAAAGACTCTGACAAGATAGCCTGAACACCATCATTTCGCTCCGTCACTATTCGTCCATGACGAACGAGCGATTTTTTAACGATGATGTAAGTAAGGAAGTAAGATCCGCCAATGAGGGCGCCAGAGGCAAACGCAATAAATGGATTTATTATAAGAAGACCCAGCAGGATGATAATCGCTACGAAAAGCTGGCTTACCAGCAGTAGAAAAGGCTGTAAAACCATATACACAAATCGCGGAGTTTCCTGGGAGATGGTTGATATCGACTTGTTGTAATTGGTTGTTTTATGAAAAATATACTCCCTGTACATAATGTTCTGGTAAAGTTTTTTTTGCAGGTCACCACCAATCAGCACTGAGAATTTCAACAAGAGCCAAAGTGTTATCGCAGAGATGCTATTTGAGAAGAAGATCAGCAACAGTGACCCAAAGGCAAAACCTATAATAAACTGATTATTATCTTCGCAACCGAAAAAGTTATATAAAAAAGATAAGAACTTATTGCTGTGAATAAGATCCTGATTTGACAGAATAGTGATAAATGGCGCTATGCTCGCCACACCAACGATCTGGACCAGGGCGGAGAATAAAAAAAAGCAAAGCAATATAATCAGCTTTAACCTTTGGCGATCATCAAGAATCGTGAAAATATTTTTAATAATATGAATAATGTACATAATTAAACGTTAACTCAAATTAGATAGATTAATGAGCTTCATCTGGAATTACAGAGAATGTCAGCCAGCCCATTGATTTGCTGCTCTTTGGAGAATAACGCTACAGCCCTTTGTCTCGCCGCGTTAGAAAATTCCATTGCTCTTTGAGGGGCCGAACATAAATAGTTAATTCGCTCGGCCAATGCCTCGTAATCGCCAGGTTCGATATGAAATCCTGTCACACCATTGACAGTTGTCTCTGCCAGACCTTGAAGATTTGAAACAATAAGTGGTAATCCGGATGCCATCATCTCTACGCTGGACATCGTGAAGGAATCCCACCCGGTAGAAGCAATTACACCAACAGAAGAACTTCTCATTAAATCGGCAATATCATTTCTATAGCCCGCAAAAGTCACATACCCTGCGGCTTCCGTATTCTCCAGCAGCATCTCATAAACTGACGATTCGTTACCTTTATTTCCACACAGTACAAAATGGATACCTGTGTTCCTGATCTTGTCGACCAATTCTATCGCAGCTCGAACAATCACCCTTACTCCCTTACGCTCTTCCATGTGTCCGGAATAAAAAATTATCTTACGCTCGCGAGGAATGCCCAACACATCGTGAGCGTAGTAATCTCTTCCATAATCCGGCTTATATTTTTCAGTGTCTACCCCCAAAGGCAGAACGAATGTCTTGCTATAAGGTATGCCTCTTCCTGATGTTCCCGTCTCACGCATAGCCTCGGATTCAAAAATGAAACAATCTGGTTTATTACGCCGCAATAGCCACTCAAACCGTTTTAGTGCCAGCTTAATGCCGCTATTAATCGAACTTATGCCTGCGCCCCAATAAGAAATTATTCGATTAACTTTGGCTTGCTTTAATACGTCAAGAACCTTCGCTGGATAGTTGAGATCAAATGCTATTACTTGACCGATATTGTTAGTCCGTAAAAAAGCCAATAAATGAGTTGCGTCAAAACATCGATAATCACATGCAATAACATTTCCTGCACCACTATCCGTTACTGATTTGTAAGACCAGAATATTTCCTCGTCCTGATAACCCGACCGCTTCGCCGCCTCATAAAAAATATTCTCAAGAACGCCAATAGCATATCCCGTGAATTGTTCGCAATGCAGCATTATCAACAAGGAACCTCTGCTGCTCATTCTGATTTCATCCATAATTTTATTAGGGTTAAAGAACGCTTGAGATTAATTTTATGAAAAAACATCTCCTGCCTGTTTTTTATGAAGCTGTATTTACAGAGACTAAGAAAAGAAAATGTAACCACCTTGACACTCTCCAGAAGGACGCCAAGAGGACGGCCAAAAACTTTTTTTCGCGCTGTTAATTGTGCAAGATGGTAGGACGAGTAGGCACTATCGATAAATTGCTTCCTGATGTTAGACTCTTCGTATTCACGCGCCTTCAATCGGTGTCCAACCGGAGCATCCGGAAAGTAGAATATTCGTCTTCGTTCCTTAACAAGATTTCTATATATAAGCGTTTCCTCGCCGGCAATAAGGCGGTTGCCATTTCGGCCTAAAGCCGGATCGAATCCACCATATACCAACAGCAGATCCTTTCTCAGGCAAAAATTTTTCCCAAAAAACTCCTGATTAATATTATCTACCTCCAGCACATTTTCACCATAATCGAGCCCAACAAAACAGGGGCGGAAGCGATTGGTGTACCACCAGGGCGTTGGCTTGTCCCAAATGATATTAATCTTACTGTAGAGGCAGTCCGGCTTTAATGTTGCTATTTTCTCCAGATAGGCCGCTATCCAGTGTTGAGGGATGTCTGCATCGTCATCGGTAAACAGAATATATTCACCGACAGCTTTTTCAACGCCCGTATTCCGAGCATGGGAAAGTCCTTGCCGAGCCTCAAAAAAATAATGCATTACCACGTTGGAGTTATAGGAGATCTTGTCAACAACAGCGCGAGTGTGGTCAGGGGAATTATTATCGATTACCAGCACTTCAACCAAAGAATGATCTGGCAATTTTTGATTCGAAATCTGTTCCAGCGTAATTGCCAAAGAGTCTGCATTATTATATGTACAGAGCACAACGCTAATAATTGGTAAGCTATTCATTATTCTCTTTCATATCTCCACAGCTTTTGTCTATGAGCTGGATATAGACGATTTGGTAATTTTTGCTTTGTTTAGTATCTTCTTTTTAAACAACGCAGACAGATACCTTAACATAGCCTCCAACTCACGCCCGGTCGTCACGATAGATTGTGAACGAACCCTTTTAAACCACTCAGACCGATACTGCCGATGTAGGGTTTTGTTCAGCATACATTTAGCGTAATAAGCACCTCGCCCATGATCATATTGCTTGACCAACCTGGGTACCGCGTCCATTTTCCGGCGATGATGGTGATATACCACCGGACCGGGATCATAGAGGCCAGACCAACCCGCCGCTAAAATTCTTGCCAATATATCAACATCCTCACACGGGTATAGTGTGCCTGCGCCAAACCATGGGTCAAAGCCATCCACGGCTTGCAGCGCTTGTTTTCGAAAAGCGAAATTTGCGCCATGGATCTCACCTGCGCCTATAAAACTGTATGCGTTATATTCCCTGCGAGCCAAGGAAGTCTGAATAGTTATTGGATAGTCCTCGGGATCAAATAACAATACCCGCCCTCCAACAAATCCAAATGAGGATTTCTCCAGACATCGCACAATTTCTGATAGATAATCCTCGTGAGGGTAACAGTCGTCATCGATAAATGCGATGTATTCACCTGCCGCCAAATTCCAGCCTGTATTTTTTGCGCACCCTGAACCCAGCATCGGTTCATAAACCTTTTTGAACGCCAGATGCGTTCGTACGGAAAAGTTTTCTAATACCGCTTCTGTATGATCTGTCGATGCATTATTGACTACAATAAGCTCCCAGGCAGAGGGGAATCGAATATTTGAAATAGACGTAAGGCACTGCTGCAGTTGTTCGGCGCGATCTTTGGTGCATACAACTAACGAGATTTTCACATCCAGGCTCCTCGAACAATTTATTCCCTCACCTCAAGTATCTTCCGACTGGTGATCGACGAACGGTGTATTTCGTATTATTTATAACAGACTCATATATAAGCCTAATGTCTTTTGCGAGGTACAATGAGAAGAATAATTTTCATTCAGCACTATTTTCTGGGGATAGTTTCTAATAACCGCTGTTAACGCGTTTGCATAGCCCTGCGGCGTATGCTCATCAACTTGCCATTCAGGATATCTATCAAGCACGTCCTTAAGCCCACCGACGTTATGAGCAATCAATGGAACACCCAGTGCCAATGTCTCCAATGCTGTCATTGGCGTCCCCTCATGGTCCGAACACATAACCACCACATCCAGAGAACTTATCAATGCTGGAATATCCTTACGGTGGCCATGAAATATCACACTCTCATTGAGGCCCAAGGCTTTGCATTCCTTTTCCAATATTTTCCTCTGACTGCCCTCACCAACAATATGAAATAACATTGGTTTTTCTGAAGGCGTTCCCAAAAGTAAAGCTGCCATTCGCAAAAAAATGTCGATTCTTTTTACAGGCTCCAGCCTACCAATTATGCCTATGTGGATCTTGTCGGGTTCATTAATCCTGAAGTCCGTTTCTTGGCACTGACTTATTAGCGACTCCTTGTCTATACCATTGGGGATAGTATGTATTTTTTTGGCGGGAAATACTTTTTGAAGCTTTTGTGTAAGATCGTCAGAAACTGAAATAATACCATGCTGCACATAGCGACCGATAAAGTTGTCCAACCTCGGTTGTAGCTGGCGAATACCCTTAACACAAAACTCCGGTGCCCCATGACTCGTCCTGACACACTTGCTGCGCACACTGAGCAGGTTAGCAACCGCACCCAAAATATTCTCTTTCTGCCGATGCGTATGCACAATATCCGGTCGGAATGACAGCATGATGTTGCGCAGTCCCAGTAAAATTTTTACCGGGTTCATCTTGCTTTCATCAAGCAGAGTTACCGGTATGGCCAATGCCTTTAAACGATCGGCCAATTCGCCGGGATTCATCAACACCACATGCAGTTCGCACTCGGCCCGTAATTCCTTCAGCAGTGTATACGCCTGCACCTCAGCCCCTGCCCAAAGGTCGCCAGAAATAATGTGCATTACCTTCATGCGTCGGTTTACAATTGCCATGCTGCGATTTCTTAACCAGTATCTGAAAAGCGTCGGGATAGTCGGTACGGGTAATCAACGCCCCGTCATCAAGACTACACAATGGAGATGAATATTATGCTTCGATGTCTGCCCACAACAAGTGATTTTATAACTGTCACCTGTAAAGAATTCCAACAATGAGGTCGTCTATGCTTGAGTTTCTTTTTTGGCTTTTTGCGTTGGGTTCGGTCTTCAGTTATTTCATCTATCCACTGATTCTCAAGGTCCTGCCACAACCTCATCGGCGCGACATTTTGTCCGGCGACCAAGAGCCGCCCAAGCCGCTTTTTCTTTCTCTGATTGTGACGGCTTATAACGAAGAGGCCCGCATCCGCGAGAAGATCGAAAACACCTTAAAGGTTCGTTTCGATCCAACGCGCCTGGAGTTGATTGTGGCTTCTGACTGCTCTGATGATAAGACGGATGATATCGTGCGCGAGTATGCTGATCGGGGTGTTCGCCTGGTGCGTGCAGCCGAGCGATTGGGCAAGGAGAACGCGCAGAAAACTGCCATCGATGAAGCACGCGGTGATGTTATCGTTTTCTCGGATGTGGCTACCCAGATTCCGGAGGATGCGCTGGAGCGGTTGGAAGCCTATTTCCAGGATCCGCAGATCGGCGCCGTTTCGAGCGAGGACCGTTTTATCAGCAAAGATGGCAGCCTCGCCGGAGAGGGTGCCTATGTCAAATATGAAATGTGGCTGCGCCAGCAGGAGTCGCGGCTTGCCGGCCTGGTCGGTCTGAGCGGATCCTTTTTTGCCGCGCGTAAAGCGGTTTGCCAGGTGTGGGATATTCATTCTCCCAGCGATTTTAATACTGCACTCAACACAGCTCGCCTGGGGTTGCGTGCGGTAACTGCGCCGGATGTGCTGGGGTATTACCAGGATCTGAAAGATCCGCAAAAGGAATACCAACGAAAGATCCGCACGGTTATTCGCGGTATGACGGCTTTGTCGCGCCACAGCGAAGTGCTCAATCCGCAACGCTTTGGTTTGTTTGCCTTCCAGGTGTTCTCGCACAAGTTGATGCGCTGGGTCGTGCCCTGGTGTTTGATCGGTTTGTTTATCGTGTCTGCGGTCATTGCTCACAAAAGTCCATTTTATTCTCTCGCGCTGTTGGCGCAGCTGGCGTTTTATGGTGTCGCTTTGCTCGCGCATTTTTTGCCAACACTGCGCGAGAAATCCTGGATCAAATTGATCTATTTCTTTGTGCAGGTAAACCTGGCATTGCTGGATGCGGCAATCAAATTTTTGGCGGGTGAGAGAATGACAACATGGAAGCCTTCGGCGCGTTGATACATGGCGACTTGCCACCGGCCGGCAATCCCATTTGTCTGCAGGAAACAGCCGTTGACGCATTCCCCTCATTTGCCGGCTATTATCCGCTATGGCTGGATTCCGGTACCTCTGCGCTCGCTGTTGCACTCCTGGCAGCGAAAGCGAAGCAGCCGGATATAAGCGCACCGGAAGTTATCGTTCCGGCGTACTGTTGCCCGGACCTGGTGGCAGCGGCGATCTTCGCGGGTGTAAAGGTGGTGGTGGTCGACATTGCACAAGCTGATCCGGCGCTGGATATTGAGGCGGTACAGGCCGCCATCAGCGACAATACCCTGGCTATCATCGCCGTTAATTTTCTGGGCATTCGCGAACAGTTAACCGAGCTTAAACAATGGTTGGCACAACACCCCCGCATCAGCCTGATTGAAGATAATGCGCAGTGGTTTCCCGATGCTGAAGAATTCTCTGAATTGTCCGGCGATTATGTGGTGTTTTCCTTCGGTCGCGGCAAGCCGCTCAGCCTGCTAGGCGGCGGCCTGTTATTGACGAGACAACCGCTGGGATTCTCATCACTACCCATCACTGACACACCGAATACCGCTTCCCATTTCAAACTCAAAGCTACCGCGTATAACCTGTTGCTGCGGCCGCGACTCTACCAGTTACTCAATCGCAATCCTTTGTTGAAACTGGGCGAAACGCGCTACCACGCGTTAACCGGGGTGAGCCTGATGGATGAACAGCGCCGGCGTTTGTTACCGGAAAATTTCAAACGCTACACCGACCGGTCCCGGGATCGGGAGCAGGCATACGACACATGCATTCCTGCCTCGCTCAACCGCCTTGACGCGCTCCGATCGTCGCGCCGCAAACGATTGCTGCGCTACCCCTTGCTGGTTAACGATGCCAGGCAACGCACTATTCTGTTAAACAATTTGCGCCGCGCGGGACTGGGGGCAACGGCCATGTACCAAAAACCCTTGCCAGCGATTGACGGGGTTCGGGGCATGGTGGATATCGAAGGGAATTATCAAAACGCGCAGGATTTTGCTGATCGCCTGATCACCCTGCCGCTGCACGAGGGGGTTAACCAGGATTCGCTCAGACGGATAAACGACATCATCTCTCGCCTGGCGTAACCATTGATTAACGTCTGGCGATTAACGACTGGCGGTTAATATCGGGTTAAATGTCTACAAGACCGGCTGCGCCAACCAATCCTGTGCCACCCGTTTAATGGCGTCTGCCTGCATGGCACAGGTGGAATCATCACAGGCTGCCTGCGCCGTAAAGATCAAAAAATAACTGTCGCCCCACAGCTTCGCCGGTATTTGCAACAGCTTCGCCAGCTCATATTGATGGGTGGGATAGCGCCCGACAAAATAAATATGCGCCAGCAAATGATAATGCTGCGAACCGGCACGCTTCATCACGACAAAACGCATCCCGGTTGATTCATCTGTCCTTTCATTGAAAACGGACCAGACATCCCGATTGTGCAAGCTTCTGAAATACGGCACCAGTTTCTGCTGCGCATCGGCCTGTATGTATTGTGCGAGCGCGACCTGCACGGCAATGTCGCCCGCCTGAACCGAACGGTTATAGGTTAATGGCAAACCCGGGTAACTCAATTCGACCTCATTATCTGATGCGCTAGCGGCAGGATAATAATCCAGGGCATTCAGGGTAAAACCCGGTGCGGCATTCAGGTTGGCGGGCGTTAAAAAAGCCAGCGCCGGGCCGATAATGAGCAGCACCAAGGGCAAGATCGGTTGCGCAAGGGGCGCGGATTCACCGGCGGTTTGCGCGTGGGACTTATAAGCCGGCGCATAGTAAATCGCCGGCAACATCACCAGCGCAAACAACACCCACCCGAACAATTCATGGTCCTCCATCAGGCTGCTTTTCATCTCAGTCTGATAACCGATAACCACCAACAAAAAAATGCGCACCCAGTTAGTCAATAATGACAACACAATCGCCACAGCAAAAGCCGCCAGCACTTGTCTGGCGCGGTAGTGATTGAGGTAACTGATCAAATACGCCATCAACAATCCGATGATGAAATAGCGCAACCCGGAACAGCCATCGTCAATATAAAGCCGCCCATACGGAATAAAGATATTGCTTCCATCCATCAATAACGTCATGCCGCTCAGGCGCGCCATACTGCCGACCACGGCTGCACTGATGTCCACCAAGGGACCATTGAGGATGCCCCATAAGGGCAAGGCAAAGATGAGCAGCCCGCAGGGCACAACCACATGCCGGAGCGTTCTCAGTGAATAACAGCAGGCAATAAATAACAGGATGATTAACAGCAGCGTAATGTGAGCAAGGATACCGATGTGAATTTTATAAAACAGAAACCAGGCCAGGGATGCTAACCCCAATAAGATATGCAAGCCGACGCGCAACATTTTTGTATCGCGTCGGTATGGCCAGGGCAATGCGCGCCACATCAGGAATATGAAAATCACGATGGTCGGTAAACCGTGGGATAAATCCTGATCCCATTGAATCCAGCGCAAATACAGCTGACTGACGGACGGGAAATAAAAGGCAATGATGAGCAGGAAGAACAGGCAAAACTGCACAAAATATTTTTGCTGTTCGTGCGCCAGAAAGGCGAATAGATTTTTCATCTGCTCGTCCGGGAACCTCTGAAAAATAGTGGGCAGATTGCAAGGAAGACGGAATTGCGAGGGATACTACCTCACCACCCCATCCTTGGATAGGGGAGAATAAAAGGCGGACTGAAGACGCAGAAAATGCTATAGGCTCATCCTTGAACCGCTACCCCGAACTAGTTGGGGCTGATGGAAACAAATTCGCTGTAGAGACCGTTAACATCGAAGGTCGCGATTTGAAATTCGTAGTTGCCGCTGAGTTTACCCAGGTCATAATGATCAACCATACCATCGTCAATAACGACAGATTGGTAATCTTGGGTGGAGGTCAGCTTGTAGCGGATTTCGTAGCCACCGATTTCATACAACTCAAGGTAATCACCGTTCTCACGTTCTGTGGGAATGTACCATTCGATCACCACGTCACTCGAGACCGGCGCTGCCGAGGAAGAGCTGCTGGATCTAGCGGAACTGGTTGAACTTCTGGAACTGGCAAGACTGCTCGAGGCACCCACACCGCCAGGCGAAGCGCTACTTGATGATCGCTGCGATGATGTGCTGGAAGACACCGCGCTTGAACTGCTGGACGACACCGATGCCCCGACGGAGGCCTGGCTCGATGAATCATTAACCTGGCCGAGACGGGACTCTTCGTCGCTGCCGCCGCAAGCGGAAAGCAACAACACTGTGCTGGCGACTACCAACAGGCCGGGTATGCGATGTGATATACGGAAGATATTCATGCCGGGTACATCCTGAAAATCTTTGGCCAGAGCCAAGCAAAACTGTTGATTTTCGTCATTCCTTCGATGGATTCCTGAAGAGAGTATTGATCAGGGTTCGGCAAATTCATGCGTCGGGCGCGGTATTTTGCAATTTGTAGAATGGCGCCACGCTTTCTGTGCTGCCTCGTTCACTGACGGCTAAATCTTTATATGAGCTTTGGTTATATAAAGGATCTCGGCGCCACACGCGAATCTTCCCCCTGATACCCCGGCGACTGTCATAAAAGTGTTAAAAAATCCGACAAATTTACCGAGGCGGCGGAATCATAGCGGGATAAAGGGGGGAAATATGAGAAGCGGGCTACATCTTGAGAAAATTTCGTATGCCCAATCCGGGCAAACTGGCACCGCGCCTGCCAAGGCGTTTAGTTCGGTGCCAAACAGAGCAGAAGAGGTTAAAACGTGTAGCGCAGGGCGATACCGGAGATGCGCTCATCGTAGGTAAGGGTCTGGGAATCCGATTCACTCTCGTCAGCATTAAAGAAAAGCTGTACATCCAGGTCGTTAGCGAAGGTGTAACGGTAGTTGATACCCACCGAGGTGACGGCAAAATCCTCTCGATCAACATCGCTGTCAAAGCGACGCTCACGCCAGCTTGCTTGAAACCCGATGGAAGACGCGCGGGATAACCGATAATCAAGACCGATACTGGCGACCTGCTGATCGTTGTCTTCTATCAGTGTTTGATACTGCTCTTGCTCATACAGCAGGCTTGCGTAGGCGCTGCAACGCTCGCAAAGTGATTGGTTTTGCCAGCGCAGCTCAACCACCCGGCTTTCAAATTGATCCAGGCCCACACCCGTCGCATCGTCCAGGTTCACATTATCCAGCACGCCGCTATTACCATTGCCCAAGGAGGTGTCGGTAATCTGCTGGCTGGCCAATAAGCTCAGGGTATTGAAGCCGGTACGGTAATCTATCTCGACCCGGTAACTGGGGGCAGAGAAATCATCACCCACTTCCGGCGTACTGCGGTTGTAACCCAGGCTCACGCGATAGGACAGATAGCGCAATTCCGTGGCGTAAGTCACCGATGCATTTTGATATTCATAGTCGTTATCGGGCAGCGCGTCGTAACTGATCTCCGTGTGCTCGGCCGCAATTTCCATATTATTCACTGACGAAAAGCGATGCTGCCAGATCAGCGATCCGCCGGCGCGCTCGGAGTTAAACGCATCGGCGTAGCGAAAATCCACCTGCGTGTAGTTAGCCCGCAACAACACATTATCTACCGATGAAAGACGCAAACGCGCGGTGGGAATGGCCGAAAAAATTTGTCGCTCGTCTTCATTTTGCAACAGGTCAACCTGATCCGGTGCGCCCAGCACCGAGCGGCGCGAATGTACCAGGAGCAAGTCCACCGGATGATAACTTTTGCCGATCAGCAATTCGGCGTTGCCTTCCAGTAAACTACGATCCGGCTGTGTGTCTTTATCAAAGCGGTTTTCACTCGCGCGATAATCGGTTTCAAAATCCAGCAAGGTATTTTCATAATCAGCCAGGATACTTGCACTGTATTCATCCTGACGTTCGGCAATTTTGTCGCTGTAGGTCCGCCGTGCGTTGTCCGAGTAACGGCTGGTAACGCCCAGATCAATTTCTACCGCCGCCATCGCCGGCAGCGCCAGCGCGGGAATGCACAAAGACGTAAAACATCTGAAAAATAATGTCCGTTTCATCATCGATGCCTCCCAATGACAATCAGTTATTGAAAACCAGCCCCGCAAACTTTTCCTTGCCTACCGCCTCGACCGCCGACAATACTTCATTGGTCACTGCTTTGCCAAACGGCACCACCAGGAGTGCATGGTCGCAATATTGGGCGAGTATGCGCGCCTCGGTGGATTGCTGTACCGGTGGTGCATCGAGCACGATAAAACGATCCGGATAACGATTTTTAATTTCGGCAATAAAGACTTCCATGCGCTTGGAGCTGAATAATTCCGCTGCCGACTCGCTCAGGCCGCCGGAGGGTATCACCCGCAAACGCTCAACACCGCTGGGATAAATAATGTGTTTCAAGGGGATGGTGTTATCAAAAAGATATTGCACCAGCCCGTTATCGACTTCGGTCCCGGTGTAACGTTCGGCGGATCTGCTGTGGGGATTACAATCCACATAAAGCGCCGTCTTGTGTGGATCCAGCGCGAAGGTTGCGGCCAGGTTAAAACCGAAGAAACTGGAATCCGCTTCGGCACTGACCGAAGACACCAACACCACGATATTATCGCTTTTACTTTTTTGTAACAGGCGAATCCTGATTTCACGAAAAGCGTTCAATAACTCCCGTTGACGCATGCCGATAAACACGACTTTCTTTTCGTAGAGTTCATCTTGCGTCCACAGGACGGGCAGCGACATATTTTTGATCTGCTCCCGTTTGCGATGTTCAAGGACCGCCGTCTTAACCAATTGGTCACGGCTCTCGACCATGGCATCTACGCCTTCAATCAGTTGCTCGATATTGCGCTCTTTGTTCTTGTCCATCTTCTGCCCCTTAGCTGGTAGTGACATGCCAATAGCTGGCAAAACTGGCGTAAGCAGCCATCGCCAACAAACACAGAATGAACAATATCAGCACATCCTTTCTTAACAGACGCTCATTAAGCGGCGTGTGGTAATGCGGAATAACACCGATCAATTCGATGCCCGGTGGCAATTGTTGTTGCAGCGCACGCGCCGACCGGAAGTGAGGATCGACCATAACGTATAAGATCAACAATCCAATCGGCACCAGCAGTCCGATAATCGGCCCGATGATTGCGAAATGAATAAAGCGTAGACCGGACGGTTTTAAGGGGAATGCCGCCGGCTCCTGAATGCGATAGCTGATCCCCTGTCCTTCGATATCCAGTGTCATGGACAAGCGCGCCGATTCCTTCCGCTGCAACATTTCTTCGTACACATCGCGCGTGACATTGTAATCGCGCGTCAACTCCGACAATTGCGCCTGGTTAGCGGCCACTCGTTGCGCCCGCTCGTATTCCTGTTCCGACAAATGCACCAGGGATTCCATCCGCCGTTTTTGCCCACGCAGGTCAACCTTGGCTACCGAGAGCTGGCGCCGCAGCTCTTCGTACAGCGGGTTTTCCACCGCTTCGCCGCGCCCGGTGTAGATATCGCCACCAGAAGCCCGTGCGGTATAAATCGCTGCATCCAATTCAGCAATTTGCGCGCGCAGTGAAATAACATCCGGATACCCCTCCTGATAAACCAACAACAGTTGTTCCAGTTGATTCACCAGGCCTTGCCGACGCTGGCGCAATTCATCCAGCTCGCCTTTAGTCTGTTGGTATTGGCTTTCGTTACCCAGTTGGGTGGTGATGGTATTGATCCGTGCTTCCGTTTCTTCAATGGTGATCTTGAGTGCCTCTATCTCGCCGCGCAGCTCCGCAATTCGCGTGGCCACACTCGCTTCGGTACCATCCACATTTTGCGCATTAAATTCCTTGAGCTTTTCTTCTGCCAGTTCCAGCTGGCGCTTGTAGGTTTGCACCTGGGCGTCAATAAAATTAAACGCGTTCAGGCTCTCCTGGCGTTTTTTGCTGGCACTGTTTTCGATAAAGACATTGATAATGGTATTGAGGGTTTCAAACGAGTTATCCGGATCATTGGATACAAACGAAATGCGGAAATAATTATTTTGTTCCGAACGTACATCAAGGCCGCCACGAATCGCGCGAATGATGCGATCCTGTTGTTCCGGTGGCGTATCTTTGGTGATGAACCCGCGCTGGCGCGCTACCGTTTCCATAATGCCGCGGGTGTAGATAATTTCCCGCGCCTGCACTGAACGGTCAATGGAGGTCACTTCCGCACGACCGCGCAACAAAGGCTCCAGAATATTGGTTTCATCGGCGAACAACAGTGCACTGGTTGCATAATTCTTGGGCCACATCACACCGACCAGCAACACCAGACCACTCACCAGAATAAACAGGAGCACGCACCAAAAGCGAAAGCGGATCAATTCCGCTTTCAACGCGAGCAAGATATCTTTAATAAACGCCGTATCCATGAATCCTCACCAGCTGTAGGGTTGTCACGACAACCGTCAGAAAGAGCGCTCCGGCACCGTTACAATATCCGAAGGCTGCAGCGGATAATTAGTGCTGACATCGCCCTTGTTGACCAGATCATTCAAACGTACCGGGTATACTTTTACGGTACCGTTTACTTTGCGGTAAAGCTTTGCGCCATTCCCGGACGCAAATTCGTTAGTCCCACCGGCGAGCAAGACGAGATCCAATACCGTCATGCCTTCGCGGTAGGGAATGGATTGCGGGTTGTTCACCGCGCCGGTAATGCGCACGCGACGCTGGAAATCCGAACTGCTGGGGTTGGTAACAATGACGGTTACCTGCGGACTGCGCACATAGTTGGTGAGCCCCTTGACGATGTTGTCCGACAGCTCCGTGGTGGTCAGGTTAGCCGCTGCAATATCGCCAATCAGCGGCATGGAAATTTTTCCATCCGGACGCACAGGCACGGATACCGACAATTCCGGATTGCGCCACACGTTGATATCCAGTGCATCACCCACACCGATCCGATACTCCTCCAGTACGCCCGCTCCATCGCTCACCGGCGGTGCAACGGTTTTATTACCGGAGCACGCGCCGATCAAAGCGCCTGTCATCATCACGCTGATCAACCAGATAAACTTTTTCACGCTCTCACTCCTTCATCGAGTTTGTGGCAGCAGGTAAATTAATGCACGCCCTTGCCTAACAGAATAATTTCTACCGTCTGGATCATGATTAACATGTCCATCAGAAAACTGTGGTTCTTGGTGTAGTACAAATCGTATTGCAATTTATTTTTGGCATCTTCAACGGATGCACCGTAGGGATACTTCAATTGCGCCCAGCCCATCAGGCCGGGCTTGACCTTGTGGCGCATGTCGTAAAAGGGTATTTGCTTGCCCAGGTCACTGACAAATTCCGGGCGCTCCGGGCGCGGGCCCACAAAGCTCATGGAACCGGTAAGCACGTTGTACAGTTGGGGAAGTTCATCAAGGCGGGTATTGCGAATAAAGGCGCCGACACGGGTCACACGGGAATCATTTTTTTGCGCCCAGATCGCCTTGCCGCCGGCTTCAGCATCCTGACGCATGCTGCGAAATTTATAGATACGAAAGGTTTTGCCATTTAACCCGACGCGCAATTGGTGATACAGGATTGGGCCTGGGCTGTCGAGTCTTACCGCCAGCGCAGTCAATAACATAAACGGCCAGAGCACCAGAAAAAACAGCGAGGCCAACGCCAGGTCAAACAGGCGCTTGGCAATGGAACGCCGTTTGGAATATTTGAAACCGTCAGAAAACAACATCCAGCTGGGCTTGAGTAAGGTGATATCGATCTTGCCCAATTCGCGCTCGCAAAAACTCAGCGCATCGCTCGACGGCACGCCAGCCAGTTTGCAATCGATAAATTCATTCAGGGGAAACGAACCGCCCTCACCGCGACGGCGTTCATCGGGGGAAACAACAATTTCAGAAATTTGATTTTGTTTAACGAAACTCAGCCAGTCTTGCGGCTCTTCGATCAATAACGCCTGATCGACTTCCACCGGCTCGCGCGCATTGGCAACACAGCCGGCAATTTGCACACCCAACACATCAACTTCCGGGGCAAGATCCTGCAATAGGGTTTTGGCCCGTTCGCCGGCACCGTACAGAACGACCCGACGTTTCAGTTTGGCCGTATCGACGACGGCCAAAAATAACCAGCGCGTAATAAATACCAGAACCGTTGCAATGATTACGCCCCAAAAAATAAAACTCTGGTTAATTAAATCGCCGGGGGTAATCAGGTTTAATAAAAACAGGGCAACGCTGCCAAGCAAAAAGAAACTGACCAGGGTGCGCAGCATCATGCTCGCATTGCCTTCGCGCACCATCGCTGAATAGACACCCATCGACAGCGTGCAACAACTCATAACCGCCGAAAAAACCAGAACGGGAAACCAATAGAAAATGATCGTCTCCGAATCCACCTGGTCGCGTGTGATATAGGCGTCCACCCGCTGTGCCAGCCACGCAGCCAGCATCAGTAACAATGCCTCGGCAATGCCGAGGTAGAGGTAAGGCAAGTGGACGTAATGTTTGCTCAGACGAATATACGACAAAGCTTAATCCTTTTAAGCGGCTGTTATTGAACGCAAATGAGCCGGCATTATAGCGGGTTTTGTGACAAATACTCGACTACTCAAAAGGCGATCAGAACGCTTATTTACAGAGTGTCGGAATTCATTACAGGTCGCTATGCAGCTTTACATTTTCACGCACAGCGCCATACAAAAAATGCCACCAAATGTGGTAACTTAGCCGCCCACTGGATCAACTGAACGCCCAAGGAAATTCACCCATCATGTTTGCCAGCAACCCCACCCTTTGCATCATCGGTCTCGGCTATGTCGGCCTGCCTCTGGCGGTCGAATTCGGCAAGAAAATTACCACTATCGGCTTCGATATCAATCAGCACCGGATCGATGAATTGCGGCGCGGTGTCGACCATACCTTAGAGCTGGATGCGGCTGAACTCAACGAAGCGAAATCCTTGCGTTACACAACGCACGAAGACGACATCAAAGGTTGTGATGTTTACATCGTCACGGTGCCCACACCCATTAATGAGAGCAAGCAACCTGACCTGACACCGCTGGAAAAAGCCTCGCAACTGCTGGGGCGGGTGATCGGCAAGAACAGCATCGTGGTGTTTGAGTCCACGGTATACCCCGGTTGCACTGAAGAAATCTGTGTCCCGCTGATCGAGCGCGGGTCGGGCCTGGTGTTTAACCGCGACTTTTTTGCCGGCTACAGCCCCGAGCGGATCAACCCGGGCGACAAGCAACACCGGGTACACAACATCACCAAGATCACCTCCGGTTCTACACCGGAGGTCGCCGAATATGTCGATCAACTGTACCGCAAAATCGTGGTGGTCGGCACGCATAAGGCCAGCAGCATCAAGGTGGCGGAAGCAGCCAAGGTAATCGAAAATACCCAGCGCGATATCAACATTGCGCTGATCAACGAGCTGGCGCTTATCTTCAAACGCCTGAATATCGACACGCTGGAAGTACTTGAAGCGGCCGGCACCAAATGGAATTTCCTGCCCTTTCGTCCCGGCTTGGTGGGCGGCCACTGTATCAGCGTTGACCCTTATTACCTCACCCATAAAGCACAGCAAGTCGGTTATAACCCCGAAGTAATTCTGGCCGGTCGGCGTATCAATGACGGCATGGGCAATTTTATTGCGGATTCAGTAGTGAAATTGATGACCCAGCGCAAGACCCACGTGGTGGATTCCAACATCCTGATCATGGGCCTGACCTTTAAGGAAAACTGTCCGGATTTGCGCAATACCCGCGTCATCGACATCATCCACGAATTGCAAAAATACAATGCTAATGTGCATGTGTACGACCCCTGGGCAGATAAAGCCGAGGCCCAACATGAATATGGCCTGGATCTGATTGATAAGCCCCAGTCAGGGGGGTACGATGCGGTCATTCTGTGTGTCGGCCACCAAAAATTTCGTGAACTCGGCGCCGACGCAATTCGTGCCTTCGGCAAACCCAACCATGTGCTCTTCGATGTCAAACACATCCTGCCTAAAGAGGCAGTGGACGCACGCTTGTAATCAATTAAGGATTTCCCATGAAAGTGTTAGTGACCGGCACCGCCGGATTTATCGGTTCCAGCCTGGCCAAACGTTTATTGGCGCGCGGTGATGAAGTGGTCGGTGTCGATAATCTTAACGATTATTACGATGTGCAAATCAAAAAAGACCGCCTCGCACAATTGTTGCCGCAAACCGGCTTCACCGATGTGCGCGCCAACATTGAAGACAAAGCGGCCATCGACAAGATCTTCAAGGAACACAAACCGGATCGCGTAGTGAACCTGGCGGCCCAGGCGGGTGTGCGTTACTCGTTGATCAACCCGCACGCCTACATTGATTCCAATATCACCGGCTTTTTAAATATCCTCGAAGCCTGTCGCCACATCGGTACCGAACACTTGGTGTATGCGTCCAGCAGCTCTGTATACGGCGCCAACACCGCTATGCCGTTTTCCGTGCACAATAACGTGGATCACCCGGTCAGCCTGTACGCCACCAGCAAAAAAGCCAACGAATTGATGGCACATACCTACAGCCATTTATTCAATATCCCCACCACCGGCTTGCGCTTTTTTACCGTGTACGGTCCCTGGGGCCGCCCGGATATGGCGTTATTTATTTTCACGAAAAAAATTCTCGCCGGTGAGCCGATCGATGTATTCAACTTCGGCCATCACCGCCGTGACTTCACCTACATCGACGACATCGTCGAAGGGGTGATCCGCACCCTCGATCATGTCGCACCGGCCAACCCGCAATGGAACGGCGACACGCCGGACCCCGCCACCTCCAAAGCGCCTTACCGCATCTACAACATCGGCAGTAATAATCCGGTGGAATTGTTGCGTTACATTGAGGTACTGGAAGATTGCCTCGGCAAAAAAGCCATCAAGAATTTATTGCCCTTGCAACTAGGTGATGTACCGGACACCTACGCCGATGTCGACGCGCTGATTGAAGACGTGGACTACAAACCCACCACGCCAGTGGAAGCCGGCATCGACAATTTCGTGAAGTGGTATCGCGATTATTACAAGGTATAAAGGCAGAGGTTATGAAAACACACGCAGTGACGCACGCCATGACCGTCGACGTGGAGGACTACTACCAGGTCGCCGCCTTCGCCAAGGTTGTCAAGCCGAACGAATGGTCGCAATGGCCGTCACGGGTGGAAGACAACACGGATAAGTTGCTGCAACTGTTCGACGACGCCGGGATCAAGATCACCTTCTTTATCCTCGGCTGGGTAGCGGAGCGCCACCCTGAGCTGGTTAAACGCATCCACGCCCAGGGCCATGAAATTGCTTCCCACGGCTACAGCCACCAGCTGATTTACACCCAGACACCGGCCGTCTTCCGCGACGAAACCGCGCGCTCGAAGCAGATACTGGAAGGCATCATCAATACCCCGGTGACCGGCTACCGCGCCGCCAGCTACTCGATCACCCGTAAATCGCTCTGGGCGCTGGATATCCTCGCAGAGCTGGGCTTCACCTGGGACTCTAGCATCTTCCCGACGCGCCACGACAATTACGGCATTCCCGGCAGCCCGGAAGCCCCCTACACCATCGTAACCAGCAGCGGCGCCCGCCTGACGGAATTCCCGCTCACGACCGCCAAGGTACTCGGGCAAGCCATACCCGCCGCAGGCGGCGGATACTTCCGCCAATACCCCTACGCCCTGTCGCGCTGGCTGTTCGACCGCGCCAGCCTCAACCAGACCAAACCGCAAATCTTCTACCTGCACCCCTGGGAGATAGACCCGGACCAACCGCGCATCCCCAACGCCAGCTGGTTCTCACGCTTTCGCCACTACACCAACCTCAAGCGCTGCCTGCCGCGCCTGGAACGCATGATCGACGACTTCCCGTTCGGCACCATCAGCCAAAGCCTGGGCTCCGTCGCCATCAGCCAGACCCTGACGCTGCAAGACCTGGCCGGATCACCGGAAAATATCGTCTCAACCAAATTGGCCATGGACTCAGGCCGCCGAGACAAGTAAAATCGCCGACCTTCTGATAGCTATCAGTTTCCAGCACCCGTAGCTCAGCTGGGTGAGGCAAGCGTTTGCGAAACATGTTTCGCGCGCAGCCGAACGCCAGCCAACCTGTTGGCTGGCAGGACCCGAGCCTGGCGAGGGGAGTAGCGGCAGTGCGAAGCACTGCTAGAACGACCAGCACATGATGGTCTTGTTTAGAAAATCAGTTTCCAGCACCCGTAGCTCAGCTGGATAGAGTAGCGGCTTCCGAAGCCGTTGGTCACAGGTTCGAATCCTGTCGGGTGCGCCATTTTTTCCTTCAATTAGTCACCTCGATTTCTTCGCTCACCCGCCATTAATCAAAAATTACACACTGATCACGACATTTCATTCTTGAAGAGTCTAGGATCAGATTGGTCGGTATTTATCTTTAACTAAGAATCAAACTATCCAATGGATAAGCTAACAACGAAAGGAATAGATCTACATGAAGCCAATGAAGCATACTCATAGAGCCACAGAAGATCAGCATGAAGTAATTCGGAATAAGGCACGGGAGATCGCAGCACTGGCACTACCTGTGATTATGACCAACAGTTTAGGTCAGGCAGTTAATACTCGCGCAGCTGTTAATCTTTCTGCCATTGACTTTAGAGCCAGATCCCAAGCAGGCGCTTGGCATAGCTCCCCATTCAGGCGCGTTGATTGGCCATGGATGAAAAGCGTCGGCAATTATGCTTGGCTAAACCCAAAAAGATTTGAACTGGCCATATGGTACAAGGGTCATTTCTTATCCGGTTTAGCTCTTGGCCGTCCCACATGGAGTGGTAGCAAATTGCGCCTGGATTTCATAGAAGCATCACCGGAAAAAAATGCTTTAACAGGTTTAGTGACTGACATTACTATTATTGCCGCCGAGACCTATGCTGACGCTATCGGTGCAACTCAGCTACGCATTATGAATCCAATTAATGAACGAGTCAGAAACCACTATCTAGATAGCAAGAGGGGCTTCTCATACAACAAACGAGAAGATTTTTGTTACAAGGATCTCATATGACCGAGAATAAAAAACCTACTCCCGGCAGCGACGAATACTGGGAGTGGGTACGCAAAAGAGCAGAGGCAAGGGGTAAGCAATTATCAGAAGCTGATACAGCAGATTTTGAAGAGTCAGGACTTTTGGTGGGAGGTGAAAAAGCTCTTAGCTCAACAGATGCGGAGTCATTTCCAGACGAGGCTGAAGAGTACACATCGGAAGAACGTAAGCCAAAGTTAGTAAAAAAAAATTCAGCACGAGAGGAAAATGAACCGGACGTTCCTAAAAAAATGGATCGCCATAAGGACAAATAGTTAGAATCAAATCCAAGCGCAACTGCAAACTCATCGACCAGAAATTAGTATTAATAATCATGTAACTTTCTTTATCCTTTATCACAACTCGCGCTTCTTATAGAGCTTACAGAAGTAGGATTACCCGAGATAAAAGTTATTGAAGACGCAGCTTCCGATGAAGTTTTAATTAATGATAGCAGTGAACACAGCTTGCAGTTATTGACTCTGTTTTCCACCTTGAAAACTATGCACAAAATGAAATGGGCCGAGACAAAAGATGAATGTCCTATGAACTTCTTAAAGAGAACCTTCATGAGAGAAGGCTATGACGATCTACCGGCATGCTTGATGACATAAACGAAAGCCATCCTATTGTCCTAACCAGCCACTATTTCTTTCTAAGATTGTCGCTTTTGAACACAGGCGTACCGCCTGCGAGTTATTGGTATATGCTCGGCATCGCCTGTAATCGCATGTAGTAAAACGATGCACATATTGCTAGCTATTAATTCCTGCAATTTGCCAAGCGCCACAGAACTCCCCATTTCACAGGTTGGTGCATCAACCTCGCACAAAGGTGCAAGAGTATCTACAGCGGCAAGCGGTTAATTTTCATTATTTTGGTTTACAATTTCTAGAAAACCTCGGATCCGCTGTCCCTTATGAGTTGAATCTTCCCGTGGAGCTGGCCCGCCCTTGAGGACGGCGCGTGACAATAGCTGGTTCTGCGCAACGCAGGAAGTCTCGGGGATCATTATGCAATCGGGGCACGCTCCGCCAGCACTATCACAAAGTCTTCCAGAATTGCAGCGGTGTGTCGAGGTTTCCAACAGTCGCGACAGGAAACGGTTGTTCTCATTGCGCCACAGCGATGATAAGTTTCCGAGATCCATCGTCGTACCGTTTCGGTATACGACAAATGCTAAATCCAATGGAAAAATATATTCACCCATTGAACCAAGGTCTAAACCAGACAATTCCGCGATATTCTTCATAAGCACGTGCGCATATGTGTGCAACAACGTGTAAACGTATCGATACGTAGACGCATCACCCTCTTTAAGCAACGAGAAGTACCGTCCGAATGGCTGCGCTACTTGTAACAGTCGTCCACCTAACATTAGCGACTCGTCACCATCCCACTCTGGTAAATCGCATACACCAACATCCTGCAACCACGCGTATACCGCTTTAGGATCCAGGCGGACGTACAGAGCCTCATTGGCCTGGGTCACAACGTAAACTGGGCGCTTTCCATTGCTCAGAGGATCAAATAGTCGTAGCCGAACTGGCATATTCTGCCCGCGCTTTTCAAAGGTGGGCGTTGCTGATACCCGAGTATAGCCGTACGTAAAACGACATAAATCAAACTCTCGAATCAGTCCGAGGTCGACCAACCCTAGCTTTTTCATAAGGTATTGGGTTTCCACTTCCTGAGCAGCTTTTTTCGTAGTGTCCTTCGGAGCCAAATCGTTATCCAGATGGTTAAAGCGCACAAACGGAAAGCGCTCCCCAATAGAGGCAGCCGAAAGTTTTCCCCGGTTGAGTGCCTCATGTTCCACGGCCAAGACAAACGGATCGAACCGGCTAGTGAATTCACTACGATTCGCCAGTTGCATCATGACGGCTGGAGGTAAATCGACACATTGCCGCACTAACGGGGGGTCACTTGTAGTCCAGCGGGTAACCAGCTTTTTAAGTTCACTGTTCATGAGATTAAACGCTTCGGTGTCACCACTGGCTTCCGCGAGATTGAGCATACGATTAATATTTTCGTAGGATTCCCACTCACTAGCCTTACCAGCCGCCAATAGAGCCTCCTTCATTTCATCGGGCTTGAGCTCCGCGCCACCAAAGTGGAACTTGGTCGCAATGAATATAGCCAACTCAGCATGCATCTGAGGTTCGAGAAGAGTTATGAGTTTATGCTCCGTCTCAGGAAAGAGCACAAACTGTTCGGCTTGAGAATAATATGCTGATGACGCACGGTATGAAATTGGTTCCATACGGCGCTCTCCAATTCGAGTACCAGCGCGGTCGCGGAATATTCCTGTAGTGAATCGATCATTTTGGCGCCATTCGTTGCTACCTTTATGACCGCAGGTCGAATTGGCACAATAGAAGTGCCACTGTCCGATTTGCGGTGACTGGGTATTGAGCTTGAATTCCTTACCACCACATATTCTGCATTCCTCTCCATATAGCCGCGCCTCTGTGATGCGATCACTCCATTCCCACTTCCCAGGTGTAGCCGGCATCCATTCACCTGACCAATGCACAAAAATTACATCAAGCTGGCGCCATTGGCATGGACCTGTTGCCCCAGCTGCAGTGCATTTAGTATTGCGAAGAGTACTTATGTTTTTAGCCAGATCAGAGGCCGAATCAAACCTCTTAAACAGATGACACTTGTTACACACAAAAGTCAGGGGAGCAGGAGCATAGCCCATACGAAGAGGATTTAGGAATGCAAGACGATCACCAGCAAGAGGTGCCACAGAAGTGCCGCTGAGCAACGCCTCATCAAGACATTGACGCGGGTCGATTGGTCGATCAGAAGTATTTATTGAATAAGCGCGAGCGAACCAACTCTGCCAGACTTCCTGCAGACGAAGAATGATTTGCGCCTTGGTTTCAGGCCGGATAGACGCTTCGTCGGTTGATGCCGAGAGATCGGGGATTGATATACATGCACCAAGGCCTCCTTCGAATGTGAAGAACGCCCCGGGGGCATACGCGGATCCCAACTGATTGCGCGAACGCGCCATCGTCGGAGCGCTAATTATTTTCTCGTCGTCCTCCGGTGCGAGAAATGTTCTTCCTGTCGCCATATCAGTCTCCTGCTTGTGAGTTGTCCGTGCCGTCGTTATTAGCAACACCGTGACGAATTAAATCCATCACCCCCTGAACTTCGCCTGACAACTGTTTACGTCCCTCCGCGTCGCGGGAGGAAACTTGAATGATGCCTCCTTGATCAACATCTCGTAGCGACGTCATCGGCTTTAGTAATAAGTCTGTCTGACTTTTAAAATAGCCATCCATCGTGCCACTACCCCAAAGCGGACTGCTCCATGTATCCACGATAAGCCTTCGCGTACGTTGGTCGATTCGCCGGCGGTAGTAATTTTCTCCTTCTGGAGCAAAGCCACCTCGCAAACCTACGGCGAGTTCGATAAATCGGTTTATTTCTTCAATAAAAGCGTTGCCTCTAGCGGAGAGCTCTCTTCGCACGTTTGGAATAACCGTGAAGTCTGGTGCCTTCTGCTTCTCGTTCTCCGGGAGGTTTAGCAACTCCTGGCTTGGTAATACTCCAAGCATGTATGCCTGGAAAAGGCTCGGGAACACACGTTCGATGGCACGCTCAGCCCAGCGATCAATAGCTGCGGGCTGAACCATACGCTCAAGAAAGCGGTGGAAGATATCAAAGACGTGGACAATATGGCGATCGCGACGGCGCTGCGGCGTTGGCAGAAGTACAACGAAGCCAATATGCATACGTCCGACACGAGACGAGGCCTGGATGTACTCGGCAATATCTGATGGCATGCCGGCGAAGAACATCGAATTAAATTCATCGACGTCAACACCGTGTGAAATGGCAGACGTGGCAATGACGGAACGCAATTGCTCGCGGATGGGCGGGAGAGGTTGTCCTGGATTCACGCGCAGCTGAGCTGTGTCCACCACGGCTTGGATTTCACCTTGCTCCACTGATCCTGTAATGAGCCGAGTGTCAATCCCAGCCAGCTCGATGCCTTCGTTGAGATGACGTTTGCGCGTTTCCTCTGCCTCAGCGGCCATAATTTGGTCGCCACCTTTTTTATTAGTTACATAAGTCAGTGCGATGCGGTGTAAATCGACAAGTGTTATAAGTTCCGAAGCGCTTGCAGCTAGAAGATTTTTTTTATGTAACTCTTGAATTGGCCCTGATGATATGTTGTCAGCCAGCTGCTGCTGCACAACCTTGAGCTGATGATCATCGCCAGTTACAAGACTGTCGAACAGCCGAGTGATGGTCAAGTGGAAGCCCGAAAGAACCGCCACACTTGTCGAAGTGTGGGGCTTTCCATTCGTCATGAACGCCGTATACACACGAGCTTGCTGGCTCGCCACCTCGATATTTGGATTGGCTCGCCGGGCAACTTCTTCCACAGCGGCCTCCGCAGGCTCTGCGTAGAAAGACTTGTATAGCGAAGGCCCTGGCTCAGGAAACTGCGTCGCTGGAATTGAACGTTGATACAAATGCTCAAGCTGACGTTCTGGATCTGAAACTGTCGCTGATGCGGCGATAATCTTGGCGCGTCGACGTTGTCCCTGAGGATCAACTGCAATAATCTCACGCAGCGGCTTTCCTAGGTACTCGAATACAGCATCTAGCGTTGACTCGAATAGCCCCGCGAAAGTACCCAATGACTCATCAAGCAGGTGCGCCTCATCCTGAATAATGAGACTAGGAAAAGGGTCATGAAATATCCGCTGACCAGACTTATAAGCGGGATACACACCCTCCATACCTTTGGCCTCTGGGCCTAGGGCGAGCTCTTTGTTATCAGGAATATAGAGACGTCCATTGATGGGCCTGACCCATGGTGCGGCTCCGAACATGCCATAAATGCGTCGAATGGTCCGACTAGAATGTCCAATAAGCGCCAGCTTGTCGACGGTGCCGAGCAGCACAGATGGTGCTAAATCATAGATGTCCTCATCAACGATGTAGAATGGTAGAGGCTGCCATTGCCCTTGATTAGAGTCGCACTTAATATCAGTACAGACGTGGCCGAGCGTCTGATCACCCTCGACAAAAAGACGTAACGCAGTTTCTTTCTGACAAAACGGGCACTTAGGCAGCTTTCTCCAAGCACGCAGCGCCGCTGAGTACTTCGTGTCGCTCTCCCGAAGTTCCTCCTCATCCGCCAGCGATGGCGGAGCTGCTGTAATTTGAGGAATACTTTTGACGCCTTTTGCGTTATGGCGATTCGGCGAGCCTCCACTACCTACCCAAAATCCGATGGATAACCTATCGCCAGCGTATTCATAACGTCGACGCACACGTTCTGCCCAAGCTAGCACTCGAGCACAGCGTTGGGCCTGCTGAATTGTAAGCAACCGCAATGGATAACGAATCAAAGCTGTAACACCACGGCGCTTTCCACGTAGCCTGTCAAGCATTAGGTTGAAGACCAGCAAACCGAAAAAGGCTTCGGACTTCCCCCCACCAGTGGCGAAGTACAGAAGGGTGACAGCGTCATCGCGTCGCTCGTCGTAGAAATGGCGAAACTCTTCAATACGAGAGGCTAGCGCGGGAATGTTAGCAATGATGAAAGCTAGCTGGAACAGACGCCACTCATTATTGTCGTGTTTGAATCGCGATTGCATGAAATCAGCCATCGCTTCATTCATGGCGAGCCAAGCTTCATAGACGAAGGCTTTTGGATCAGATTGTTGTCCTCGCTTTTGCCATAACGACTTGGACTCTTGCAAGCATTCAAGCCCTGTGGCGATTGAGTTAATCTCCGCTGCCCACTTGGTGATATCCGACTGTAAAGCCTCCATTTCTCGTGCAATACCTTCGCTATCAGATGCGTCAAGCCCTTCTCTTGAGTTCACCTCTCGAGGTAACGAATCTAACCATGTTTGCATAGCAGGCACGAGTGGCTCTATACCTTCAAGGCCTTCAGGCTGCGCAAGTAGGCGCACTTTCCGCTGTACGCCATTAGCACTGGTCGGCACAATTCGAGGTTGTATATAGCGCGGAGTCCAAGTGGTTTGTAACACGGCAAGCTCGGGCTTTGACTCTACGCGAATGACGCCGCAATTATGTCCCATTGCCGGATAAGTAAGGTATTTGTTGAATCGGTATGAAGGCTTGATACGCTCTAATTTTAAAGAATGGTGGCGCGCTGCTGGCAACTGCGTGCGCAGCGAAACAAGAAAGACAGATTCTTCGGTTTCGTCGACATGCTGGCGAGGAGCCGGACTAACATTTTCCAGTGCTAAAAACAGGTTGCATTTAGAACTGTCGAGCCAATCAGTATTAAATTGAAGATCCCAGCTAAGCTGAATATTTGGAACAGCTAGTGGTAAGCCTGAGTTTCGGACTCTGTCGAGGAAGTCTGACCAATTGGTATACTGGCTGGCCGGAATCGAGAGTTGGCGGCGATATCCCCACCTCATTCCTCCTGTTCCTGGCTCATCGCTATTTATCCATTCATTCAATCGTCGGACAATAGCGTCGTTCATGCGCAAAGCATGCTCATCGGCATCACGCTGAAGTTGAATACTGGATTTAGAAGTATCTATTTCAAGTACAGGAAGCTCGATCTCCAACCGCATCCACTTGTGAGGAACAGCTAGGGGTTCAAAGTGTTCGTCCTTGATTGGAGGTATTCCAGTCGTGGCAACAGGAAATGCTTCTTTCACCGTATCACCTGATTCATCTCCTTCGGTCTCGCGACTTGCTTCAGTTTCAGTTGCTTCCTGTGGTAAGTCAGAAGTCAGCAGATGTCTTGGGATTCCCTTGGCGGCATATACCTCATCAACAACCTTCTGGCGAATCTCGAGCCAACCTGGATGCTTCCACTTGGATGCGTATGTGCCTCTGGCCTTCTCCCATTCTTGATCTAGGCGCTTGTTACGCTCGGCTTTGAGTTCATCAATCACAGCCTGCCTCAACATGAAGACTGGCCTGCAGTCGGGACGCCTGAGATCCTCTTCGTGAGGTAAAACACGCACGTACAGTGAAAGCTGTGGCTGAATTGTTATCACCGAGTTAGACGTCGCGTTGAGCTGCATCTGCAACCCGTGTGATGAAATCCAGATCGGTGAAGTCACCTCGTCGTCGCCAGAAGGATTACGTTGAGGCAGGAGAAAGCCAGAATTCAAAAGCGCCCTTGGGCGAGCCCCGAACAGATATTGGCCTGTGGGCCCCTGGCCGCTCAGTTGGGCATAGGTCAGGTTGAGAATGCTATCGACCACTGCCTCCTTCAATGTGGAAGAAATCTTTGAGGGATCTTCTCGGACTATAGTTTGATTCATAGATTCTGTTCCTTGATAGGGCCAATACATTCAACGGTGGCCACGCTCTCACGAGCAGCATCGAATAATAGTGTAAGCGTCTGTCGACTGATATTAGACTGAGTCATGACTGATTCGGGCTGCAATAGCATATAAGCGTAGATATCCGATATATGTCGCCCATCCAATCGGCGCGATGTTCGAACAGCCATAATAACGCGTTGCCATTGATATGCTGCTTCGAGGGAGGAAAATTCTAAAACATCTGCAAATGCTTTGAATGCTGCTTCACTTCGTGGAGCTTGTGGCCGAAGCTCTTCGAATGGTGTATTTGGCGATTCACCCAAGTCTATCCATTGGCGCATTGACGTTTCTTTGGGTAAATCGTCTTCCAGCTTAGGATCAAGCTCGAGCATTCGCTTACGAAGTTCTCTAACCTTATCGGTAATCGTTCCTTCAGAAAATTTTTTAGAGAAACGCGTTTGTACTTGTTCATGATAGCTGCGCAGTGCGGCTTCAAATGTCTTATCCGTATGAATGGGAACACCAGCCTGACGTAGCACATGCTCAACCATTTCACGCAGTTCAGCCGACATAACAAAAAGCTTGTCACCCACTTCCAATGACTTTATTTGACAGGCTTTGAACCCCCGGTCTGATGAGTACAGTGATGTGGGATCATATACGTAGACCTCAGAGCTATCTCGTCGATACAGAGTAGTTCCATTGTCCAGACGAATGATCCATGTATCAGAATCGATGTCGTTGTGCTCAGTGGATACTTCCGAGGAAAGGTCTATACGAAATGTAGGCAAAGTATAATCACTGGTAGACAAAACTGATGCATCGTTCGGTAGATCCTTTAATTGACGAAGAATTGATTCTATCCGTGGCTTAAAAGATCTAAACTCTGAGAAATTTTCGATAATGGGCTTAAGGGACGCACGTAAAAATTGCCCTGCTCGTTGCGTGAGAAGAATCACTGAGTGCGCAGGCACTCGATCATCGGTAAGAATTAATCTCAGACAGACCTCATTCAGACCTGCAAAGACAAGTGTAGACCTCTCACTTTGTGCCAGATGTTCTTCAAAATTCGTGGCTGAAATGAGATGAACTCGATTGTTGAAAGCCTCGAATAGAATACCCCCTGGATATTGACGATACTCTGCTAAAAATCGCTCAGCCAGTCTACGATAAAGAGCACTTGTAAACACGACGGTAACTTGGTGCTTATTTCCTGTGGCTGCATTTGCCACGAGATCGGCCAGCTTATGAGCAAAGGGAGTTGCTTCTTGATAGCTGACATACAGCTCAGAGCCTTTACCTATACAGTCCATCAACGCTGACCGGTATTCTCCAACTCCCACATCATGATCAAATTGGTTCAGAACACCAATTTGAGTAGGCCAATCAAAAGCTACGCGAGTGTGCATGGCTATATCAGGCCCTGACAAATATTCAGCTAAATGCTTTATACCGCATGGAAGAGCAGCAATACGTGAAACATACGCCGCTGCGTCGATCAAGGGTTTGGCTCCTTCTTTTCCGCAGGGGATGTCTCTAGCAATGCGAGTCAGTTTATTGGCAACCTTCGCGACATCCGAGTCAACAATGTAGACTTCAAACTCTTTCGGCATTGGATGTAAACACTCGTATGCCCCTTTAAGCAATAGCTCTTCAGATCCCACAATGCTCGGAAAAGCATCAATCTTGTATTCATGAGGTGATTTCCAACGCAGATCTGATTCACGTTTATTATTACGTTTCCAGAGCTCATCCTTTAGCTTGTATGCCGAATGCGGCTCATCCGTAACAATAATTACACCGGGGGTCTTTTCCTGAAAAATCTCTTCTAGCATCATGCAGAAACGTGCAGTCCGTCCCCTCCAGCCAAGAGCCTCAGATCGAACAGCACGTGTCGCAGAAATTACCACCACTTCAGGCGGAGAGAGATTGTTAAGTTCCTTGAGTGCTTTATTCAACTCATCATTTGACATTCGCCCATCCAGCGCAAACAAAGCATCCGGAGCTGATGCAGGCGACCCTATAACTTTACAATGCAATTCCTTCAAGGATTTGGCATGTGAGCGCTTAAGCAATTTAGTGCGTATGATTGAAAGTAATTTATCGGCGCAGGATTTCCATTCTTGAAATTCAGGCGCAGCAAAAAATGTGGGCAGCAATTCTCCTACGGTTGGATTGAAATTCTGGCCTTCCGCATTTGGCAGACTGGTATCGCTGAGTGAGTAAAAGTACGCATCTTTATCAGGTAAAGAACGCTTAACCAAGCTATTGGGGAACACCTCGGCAAGTCTATTTGCTATATCTAGCACTGCAGTTCGATCAAGATGGATATGATTAAGGGGATAGAATACATTCGATTTAACCGGAAAAAGGACCCCTCTAACTCCTTGCTTATCTCCTTCTCTCCACCTCGCGATCGTTGCCAAAGTATGGACTAATGTCAAAGACCTTATGGGCGCCGGCCATACAAGCGCAATATGTCGTGTCCGATGCTCAGCTGCATGCAAGTACAGGTCAGCCAATTTAATTAATGTACTAGATGGAACGCGCAATAATGGATCGTCATCAACAAACAGGTCTATCAACGAATTACCTACTCGCTGTGTAACTGGTGGCAAAGATTTAACTTCTTGCATTCCCCTCTTATCAACATTTGACTTTTCTTTTTTGAAAGAATGTCTAGCTTTGTTTTTATTTTTCCTAGCAATTGCGGCCAGCACATTCTCTCTAGCTTCTTTCCGTTGCTTATCAGCTTCCTTTAAACTCTTTAGTTTATCTTTACGTGCCATAGAACTTATCCTAAGAATCTATTAGTTTACGACTGGCCGATCGCAAATGCATTTTGTACTGCTTTTTCAAATTCTAGACCACGTGCCAAAAATTTCTTCAGCTGAACTGGATCTGGAAGGGGCAACTGCTTAAGTTCAAAAACGGAGACATTTGTTGCTCCAGAAATACATCGAAAATACCTATCAATTATTGAAGATTTTAGTAGAAGGGCTAATCTTTCAGGTTCCAGAGCGGGTGTCTCAATCACCTGCTCTAAAATAACAATGTGGTTTTCACCAACAAACCCTCCATAAGTTTCAAATAGTTTACTTGGAACAACAGTCGCAATCAGGCGTCTGGATTGATCGTTTGAAGTTACACGCTGAAGTATGACACTGGGGTTTTGAACTACTGACCTATGAAACCTTGAGCCTAGATCTACAAAACAGGGCTCTTTATTAAACTTAGGCTTTCCATCAAATCTTAAGCGCGCACCTGATGCTATATCACTTGACCAAATAAGCGGAACTGCCGAATCGGCTTTTTTATTAACAACATCCTTATGCGATAAGTAGGTAGGGCGGCGATCACGATTCCATACGAAAGCACCAACTCGGACTCTATAGCCATAGTCAACAATAGTAAACTTTGAACTGGACGTCAGACGCAGTAACTCTATATCGCTTTCCGACCTAGGAATCGGCCAAGCTGATTCAGAACTTGGCAAAAGACACTTCCCCACATTTACATACTGCCCATCTCTAGATACCACACAAATAGGTACGACTCTATCCGACAGACCCTCATGGCGCTGCATTAAAGTAAGAGCAGTCTCTTGCTCTACATCAATGAATATTCCTGAGCGATCACTCACCATCCCAATACCAAGCAATTTTGTATGAGATATTAAGTAAGTACGTAACTTTGAAAAGTATTGTCCTGACAGGAAGCTTGTGGGGGTCACCAGAGCACATCGCCCACTAGAAGCCAGCAGATTTATGCACAAAACCATGAAAAGCGCGTAGAGATTTGGCTGACCCTCTACTATTTCAGAGTATTTATCAATGTATAGGTCGACCTCTGCAGATTTCATTTTTCGAAATGGCGGATTGCAGACGACAACATCCACTTTCCGCGCTAATGAAGAAGGCTGATGTAGTGCATCAGCGCATGAAATATGGAATTTCGGAGTGACTCCAGAAGTAGTTATCTCTTTATGAAAAACCATTAACAAGAAATGCCTTGAAAGCTTACATAGCGTTTCGTCCTTGTCAGTTCCATATAAGTTTCTTTGAGCATGAAAAAGTATTTTCTTAGGTGAATTTTTTTTCGAAAGCAGCGCGTTTCGCATCCTCATTGCAATTGGAGTTAGGAACGCCGCCCCTCCACAAGCAGGGTCGCAAAAGCTGTTTTCAGTGTAATCAACGCCACTCTCCTCCAAATCGTCCAGCAGTCGCTTCGTCAACGAAGGTGGAGTAAAAAACATCGCCAACTGCTTTCGATTATTATCTCCAATCAAATGAGCATAAGCAGACGAAAACCAATAAGTTGCCTCCGGCAAATCTAATTGCTTGATGAAATCAACAAAGTCGACCACTGCCGGATTTTGCTGCAGTATGACAGGCGCAGGAAGACCTGGCCGGGGCAACCCTTTAAATGATTGTTTACACCAGGAAGATAGCGCAGCACCTATCAATGCATCAGCTGTAACCTGATATTCAGCCATAACACTATTTAGCGAACGAATAAACCGCTGAAAGCTTGTCTTTTTATTAGCTACAGCCATTAAATAATCAACTCTATCATTACTTGTAAAATTCCATATTTTTAATAACCTTAGATTAGAAAACTTACATGCTACTATGAAGACTTTAATTGTAATTTGATTAATCGGCCAAAATCCTGAAAATATCCCAGCTCTCAATATTACATTATTCTCATATTTTCAGATTGTCCCGCAGAACTCGGTTTTTCAAACCTAGTCTCACATCGAGTTAGATACTGGTCTAATAACTTCCAGTATCGATCCAATCTCGTGTGCTTCCCGTTTTCACGACTCTCCTATTGGTATCCCCCTCTGGAGCACAGCCCGATGAGACTGCAGCAGAAGATTTTCTGCTCTCGTTATTCATCAGTTGGATTCAATTATCTATTGACTATTACATAACCAAGCCCTTAAACATAATCACTAATTATTGGAATGCAACAATACGTGCACATAACTGGATGTGCCGCACTTTCACTTTCGGAGCATTGAAGACTTTGCGTAAAACCTTACGACTATGGTGAACGCAGGGAACGTAGAAGCCCACTCCACCCGACGCCATTTAAAGTTTAGCCGGCCCAAGAACTTTATTACTTGTTATGCGCATATCATGCATAGCAAAAACGCTATCTAGCATTTTATTAGTCACGCAGATTTAATAAGCCTGATACCAGTCAAATTACCAGAAGGAACTTTACGGCGGAAAAGCCAAATCATCCGTTGAACCTGTTCCATAGGATATGTCAAGCGGGTACAGATTAATCCCCCACATTCTGCTTATGAAAGAATAGACGACGTCCGGGTATATGCGAATAACACGATATTTCACTGCCGCCGCCCTCTCTGTAAGAACGAGCAGATTAAAAAGCCAGTGCGCAGCGGCATTGCTTGGTAACTACTTGCTCTACCCGTTGCAAGGCAGGATAAGCGCCATAGAGAGTTTCAAATTGCTCCTTCACTGGCTGTAATTGTTGCAACAATGCGGTTGCTAATACACGCACCCTTTCTTGAAGGAAGCGCGAGCGCTAACCGGATTTTTTTGTGGCAGGTAAAGTAAAGACAGATTTTTTACGTGCCCATCGGAGTTAACGAAACCCCCCATTAACCCCTGGGCGTTGCGCCACAAATACCCTACCAGCTGTAAGCCGCTCCAGACATTAAGGCCATCAAGCATTCTTATCCTCCTTTTGCTTTAACGATGACGCGTGTGATGCACCACCTCGCGGCTGGATAATGACCTCTAACCCCAAGGTGCGCAGGGCTTTCAATACCTTGCCCAACTCGGCGGTTTCCTTACCCCGCTCAAACTCGGATAAGAAACGAGTACTCACATTGCCCAGCCCTGAGATAGTTTCCAGGGTCAGCTTGCGTTGTCTCCTGTGCGCACGCGCCAACTTGCCCAACTCTTCGGCAGACCGAATGACACCATATTCCGCTTGTCCTTTCATCTGATTGGCCATAAAAATTACTGTACGGTAAAAATTAGCGAGTAAATATACCGTGGTCAACCAAATAGTTACCGTACGGTAAAGAAATGGACTTTTCGCTGGAAAAATTGAAGTTTTATCCCGTACGGTAAAAATAGGATAAAGATGGACTTGTGCTTCGATTTTGTGCGTGGAAAGGGAGAATTTCATGATTCGAATAAGAAAAACCGCTGCAAATAAGCAGCGGCTCTTTAGATTCCGTATTCCGTTTTTAAAATTATCGATTCCTGCTACGACCACCCACCACAACCGCCGCCGCCAGCAACCCCAAACCTAACGTAACTTTATTCATCACTGCGCGTTGGTCGTGTTTCCACTGGGCTTTCATACCGCGTTCTGCGCAGATATTTGGCAGGTTTCCGTGAGAGAGGTCATCAATCACGCCTTCCACTTCGTTCACTCTGTCCGCCAATAACAAGGGTAGCCAGTGGCCAAAACTGCCTTCGCTGTATTTAAAGGCGCATCGGCGAATCCAGCCGCTGAGGCCGGTGGGTGGTACGGAGGTGCCGAATACAGCGGTTACATTGGGGCGTTCGATGGAGTGCAGTACTTCTACTGTTTTTTCCTGTAGTGGCGGGCGTTGCCAATGGTAGCCCTGGTCACCGCCTTCGCTGCGGTTGCGCATGGGATAGGTGGGGTCATTTTTTGGATCGGCGTCAATTCCCCAGCCTTTGATGTGGGACATGTCGGGAGAGGTGGATTGATCGTTGTCAGCATTTTCCATGATGTTCTCCTCTGCAAAAATTTATTGGTTGGCTGTGGGCGTGATGAGTACCGGTTTGATGCAGCCGTCGAGTTTGTCGGAAAAAATGCGGTAGGCATCGGCGGCGTCTTCCAGTGGAATGCGGTGAGTAATCAGGGCTTTGGGATCGATGATGCCGTTTTGCACATGTTCAATCAGCCGTGGCAGCAAGCGTTTTACCGAGGCCTGATTTGCGCGCAGGGTGATGCCTTTATTTAACACATTGCCCATCGGTACCAAATTTCCGGTGGGGCCGTACACACCAACTACCGATACAATGCCGCCTTTTTTTACCGAGTTAATCGCCCACTGCAAGGCTGTGGCTGAGCCGGCTTGCAGTAACATTTTCCGGCCGGTGATGGTTTGCATCGCACTGCCGGCGGCTTCGGCGCCGACGGCATCAATGCAGACGTCGGCACCGAGTGAGTCGGTAATTTTTTTGATAAAAACCACCGGGTCTTCAAGCGATAAAAAATTATAGATTTCGCATTGCGCGTAATTTTTTGCAAATTCCAAACGGTAATCGAGTTGATCGATCACAATCACCCGACCCGCGCCGAATAGCCATGAGCAACGCGCGGCCATGATGCCGATGGGTCCCGCACCGAAGATCACTACCGTATCGCCGCGCTGGATGCCGCCCATCTCCGCCGCCTGGTAACCGGTGGGGACGACGTCGGTCAGCAACACGGCGTCATCAAGATCCATGCCCGGCGGAATTACCGTCGGGCCGACATTGGCGTAGGGCACGCGCACGTATTCGGCCTGGCCACCGTCGTAGCCGCCGGCCATGTGTGAGTAACCATAGATGCCGCCCACAGCGGTGGCTTGTGAATTGGATTCGTGGCAGTTGCCGTATAAACCCTGCTTGCAAAAAACGCAGCGGCCGCAGGCAATATTAAACGGCACGATGACTCTGTCGCCGACGCGAATGTTATGCACATCCGCCCCGATTTCTTCTACCACGCCGACAAATTCGTGGCCAAATGTGCTGCCGACGCGCGTATCCGGCACGTTGCCGTTATAGAGATGCAAATCGGAGCCGCAAATGCAGGAGCGCGTTACGCGCACGATGGCATCTTCTGGGTGGAGAATGTCCGGCATGGGTTTTTGCGAAACCCGCACACGTTGTGGACCTCGATAGTTCATGGCGAGCATGCGTTGTGTCCTCTTAGAAAGCGAAACGAAAAGATGAAAACCAGAAATCGCTTTAAAAGCTGACCGTGCAAAAAACTAAAGGTTGACGGAATTTTGGCAATTGTTCGATTTTTTTCGGGCGAGGGTTGATAAAGGCGTAACTGTTGGCGGATTTAGCTTTATTTATGGAGTTATGAGAATTCTTCTCAATTTATTCGTGGCGCAATTTTCTTTGTTTGTCAGTGGCAATCTGGATTTTTTCTACAATACTTAGGGCATGCCGTTGGTTGCGATTCCCCCTCCTATGAAAAAACTCAACACCCTGAACCTGGTGCTGCTGTTAGCGATTATTGCGTCTGTGGGTGCGATAGGGCTGCAAAAGTATCTGCCCAAGAAAACCATTGTGGTGGTGCCTAGCACGCAGCATTACGACACCTTTTATTATCTGGCCGCGCCCGAAGGCAGCAAGACGCGCTTTGAATTTATCGATCAAAGCAAGCATCAGTGGCGCTGTATCAGCGAGGAATTGGAAGGATGGCTGGTGTGCAGTTTTTCGATGGTTTTAGTAGCGGATGTCACCCAAGGGTGGGACTTATCCAGTTATTCCACGTTAGACGTCAAGCTGAATTACACCGGCCCAGCCAAAAAAATGCGGATAGTTTTGCGCAATTTTGATACGCGTTTCAGCACGCTGGAGGATACCAATAGCTCCAAATTTCAATTCGTGATGCTGCGTCAGGAGGACTTCAACAAAAAAATCAGCATCAATTTGACCGAATTTACCGTGGCTGAATGGTGGATCGAACAATTCGATTTGCCCCGCCATTTAGCGCGCCCTGACGTCAGTAATGTGGTGTTTATCGGCATTGAATTCGTCGAGGGTTTGCCGCCGGGCAATCATGATGTAACGGTGGAATCCCTGAGTTTCACCGGGGATTTGATCTCGCCGGAGCATTGGTACCTGAGTATTCTGGTGGCCTGGATATTGTCTGGCCTGCTGGTGATAGGCGTGCGGATGGTCCGGCTGAAGCAGGAAGGCCAGCAAGCCAAACAGCGGATTAATGAGCTGGCAGTCAGCAATTCCCGCTTGCAAACAGAAAAGTCGCGCTTCCAGACGCTATCGAATCTGGACGCCCTGACCGGTATCTACAACCGCTACGCTATTGATAAAAGCATCACCCAATTGCTCGCCGACCCGCGCAAAAATTCCATCGCCTTGATCATTATTGACATCGATCACTTCAAACGTATCAACGACCGGCGCGGCCACGATGTGGGCGACAACATCCTTAAACAATTTACGTTGATTGTGAGCAGCAATATTCGCAGCGAGGATATCTTTGGGCGCTGGGGTGGTGAGGAATTTATTTTGATCTGCCCCAAGACCAGCATCGATAACGCGTTTTATCTGGCGGAAAAAATTCGCAAGATCATCAGCGATACGATGTTTGAAGAAGAGAAGCCGGTGACGATTACCGCCAGCTTCGGCGTCGGCACCATCCAGCAAGACGAGGACTTTGCGTCCGCATTCCGGCGGGTCGATGCCGCGCTCTATAAGGCTAAATCCATCGGCCGGAACTGCACCATCATTGCAGAGACGGAGCAGCCATAAACCCGCGGTTAACGGTCCGGTAACGGAATAAACTCCGTCTCACCGGGCACCTGGGCAAACCGCCCCGCCTGCCAATCCGCCTTGGCCTGTTCAATGCGCTCGCGGCTGCTGGACACAAAATTCCACCAGGCGATACGCGGGCCATCAAGTGGTTCACCCCCAACCACCACCAGTTGGGTTTCTTCATCGGCGCGAAAGGTCACCTCGCTGTTTTTCCGCAACACCAACATACGCCCGGCAGCGTAGGTTTCACCGGCCAGGGTGATCTCACCTTTAACCACATAAATCGCCCGCTCGGCGTAGTCGACATCCAGCTGAAGCACCTTGCCCGGATGCAAGGCAATATCTACATACACCAGAGGCGACAAGGTTTTAACCGGCGAATCCACCCCAAATGCATGCCCCGCCAACACCCGAATCCGCGCCCCATCCCGATCCAGCTCTGGCAAATCCTCCGGCGGATAATGCACAAACGACGGCTCAACCTCCTCATGCTCTTTAGGCAAGGCCACCCACAACTGCAAACCCTCCAACACCTGATGCCGCTGCCGCGCCTGATCACTGCTGCGCTCCGAATGCGTAATCCCCCGCCCCGCCGTCATCCAGTTAATCGCACCGGGTGTAATCAGCTGCGTGCAACCGAGGCTATCGCGATGCAAGATCGAACCGCTATACAAATAAGTCACCGTCGCTAGCCCAATATGCGGATGCGGCCGCACATCCATCCCCTGACCCACACCAAAATGCGCCGGCCCCATATGATCAAAAAAGATAAACGGCCCCACCATCTGCCGCTTACTCGACGGCAACACCCGCCGCACCTCAAAATCACCCAGATCGCGCGCCTTGGGCTCAATAATCAATTCCACCGGCGACACATCGCCAGCATGGTCCACACATTGGGGTTCAGCATCGGGGAGCCAGCTCATGGTTTCTCCTGTTCTTTCAATTAACGACGGGAATGCCGCACTACGATGGGAGTTTGCTGCAAGGTGGTTCATGTCGAAACCCTCACGTCAGGGATGACGTGCGGGAGCTACAGGGAAGTATTTACGGCGTTTTCGACATGAACCACCTTGCAGCAAACGTACTACGAAGTATTCATCTCACAGTATGAAAAAAGCCCCTACAACGAGGGGCTTCCTAGACATCAAATCGAATCAAACGCATCCGTTAGCAAACAATCAAACCGACGCGCGTCATACTCCAGCAAACGCGCCACATCACCCTGCTGGATAATATTCTTACTCGCCGCATCCTGCAGCCGCTCTTCCAGCGTCGCACCCGCCAGCTTCCCGCTACTCTGGGCACGTGCAAAGGTATTCCACAATGGGCCAAGCGACAGCAACATCTGATAGGTACTCTCCACCCGACCCGTCGCATCATCCGGGTCCATATTGCGATACACAAAGGTACCCAGATGCTGACGCACCGGATTATCTTCCATGATCAGGTCACCCATCTGACGGGTCAGCTCATCACTGGGCTTCGCCACAATACGCCCGGTGGGGAAGGTCGCCAGCTTCAAGGCACCCGCCACAAGGCGTACCGGGAAGTTCTCGTAGAAATCGATCAGTGCTTCCTGGGCTTTATACAGCGCCAAGGTAATCGCGTACTCCGCGTGGATATCCTCTTCCTTCGTGCGCACATGGGCCGAGTGATACTTGAGGATCGAACAGGCGATGAACAACTGGCTATGCACGTCACCCAGACGCGCCGACAACAACTCACGACGTTTCAGGTTGCCGCCGAGGATCGCCAATGCAAAATCCGAGGTGACCGCCAATGAAGCACTGAGGATATTGATGCGCTGGTACCAACGGGTGCTGAAGTTATCCGCATTGGCCGGGGCTTCACTGAAGTGGCCGCGGGTAACGCCCAACACTTTGGTGCGCACCAGGTTGCTGAACACATGGCCTAAATGATGGATGAACAGGCGATCAAAGGCTTCCAGATCATCCGCCTGCATGGCCTGCATTTCTTCGAACAGATAAGGATGACAGCGCATCGCACCCTGACCGAAGATCATCAAGGAGCGGGTCAGGATGTTAGCCCCTTCCACGGTAATCGCTACAGGAATGCTCTGGTACGGAAACGCAAGGAAGTTACGTGGGCCAAGCTGGATCGCACGACCGGCAACGACGTCCATGCTGTGGTTGATCAAGCGGCGCATGATTTCTGTGGCGTGGTATTTCGCCATGGCGGTCATCACCGCTGGCGCACCGGATTCCAGACCCTTGGTAACCAAATGACGCATAGCTTCCAGCGTATAGGCGCCGCCCGCGATATCAGCGGTAGCTTCCTGAACACCTTCGAACTTGCCGACTTCCATATTGAACTGGCGGCGAATACGCGCAAACGCGCCCACCATGCGATAGCTCATCTCACCACTGGCAGTAGCCAAGGCGGGCAAGGAAACACCGCGACCGGCACCCAGACATTCGATCAACATACGCCAGCCTTTACCGGCCATGGGCGCACCACCGATAATCCAGTCCACCGGAATAAATACATCGGTACCCATTACCGGGCCGTTCATAAAGGGCGAGCCGGGATTGTGGCGCTGACCGATTTCAATACCGGGGTGATTAGCGGGCAAGAGCGCGCAGGTGATGCCGTATTCTTTCTTGGCCGGGTCACCCAGCAGGCCATCCGGGTCCACCAGTTTGAAGGCCAGGCCGACTACGGTAGCCACCGGGGCCAGGGTAATCCAGCGCTTGTTGAAGGTCAGGCGCAAGCCGATCACTTCCTTACCTTCGAATTCGCCTTTGCAGACGATCCCCACATCGGGAATGGAGCCCGCATCAGAACCCGCTTCCGGGCCGGTCAAACCAAAACAGGGAATCTCTTCACCGCGCGCCAGACCGGGCAACCAGCGGTGCTTTTGTTCATCGGTACCGTATTTCATCAACAGCTCGCCCGGGCCGAGGGAGTTAGGCACCATGGCGGTCACGGCAGCGGTAATGGAGCGGCTGGCGATCTTGCTCATCACGCGGCTTTGGGCGTAGGGGCTGAAGTCACGGCCACCGAACTCCTTGGGAATAATCAGGCCGAGGAAGCCTTTATCTTTCAGGTATTGCCAGGCTTCGGGAGAAAGATCTTTGCGGTTGTGGTGGATGTCCCACTCATCCAGCAGGGCACACAACTCAGTCACCTCGTTATCGAGGAAGGATTGTTCTTCCGCCGTTAACTGCGGCAGGCCGATCTGGGCAAACTGGTTCCAGTCCGGCTTGCCGCTGAAGATATCTTTTTCCCACCAGGTGGTACCCGCTTCCAGCGCTTCGCGTTCGGTGACGCTCATGCTGGGCATGGATTTTTTAAGGATCTCGAACACTGGCTTGGTCAGGATCGGCCGGCGCAAGGCGGGCACGTTCAGAATCAGCAGCACCGCCGCCAGGGGAATAACCAGCCACAATGACCACATGGCCGGGGACAACACCCCCAACACCAGCCAGGCCACCACCACAATAGCCGAGGCCGCCGGCAAGGGGACCTTACGGTACAGGAGGACGCTGATCAAAATAAGGATAAGTAGCAACGACAGCAACAACATAGGTTTCTCCTAACTGCTCACATAGATGAGACATGCCCGACTCGGGAGGCAAAGGCCAAAACAATCACTGTTAAGACCACAACACTGTACGACCGCAAACTGGCTGCCCAATTCAGGTGCCGGCGCGTTTCATAACAATAGCCCATTGCACCTGTTTACGGCACGCAATAATTCACGGATTTTGTCACCTTGGCGCGTCATGAACCTTTGGCCGAGCGGGTGCAGGGTTATACGGAGAAAAAAGACAGGCCGGTCACCCTGATGGGCAACCAGGGCGGAAAGGCGAGGCTAGAGCGAAAAACTCAAGCTGCCCTTTTCGGTGATTTGCTGGGGGTAAGGCTGCTGTGTCGGCATCAGCTCGGCGTCATTCACTTCACTCGCCCACACCACCAGGCGCAGGGGTCCGTTGGGATCGAGGGCATCGAAGGGGTAGCAGGTCACCAGCACCAGGCCGGAGGCCGGGTAATCGGGCAATTGCAGTGGCGTGTGGCGGGAATCCACGATCTGGCGTTGCTCAATGCGATAGGTCAGCTCGCGGCCATCGCGGGTTTGCACATACAGGGCGTCCCCCGGCTGGATGTCCTTGAGAAACCGGAAGTGGGTATCGCGATGCCCGCCAATCACGGTAATGCCCTCCCCCGGCAACGCCGTGCCCTGGAGGTGACCGGGACCAAAGGCGAGAGAATTGCCTTGGGCACCTTCGAGCACAAAGAGATCCACGCCCTCCTCCGGCAGGCGCAAGCGGGCTACCGGATGAGTGTCCGCCCAAGGCCAGGGTTTGATCGCCTGGTTGGGACGCGCGCTATTCTCCCAGGCCTGCGCGATCAGCCATTGGGCCAGTTGCGCCTTCACCAGAATCCAGCCCGCGTTGCCCCACTGCCAGACCACCAACATCACCAGCACGAGACTGAACACTGACAACCGGGAACGGCGGCGTTTGGCCGGCGCTTTTGTTGCCGGCGCATGACGCAGCACGCGGCGGCGTGAACCCAGAAGATCGCCGCTCAAATCGAGGGGCTGGTGATCCGTTGTGCCCGGTTGTACATCAGGGCTACCGGGATTTTGCTCAGTTGGTACACCCACCATACGGTGGCAGAGATAGCGTCTAGCCATGACTCACCTCCGTTGCGCGCCAGCGGCGCAGGACCATCAAGACCACCAGCGCGCAACTGCCAAGCAACCAGTTCAGCAGCAGGGAGGTTGAAGTGCGGGGGTACATCAAGGGCGCGGCCTGCTGACCCTGGGGCAACAGATTGGGGACCGGCGCCTGCGCCACAGCCTGATCCTGCGGGCGGCTCGGTGTTTCCTCTACCGCCACAAAGCTGGTGTAGGGCGACATCAATTGATGCTGCAGGGCCACCTCCAGCACCGCCTCGCGGACCTCGGCTTCCGGGCGACCACGCACTTTCTCATCCAGAAGCACGGCGATCTTTTCCTCGGCCCAACGCACACCGATGCCACTGTGGGATGCGGCATCGCTGGGTGTGTTTGTTACGGCCAGCTTGCGCGACCAGTTGTTACCGGCTTGCCGACCACGCACATCAACAACGGCCTGCTTCGGCCAGGTGCCGTTCACCTTGGCACTGACCAACAGCGGCTCGCCCTGGTACAGGTCGGGAATACGCGCCGGCCAAGCTTCTACCGGCACCGGCCAGTCGATCTCGATATCGCTCATCACCGGGCTTTCCAGCTTGGTGAACAGCGCTTGCATCTTCTCCGCCACCTCGGTCTGGGCACCGATAAAGGTAAAGGTGCCGCGCCCGAACTCGGCGGCCTTGGTCATAAAGTAGCTGTTGGGTGCGGAGCCGATACCGACGGTAAACAGCCGCGCGTCGCCCAGTTGTTGATGGATCAGCTCGAACAATGCGGTCTCATTGCCCACACTGCCGTCGGTGATAAAGATCACCTGCTTCAGGTAGCCTTCCGCCGCCGGGTAGTGCAAGGCTTCTTCCAGCGCCGGGGCCATCTCGGTGCCGCCATCCGCATTCAGCCGCTGCACAAAACTGCGCGCCTGTTGCAGCGCGTTAGCATCTGCCGGAACCGGTTGATGGAACAGCGCCTGATGAAAGGAATTGAATTCAATGACGTTGAAGCGATCCTTGTCGGTCAGGCGCGACAGCGCCAGTTGCAGGCTGGCCTTGGCTTGCTCAATGGACACACCGCCCATGGAGCCGGAGGTGTCGATGATAAAGATCACTTCGCGCGGCAGGGCAGTGCCGGATGGTTCCTGTTGCGGCGGTAACACCATGAGCAGTGCGTAATCCTCGCCATCCACCCGCTCGGTAAAGAAGGCTGCATCCGGTGCCTTGCCTGCAACGGTGTGCCACTGCATCTCAAAGTCGCGGTCCATGGGGATGTGCTTTTGCGTCGGCGTAATCTGGTGGCCGTTGCCTAGCTTATAGATGCTGAGTTCATGGTAAGCACCGCGAATTTGCGCTAGGGGCACGCCAGCATCCAGGCTGATATTGATGGCGATATTGTTGGTGTCAGGCTGCGGCGCGGGATGCACAAAGGGCGTAATCCGGTGCGCGTCCGGTACCTGATCGGTCGGTTGCGCCCAGCCCCAGCCACTGTTGGTTTCCAGCGACACCTGGGTATCGGTATCCTGTTTCATCACGCCGGGGATGTAGCGCGGCGTGAGTGTGGTGGGCAAACGCCAGCTAAAGGTCTTATTGCGGTAAGTCACCAGCTCGTGATACTGCAATTCGATGACGACTTTTTCCTGGGGGCCGATGTTGGCAATCGCCTGGGTAAACAGGTTGGGCCGTTCCTGCCGGGTCAGTGCCGCACGTTTGCCCTCACGCTTGGCCTGATCATAAATCCGCTGTGCTTCCTGCTTCTCTTTAATGTCCGCCACAATGCGGCGCTCGCCAATCTCCAGCACCATGCGATTGATGGCCGCGTCCTCCGGCAAGGGAAATACATACACGCCTTCCACCCAGTCGTCGGTGACATTCTCAAAGGTCTGGCGCAACACCACCCGCGCCAGCATGCCCTTGATGGTGACCTGCGCCTCGCTGTGGTGATGCAGCGCCGCGCGGTAACCGCTGGCGGTTTTGAATAACAAGGACCCCGCGCTGGCTTCTTCCGGGTTTACGTCAGCGCGGGCAATTTCGGCGGCGGCTACCGTTAGCAGCACCACCAGCGAGCCTAAAACCCATGTCCATACCCGACGCGCGGGCCGGTGAGGCGGTGACGGTTGCAACAGCAGATGTTTGGGGATGCGGCGGCGGTTAAAACACATGATAGTATTCCCTGCAAAAGTTAAAGCCGTAAACGGCGTTTCGACAGGGTCAGTAAACCAGCGCAATCCGGCGTTGCCGGGGCACAAAAACGTAAAAGCGGTGATCAATTATGGCGAATTGTGGCAAAACCTCTCGCAGCCATTTTTCTCCATTAAAATCTCCGTACTCGTAGGTCGTATTAGCCGCACAGCGGCGTAATCCGACACCACCCTATCAACCGCAAAGGACACCCATGGCCCGCCACATCGCCATCGTTGAAGACGAAATCGCCCTCGCCCATAACTACCGCGATGCGCTCACCCGCCAGGGTTACAGCGTGAGTCTCTACCACAACCGCCCTGACGCCTTGGCCGCATTTACTAAAAGCCTGCCGGACCTGGCGATTATTGATGTGGGCTTGGGAGATGACATTGAAGGCGGGTTTGAACTGTGTCGCGACCTGCGCAGTAAAGCGCCGGCCTTGCCGATTATTTTCTTAACCGCGCGCGACAGTGAATTTGATGTGGTATCCGGTTTGCGTCTGGGTGCCGATGATTACCTCACCAAAGATATCAGCCAGCCCCATATGCTCGCGCGCATCGTGGCCTTGTTTCGGCGCGTGGATGCCCTGCGTAAACCCGACGCGCAGCCCAGTGAAGAAATTCTGCAGCGCGGCAAATTGTTATTGAACATGGATCGTATGAGCGCGCACTGGGATGAACAACCGGTAGACCTGACGGTTACGGAATTGTGGATCGTCCACGCGCTCAGCAAACATCCCGGCCACGTAAAAAACCGCCAGCAATTGATGGACGCAGCCAACGTCGTGCTCGATGACAACACTATTACCTCGCACATCAAACGCATCCGTAAAAAATTCCTGCGCCTCGATGAACAATTTGATGCAGTAAAAACCGCTTACGGCATGGGCTACCGCTGGGACGAACAATAACCATGCGTTTGCGTCGACAATTATTGCTGGTGAGTTTGCTCGGATTAAGTTTGCCTTGGGCCGGTTGCCAATATATCCGTGAGATGGAAGATGCATTGCGCCAGGGCCAAAGCATTGCCTTGCTGGCCAGCGCGCAAGCGGTGGCCAATCGCATCAGCAATGAACCGGCGCTGCTGGAAGAATTGCAGCAACCCGCCGCCCAGGTTTATGCCACCGATCAAATTTACGCGCATCCGTTTCCCGCACCGGCCATCCTGGACGGTTACGACGATGAATGGCGCCATCGCGAATTCGACGGATTAGCCTGGGAAAATCCTGCCGTTTCATTCCATCTGCAAGCCGCCAGCCACGACAAGGATTTGTACCTGTTTGCCCGTGTCGATGATGCAGATATTCTGTATTACAACCCCGGCTTTGAAGCGCCGTCCCAAAGCGATTACCTGGTGTTGCGCATGCACGATGCTGAAGGCAATGCGCAGGATTTTTTAATCAACACCAGCGCGCCGGGCATGGTCAACGCGCACGCGGCAACGCTCGATTACAACGAATACGGTGAACGCATCACGCGCTATGTGCGCGAACATCGCATCAAAGGCGTATGGCAGGAGCGCGCGCAGGGTTATCAACTGGAACTGCAATTGCCGCTCACCATGACCCACGGCTATTTAAGTGTGGCGGTGGTTAATCACAGCGCAGCCAGTGATGCGGCAACCACCGGCGACTGGCTGGGCGCAATAAAACCCACGGACAATCCCAAACCCCTGGTAAAACAAAATGCCGTACTCGCGGATGCGCTAAATGTGTTCGCCGGGCAGGATCTGCGGTTACGTATTACCGGACGCAATCAATGGTTGATTGCCGAGGCGGGTCGTTTGCAATCACCGAGTAAATTGCCCGTCGAGGAAAACGGCTTGCTGGCCTGGCTGATGCGCAATTTATTTACCCGCACCGATTTGCCACCGCTGGATACACCACAATTTACCGGCCGCCTTGACGCACCGGAAATTCAGCAGGCGCTTAACGGCGACAATGCACGCAGCTGGTATCAATATGGCGTACACAACCTGGGCCGCGCTGTTGTGCCGATCGTGCGCCAGACGCGCATCATCGGTACCGTGGTGGTTGAACAAACCAGTGCCAGCATTCTGTCGCTCACCAACAATGCTTTCCAGCGATTGATGTTTTATACGCTTCTGGCCACGCTGTTTGCCGGTGCAGGTTTGTTAACCTACGCCACCTGGTTGTCGCTGCGCATTCGGCGCCTGAGCGAAGCGGCCGACACCGCCATGCGTGAAGATGGAAAACTGGAAAACCAGTTTCCGGTATCCAAGGCACAGGACGAGATCGGTGATCTGAATCGCAGCTACGCCCAACTGCTGACGCGCTTGCAGGAATACACGGATTATTTGCGCACGCTGTCAAATAAGCTGTCCCACGAATTACGTACGCCGCTCGCGGTAGTGCGCAGCTCCCTCGACAATCTCGACAATGAAAAACTGGATGCGCAAGCCAAAGTGTTTGCGACGCGTGCGCAGGAAGGTTCGCAACGGCTGTCCGCCATTCTCAACGCGATCAGCTCTGCCAGCCGCGTGGAAGAAAGCATTCGTACTACCGAGATGGAATCGGTTCCCCTGGATAAAGTGATTCACGAACTGACTCTCGCCTATCAGGATATCGCGCAGCAACAGGTCGTGTCGGATATCCCTGCCGACGAATCCTTTGTTATCCATGGCTCCGCCGATTTGATTGTGCAAATGATCGACAAGCTATTCGACAACGCCTGTGATTTTTGTCCGCCGGAAGGAAAGATTGTTTTTTCACTGCGCAAACATAAGGAACAGGTTGTTTTGATCGTGAGTAATGACGGCCCCTTGTTACCGCAAAAGATGCAGAGCCAGTTATTCGACTCGCTGGTGTCGATCCGTGAATCAAAAGATAAACACAACGACAACAAAATCCATTTGGGATTGGGCTTGCATATCGTGCGCTTAATTGTCGAAGTGCATCATGCACGCGTCAGTGCACGCAATCGCGCTGACAACAGCGGCGTGGAGTTTGAAATTATTTTCCCGCCGGCTATCAGTTAAGGTTTTTGAACGTTACAAGCGCTGCGCCAGGCCATCACTTAATGCGCGACGATAAGCACTGAACGCTGGAATCAACCCCATCAACGCCGCCAGCGCGACAATACCGCCCAGCAGGTAAAATGTCTGCGGTTGCAAAGGGTTAATATCAATAAATAAACCAAACTGTTCCGCCAACACGGGTTGCGCAATCCATAAGCTGCCGGCCAATAATAAAACACCACCGACCAAGGCAAGCACAATCAACAGCAGCACTTCCAGTTCAATCAACAAAAATAAATAACCCGCCCCGGCACCGACCGCGCGCAGAATAGCAATCTCCCGTTGTCGTTCATTCATCGACGCTAACAAGCTGGTCATCATGCCGATCAACACCGCCAGCAATACCATAACGGAAATCAGGTACAACACATTTTCCACCACACTGAGCATTTGCCAGAGTTCAGTAAGCGCTACGCCGGGCAGAATCGCTAATAAGGGCTCCTGCGGATATTGGTTGACCTGACGCTGGACCGTGAAAGTCGCCGCGCGGGATTTTAATCCCACCAGAATCGCCGTGATATTTTTTGGCGTGAGGTCCTGTTGCAAGGCAGCATCGGCGGAAACAGTTTGCCCGGGGATCGGCATGCCCTGTTGCCAGTCGAGATGAATCGCTTCAATACCGGCCAGACTGATATGTACGGTGCGATCCACTGGTGTTCCCGTCGGCTGCAAAATGCCTGTCACGCGAAAGGGTTTGTCATCGTGGTGATGCAAATTCACCGCACCACTGCCATGAGCCAGCACCAGCTCATCGCCCAACTGATAATGCAGGTTACGTGCAACCTCAGCACCGAGCACCGCGTCGTAGACACCGGCAAAAGGTTTTCCTTCGGCAAATACCAAGGGCCGCTGTTGGCCGTAACGATAATGTTCGAAGTACGCAGCCGTCGTGCCCAGCACGCGATAACCGCGATGGGAGTCACCCAGGGATAAGGGCACGGTCCACTCAACCGCACTGTGGCGACTCAACTCCTGAAAACTTTGCCAGGTAATGTTGTTGGTAGCATTGCCGATACGAAACACCGAGTACAACAATAAATTCAGTTGCCCCGAACGCGCGCCCACAATCAGATCGGTACCGGATAAGGTTTGGCTGAAACTTTTTTTCGCTTGCTCGCGCAGGTGATCGATGCCCAGCACCAGGGCTACACTGATGATTAATGAAGCCAGGGTCAGGGATGCGGTTGCGCGACGATTCCACAGGCTGAGGCGTGCCAGTTTAATCAGCATGATGCCTCCAGTTGCGCTGTGTTACCCAGTTCACGAATATCCAGCGCACGCGAAAAAAAAGGTTGAAGACTGCGGTCGTGACTGACAAATACAATGGTGCAATTGATCTCGGCGGCGGTATCCAGCAATACCTGCATAAACGCAGCGCGGCTGTCGCTGTCCAGCGCTGAGGTCGGCTCATCGGCAATCAGAATTTCCGGGCGGGTCACCAGGGCGCGCGCCACGGCGACGCGTTGTTGCTGACCGACGCTAAGCTGACGAGCGAGTTGATCGAGCAGAGCTGTCGATAAGCCCAAGGCATCCAGTAAATGTTCTGCGCATTGACGGGATTCCGCTAACGGTAATCTTGCAAAATGCGCGCTGAGCAGCACATTGTCCAGCACGTTGAGATAAGGAATCAGATTAAACTGCTGAAAGATGACACCGATATGGCGCGCACGAAAAGCGTCGCGCTGGCGCTGCGAAAACCTGCTCAATACCTGCCCCAATAGACGCAATTCCCCGCCTTGCGGCTTGATAACACCGGCCAGTAAATTCAGCAACGTCGTCTTGCCAGATCCGGAGGGACCGTAAAGGAACAAGCGCTCGCCGCGTGCAATCTCGAGCAACGGAATCTGCAACACGGGTGGTTTGGCCGGCGACCAGCGGAAGCTGAGGTCGCGCAGTAAGATAGCGGGTTCGTTATTTATCATAATCACAAAATCTTATTCGCCGGAATTTTTTATAGACAGAAGGTCGAAGACTTGCCGTATCATAACCCACATTCCTAAACCTGTTGCTTCACGGTTGGTCAATCACCTTATGTCAAGACATCCCATTTTTTGTTTAGCCGTTCTGTTAGTTGCCTTGTGCAGCAATTCGAGCCTCGCACAAACCAACCCCGCTGACACCAGGACGCCGCGCACCATCGAATGGACTGACTTGATGCCGGAAGAAGACCTGAAGCTGTTGATGAACATGCCGCAGGTGGATCACACGTCGCTGAGCGATGAGGAGTTGGCGATGGATCAGCCCACGACCAATAATTCGCCACCAACTGCCAGTAGTTTTGAGAATCAGGTCACCAGCGCAATAGAGCAGGCTATGGCCAAACCGTCAGGCGGGCGCACCTGGCAGGATGCGCTGACCTCTACCCGGGTACGGCCGGAATTCAATAATACCAAGATTCGTTTGGCGGGTTACATCGTGCCGCTGGAGTATGACGACAATCAGGTGATTACGTCGTTCTTTTTGGTTCCTTATTTCGGTGCCTGCATTCACGTTCCACCACCGCCACCGAATCAGTTGGTTTATGTTGAGTATCCGCAGGGGTTTACGCTGGAGGATCTGTATACGCCGTATTGGTTAAGTGGCACGGTGAAGATTGAAACTCACGAGCATGAGTTGGGCTTGGCGGCTTACAGTATGAAGGTGGACTCGATGGTGGAATATACGGAGGAGTAACAAGACAGGGAGCATTTGACTTCGTAGTACGTTCGTCGTTGGGTACATAGGTTCGGAAGCGCATGCCAAATTGGCAGGAAGCCAATTTGCACAGCGAAGCTGCCCGCAGGGTGAGCCACAAGGATGTGGCGAATGAATCGTCCCTGTAGCTCCCTCAATTCATCCCTGAATTGAGGGTTCCGAACCTATGTACCCAACGCCAAACTCACATCTTATTAGCGTCAAGTTTGCTTTTCTTTTTTTCTAATTTATACCACCACACTTGCTGATGGACTCCGGTGTTTCCTCTGAGACCATCACCAGCAAGGATGCTGGTGATGAGCCCCCAGGGACGGGTTCACGGCGTGTCTCAGAGGAAATGCCGGAGTCCATAACCCAGAATTATTTTTGTAAATGCTTATAATTTTAAAGCCAACAACTGCGCTTCAAATGCCTCAGCATCAATAACCCCATCATCAATCAATTCAATACGACTATCGAGAATATCTCCCGCCAACGATTGATCCAACTGATTAACACTTAACACACCATTCTCAGAATTAAACACATGCACACCCTGCTCCGTGTTCATCACCGCTTTTGCGCGGACCACCGACAAACCGGTCATCAACAAAAATAATAAATTGAAATTAAATTGCCAATCCGGGCGAAACAGCCAGCCGCAGCTATAGTAGCCCTGCCCCTGGTTTTCGCGGCGAATAAAATCTTTATCCTGCGGTAGTTGAATAGCAGAATTGTAGAATTCGCGTTGCGGACTAAGGGCGTTTTTGCGGTGTGCCTGTGGATTTTTTAACGGGCGCGGAATGCGTGGCAGGTCCAGCCATTCGGGCTCGATAGCGCCGTGTTCTACCCAGGCGCTGCGTTGTTTGGGCGGTTCAAAGGAGTGTAGTAATTGATTGAAATTTTCACGGTCTTGCGCATCGCAGCAATCGGTTTTGTTGGCGACGATGACGTCGGCCACGGCCAACTGATCCTGGAAATTGGCGTTGCTGGTGTAGCGCTCGTCGGTGAGCTTGCGCGGGTCGACGAGGGTCAGGGTTGCACGCAGGTCGAGCACGGTGTCGTAGTATTCACCTGTCAGGGTGTTGATGATTTCTTCCGGGTGACCGAGGCCAGTAGGTTCTATCAGGATGCGATCGGGTTTGGTGGTGGCAATCATCATGTTGAGCGCGATCTTCATCGGCAAGCCGGCAACACAGCAAATGCAGCCACCCGGTACTTCGCGCACGTGGGCGTTGACACTTTTGAGCATGGCGCCGTCGATACCGATTTCGCCGAATTCATTCACCAGTACAGACCAGGTCTGATCCGCCGGTTTGTGGCGCAACAGGTGGGTGATGGCGGTGGTTTTTCCCACGCCGAGGAATCCGGTGATGATGTTGGTTGGAATCGCGTTACGCATAGATCACCCGCAAACTGAAAAGGCGATGCATGGTAACGCATGGGATTTTAAAAATGAAATGCAGGCTCGTCCGGCGACAGGATTTCCAGCCCTTGTCGCGCATTGATAATCCAGGTTAATTGCAGCGTGGAAAGACTGGGGTAGTGCGTGAATACCGACGCGCCAACGGAAGACAGTTGCTCCGGTGCCTGGCAAGTAAATTCATAGAACACCAGAAAGTCCGCGTGATTTTTCACGGTCTGCCCAGCGTTAAGCAAACCGGATTGCACTTCTGCATCACCTAACTCACAGTGCGCTGCCGGCGTTAACGCCAGCATGTTTCCCGCATCCCGCAAATCAGCCACAGCCTGGCCGAGCTGCTGTTGTTCCTGTTCTGTTTGCGCCGCGCGTTCAAAACCCAGCACGTCCATGGCTGGCAAACTCAGGCTGATGCTCAGCAGTTTTTCTTCCAACACCAGTGTCATCTCCGCCGCGCCATGCTGATGCGCCCCCGCGTCGCGATAGCCATGGTCATGGTCATGGTCATGGTCATGGTCATGGTTATCATGATGATGGGCAGCTTCGTTCGTTTCGGTCAACGCCGTCGATGGGTCAACAGGCGGTGTGGACTTTTCGCAGCCGGCCAGCAGCAGAAATAATAAGGTTACTGCGGTCAGTGATTTTCTGTACATCGTCTATCTCAGAAGTAGGACGGTATATTGAAATTGTGCATCAAACCTGCCACTCCGGAAAGGGATCGGGCAAGGTCTTCCACATGGCCTGCCCCGCCAGTAATTCTTCGTCGCTCAGAAGGCAGGCGTCCAGTCGTTGGGTGACCTCATCGGGGTGCAAACCCTGCCCGATAAAGACCAGTTCCTGACGCATATCGCCAAAGGGCTCCTGCCATTTGTCCATAATATATTGGCGATGTTCCGGATCTGTGGGCCATTGTTCTTCGGGAATCGCCTTCCAGAACATGCCGGCGGCGCCGTGTTGCGCGATCCCTCCGGCCTGACTCCATTGACCTGCAACCTGCGGTCGACTGGCGAGCCAGAAGAAACCTTTTGAACGCAACAGTTTGCCGCTCATCACTGGGCTAAAGAAGAAGTCGTGCAATTTTTCAGGATGGAAAGGACGGCGCGCATGATAACTGAAGCTGCTGATACCGTATTCCTCCGTCTCCGGTACGTGCTCGCCCCGCATTTCTTTCAACCAACCCGGCGCCTGCTGCGCTTTTTCAAAATTAAAGCGACCGGTATTCAACACGCGATCCAGGGGCACCTGACCTTTTGTTATGGGGATGATGTCAGCATCCGGATTCAACTTGCGCAATACCGCTTGCAGTTCTGCCAATGTTTCCGCATCCACCAGATCGGTTTTACTGATCAACAACACGTCGCAAAATTCAATTTGATCTACCAACAGATCTGCCACATTGCGTTGGTCTTCCTCACCCAGATGCTCACCGGTTTCCTGCAAATATTGCGCTTCATAAAAATCGCGCAGGAAGTTCACCGCATCCACAACCGTCACCATCGTATCGAGACGCGCAACCTGCGCCAGACTTTTGCCCTCTTCATCTTCAAAGGTAAAGGTTTCGGCCACCGGCAAAGGTTCAGAGATGCCGGTGGACTCAATGACCAGATAATCAAAACGGCCCTCATGGGCCAGACGGTTGATTTCAATCAGCAAGTCCTCACGCAAGGTACAACAGATACAACCGTTGCTCATCTCCACCAGTTTTTCTTCCGCGCGGTGGAGCTGCACCTGATTTTTTACCAACGCGGCATCGATGTTAACTTCACTCATGTCATTCACGATAACTGCCACCCGCAAATCAGCGCGGTTATTCAGAATGTGATTAAGCACGGTGGTTTTGCCGGCACCGAGAAAGCCGGACAAGAGCGTAACGGGAAGTTGTTTATGCATGGTTCCAATCCGTATAGATCAAAAAAATTAAAGATGACGCTGAGCAAAATTACGTTCGAGATGCTCCTGCCGCATTTTTTCTTCGGCGCACAATTCGGCTGTCGGACGCAACAGCAAGCGTTGCAAACCGATCGCATCACCCGTGACTTCACAATAGCCATATGTGCCCTGAGCAATGCGCGCCAAAGCTTTATCGATCTTGCGCAATAGCAAATACTGGCGTTCCGCCAAGCGCATGCGCTGCCGGTTCTCCTCTTCTGCTAACGCACGATCGAGTTCATCCGTTCCACAATCGGCGGAGGCGATGTCCTGCTTGATAACTTCAATCTGCTGCTGCGTCTCTACCTTGATTTGCTCCAGCACACCTTTAAAGAACGCTTGCTGTTGCGCGTTCATGTAGTCCTGATCGGGCATACATAGCAGAGACTGGGGCGTTAACACGGCTTCGCTCATTCGCACTCCTCACAGCCCGGCTTGATTTTGATGTTATAACATAACATATAAAATCCATGAAGCAAGCACAACGCACAAGGCTTGCGGCGCAAGAGCCGCGCCTTCCGCTTTCCTTCACCCTCTTAACGCCAACTCGTCAACCCACTTATTAACGTAAAAAATCGTGATTTTTTGTAATCGGTTTCTTTTTAAACAGACAATGCTGCGCGAAGCGCCAAATAATACGACTGAGGGAAAGGCGCGTTACCCGTCACTAGCAGGTGATAGGGAAAAAGAATATTTCATTAAAAATCAATGAAATAAAATAATTCCGCATAATTAGACACCACGTCTGCTTCTAACAGACCTAGTCTCAAACCCGGGTGGCAATGATTGTTAAATAATATAAATAAACAATGTTTCGATTGAATATGTAATCGGTTTCAATTATCGTACCGCCCCAATCAAAGTCCTCCGGTCAGCCGGGACGCAAGATAATCCATAAATCCAACCATTCTTTATCTGCTCTCCCCCTCAGCCAAGCTGCCGGAGCCATTGATATAACAATCAATAACACCCCCTAATAAATCGAGGAGTTAAACATGATGCAGCCTTCCTGCTTCAGAAAACGTTTGTTGTCCTCCTGTATTGCAGCCGTAGCGTTGACCGCCACGGGTGTAACCCAGGCACAAGAAAGTGGTTTGGTGGAAGAAGTGGTTGTGACGGGCATTCGAAGCTCGCTCACCCGTTCTGCTGACGTAAAACGCAATGCGCCCTCCGTAGTAGATGCCATTAGCGCTGAAGATATCGGTAAATTGCCCGACGTCACTATTGCCGACTCATTGCAGCGTGTTCCCGGCATTCAGATCCGCCGCACCGCTGGCGAAGGCTCCACTGTCAACGTACGCGGCATGCCGCAAGTCAGTACGCTCCTGAATGGCGAACAATTCCTGAGCGCCGGCTCGATCACTACCGCACAACCTGACTTTACCGATATTCCGGCTGAACTCCTTTCCGGCGTGGACGTGATCAAGTCTTCTCAAGCCAGTACTCTTGCAGCAGGTGTATCGGGCACTATTAATATGAAAACCCGTCGTCCCTTCGATCTGGACGAAGGCTGGACCTTCGCCGGCTCCGCCGAAGGTTCACAAGGGCAATACACCGATGATGATATCGGCCACAAGATCTCCGGTTTTGCTGGCTTCAACAACGGTGAAGACTTTGGTGCGCTGTTCACCCTGACCACCTCAGACGCTACCCTGGCCAACTACCGTTATGGGATGTACTCCGACTGGTGGTTCCGGGGTTACAACGAAGACAGCGCGTGGCCCGGCCAGCCCACTGACGTTACAACCGACCTGACCGGCGACGGGGACTTCGATGACCAGATCTTCGGCACCATCGACTACGGTGTCACCAATCGCACCGCCGAGCGAGAGCGCCTGGGCGTCTCCAGCTCCTTCCAATTCCAGGCGTCTGATCGCGTAGAAGTACTGGCGGATGTGTTCTACACCAAGATGGACCAAGGCGATTACGTCAATGGACTCATCGCCGACAATTCCTGGTCGCAATACGATTGGGTGACGCCCGATCCCGATACCCTGATCAATCGCGGACCCGCCGTCGGCGGCAGTGGCAAGGACTTCTATACCTCCAGCATTACTCACCTCGATGCGTTGCGCGTGATTGCCTCATCCCAAACCATCATGGATGAGCGCGAGTCCTTGAACATTAATCTGCAATCCAACATCGAGTTCAGCGACAACTTCCGCGGCAGCGTTCGTTATCTGCACGGCGAAGCAAGCAATGACCACACCGCCAGCATCGCTGACGCACAGCTGACCAGCGGCGCCCAGTCCGGCTTGATGACAGTAAACGATGGCGTAGCCGAGCCAGTAAATCCCAATGGCTGGGGACCGGAGCGCGTACCTGTGACGGCAGATTTTTCCGGCGAACATCCGCGCATGATCTATCCGGAAGGCTTTGGGCAAGACATCAGCAGTTACGGCCTGGTATCCACCTTCTCCGCGCAGAATCGCAACGAAGAATCGGAGCTGGATGTATTCCGCTTTGACGGCATCTTTGACATCAACGAGGCGGCCAGTCTGGACTTCGGCTATCGCTACGCTGATCGTCGGATTGAACGAGACCAGTATGACCTGATCTCTCCCTTCACCGAGAACGATGCCGATGGTAATCCCGTTACTGTCTATTCCAAATGGAAGGACTCCGGTATTGCGGTGAGCCAGGGTGGAGATACCATCGGCAGAACCTTCAGCTTTGAAGAGCTGGATGCCATGGGGTACATCCATACCCAAAATGACTTTGGCCCCGCCAGCGACGGCAACAGCTACTACTTTATTGATCCGAAGGCGATGGAAGATAACCTCGCGTTCCAAGAGTCGCTCTACAGCGGCAATATCCAGCGTAAAGACGGTGCACAGAGTTATATCGTTGAAGACGAGACGCACACCTTTTACATTCAGGGAAATATTGAAGGTGAAATGGTGTTTCCGTTCCAGGCAAACCTGGGCGTGCAGTATGTTGAAACCAACCTGAACATTACGCAGTTTGTTCCTTCTTACGATGCCACCACAGCCACTATCGACGGTACCGTTTACCCCGTTACCAACGGCGTAGCGCCAGACATTGTTGACACGGCGGTTACTGATCGCAGCTTCAACGATGTATTGCCGCGCTTTAACATTGCGTGGGATACCTCGGATAACACCAAATTGCGTTTTGCGTTCACCAAAACCATGTCGCAACTGAACGCGGATGATCTTGGCCTGGGCTTGGTGTATACCACCAACAACAATCCCGATCTCGGCGTATTCGAAACCGTCAGCGCAACCCAGAACGGCAACCCGAATATGGAACCATGGCGTTCCGATAACTGGGATTTGAGTTACGAGTGGTACCTCAATGACTCATCGTTGCTCAGTGCCGGCATCTTTTATCTCGATATCGAAACTTTTATCGCCACCAGCTCCGTGCAAATTCCAACGGTGCCAGATTCCGACGGCGTGAACCGCCGACCCGGTGAAACCATCGACCTGACCATTCGCGACAATGTCGACGGTGGCGTAGTGAAAGGTTACGAAATCAATTATCAACAAGCCTTTGATTTCTTGCCCGGTGCGTTTAGTGGTTTGGGTTTGAACCTGAACTACACCTTCACAGACGCAGAAGGCGGTGAGAAAGATTTCTATGGCGCAACCATGCCTATGGCCGATAACTCCGAAGATCAGATCAATGCGGTGCTCTGGTACGAGTACGATGCATGGCAGGCGCGTCTCGCCTATAACTACCGCAGTGAGCGTTTCATCGGTCGCGCCTGGAACGATGGCAGCCCGGCGGCCTGGTGGTCAGCACCGACGAGTTATATCGATGCGTCGGTCAGCTACGACATCAATGACAATGTGTCTGTCTACCTGCAAGGCACCAACATCACTGAAGAGTACGAAGAAACTTACATGCAGTGGGAAGATGTCGTAGTTAATCAGAATATTTACGAAGCGCGTTACACGCTGGGTGTTCGCGCAACGTTTTAATCTTGTCATCAGGAATGGAGTGATTGTGCACAGTAATTATTCCAGACCAACCCTTAGCCCCGCTTGCGGGGCTTTTTTATGCCTTGCGTAATTGCGCCAACACCGCGCGATGATCATCAAAGTTCAAGGCGCAACGCGCAATAAAATCATCCAGTTGTTGTAACTCAAGCCGGGATTTTGCTGCGGCGTTGGATGACCGGACAGGAGGAAAAATTCCCATGCCCGCAAAGATGCAATACCAGGACGCGACGGGGTAATATTTTTCAATCGCTTGTCGTTTGACCTCTGCCGCGAGATTACCGCCACGCTTCCAGCATTGATATAACGCGCGCAGGGATTCCGACACGCCATCAGGATCAGCAGTATTTGCTCGCCAATAGTCGCTGTCGTTGCGGGAACCGGTTTTGTAGTGGGTCACGATATAATCACGTGTGCCGTCGAACTGGTCATTGATTCGCTGGTTGAAGCTCGCCTGATGTTGATCGGTAAATCCGCTCTGTTCAAACAGCTCCACAAAGATTGCAACGGTTTGCTGGATCAAAAACAGCGCCGTCGCTTCCAGTGGCTCAATAAACCCCTGCGCCAGTCCCACAGTCAAACAGTTTCGATGCCAGGGCTGCGTTACCCGTCCTACTTTCATTTTCAGGTGTCGTACCGGCACGTCCGCATCGGCCAGACCCAAATGTTCGCGCAGTTCACGCTCGGCGTCATCCGCGGAACAGAAGGTCGAACTGTAAACGTAACCGTTGCCGAAACGTTCGGTCAGTGGAATTTTCCAGGCCCAGCCATTGCGCAATGCCGTGGCAAAAGTTTGCGATGGAATAATGCTTTCCATTGCCGTGGGCATGGCTACCGCCGCATCATTGAACAACACATTGCCATAACTGACAAAAGGTGTTGCCAATGTCTTCTGCGACAGGATTCCCGCAAAGCCACTGGCATCGACAAAAAAATCTGCCGCCAGTAATTCGCCGGCATCGGATACCAGATGTTGAATATTTCCCCGCGCGTCCAGCACAACATCCTGCACATGACACACGCGATGCTGAACGCCCATAGCAACCGCTTTTGTTTTTAAAAATTGGCCGAGCAACACGGCGTCAAAGTGGTAGCCGTATTGCGTATCGAAAGGAAAGTGATGCTGAGCCTTGGGTGCGAGCGACTTTTCGGCGAGACGTTGCGACAGGAAAAAATGCTTCGGGTGCGCCTCAACCGCTTCACCCGCCAGCCGTTGTTGCGCGTTGCGGATAAACATCGGCAGAGTATGGCTATCCACCATGGAAGGGAATGGATGGTAGTAGCTTTCAAAGCCCGGACGCGTAGACCAACCAGAGAAAGTAATGCCGCATTTATAGGTGGCATTGCACGCAGGCATCCATTCCGTTTCCGGAATATTCATGATGTCAAAAAAGTTTCTAAGCGCCGGTGTTGAGCCTTCGCCCACACCAATAATGCCAACCTCCGATGACTCCAGCAGCGTAATACGAATAGGCTTTTTAGCCCAGGCGCGCGCCATAATCATGGCGGTCATCCAACCTGCAGAACCGCCCCCCAGGATTACAATATCGTTGATCATGCCGCACTCATTTCAGGTCGTTTTGTGAGTGCAAATTTTCCCACGGATAGGCCAGGGTCTCAACGATACCGAAGCATAAATTCACGCTGCATTCTGCGCGAATTTATGCTTCGTTGCGGTATCAAGGACGTTTGGCTTGTTGCTTCGCCAGAGCATCGGCAGCCAATGCCAGAAACATATAATTGGTTGCACCGCCGCCCATCACGTATTCCGTTTGCTGCCAGAAAAACGGCCAGACTTTTAACTCAGGTAAATCCGGACGAATCAATGCGGTTCCGGAGATCACACCACCGGGAATGTAAGACCAATCCGCACGATTCACACCATAAGCGACGATAGCGGAATTGGCGCCGACACCCGAGGCAAAGGATTGTGTGTTGTCTCCCGGATGAACACCCAGCACAAAATTCAAGGCATTGAGATAGAAATCGGTACTGGTATGCTCAGGCCAGGCTTGGTTGAAAAAATATTGTTTAACACCAAAGTCCTGGATGGTCCAACCGGCTCCCCAGATATTGGGTTTGTAGGGAACACCGTAGGGTGATTCCGTCTTGGCGGCTTCACGCAAGGCCTGTTGATGTTGCGCAACCGCATCGGATACCGCAGCAACAAACGCAGGATTGTCAATCTGTTTCATCACCCGTCCGATAGCCCAACCAGTGTCAGCAATCTTGCTGATAACATCAGCTTGCATGGCCACCAGTGCATCCCGATATTGCTGGTCATTGGTTGATAAAATGAGTTCAGCCAATACAAAGGCTTTTACCGCGATATCGTCGCTACGGGTAAAGGCCTCGCGATACAAAGCCTGCGCTACCGTCAGCGCTTCTTTTGCCATCTCGGGATTGTAATTACGTAAAACCCGCGACGCGGCAGCCAATCCCGCCGCAACATCAAGTTCAGGGTTGGGATTATCTTCCGTAAATACCCAGCGATCATCCGCGGTGCCCGATTTGCCATGTTTAATTTCACCGGGTTTTAGGTTCGCATCGTACTCGAAATTATCGGTTTGCACCGATGCATCGCCCAGCAGCACATACTGACGAATCGTCGGCTCAATAATGCCGCGATACAAACGGCCCATGGCGCGATAGCCACCGAGGATACTCAACAAACCGTGTTCAACTTGTTGCAGCGCATCGTTCTTGCCATCGGGCACATGAATCTCAACCAGGCGTTTATCCTGATCAATCAAGGTGGCGTCGTAATCGAGACCGAATTCTTCCACCATCATAGCCAGCAACCAGACTGTGCCAATTTGCGATTCAACGCGTAGATCATAATCACCCGCGTCATGCCAGCCACCCACATTTAAACCGGGTACGCGTTCACCGGGTTTAAATGTCGTTAAGGTGGAAGGACCGGAAATGTAGCCATCAATATGATTGAAATTTACCGGCGCCATGATAGCGTCATCAAGGTGATCAAGCCCATGCCACACGCGATATTTTTCATTCACGCGCATGTGACACATTTGTACAGGTAGAAAATATTCGAGCGTCGGTTGCCAGGCGTGGCGATCAAAAACATCATCACCGATTTTAAATGCGTGGGACGTTTTATCGCGGTAGCTCACGACATACATTCCCGGTTCAGTCACGTCGGAGAAATCGTAGGTGAGATAGTGGTAGCGCAGGAATTTCCCCCAAGCTTCCGGCTTGCCGCGTTGAACTACTTTTTTGCCGTCTTCGGTCAAACGATACAAGGTCACGCGATCAGCCTTGGTGTCGATCGCATCCTGTTCAATCACCACTTTTTTTGATTGCCGGGTACTGTAACCCAGTTGTGAAACCTGAATAACCGGTGCGTAGCGCCAGTTCTTAACCACATTGGGGGTAACCACCCATTCAATCGCGTTTTTCGTTGCGCCCTCCGGTACTTCACTGCGCAGGATGTACCAACCGTTATTATGATTCGCGCGGCCATCCCATAACTCCAGCGCACCGCCCTGCTCCACTTGGATCAACATGCGTTGCTTGTCCAGATCCGGCGCCAGGGTGAATTTTTTCCCTACCGCTAAAGGTGCCGTGAGAATTTCACCGTGATGATCAACCAGAGGACCATTGGGTTGCTGGGGAAAGATACCCGCCTGATCATCCATCAAAAACGATTTGCCAAATAGATGCGCGGGAAATAATTCGAAGTTAAAACCGACCTTACCAATCCATTCCTTGGGTAAAGGTTTTTCCAGATCCACAGAAATTTTGAAGCTGTTGCCGTCCAGCGCTGTCACATGAACCTGATAAGTGAACTGCAAGTCCGGGTACAGAATGGGGTTAAAACCTTTTCGGTCTTTATCCGGGTCGGGGTATGACAGCGTCTGGGAAATCTGTTGAATTTTTTTATTTACTACAGTTTCACCTACACCACGGGGCACCGGCGACCATTGTCCCGGTGAAGCTTCGAGGCGCAAATCGCCATTAGCCGCAACGCGAGAGCCGTGTTGAATCACGGTTACACCTGTCTGGTGGCCATCGGGATAAATGTCAGCAAACACCGTGACATTCAAGCCCTGCTTTGCAAAGTAATTCTGATCGTTGATTTGCAGATTGGGTTTGGCTTGCACTGTTGCGCACAACAGCAAACCGGCGAATATAAGATAGCGCATGATGTTATTTTCTCCTCGCTTGTCATAACGGGTCAACAGATCCGGCAGCTACGCCGACCCGATATATTTATGATTATTGTTTAACGTGAAAGTGAGCCCAAGCGGCGCCAGCATAAACCTCGGCAGCGTTGTTTGAATCGCTCTATTTTGTGGAGAAATGTTAAATACTGTTAAACGCAGTTTCTTGTACTGACAACTGATCCAGTGATCAAATGGCGAGACTCGGGCCGTTATTCTGCGACTACGCAGCGGTTACGCCCACCCGCCTTGGCGCTATAAAGCGCGCGATCCGCACGGGCAAAGACGCTATCCGTGGTGTCTCCCGGACGAAATTCGGTAATACCCATAGACAAGGTAATAGCCAGTGGTTCTTCTTTATAGTTGAATGCTGTATTCGCGATGGCGGCGCGAATTTTTTCCAGTACTGCCACCGCTTTGTCCAGCGGCGTTTCCGGCATGATGACGACAAATTCTTCTCCGCCATAGCGGCCGAAAAAATCCACCTCGCGCAACCGTTTTGCGATAGAGCGACTGATAACCTTCAACACCCGATCACCCGCCTGGTGGCCAAAGTTATCATTTATTTTTTTAAAATGATCGAGATCGCAAACTGCCAGGGTTAACGGATGATCGTAGCGCTGCCACCGTTGCCACTCAGCTTCCACGCGTTCGTTGTAAGCTTCGCGATTGGGTAATTCAGTTAATGGATCATGCAGCGCTTTGTAACGATGCTTTTCCATTGCATTCCGATTACGCTCGGCATCTTCCTCCATCGCTTTGATTTTTTCTGCCAGCGTTTGTAACTGGCCGGTCAATCGTTGCTGATCCTGTTCGCTGTGTTGAAAGGTATCCAATGCCTGACGAATGTTACCCAGTTGCGAGGTAACTTGCGCTTTTAATTGATTCAGCTCCGTTGCTGTTGCCACATGGGTTTCCAGGCTAGCCACCTGTTGCATCATTGAATCCTGCAAATTACGCGAGACTTCGCAACGCGAAGCCTGATGCTCGGCGACACCACCGATCACACGATAAATATCAGCCAGCTCCTGGTTTACATTGTTGAGGTAATTAGCGAAGGCCTGGTTGGCCGCCAGATAGGCTTCCACCATCAAGTCACGGACATGCTCCAGGGTGGTAATCACATTATCCGTTGTCAGCCCCTGGTGTAGCCGTTGGCGAATAATTTCCACATCGGGAGCAATAGCGTCCGGTACATCAACTTTATCGAGCATATCGCTCAATACCTGGCTGACATTACTCACGATGATTTCCTGGGCCGGCGTAGAGGACATCACACCAGAATGAGTCGCCAAGTGGTGAACCGGGGCTTGTGCAACATCTGAAGGCGTTGCACCGCCATTTACTTCAGGGCTTTTTATTTCAGGGTCTTCAGAATTTGCCGTTGCTGTCGCGGCAGTGTTGCCGAATAATTTTTGCAGAATGCCCGCAGCAGGCTGCTGGAGCTCCTCAAAAACTCGCTGTTGTAATTGAGCCAGGTGTTCCAGCAGCGCAGGATATAAACGAATTTTTTCACTGTGACCGGGGATCTGCGCCAGATAATTCCCAATATCTTTTTTTAACGCACGAGACAGGGGTCGATTATGGAAAGGCCGCAGGATGTCCGTTAATGCCTGACTCATTTGCCGCCCCGTTTCTTCGCGATGCTGTTCAAACCTGACCACTGCCTGGTCAAGTTGATCAAATACTTTTTGAAGATCACCGGTATTAAGAGGATTATCTTTACGCAATGCATGGCGCAAGCCGTCCAGCGCATCATCGAGCGAGTCATTGTGTCCATCCGCCGACACACTGAGGCGTACCAGCGCCCGCCGGAGGAGTTCCCGCTGTTGTTCTATCGCTTCCTGGGTATCCAGCGCATCCAGATATTTGTCACGCCAGTTTGTGTGATGAGTGGTATCGTCCGGGCGATCTACCATGATGAAGCCTGTTCTGTCGTTTTTCTGTGCCTATGATTATAGACGTACTTCATCGAAACACGCTCGTCCAAAACGACACTGCCCACCGGTTCCTGCACATGAAAACGCAGGAGCCGGCGGGCAGTTAGTGAGTTGTTGCGTAGGGATTAGAGTGCAGCGCGCTCTTTTTCAATAAGGAAATCAGCTACTTTCAGCATTTCGCCTTGGCCACTCAACTTGGAGCTGCTGATGCGGTACTTGCCGTTAACAACGATTTCCGGCGTTCCGGTAATACCATAACCGCGCGCCCGTGCATCAGCCTGTTTTATTTGGCTGGTCACACCAAACGAATTAAACGTCTTCAGTACATCGGCTTTATCAGTGCCGAAACCCGATAAGAATTCAGCCCACTGGTCCGGGGTGTTGAAATTTTTGCGTTCAAGGTGAATTGCATTAAAGATTGCCATATGCGCCTTGTCTTCGATCTTCAATGCTTTGATGGTGTAAAAGGCGCGCGCCAGATTTTCCATTTGTGAATTCCAGATTGCGTGGGTTTGTACAACAACGACGTCATCCGGCTGTTGTTTCTTCCAGGCTTGCAACGCAGGTTCGAAATTGAAGCAGTGACCGCAGTGGTAAGAAAATACTTCGGCTACTTCAATTTTCTTCGGATCAATGGTTCTTACCGGTTGTTCGAGCACAATGTAATGCTCGCCAGCGACATATTCCTGCTTGGATGATTGTTCAGCACAGGCTGCAAGAGAGAGAAAAACGGCAAAAAGGGCCACCAGAAAACGCATAGGATTTACTCCGTTGTTATCGAATAGAGTTAAATGTACGCTGCCGCACGCACTATAGAACCAGGAAGGTTATTCAAGTTCCGCTATCAAAAGCAAGCCATAGCGTAAGCGGCATTGCGTAAAATACTGAAAATGTTCTGAAACCGAACCTCTGATAGTAAAAAAGGCGACCCAGGTCGCCTTTTTATTTACGGAATTAAATCAAACCCATTAATTAAGGCCAGCAACAAAGTTGGCCACAGCTTTGATTTCAGCATCACTCATCTTTTCTGCCACCAGGCGCATGATCATCTGATCACCGTCATTGGTGCGATTTCCACCGCGGAATGCAACCAGTTGCTTTTCAACATATTCAGCATATTGACCGCTCAAACGGGGGAAACCCGCCGGGGCATTACCGTGACCATCCGGCGCGTGGCAACCGGTACAGGCCGGCACACCATTAGCCAGGTTACCCGCACGATAAATCCGCTCGCCCAGCTCCAGACCATCGACCATAATTCCCGAATTCACTTTTACCTGTAAATCTTTTGCCCCACTTAACTGAATAGTCTGGCCGGCAAAATAGGCTGCAATATCTTGCAGATCCTGGTCGCTCAGGTTGCTGAGCATACCGGTCATCTCAGGCACCGCACGACCAATAGTCGGCTTTTTGGCGGCATCAGTTTCAAGATCCCACACCTGGATATCCTGCAGTTGTTTATAGAGGTAGCGCTCACCCAGGCCGGCGAGTTTGGGGAAGGTTGGCAGAGGGCTGTTGCCATCAGAACCATGACAAGCGGCACACACCGCTACTTTATCTGCACCCGCTTTGGCATCACCGGCCGCGAATGCGCATTGCGCAATGGCCATCAATCCCAGCGAAAAAAGTGCATGCTTCAGTAAATTTTTCATTGGCTAACCCGTTGTTCTGATTATGTTTCGTTACAATCACGACGATTTCTTGAGCGGCCTTAATGGCCTTGCCTGTTATGCTCAGGCTACAATTCCGCCCCCGATGCGGGAACGGCCATTAGAAGCGGTTCGCATTATATACCAACCGTTTAATAACACACCATTTTGCAGGGCTTTATGTGCAGCGACATTGTTTTTAGCAAGGCCTATTTCACCAAAAGCGCTCCAAGCTTGCGCGAATGCCCACCGGAGACGGGTGTCGAAGTGGCCTTCGCAGGTCGCTCTAACGCTGGAAAGTCCAGCGCAATCAATGCATTAACCAACAGCAAGTTGGCGCGTACCAGCAAAACGCCCGGTCGCACCCAGTTGATCAACTTCTTCAATCTCTCGGATACACAGCGCCTGGTGGACCTGCCGGGCTATGGTTATGCCAAGGTGTCTCGCGACATGAAAGAAGAATGGCAGCGGAATTTGTCTGAGTACTTGCAAAAACGCCAATGTCTGCGCGGCCTGATACTCTTGATGGACATTCGCCATCCACTTCAGGATTTCGATGCCACAATGATTCGTTGGGCTATCGATGCCGATATGCCCGTCCATATCTTGCTGACCAAGGCGGATAAGCTGAATCGCGGCCCGGCCAACAATGTGCGTCAGGCGGTCATCAAAGAATTGAAAGCAGCAGGTATCGCAAACCGTATCAGCATCCAATGTTTTTCTGCATTAAAACGCACTGGTATTGAAGAGTTACAAAACCAACTGCAGTCCTGGCTCACCCTGGATAACGCCGAACACGCTCCAGCCTCCCTCTAATCTGCGGACAAAAAAAATCCGGTGATTCAAGAGGAAGATCACCGGAGTAAAGGACTGACACCCTTGGGGTGATGTCAGTTGAAGCGGTTACAGAAGCTATGGGGAGTAGCCACCACTTGCGTTCAAAATTTACGACCGACGGCCGGATCATTAAGTTCAACGGTCGTTAAATTTTTTATTGAAACCATGCAGATGTCGACATTTCCGCCAGTTTTCACCGGAAATTGCTGAATTTCGCCCAAAAAAAACCCCGATTTATCATCGGGGTTGCTTCGCTTGATACTTAGAAGGCTTAGCTGGCTTAAAAAGCCAATCAGGGGGAGGAGTTAGCTCATGAACATAAAACACACATTTCTATGACATAAGGACAGTTTAATAAGTTCACCCTCCTGACAAAATTTTTCTGACGGCTCGGTCAGATCTTCTCCGGGGGGTTTAATGCGCCTCATCCCAGTTGTTCCCCACCCCCACCTCAACCAATAGGGGTACCTTTAACGTAGCGGCGGCAGACATATGTTGCCTGACGGCTTTACTGACGACGTCGATATGAGCCTCTGCCACTTCCAGCACCAATTCATCGTGGACCTGCATGATGATGCGCGCATCCAGCTGGCTTTCGGTCAGCCAGCTATCGACACTGATCATGGCCGTTTTGATGATGTCGGCCGCCGTTCCCTGCATCGGTGCATTGATGGCCGTGCGCTCTGCAGCCAACTGTAGATTTTTATTGCGCGCATTAATGTCCGGCAAGTAGAGCCGCCGCCCAAACAGGGTTTCAACATAGCCCTGTTCATGGGCCAGGGAACGTGTTTCATTCATATAACGGTGGACGCCGGGATAGCGCTCAAAGTAACGATCGATATATTGTTGTGCCTCGTTACGCCCCAGACGCAGTTGTTTGGCAAGACCGAAGGCCGACATGCCGTAGATCAACCCGAAGTTAATTGCTTTGGCACTGCGGCGCATCTCCGGCGTTACTTGGTCCAATCCTACTCCGAACACTTCCGCCGCGGTAGCGCGGTGTACATCCAGCTCCTGTTCGAAAGCATTCAATAGCCCCGCGTCTTCCGACAGGTGCGCCATGATACGCAGCTCAATCTGCGAATAGTCAGCCGCCACAATTTTGTGGCCGGTCGGTGCGATAAAGGCCTGACGAATGCGGCGCCCTTCTTCATTGCGGATTGGGATGTTTTGCAGGTTGGGGTCGGTGGACGAAAGCCGACCTGTAGCAGCGACTGCCTGGTGATATGACGTATGGATCCGTTTGGTTTGCGGATTAATCATCAGCGGCAGCTTATCGGTATAGGTGGACTTGAGTTTCGCGAGCATGCGGTATTCCATCAGTACCTTGGGCAAGGGATAATCCAGTGCCAACTCCTGCAATACCTCTTCCGCAGTCGAGGGTGACCCCGTCGGCGTCTTCTTGATGACCGGGAGCTTTAACTGATCAAACAGGATAGCGCCCAGTTGCTTGGGCGACCCAAGGTTAAACTCCTGCCCCGCGATGTCGTATGCCTTGCGCTCCAGTTCTACCATGCGCTCGCCCAGCTCAATGCTTTGCTGCCCCAGCAGCTTGGCATCCACCAAAGCGCCGTTGCGCTCAATATTCGACAGCACCGGAACCAATGGCATCTCGATGTCGGTGAACACCCGTTGTAGCGACGGAATTGCCTCCAACTCCGGCCACAGGCGCTGGTGCAGACGCAAGGTAATGTCGGCATCTTCCGCAGCATAAGGCGCGGCGTCCTCTACCGTGATTTGATTAAAGGTGAGCTGCTTCGCCCCTTTGCCAGCAATGTCCTCGAAAAGTATGGTGGTGTGATCAAGATACTTTTGCGCAAGGTCATCCATGTTATGTCGGCTGCCAATGGAATTGAGCACATAAGATTCCAGCATGGTGTCATAGGCAATTCCCACCAGCTTGATGTTGTGGTTCAACAACACGCTACGATCATACTTCAGGTTTTGCCCCACCTTTTGGCGGCCCGCGTCTTCCAATAACGGTTTAAGCGCTCGCAAAACCGTATTCAGGTCAAGCTGCTCCGGAGCATTGAGGTAATCGTGGCCACAGGGAACATAAGCGGCCTCTCCCGGGGCTACTGCGAAAGAAACACCGACAATTCTCGCCTGCATGGCGTCGAGGCTGGTGGTTTCGGTATCGAATGCAAAGAGATCAACATCGGATAAGCGGGCAATCCACTTTTCCAGGATGGCCATATCAGTGATAGTGTCGTAACGGGTTTCAATAGAAGCCAAGGGCACATCGGGGCTCTCCGGCGTTGTCGCTGGAGCCTCAAATAAATCCTCAGTGGACGCCACCTCGGCGTCGCTCAGCTCTGCCACCCAGCTTTTAAACTCCAATTCCTTAAACAACGACAGCAGGCGCTGGTTATCTGGCTGACCGATATGGATGGATTCCGGTGTTACCGCTAAAGGTACATCGGTTTTGATAGTTGCGAGCTGATAGGAGAGGAACGCCTGGTCACGATGCTCCTGGAGTTTCTCCGGCATTTTCTTTGCCCCGCGAAAATCCAGCGTGCGCACGGCCTCGAGATTCGCATAAATAGCATCAAGCCCACCTAACCCCTGAATCAGGCCAAGAGCAGTTTTCTCGCCCACCCCCGGAACACCGGGAATATTGTCAATTTTGTCGCCCATCAGGGCGAGAAAATCGATCATTAATTCAGGGCCGAATCCATATTTTTCCTTTACCCCCGGTGCATCAAGGTAGCTTTCCGTCATGGTGTTGACCAAATGCACATGCTCGCATACCAGCTGAGCCATATCTTTATCGCCGGTGGAGATGATCACCGGATGGGACTTTTCTGCCGCCTGTCGAGCAAGCGTCCCAATGACGTCATCCGCCTCTACACCTTCCACCACCAACAGGGGCAAGCCCATGGCTGTGACAATGTCATGAATCGGCTGAACCTGGGGTCGCAGGTCATCGGGCATCGGAGGCCTGTTTGCCTTGTATTCGGCAAATAGCTCGTCACGAAAGGTTTTTCCTTTCGCATCAAAGACAACCGCAATCGGGCTTTGCGGATAATCTTTACGCAAACGGCGCAACATGTTGATTACCCCTTTCACCGCCCCCGTAGGTTGCCCTTTGGAATTCGTGAGGGGGGGTAACGCGTGATAAGCGCGATATAAATAGGAGGAGCCGTCTACCAGCACCAGGGGCGCCACAGGAAAATCATTTCGAGCCATGGATCATCGTTCTTTTGTTCAGGGGAAGTTATCTGTCCCGGAGGACAGGCATAAACGAAGAAAGCCGCAGGATACACCAAAACACCCACCGGGGCGGCCAACCTCCCCTCACCGGCGCGCTCACCCAAATATCTGTTCGGATGAACCGACGACCTCGGTATCAATAATGCCTCTGACAAAGTGTTACCTTTGTGTTACCCGACGCCAAACCTGATCTCCAACATGTAAATAGGGCCTTAAGTATCGGTATTTATTCACAAAACCATCATTGAAATTAAACTTTTTTGAAATACCACTAGCGCAAAATAATAAATGTGTTACCATGAGTAACATCAAGTAACAAACAAGAGGCTAACCCGGGGACACCGGACCACCTCAAAGGCAAACATCCCCACGGAGGACGAAAACATGAAAAAACTCGCTTTTATCGTTGCAGCTTTGGTACTGACAACTAATGCACTGGCTGATGATGCTGCAGCTTATTCAAATCTGACGATTGCAGCCGCAGAAACTGGTAGCACATTGAGCTGGACGCTGGACAAGGCTGAAACCAATGCCGAACAACGTCACACTGATATCCTGGCTGAAAAGACTGATGCATTGAACGAAAAACTCAATGCCAAATTGGAAAAAAATCTGGAAGAAAAATTTAAAAACCAACTGAATTACTAATTTTATTTATCCGGTTTATCTCATCACAACCGGATTTTTATTGATCCTTTTTCTCCTCGTGATTAACCCTGTGTCGGCACTTATTTCCTTTTGTGCAGAAAACACAGGGTTCTTTTTTTATTTGCATCACAAATTTGACATTTAGTGCTTATTAAGTGAGCTACCGCCCTGAAACTCTTCATTATTCACCTACACTGTGAACAACTCTTGCGCTGAGGTTGTCGTTAGAGAGACTGGATGTACCAATTTCTGGCAATCGCTAATCGTGTTTGAATAGCAAAGGAATTTTTATGGATACTCTGATCTTCTCGCAGTCCGCTATTTTTCGTTTACAACAGCTAGGTAGTCACTATTACCATTACAGTGGCGTGCGACACAAACTGGCTACACCGGAAGGTATTCTTGATTTATTGAAAGCCGCTGCGCTGGCACAGGATGCCAATGTACGGGAATCTTACGATGCTTTCGTAATGGAGCTAAACAAGCGCCAAATCGAATCTTTATCCGAACGCGGTGTTACGTTGCGCGTACCGCTACACTTCTCCCGTAACGGAGCTATTCGCAAGGCAAGCTAAAAAAGCTTGCGCCATCTTTTCCAATAATTGTTTATAGGTTTTTATTTCCGGCTCGCCAATAGGATCGAGAATGGCGACCTTTAAATTTAATTCTTGCGCCAAGTCGGTAGCAATACGCATGTCGTAATAAGGCTCTATAAAAAGACAGGTCGCACGGTTATTTAATTGCTGCCGTAGCTCATACAAATGTTTTGCACCGGGGCGGCGCTCCGGCGTAAAGGTCACGTAAGCCAATTGCTGTAAATCATAATGTTCCACAAAATGCAGATAACCTTCGTGATACACCGCAAAACCCTTTCCTCTCGCTGGCGTCAGGATTTTCATCAAATGCTGATCCAATTCCTTAATGGCAATGGAAAATTTTTTGACATTGTTTGCATAAAACATGGAAGACGCAGGATCGATCTCGCTTAATTTTTTTGCTAACCCCTCGGCAATGATCGTCGCATTGCGCGGGTCTAGCCAAACGTGCGGATCGTGCCCATGATGTTGATGGCCTGCTGCACTGGCATGTGAATGCGACTCACCTTCCGGCCAATTCATACCAGGAAGATCGTAAACAGCGAGATGCTTGTTTGATGCAAGATTATTCAATGGACGCTGCAAGAAGGTTTCCAGACTTGGCCCAACCCAAAGCACCAGATCCGCGTCTTGCAGGCGACGGATATCCGATACCCGTAACGGATAATCATGGGGCGATGCCTTTACCGACAACAAATTTTCCACACTCACTTTATCGCCCGCTATTTCCTTTGCGATCAGCGCCAGGGGCTTGATACTGGTCACCACCTTGATGTCCGCCACAGCCATTGTTGGCAAAACCAACCATAAAATAAGCGGAAGGTGGCTGAAGATTCTGGGCAAGCGGAGGAGAAACATAGAAACGTCGATACCGTGCAAGAGGGGGATGATTAGTAACGCCTAAACCAGTGGTGTCTATTTACCGGTAATGTCCATAACTGCCACAACTGGTAGTGCCGAGGATTGTTATAGAGTAACATACTTGGTCACCGCCAGCTCACCGGAATCACCGCTTCGCTATGGAAAAAACACCGCTAGCTTATAGCCATCATAATCACAGCCATTGCATCAAAGACGCCATGGTATCTGCACGTCATTTATGTGAGAGCCGCGGCGTGCGCCTGACTTCTTTACGTGAGCAGGTGCTCGAGCTGATCTGGCAAAACCATAAACCCCTCGGGGCTTATACGCTGATGGAAATGCTCGCCTCTGCGTCCACACGCCGGGTAGCCCCGCCGACGGTGTATCGCGCACTGGATTTTCTACTTGAGCAGGGACTGGTCCATCGTATCAATGGGCTGAATGCGTTTATCGGTTGCCCTTCGCCGGAAAAAAAACACCAAAGTCATTTCCTGATTTGTCGCCTGTGCGATACTGCTGTTGAGCTGGATAACAACAAACTGACGCAGGATATCCAGTCGTCTGCCAAAGATGCTGGCTTCGTTGTGGAAACCCACTCTCTGGAAGTCATGGGTGTTTGCCCGGCATGTACAGGCAAGGCGCTCAAGGAGGGGCGTGCATCGTGAGCGCCCCCTTGATCAGCGCACGCGGTGTCGGCGTTCGGCGGGGTGAACGTTATCTGGTGAAGAATGCGGATCTCACACTCGAAGCCGGAAAGATCCTCACCTTGATCGGCCCCAATGGCGCAGGCAAAACTACGCTGGTACGCAGCGTATTGGGTTTAATCAGGATTGATGAGGGCGTTATCGAGCGTCGCGCTGATCTGCGAATCGGCTATATGCCGCAACGCCTGCATATTGATGCAAGCCTTCCGTTAACCGTGGCTCGCTTTCTTGCTTTAGGCGGTGCTCCCAGAGTTGAGCTACAGGACATCTTACAGCTGACCGGTATTGCACATTTGCAACAGACAACGATGCAATCGCTTTCGGGCGGCGAAACACAGCGGGTACTATTGGCTCGTGCGCTATTGCGCGATCCACAGCTATTGGTATTGGACGAGCCCGTCCAGGGCGTCGATGTAACCGGGCAATCTGCGCTATATGGATTAATTAATGAAATACGCAAGCGCCGTCAATGTGGCGTGCTGTTGGTATCCCATGATCTGCACCTGGTCATGGCCACCACCGATACTGTCGTGTGCCTGAACCAGCATGTGTGTTGTCACGGCCACCCGGAAAAGGTGACCAGCGATCCAGCTTACCTGGCGTTATTCGGCGATACACCTAAGCCACAAGTAGCAATTTACACGCATCATCACGATCATCAGCATGATGCGCACGGCAATATAATTTCCCATCGTCACAGTGCTGATTGTGAGCACGATCATCATGCCTGATTTTTTACTCTATGCATTGTTATCCGGTCTTGGCGTGGCACTGGTGGCGGGACCTTTAGGGTCATTTGCCGTATGGCGACGTATGGCTTATTTCGGCGATACCCTGGCGCATTCGGCACTCCTCGGCGTCACCTTTGGTTTTTTACTGGATATCAATTTAAACCTGGCGGTGGCCGTGGGATGTTTATTGCTGGCGTTGATATTGGTGGCCTTACAACAGAACCGGTTTCTGGCAACCGATACATTATTGGGCATCCTGTCCCACTCAACCCTGGCGCTCGGTCTTGTGACGGTGAGTTTGTTCAGCGAAAGCCGTATCGATCTATTGTCCTATTTATTTGGCGACATTCTCTCAGCTAATCTCACTGATGTCGTTACCGTTTGGCTAGTTGCTCTCGCCGTGTTAGCCGCACTCATGTGGTTGTGGCGGGCGTTGCTCGCCATTACGGTTCATGAGGAATTGGCCCAGGTTGAAGGTGTACCAGTCACCGCCGTGCGCACGGCGCTGATGTTGCTGATGGCATTAGTTATTGCGATTGCCATGAAAGTTGTGGGGGTACTGTTGATTACTGCACTGCTGATTATTCCCGCCGCCGCCAGCCGTCGTTTAACCCACACACCGGAATCCATGGCAATCCTCGCCAGCCTCCTTGGCTGCCTTGCAGTTTGTGCTGGACTAGCCGCTTCGTTTTTCTGGGACACACCTGCCGGCCCATCCATTGTGTTATCCGCCACCGCCTTTTTTATTCTGACACTAGCTAAACAGCGAACGGCTTAGTGCATTTACCCTGTGAGCAATATCTCACACGATCTACCGCCGTTAGCCACTATTCCCCCACCCATGTTTGTAGCAAACTGGCCACATTTTAGCGCACAAGGATCATGCATCATGGCCGTACTTAACATTGGTGATGAAGCCATTAACAGCGAAGAGATTGCTATCAAGGTTCAATCAGATATCACCTTCCTCGCTGATCGGTTGAAATTGCTCGAGCAACAACGCAATCCCAACCCGGTAGTGGTTCAAACCTACAAAAACATGCTCGAAAGCCGCCAAGCGGTTTTGGATTGGCTGTTACAAGACAACAAAAAAGTCAGTAACGGCTGAAGTCTGTCCCGCCTAGGGAAGGATGTACTATGGAAACCCTGATCTTTTCCCAAGCCGCTGTTTTCCATCTTCAACAACTTGCCAACCATCTGCATCATCACACAGGTAAACGTCACAAGCTTTCTACAACCCAAGGTATCATCGATTTATTGATTGCCGGTGCCAACTCCCATGCGCCCGATGTCAAACGCTGTTATACCGCTTTCGCTATGGAGTTAAACCGCCGCCAGTTGGATGCGCTGGCGAGCCAGGGCATTTATATTGACCCCTCGGATATCCTTCATCCAAAAGGTGCCCAACATACCGGTTAACTGTTGCCGTCGTTCTTTTCGTCATTAAATCTTCATCATCCTGTTGCAAAGCCGTCACATGGCTGGGTAAAACTTGCGCAAACAGCCCGACGGAACAGCACCATGACTGCATACCGCCAAGCCTTGCGCAACGATGACCTCAGCAATACCCCACTAGCCTCCATTCCTCCCCAGCTCCAACCCCGACCACCAGCAAAACACATCAGTGCCCGCACTATCTGGATATCCGACATCCACCTGGGTTACCGCGATTGCAAAGCAGATTACTTGTTGGAGTTCCTCAGCGATATCAAATGCGACACCTTGTACCTTGTTGGAGACGTTATTGATCTGTGGGCGCTTAAGCGGCGTTTTTGTTGGCCGGCGAAGCATTATCAGGTGATGTTGAAATTCTATGAACTCGCGAGCAAGGGCACTCGCGTTATTTATGTGCCGGGGAATCACGATGAACCTATGCGGCACTTTTGCGGCCAATTGTTCGGGCCTATAGAAATTGCGTTAGAACATGAATACACCACCGCTGACGGCAAGCATTTATTGATCATGCACGGCGACGCCATGGATGCTTACATCAATCTCAGTTGGCTGACGCGCTTTTGCGGTGATATTGCCTACAATTTTTTATTATTTATCAATCGTTGGGCCAATCGGTTCCGCAAATGGATGGGTCGCCCTTACTTTTCTCTTGCGGGCTTGATCAAAAGCAACATCAAGGGCGCCAAGGCTGCGATTGAAACCTATCAAAACGAAGCCATGGAAGAAGCCCGGCGACGCGGTTTCGACGGCGTGATTTGCGGTCATATCCATTACCCTGCGCTGTTTGAAGCGAACGGTATTCGCTACGCGAACACTGGCGATTGGATTGAAAACTGCACCGCATTGGTGGAGGATTATCAAGGCAAGATGCGGTTATTGCATTACAGCGATCAGGTGCAATGGCAGGAAGATCTGGCAGACTCGCTCGTGGCAAGTCACGTTGCCTGAAGCATCGTGAGCCTGGTTAAACCAGACTCACGATATACGATTACTTGTTGGCGATAGCGTAGTTAGCAACATCCTGAGCTACATCGGAGAGCATAGCGTTGGACGCTACACCAAACGCGTCAGTATAAGCGCCAGCTTTGCGTATGAAGCCGGGATTACTTAACTGCTTACCCGTCTTTGCTTCTTCAAATGATGCATCCAGAATCACCACCGAACTGCCGGCCATTGCGCCAGCCCAGAAACGTGCAGCGCCGCCGATAAATTTAACCTGCTTGACTAGCGGCTTGATCAACAACACATCCCGTTCTTGTATTGCTGAAAAATCCATCGCAGCCACTTCCTGAGCAGTCTTAACCTCCACCTCATCAAAAATTGCTCCAAGGCGGGAGGCTAAAACCTCATCAATTTTATTGACCGCCTTAATGTTTGCGGATTGATTAGCGTAGGGTTTGGCGATTTCGGATTTAACCAGGACCACTTTTTTATATTCGCCCAGATTGACCGTAGCGCGAGTGACTTTGGAAGGCTGTTCAGTAATTTGTGTTGCACAACCATAGACAAAAAACAACGATAAAATAATGGCTGAAACGCGAGTAATTGAGGCAGTAAAAGACATACCGATTCCCTTTTGTGTTGATTATTGATATTGCCCATAGTTGAATAGAGCGACATCAGACTATAACAAGCACAGGGGAAATACCAGTTGTATATGGTCAATCAGAAGCCTTTTACGAACCTCTTTTAATGATCGAAGCCCCGCACAACCGAGGTATAGGTAAGTTGCAGTTTCTCTACGGAGAAGGGAGGTTTAAAGAAGCCGTGGTAATCGCCCATGGGATTGATAATCACAATATTTCCGCTGTGGTCGACCGTATAATCCTCACCCTGGGTTACCTTGGCGAAGGCAACGTTTAATTCGTTGGCAAAACGTCGCAATGTCAGAAACTCACCGGTTACGCCGATAAAATCCTTGTTGAAAGCCGCTACATATTCTGCCAGAACTTCCGGCTTATCACGCGCAGGATCCAGGCTCACCAGAATAACCTGGGTATTATCGGCAATCTCTTGCGGCAAGGCCGGCATCAGGCGGCTGAGGTCCAACAGGGTCAATGGACAAATATCGGGGCACTGAGTGAAACCAAAAAATAATAACGACCATTTGCCTTGTAAATCTTCTCGCGTAAAAGGCTCGCCGTGATGATCAATTAATTCAAAATCACTGAAACGGCGTGGAGTATCAAACACAATGGCATCCTGGGCACGCAGTTCCATTTGATCCAAAATGCGCGGCTTCGTCACCTTGTGCACAATCAGACCAATAACCGTTGCGACTATCAGCAATAAAATAATAACGGTATTGCGTATACCGCGTTGACGGCTGGCGAGATCAAAGTTGTCTTCCGGTGTATCAGTCACAAACTCACCTGCTAGAGATTAAATTCAAGGTGTTGCGGCATGGGCAATAAATAGTGGTCGAGCAACATAATGAGGAACAACGCCATCAAATAAACAATGGAATACTTAAAAGTATCCATACCTACCGAAGGCTTTTTGCTAAAGATCATGGCCAGTGCCCAATATAAAAATCCGGCACCTAATACCAAAGCGCCCAACAAATATAACCAGTTAAACATGCCGGTGATGTAAGGCAATACCGTCACAATAATCATGATGATGGTGTACAACAAAATGTGCAGTTTGGTGTAAGCCTCACCATGGGTGACCGGCAACATCGGAATATCGGCTTTTGCATATTCATCTTTGCGGTGTACTGCAAGAGCCCAGAAATGCGGCGGTGTCCACGCAAAAATAATCAGTACCAATAGCAGCGCATGACCGTGGATTTCACCGGTAACGGCCGTCCAGCCAAGCAAAGGTGGCGCAGCACCGGCAAGGCCGCCAATAACAATATTTTGTGGTGTCGCGCGCTTCAAAAATAAGGTGTAGATGACGGCATAACCCAGCAGAGACGCGAGCGTAAGTACAGCGGTCAGCACGTTGATAAATACCACCAACAGCGTCATACCCAGCGCACCGATCACCAACGCAAAAAGCGCCGCCTGCATTGGTTCAACACGTCCCTTGGCTACGGGACGATTAAAGGTTCGCGCCATTTTTTTATCGATATGGCGATCCACCAGATGATTGACGGCTGCTGCTGATCCCGCACATAAGGCAATGCCAAGATTGCCGATAATCAATACATCCAGAGGAACCATGCCCGGTACGGCGAGAAACATACCGATCAATGAAGTCAGGATCATCAACATCACCACGCGCGGCTTACACAATTCGTAGTAATCGCGCCAGCTGGCCGATGCCAGTGTGGCGGTTTGTCCTTCAGGAATTTTGTTCATTTCACTACCTCTGCTTGCGCAGAATCCGGTTAACAACTTTTAGCGGTAAACAAGCGATGCATCAATGTGATCATCACCAGCAATAACAACGCACCCACGGCATTATGGGCGACGGCAACAGCCAAGGGTAATGAGCCCAGAATATTGGTCACCCCCAAGCTGATTTGTATGAGTAACACTAACATTAATAGCCACGCAATGGGACGCGTAACAAAACTGCCCAGGCGCACTAATTTCCAGGATAACAACAACACGAGAACCGTCACGACTATGGCACCCAGCCGATGGGTCACGTGAATAGCCGTACGCGCTTCGTTTTCCAGTAAACCACCGAGATAGTTAGGCCCGATACTCTGCGCAAAATTAAACGCATGTTCGAAATCCATCGCCGGCCACCATTCGCCGTGGCAGGTGGGCAAATCCGTACATGCCAGAGCGGCGTAATTTGAGCTGGTCCAACCACCCAAAGCTATCTGGGTAATGACCACCAGTAACGTTACCAACGCCAGCCATTTTAAACCGGATAGTTGGCGATGTTTGTCACCGGGAAGCTGCCATTGAGTACCAGCGCAGCGCAAGGTAAATAACCACAACAAACTGAGCGTTGCGAAACCACCCAAAAGATGTGCGGTGACCACTTGTGGCCATAACTTCAAGGTCACTGTCCACATGCCAAACAAGCCCTGGATGATCACCAGAAATAACAAGCCCAACGCGTGTTTGCGCGGATAGGATTGATGCGGCGTCTTCACCGACCAACGCCAGGTCGAAATTGTAATTCCCAGAATGATCAGGCCGAGAAAACCGGCAAAGTAACGATGGACCATCTCTGGCCAGGTTTTATCGTGCTCTACCGGAAACTCCGGAAAGCGAGCTTCGGCACGCGCTACTGCAGCGTCGCTCTTCGGCCAGGTCAGGTGTCCATAACAACCTGGCCAATCCGGGCACCCGAGGCCTGCATCAGACAAGCGTGTAAATGCACCCAGGACCACAACTACACAGGCGATAGCAGTAGCGATCAAACCCCAACGGTATGCACTGGATAATGGATTGTTATGCCACACCGGATCTACTCCTCGTAAGAATATTTGAGCATGCGCTTGATATCGTCGAGCAAGTCCTTGCCTTGATCCAGCGGTGTATAGGACATCATGACAAAGCCTTCCTGATCCATCAGGAAATAGTGACCGGCGGCAATCGCATCGGGTGGTAAATTGGTTTGGGCAAATAATTCTTTTACCGCATCTGCCGGGGCTTTTACGATGGGCACATGGGGATGTTCGGTGTGAATAAATTCCAGTGTGGCTGCGTCAATATGGTCATCGAGCAACAAGTAGAGACGCTCAACACGCCCGGATTTTTCCGCGAGGCGAATATGGACCTGCCGGGTCAGGTAAAGGTTTTTCTGGCATTGTTCATTGCAACTTGCATAGCCGGGAATAATCCAGCGCCATCGCTTGGCCTGTTCGCTGACTCGCCAGGCTTCGCCATCGGGTGTCTGCAACGGCAGATCATCAATCTGCTGCGGGGGATCAATTAATTGGCCTTTATTAACCGTGCCCTTCGGTATTCCAACACCGGTGTAATACACACTGTAAGCAATTATCATCGGCAGGATAACAATCAACATAATGGCGGCTGCCTGAAGACGACCCCGGCGCTGCTGTTTTTGCTGGTCGGTTAAACGATCTACATCATTGCTCATAAAAAGCCTTAATTTTTATCAGGTTCTTTTTGTCGGCGCCTACGCCAGTAATCCAGCAAATTGGTATTGGCAAATACAAACCAGATAATCAATGCCAGCGCCATGGCAAACCACTGAAATGCATAACCGATATGTTTTTCGGGTGTCATGTTCACGGCTTGCCATTCGGTCACAAGCGCACCGGGGCTACTTTCATCCAAGCGCACATAACGCGTTAAAAGCGCTTTCTGTAGTTGCCGTTCCATGTCCGGTATGTCGATAGCCATAATGATCCTGGGCCAGTCGGCTTGTCCGGTTTGTGCATCCAATAGGGGATGCTCCACGACTGAAACCAGCTCGGCAAACAGCGTCACCTCCCCTTCAATAGCATCTATCGTCGGTAATTGTGCGCGCGTCTTACCTGCTGCCAACCAACCCCGATTCACCAACAGCCGCTGACCATCACCTAAGACAAAAGACGTAACGACTTCAAAACCGACTCTGCCATGGCGTTGTTTATTATCAAGCAACCATGTATGGTCGTTATCGAAATGTCCCTGCACCATAACGCGCTGATAATCCGGCAAGTTTGCGAGATTAGCTGTGGTCAATGTCACCGGTGGCAGTGCCTGTTGCTGGGCGTAATGAGCTTCCAGTTCCTGTTTTTCCGCTGCCCGATACCACTGCCATGTACCAAGGCCGCATAATATCGGCAGGGTTATTAACGTAAACAGGGTGATATTGCGATTGAACGTCACAATGAAGCGCAGTTGATGTGCGGATTTATCGACAGAGTTCACGTGTACCTCAATCTCACCTTCGCTTACATCACCATCTTTTACTGATTACACGGAAACTGCTATGTGGTTAAAAATAATTATTCTGGTGTTGTTTGTGGGTATCCTGATCAGTCTCAGCAGCGCTTTAGGATTTCTGTTAAAAGATGCCAATGTTCCCCAATCAAAACGAACGCTGTATGCCTTGGGTATTCGTATCACGCTGGCTGTATTGATGATGCTGTGTATTTTTTACGGTTTCTACAGCGGTATCTTGCATAGCCAAGCGCCCTGGGATCACCGCATTTAAATTGCCGGCCAAATATTCAGATCAGGCAACTACCGGAAGCAGTTGCCTGAAACGCATCATTAACCAAAGATATAAACGGCGATAAACAAACCTACCCACACGACGTCAACAAAGTGCCAATACCAACTGGCTGCTTCGAAGCCGAAATTATCGTGGGGTTTAAAATGGCCTTTGAGTACAGAGCGCAGCAACATCACCAGCAGCATAAACGTACCCAAGGTCACGTGGGCGCCGTGGAAGCCGGTCAACATGAAGAAGGTTGTACCGTAGATACCGGATTCCAGCGTCAGCCCCAGCTCGGTGTAGGCATGGTGATATTCCCACACTTGCAACACCAGGAAGATAATACCCAGCAAAACCGTCAAACCAAGCCAGGCGTTAAAAGCCTGACGCTTGTCATTTTTGATAGCACTGTGTGCAAAATGAACGGTAACGCTGGAGCTGAGCAGGATCACTGTATTCCAAAAAGGCAGCCAGCTGAACATGGCAACCAGGCCAGGAAAGCTCATGTTTTGCTGTGGACCTAACACCGTGGCTTTATCGCCGTTCACTGCCATATCCGGCGTGGTCATCAGCGGCCATTCCGCTTCAAAACCTTTCCACAAAAATTCATTGGTTGCTGCTGCATGGCCTTCACCGCCCAACCAGGGTAACGCCATGGTGCGAACGTAAAACAACGCACCAAAGAATGCGGCGAAGAACATAACCTCACTGAAGATAAACCAGCCCATACCCCACACATAAGAACGCTTCAATTGAGGGCTATTAAGGCCAGCCATATTCTCGCTGATAACAGCAGAAAACCAGCTCCATAAAACAAAAGCGAACACCAAGCCGCCCGCGAAAAAAATCATCGGGCCATTGCTGTTGCCATTAATCCAGTGCGCGGCACCAAATACTGTCAGAAACAGACCGAAGCTGGCCCAGATCGGCAGCTTGCTCTGTTCGGGTACGTAATAACTTCCTTCATGCGTTGCCATTTTTTCTCTCCGCGTTCGTTATGGTTTTGCGGTTAAACGTCCAATTTAATTCATTACTTTCGATGTTATTTCGTCGCTTTCTCTAGTTTGCTACTTTCGCAACCTTGTCGTTGGCAAAGCGATCTGTTACATCAAACAACGTATAAGACAAGGTAATGGTGTGAATGTGTTCGGGAAGATCCTGATCAACAATAAAGTACATCGGCAATTCCGCGCTTTCGCCCGCCTTTAGCGGCTGTTGCTCAAAACAGAAACATTCTGTCTTGTGAAAATAGGTGGCTGCCTTAAACGGTACCAAGCTGGGAATTGCCTGACCAATCATGTCTCTATCCGTACGATTGTTGGCCCGGTAATTAATTCGCGTTTGGGCGCCCGGATGAACCTTCACCGTGCGTACCTCGGGCGAAAACTCCCACGGCATACCTTCATTATTGGTCGCCACGAATTGCACGGTGATCGTTCGACTAGTGTCCACCTCCGCCGATACCGCCTGGTAAGGGCCGCCGGTTTTACCGTTGAGCCCCGTGATTTCACAGAACACATCGTAAATCGGCGGCATGACCCAGATGGCAAAGACAAACATACCAATTCCCAACGTGCCCAGCTTCAGACAGAGCGCATGGATGGGATTATTTGGTAGCAGCCCTTTCATCGCGGCCCCCGTTACTTCACTTCCGGTGGTGTGCTGAAGGTGTGGTAAGGCGCCGGTGACGGCACAGTCCACTCCAGACCTTCCGGGTCATCCCACACTTTGTCCGTGGCTTTTTTGCCGCCGACGATGGTGGAAATAACGATGTACAGGAACAACACCTGCGCACCGCCAAACAGGAAGGCGCCAACCGAGGAAATCATGTTCCAGTCAGCAAACATCATGTGGTAGTCCGGGATACGACGGGGCATGCCGGCCAAACCGGAGAAGTGCATGGGGAAGAAAGTCAGGTTCAGGCCGATAAACGCGAGCCAGAAATGGGTTTTGCCCATGACTTCGCTATACATCTTGCCGCTCCACTTGGGCAACCAGTAATACACTGCCGCGGTGATCGAGAAGATGGCGCCAGGTACCAGTACATAGTGGAAGTGCGCCACGACGAAGTAGGTATCGTGGTACTGGAAGTCCGCCGGTGCGATGGCGAGCATTAGGCCGGAGAAACCGCCGATGGTGAACAGGATGACGAAGGCGATAGAAAACAGCATGGGCGTTTCAAAGGTCATGGAACCCTTGAACATGGTCGCCACCCAGTTAAATACCTTCACCCCGGTCGGGACCGCAATCAGCATGGTGGCGTACATGAAGAAGAGTTCGCCTGCCAATGGCATACCAGCGGTGAACATATGGTGCGCCCATACGATAAAGCTGAGAAACGCGATGGATGCCGTGGCGTATACCATCGAGGCGTAACCAAACAGTGGCTTGCGTGCAAAGGTCGGGATGATCGCACTGACGATACCAAACGCCGGCAGGATCATGATGTACACCTCGGGGTGGCCGAAGAACCAGAAGATATGCTGGAAGAGTACCGGATCACCACCACCGGCCGCATTGAAGAAGCTGGTACCGAAATGGATATCCATCAACATCATGGTGACCACACCCGCCAGTACTGGCATCACCGCAATCAGCAAGTAAGCCGTAATCAACCAGGTCCACACGAACAATGGCATCTTCATCAGGGTCATGCCCGGTGCACGCATGTTGAGGATGGTGGCGATGATGTTGATCGCACCCATAATCGAGCTGGCGCCCATGATATGCACAGCGAAGATGAAGAAGGTCACGCTCGGCGGCGCATAAGTCGTGGAGAGTGGAGCGTAGAACGTCCAGCCGAAGTTGGGGGCGCCGCCTTCCATAAACAGCGTGGATGTCAGCATCGCGAAGGCGAAGGGCAGAATCCAGAAGCTCCAGTTGTTCATGCGCGGCAGCGCCATATCCGGCGCACCGATCATCATTGGAACCATCCAGTTAGCCAGACCGACGAAGGCTGGCATAACCGCACCGAAGACCATCACCAGACCGTGCATGGTGGTCATCTGGTTGAAGAAGTTGGGATCAACAATTTGTAATCCGGGCTGGAATAATTCCGCGCGGATAACCAGGGCAAAAACGCCGCCCAGCAGGAACATAGCAAAGCTGAACCAGAGGTACATGCTGCCGATGTCTTTGTGATTGGTGGTGTATAACCAGCGAGTTATACCCTTAGCAGGACCGTGTGCCATAACCTAGCTCCTAATTGCCTTGTTTATGGTTATAGATGTCAATTGGCTGGGTCATATCGCCCATGTTGTTGCCCCAGGCATTACGCTCATAGGTCACAACGGCGGCGATATCCACTTCACTCAACTGCTCACCAAACGCCTGCATGGCGGTGCCTTTCACACCATTCACAACCACATCGATATGTTGGTCGATGGGACCTACCGCAACACCCACACCCTTCAGGCCGGGGAATGTGCCGGGAATACCTTCACCGTTAACCTGGTGACAAGCGGCGCAGGAGCGGTTGTAAACTTCTTCCCCGCGCGCGTACAACTCATCGAAGGTAAATGTCTTGGAGGTCAGTTCGCGGACAGCAGCGGCAGCAGCCTGTTTCTCCTGCAGCCAGGCGCGATAGTCCTCTTCCGTCTTGGCCTCCACCACGATGGGCATAAAGCCGTGGTCGCGACCACAAAGCTCAGCGCACTGTCCACGATAGGTACCGGGCTCCGTGATCACGGCCCAGGATTCTTTGATAAAACCGGGGATCGCATCCTTCTTGACGCCCAGTGCGGGCACCCACCAGGCGTGAATGACATCGTTGGCGGTAATCAGGAAGCGGATCTTTTTATTGATGGGTACAACCAGTGGCTCGTCGACCTCCAGCAGATAATGCGGGCCTTTGGGCGCCAGGCCTTCGATCTGCTCGCGCGGCGTGCTGAGGCTGCTGAAGAAGCTCAAATCTTCCTCAACATAGTCGTATTTCCAACGCCATTGGTAGCCGGTGATCAATACATCCATATCGGCCTCAGAGGCATCGTAGAGATTAATCAGGCTTTTGGTGGCCGGCATAGCCATGAGGATCAGGATAGCCACCGGAATAACGGTCCAGAGGATTTCCAATGCAGTACTTTCATGAAAGTGTGCGGGCTTGACGCCGCGGGACTTGCGGTGAACGATCATGCTGAAGAACATGACGCCAAAAACCACAACTCCGATACCGACACACCACCAGAACATCTCCATATGGAGACCGTGGATGTCCTGACTGACAGGGGTAACCCCTTCAGTCATATTGTATTTCCACCGCTCTACCTCTTCTGCCAGTGACTGGTAACTGCTGACCAGCAAGGCAGGGGCAAGCAGCCAAGGGCTTCGCCCGTGTGCTCTATTCAACATCGCCCATCTTCTCCGTGTAGCTAATTATGCTTATTTTCTAACTACTGCAGGACACCTCGAGGGAGTGCCCCAGGCTACATCTTCGCTGAACCTCTGGCGGCGATACCCCTTACCGCCTCAACGAAAGCCAGATTCACAACTTCTCTCTACTCTGCTAACAGGAAGACTACGCTTACCGCTTTACAGGGAAGCTATTCAGGAACGAAGCGAGGCAAGCCGAGCGAAAGTAGAGCGAACGCGGAGTTTACACGCAGTAAAAACCTTGTTGAATCATTATTTCACGCTGCACTACCTGGCGCGACAAGATCCTGAACAAGTCCCGGGGTGTTTACAGCACCCTTCGTGAGTACAGATCATTGCATGCGACGAATTGTCGCATAAAGAGGCGACAGTAATTCCATATAGAAATTAAAAAGTCAATCGCTTTGTGGTTTTTGTAGATAAATTTCCCCCGTTTTTCACGTGAAGTAGCATTCCTGAGAATCCAGGCGCCCCGTTTCGCTGTAACGGACGTCATCGAAACGCCAGGCTCAACCAGCCAGATCACCGCTCAGGATTGCATGCTTCACAGCACTTTTTCGCATTTTTATAAGAACACGGTATTAAGACTCACTTGCGATTACAGCCTTATGGTTTACTTTTAATGTTGCATTTGACGGCGTTTCTTCCGCACTGAATCGATACTGCTGTCACTGCCTATCCCGATAGAATCGCAAGATTCGGAAAACCATGAGTATCAACCCTGTGAGTCAAATTCGCGACTTTATCACCCACGCCAGAGAACATGACAAGGAAAGCGCGCAACTTCTGAGCTTGCTTGAGAAACGCGCCCAATACCTGCACGAGGCCATCAAGTTACCCGATGACCACGCCGCCGATCTATTGGCGGATTTTGTCGTGCGCTATATCGAGCAGGTACCTAACTTTATTGAAGCCATCACCAGCATTGCACAAGAAGCTGGCATCTACGACGGTGTCAGCCCATTGCTCAATATTGCGTGCGATTATTTTTTATCGCCGCCCGATATTGTGAATGGCCACAGCCATCTGGAAACTTTACTGGATGAAGCTTATCTGGCGCACCGGTTGTTGGAAGAAGTGAATGACCGGTTTATCGGTTACTGCGGCATTCCGCTCGCACCTATGGATATGACGCGGGCTAACATCATCGTGCATGAACTGATCGGTGAACCCTTCGCTAACGAGTTGGATCAAGCCGTATTATTTTCCGCTGAATTATTACTGAATGAATACGGTTTTTCCGGGGAAAATTTTCAGCGTTACATTGACTCACACAAAACCCGCGGCTGGTCGGAAGAACTGGAGCGCTGGCCTTGCCTGACAGATGATCTGGCGATTGCAGTAGAGTTTGGCGAGAAGCCGGATAAATTGCATTAGCAGACACAACTCATACACCCAATAAAAAACCCGCGAGATTTACGCGGGTTTTTTTACATAGAACTTATGTCATTTTGGTGAAAGAATTTTCACCACTTGCACCTGCTCCTGTTTTTCCTCTTCTGTCGTATTCACGCGCGTGGGCAGTTCTTTGGCCTTGCCGGGAAAGCGCATCTCGTCCTTGTAACCGCAGCTGACGCACTCGCGATAATCCTTGCCGTCCTCACTGTAGACCACCAGCTTATCCATTGTCGAACAGCGCGGACACACCGCGCCGGCGACAAAACGTCGTTTTTGACTGTAGGCCATTACGCTGCCTCGCCTAAGCCACTGTGACGTAATAAGGCTTCGATACTGGGTTCACGGCCGCGGAAATTGATGAATAACTCCATCGGCGCCTTGCTGCCGCCTTGTTGCAGAATTTCGCGCAGGAAACTCTCACCGGTTTGTGCGTTAAAAATGCCTTCTTCTTCAAAGCGTGAGAAAGCATCAGCAGACAAGACTTCGGCCCATTTATAACTGTAATAACCAGCGGCGTAACCACCGGCAAAGATATGGCTGAAGCTGTTTTGAAAACGATTAAACGCTGGCGCCTGTACCACAGCGACTTCACGGCGCACCTGATCAAGCACCGCTTGCGGATCTTGCGGGTTGGCGGGATCATATTCGGCATGCAGGCGGAAATCGAACAGCGAAAACTCCAGCTGGCGCACCATCTGCATCCCGGATTGGAAATTTTTCGCCGCGAGCATCTTGTCGAGCAAGGCTTGCGGCAAAGGTTCGGCGGTTTGATAGTGTCCTGAAATCAGTGGAATCGCTTCCGGCTCCCAACACCAGTTTTCCAGAAATTGACTGGGCAACTCCACCGCATCCCAGGCGACGCCATTAATACCACTTACGGCGGCCACATCAATTTGCGTGAGCATATGATGCAAACCATGACCGAATTCGTGAAATAAGGTAGTTACTTCATCATGAGTCAGCAGCGAGGGCGTATCGCCTACCGGGGGCGTAAAATTGCAAGTTAAAAAAGCCACCGGCAATTGTGTTCCGGTAGCCGTTTTGCGGCGCACGCGGCAGTCCGCCATCCAGGCGCCGCCGCGTTTATGTTCGCGGGCAAACAGGTCGAGATAAAAACTCGCAATTTTTTCGCCGTTCTTAAAGATGTGATAAAAACGCACGTCAGGATGCCAGGAATCAAATACCGCTACCTGCACAATATCGATGTCATACAAGCGTTTAACGACATCAAACATACCATTGATAACGCGTTCGGCAGGAAAATAGGGGCGTAATTCTTCCTGTGAGATTGCGTACTTTTCCACCCGCAGTTTTTCGCTGTAGTAGGTCATATCCCAAGGTTGCAAATCCGTACAACCTTGCGTTGCGGCGAAGTCGCGCAATGCCTGGATATCGCGCTCTGCCAGCGGCCGCGATTTTTGTGCAAGCTCATTTAAAAACTCCAGCACCTGTTGGGTGCTCTCTGCCATCTTGCTCGCCAGTGAGCGCTCGGCGTAATTGGCAAAGCCAAGCAATTGCGCCAACTCATGACGCAAGGCCAGCGTCTCGGTAATCAGTGCACTGTTATCCCATTGCGCGGCGCTGCTGCCGTCTGCTTTTTTGCCATCCGCTGATGCACGGGTGACATAAGCGGTGTACATTTCTTCGCGCAACTGGCGGTTGTCGGCATACATCATTACCGCCAAATAAGAGGGAAAATCCAGGGTCACGACATAACCGGATAATTGTTTTTGCGCTGCAGTTTGAGCGGCCTGGGCCAGCGCTGATTCCGGCAAGCCGGCGAGCGCTTCTGCATCGGTAAAATGTTTAAACCAGGCCTGGGTTGCATCGAGGACATTGTTGGAGAATTGCGTGGACAATTCGGACAGGCGTTTTTGAATCGCACCGAAACGTTTTTTCTGCTCACCGTCCAACGCTACGCCGCCCAGACGAAAATCGCGCAAGGCGTTGTCGACCGCTTGCTTCTGGGCCTGGGTCAACTGCGCGTATTCCTCGCTGTCCGCCAATTTCTGATAGGCGTTGTAGAGCTCGGTATTTTGACTGACTTCGGTGCCGTACTCTGTCAACAGCGCCAGGCTGTTGTTGTAAGCGGTGCGCAGCGCGTCGTTGTTGCACACAGCGTTGAGATGACTAACCGGCGACCAGGCCTGCTCAAGCAAGTCGCCCTGGGCTTCCAGCGGGGCGACAAGGTTATCCCAGGTCGGTTGTTGCAGGCTGCTGAGCAAAGCCTGCAGGTGATTGCGATTGGCGTCGATCAACTGGCTGATGGCCGGTTCAACATGGTCCGGCTGGATAGCAGAAAACGGGGGCAATTCGTGGGTTTCTAATAACGGGTTGGACATAACGCAGACTCCAATCAATCGATCAGCTGAATCACTGTGCGGGATTCCGTATGATACACGCATTGTTTATGGCGTAGCGCCGGCTTGTGAGCGTCACCGACCTCCATCTTCAACGCGTGAGATTTTGCAATGAATACACCCATGTCACTTTCGCTTGGTACCCATCAGGCGCTTCGTACCCATCAGGGCCATACCCCCAAACTGGGCAACAATGTGTTGGTTGACCCAACGGCGGTCGTTATCGGCCAGGTAGAGATCGGCGATGATTCGTCTATCTGGCCTTACGCGGTAGTGCGCGGTGACATGCATTCTATACGTATAGGCGCCCGCACCAGTATTCAAGATGGCTCTATATTGCACATCACCCACGCCGGGCCGTTTAACCCGGATGGCTATCCGCTGGTCATTGGCGATGATGTGACCGTTGGCCACTCGGTCAACCTGCACGGCTGCACGATTGGCAATCGGGTATTGGTGGGTATTGGCTCCACGCTGCTCGACGGGGTGGTGGTGGAAGACGATGTGGTGATCGGTGCGGGCACATTGGTGCCACCCGGCAAACGCCTCGAAAGTGGCTATCTTTATATGGGTTCACCATGCAAACAGGTGCGGCCATTGAAGGACAGCGAGAAACAATTTTTTACATATTCTGCAAATAATTATGTCAAGCTGAAGGACATTCACTTGCGCGAGCTGTCTATGACGACAGACCGGTAACCCTTGATCCACCCGGTCCCGATGTGCGTATCGCAGGCTATTGTTTCAGGATGATTAATCAAAGCCATTACAGCCATAACCATAATGTGCAGTCTTTATCGCTATACCACCAAGTGGACGGAGGCATCATGTCATTCACCCTGTTGAAAAATATTTGTCCATCAGCCAAAACCGTATCGGTTTTTCTCGCAGCAGTATTACTGTTGAGTGCCTGCGCGAGTGATCCGGTTTTACCGAAATCCGACCCCAAATTAATGGGCGCCAAAGCGGGCAGTTTTGATTACGTGTTGATGATGCCTGGCAGCGGTATTCAAACCTTTTCAAAGGTATTTATCGAAGACCCGCAAGTCAGCTTTAACAAACATTGGCTACTGGATTTTCGCGGTGACTACACCGACCGCGACCTGGAGCGTATCACCAGCACGTATGGCGAGATGCTGAAGAAAGCCTTGCGCGAAGGCATGGCTGAGCAAACCAATGTCACCGTGGTCGATAGCGCAGCCGACGCCGATGTTATCTATCGCCCGCTGCTGCGCGAGTTAAATATTTACGCACCGGATTTGAGTATGCCCGGGCGCACGAAAAAGTATGTGTATGAAGTGGGCAATGCCACCTTTGATTTAACTTTGATTCAAGCAAGCACCAATAAAGTGATCGCGCAGTTTATTGATCATCGCGAAACGTCAGCCAATATCGGCAATCGCCTGGAGCGCACTGACCGTGTCACCAACGCGCGTCATTTCAGACTGTTGATGGAACGGTGGACGCGCAACCTGACCAATTACCTGGTGGATACCGGTACCTTAACCGCCAAGTAAGTTATCCGCTTTTTTGACCCTGGATCGAGCCCCGCTCCAGGGTCTTTTTTTATTTCTGTACTGCATAGGGATTTCATTATGCTCAGCGACTCCCAGTGTTCATTGCCGGTTATCGGCCAACCCCATACCCGCTTTGCGGTGAATAAAATTATCTGCATCGGGCGCAACTATGCCGAACATGCGCGGGAGATGGGTCACGATCCGCAACGCGAGCCACCGTTCTTTTTTTTCAAGCCGCAAAGTGCCCTGACAGAATCTGACACAGATTTTATTTACCCTTGGTTTTCGCAGAATGTACACCACGAAGTGGAGCTGGTGATTGCACTGGGCCAGTCAGGTTATCAGGTGTCGGTTGAGGACGCGCCGACCTTGATTGCCGGCTTTGGTGTGGGGCTGGATATGACCTGCCGCGATGTGCAGCAACAGGCAAAGCAACAGGGTCGTCCCTGGGAATTGGCGAAGGGTTTTGACGGTTCTGCGCCTTGCTCGGCGTTGCAGCTCGGTGGTTATGATGAGTTGCAGAAGATGGGGCAGTTGTCGTTGACCCGAAACGGAAGTCTGGTGCAAAAAGGCGATTGGCGGGAGATGGTCTGGCCGGTGGCGGAGCTGATTGCGGAGGTGTCGCGGTTTGTGCATTTGCGGGCGGGGGATTTGATTTTTACGGGTACGCCGGCAGGGGTTGGGCCGGTAGTGCCGGGGGATCGGTTGGTGGCGAATCTTGAGGGGTTGGGGGAGTGTTTGCGGGTGAATGTTATTGCCGGGTAATTTTTTGTTAAAGACTTTTTGATTATTGCGTTGCGTCAATTTGTGCGGCCTTGGTCTGGTAATGCCAGTTGGGACACGCCGTGAATACATCCTTGTAGGCTCATCATCAGCATCCCTGCTGCTGATGGTCCCAACCGGCATTACCAGACCAAGGCGGCAAGATTGGTGGTACGACAACCAAAAGTTATGGATAAAACAATGATTGAAGATTTGGCGATTGAAGCTTCCGGGCTGATCAAACATTTCGGTGCGACGCATGCGGTGAATGGTATTGATCTGCGCGTGCGCAAGGGCAGCGTGTATGGTGTGCTGGGGCCGAACGGGGCGGGGAAGACGACCACGGTACGGATGTTGGCGACCTTGTTGCCGTTGGATGGCGGGCAGGCGCGGGTGTTGGGGCATGATCTGGTACGTGAGGCGCATGCGGTGCGTTCGCGGATCAGTTTGACCGGGCAGTTCGCGTCGGTGGATGAGGATTTGACCGGGCGGGAGAATCTGGTGTTGCTGGCGCGGCTGCTGGGTTTTCGCGGGCGCGCGGCGAAGGAACGGGCGCAGGAGTTGTTGCAGGCGTTTGATCTGGCAGAGGCGGCGGATCGGCAGATCAAGCAGTATTCCGGTGGTATGCGGCGGCGGTTGGATATTGCGGCGTCGCTGGTGGTGACGCCGGATCTGATTTTTCTGGATGAACCGACAACCGGGCTGGACCCGCGCTCGCGCAATCAGGTGTGGGATATCGTGCGAGCCTTGGTGGCTGAGGGCACCACGGTGTTGTTGACGACACAGTATCTGGAGGAAGCCGATCAATTGGCGGACCGCATTGCCGTGATTGATCACGGCAAGGTGATTGCGGAAGGCACAAGCGGTGAGTTGAAAAAATCCGTCGGCTCCGGTGTGCTGCATCTGCGCGTCAGCCATGCACAGGAGCGTGAAGCGGCACAACGAATTCTGGTGGAACAATTGGCGGTGCCGGTGTTGATTGAGAAAGATCCTTGCGCGCTGTCGGTGCAGATTTCCGACGCACAAAAAGCCACGCTGGCGTTAGCGGAAGTCGCCCGAGCCGGCATCGCGTTAAGTGATTATTCGCTCGGTCAACCCAGTCTTGATGAAGTGTTTTTTGCATTGACCGGTCAGGCGCCTCTTGCAGCCGAACCGACGACAGAAGGAGCGGGTTCATGAATAACACATCACATGATATCAACGCCGCTTTGCACAAGGTGATTCGCGCCCACACCCGCCCGCCGCAAGCCAGTGCAATTAGCAATGTGGTGGCGTTTGGTTGGCGGGCACTGTTAAAAATAAAACACCTGCCGGAGCAATTGTTTGATGTGGTGATCACGCCGATTATGTTTACGGTGATGTTCACCTATTTATTCGGCGGCGCGCTGGCGGGTTCCACCAGTGACTATTTGCAATTTCTATTGCCCGGCATCCTCGCGCAGACGGTTACCTTCACATCGCTTTACACCGGTGTCACTCTGAATACCGATATTTCCAAAGGGATCTATGACCGTTTTAAATCCATGCCTATCTGGTCGCCCTCGCCGATCGTCGGTGCGATGCTCGGCGATGTGTTGCGTTATACCGCTGCGTCCACCATCGTGGTGATCATCGGGTTAATCATGGGTTATCGACCCGAGACCGGGATGGTCGGCGTGTTGTTATCGTTGCTGCTGTTAAACGTGTTCGGGCTGGGGCTTGGCTGGATTTTTACCACTATCGGTTTGTTGTTGCGCACCCCCGGCGCGGTGATGACGATTGGTTGGCTGATCCTGATGCCCTTGACCTTCGGCTCCAATATCTATGTTGACCCCACTACCATGCCCGGCTGGTTACAAGCCTTTGTCTCGATAAACCCGGTAACGCATCTGGTGAGCGCCATTCGCGGCTTGATGGATGGCAATGCCAGTGTGCAACTTATCGGCCTCTCCCTGATCGCACCGGCACTGCTGACACTGGTTTGTGGGCCCATCGCCATGACGCTTTACCGCCGCAAGCGCTGAAGCGTTGCACAGGGTGACAACTGTGCTAGATTAACCCCTCCCCTAATCTGCCTGTTGAAAAAGGAAGCCTTCATGTTATTGAGTAATCTGGAAATTGTGCCCGGTCGTCGGGTGGTTGCGCATTACGGTCTGGTGCAGGGTAGTACTGTGCGCGCAAAACATGTGGGGCGTGATATTGCCGCCTCGTTCAAAAATGTCTTCGGCGGTGAGCTGAAAGGTTATACCGAGCTGCTCAACGATTCGCGCGAGGAAGCCATCGCGCGTATGGTGGCCCAGGCAAAAGCCATGGGTGCCAATGCCATTCTCAATATTCGCTTCTCCACCAGTTCCGTTGCGGTTGGCGCCGCAGAGTTATTTGTCTATGGCAGCGCCGTTGAACTGGAGTAAATACCATGGAAATCTTTCTTGCCCAATTTATCGGGCCTTTGGTGATTGCGTTGGTATTACTCACCGTGGGATTTTTTTCAGGGCGTTACCTGGAGAAAAAACACTACGCCAATATCATCGCCCGGGAGACTTCGCCCGATCAGGTAATGGTCTTCGCTGAACGTTTACCTCCACCGATCTTGCCGGCACCGGTAACGCAACTGGTGAGCGGCTCGGTGGTAATCTCTTCCGATTATTTCAAACGCTTTATTGCCGGCTTGCGCATGCTGATTGGTGGGCGCTTGAATACCTATGAATCCCTGCTCGACCGCGCGCGCCGCGAAGCCATTCTGCGTATGCGCGAAGAAGCCAAAGCGCTCGGCGCAACGCAAATCTTTAATGTCAAACTGGAAACCATGTCCATCGGCGGGCGCAATCCCAACAGCGTCAGTTGTCTGGAGGTACTCGCCTACGGTACGGCCATTATTCCACGTCCATAAATTTTTCCCGCAAAGGCCCAGCACATGCGCTACGAAAATCGCCAACCGCCAGAAGGCATCAACGTTGTCGAGCATGGCTGGGCGCGGGATTTTATTTTATTGGTGATCGGCTTTTTTGCCGGACTCGCGCTCTTGTGCTGGCTGCTGTTGCAACTTGTCGCCTGGACCGCCAAGTGGACGCCATTTTCCTGGGAACAAGCGCTGACAAACTCCTGGGCGCTCGAGGAGCAACCCGGCGAACAACAAGGCTATTTGCAACAACTCGCCGATCAACTCGCACAAGCGGGTGGCCTCTCACCTGAACTCGCTTTGCAGGTTCGCTACAGCGAAGACGACACCATCAATGCCTTCGCCACCATCGGCGGCAACATGATGATCTTCGAAGGTTTGGTGGATGCCGTCGATAGCGAACAAGGCCTCGCCTTTGTCATCGCCCATGAAATTGCCCACATCCAACACCGCCACCCGGTGCAAGCCGTCGCGCGGGGTTTAAGTATGAGCTTGCTCAGCGCCATGATCTTCGGCCAAACCGACCTCGCCCAGCTCGCCGGTGTCGGCGGCAACCTCGCCCTGTTAAATTATTCCCGCCAGCAGGAAAACGAAGCCGATCGCTGGGCTTTGCAGGCATTGCATAATCATTATGGTCATGTGGCGGGTGCTGATGAGTTATTTCGTAAACTTAAAGAAGAGCATGATGACTTGGTGTTGCCGGAATGGATGTCTACGCATCCGGACCTGGATGCGCGCATTGCCAATTTGCAAAAGATTGCGCGGGATAATGGTTATGAATTGGATGGAGAGTTATTGCCTGTTATTCCGAAGGATTAGTTTTGGGGAGGCTCCGTAGCAATAACGGAGTACGTTTGTTCTCAGGGGGTTTATGTTTCGAAAACGCATGAATACATCCCTGTAGCTCCCTCAAGTCGTCCCTGACTTGAGGGTTTCGAAACATAAACCCCCTGAGAACAAACTCCGTGCCATTAGCTAGTCAATAATTCTGAACTTATAGATAAATATTCACGACGAGGACGTTATGATACGCGCAAAGTTTTTTATCGCTCTTTTTTTATTATTCGTCACCACTGAAACCTTCGCTGCCGACACAGATGCAGACGCTAAAGCGCGTGCACTCTTTGAATTATTTTTTGAAGAGTCAGTATCGCTCAGCCCCATGTGGCAAACCTATCTTGGGCGCAAAACCAACTACGATAAATGGAATGATATAAGTCCTCAACAAGACGAGCTTTATCTCCAGCTCAACAAAGACCAACTTGCTCGATTAAAAAAGCTTGATAAACATTCACTCAATACGGATAACCAGCTCAGCTATGAATTGCTCCAGTTTGAATTGGAGCAGGACATCGCTGGTTATCAATGGCGCGATCACAATTATCCGGTCAACCAGATGTTTGGTTTGCATGCTGGCATACCCGCGTTTCTCATCAATTCCCATAATGTTTCTTCGCAGGACGATGCCGAGGATTACATAGCCCGACTCGCTGGCGTGGGGGATCTTATCGATCAATTGATCGCCAACCTCAAACGCCGTGCTGACAAAGGTATTCTCGCCCCGGCTTTTGTGTATCCGTTTGTGCTCGACGACAGTCGCAATATCATCAAAGGCAAACCTTTTGATGACAGTGACAAGATCAGCCCTTTATTGGAAGACTTCACCAAAAAAGTGGAGGCGTTGAAGCTGGAAGATAAACAGCAAACCGCGTTACTCAGTGCAGCAACAAGAGAGTTGCAGCATACCGTAAAGCCGGCGTATCAACGTTTAATCAAAGCGGTCGAGGGCTTGCAGGCCCGCGCAGGCAACCGTGACGGCGTATGGAAATTGCCGCAGGGTGAAGCGTTTTATAATCATGCGCTGGAGCGGATGACCACAACCACGCTCAGCGCCGACGACATTCACAAGATCGGCTTAGCCGAAGTGGCGCGGATTCGCAATGAGATGGAGCAGGTCATGAAGACCGTAAAATTCGAGGGTGATCTACAGGCTTTTTTCACCTTCATGCGCGATGATCCGCAATTTTATTATCCTGATAGTGATGCCGGGCGCGAACAATATCTGCAAGACACTCGCGCTATCATTGATGCGATGCGCAAGCGCCTGCCGGAATTATTTGGTCATCTGCCGAAGGCTGATCTGGTCGTAAAAGCCGTCGAGCCTTTTCGCGAAAAGTCTGCCGGTAAAGCATTTTATAACGGCCCCGCTGATGATGGTTCCCGCCCCGGTACCTATTACGTAAATTTGTACGATATGAGCGGCGTGCCGCGTTACCAAATGGAAGCGCTGGCGTATCATGAAGCACTGCCGGGCCACCATATGCAAATCGCGATTGCACAAGAGATGAAAGACTTACCTTCATTCCGTCGCCACGGTGGTTACACCGCCTATATCGAAGGTTGGGGACTTTATGCCGAGCTGGTGCCCAAAGCCATGGGCTTTTACGCCGATCCCTACTCCGATTTTGGTCGGCTGGCGATGGAACTCTGGCGTGCAGTGCGTTTGGTTGTTGATACAGGAATCCACAGAAAAAAATGGACACGGGAACAAGCCATCGATTATTTTGTGGCGAACAGCCCGATGAATCGCGCTGATGCAACGCGGGAAATCGAGCGTTACATCGTTATGCCTGGCCAAGCAACGACTTACAAGATCGGTATGAATAAATTTGTTGAATTGCGAGATAAAGCAAAACGTGAATTAGGTGAGCACTTTGATTTGCGTGCGTTTCACGATTTTGTATTGGGTGGCGGTGCCCTACCGCTGACCGTCTTGGAACAGCAAGTGGATGAATGGATTCGTAAACAAAAAGCGGTAACTGCTGCAGGTTAGCGAACCATGCCCGATAAATCTTCATTGATTCTTGAGATCCGCGACATGATGGCGGAGTGCAATTTGTTTAATAACCTGGCTGCGGCAGAGCTACTGTCTGCCGCCGGTTATTTTAGCCTCAACAAAATCCCCAAAGGCAAGATTATCTTCAAGGAGGGTGATGCCGGCACCTTTATGGGCATAATAAACAGCGGCAGCGTTGCCGTTTATAAAGCCAATGCCGAGGAGAAAAATGTCCAGATCGCTACCTTACCCAAAGGCCAGAGCTTTGGGGAAATGGCGGTGCTCGACGGCGAGCGTCGCTCCGCCATGTGCGCCACTGCCAGTGAATGTGTGTTGTTACTGCTTTCCAAAGATTCACTCGAAAAAATGATGCAGGAAAACCCTAAAGTTGCCGCCAAAGTCATTCGCGCAATTGCCGTGTCACTTTCGCGCCGCCTGCGCATCGCCGCCGGAAGGTTGGTAAGCAGTTAAACTTGATTATTTAACGTAGGTCGGATTAGCCACAGGCGTAATCCGACTTTTACAGATAGGCAACCACCAAACAAATTTCCGAACCGAAAAAGGCGGCCGGGAGTCAAGTTACACGTCGGATAATCCGAACCGGCAATCACGTTATACGAGGTGGAAGAACACGTAACGCGATGTTGCGCTGTTACCGTAACCCACGAAAAGCAGCCATTCGAAGAAGCAGAAAAATTCATAACGATCCCTAAACAAAAACTCCCCAAAATTCACATCAAAAAACCGAACCGGAACCTTACCTCGTCTTTCAGTACCGAAATACATCGCCACCGCATGCCCACTACCGTCCGGCGGCATAAAACCGAACAGCATATACCCGGCGTTTACGGCCAGGATGGAATTCAACAAGTGCATTCTAGTGACAGAACCGCCACCGTAGCCGCGCTTTTTCACTCCACTTTTATGATTCAGCCAAGCCTCGAAAGCCGGTGTCTCAAAATGCCTGAAATGTTTCTGCTCGGTTTTAATCAGGCCTACCGCCTTCTGGTTCAAGGGAACGAAGGTTCGCTTGTTATTTTCCAAATACATGCCGATGAACTCTCTCAATGAGCCACCCGCTTTGTGCTTTGAAATGTAATAACAGGAGGCGGCAAAGCAAACACCCCGCCCCGCCTGTCTGCCCAATATCGTATGGGATTGGGACACGTCCCACGAGTGAATGCCTTTGTAGGCCTCGGCTTTTTCCAGAACTTCCAGGTCGGTGGGTAAGGGCATAGGAGTTTTTCAACCTCGTTGTTGGTGTCTCAAATCCATGAGCGAGCGGAAGAACACACAGTTGCGATGGCTCACCTGGAAGACAGGGCGGGTAAGACGAGCCTTTATGCTACGTCAAATATTGGATATGCAGTACCCGCCAAATGGGGGGATGATGGAGATAAAACACTGCTAGCGGAGTTATGCGGTTTACATTAAATGGTCGATAAGCAACCCATGCTTTTGGGCGATAAGCACAGCCTGGGTGCGATTGGCGGCGTCGAGGCGTTCAATCACTTTAGAAACATATTCTTTCGCTGTCAGCGGCGAAACTCCGAGGCGACTGGCAATTTCTTTATTGGACAAACCCTCGGCTAAATAACGCAAGGTGGCCAGTTGTTGTTGCGATAGATCGATAAAGTCTGTTCCTTCGCGCTCGGACTCAATCACGATATTGCCATCGAGAACCTCAGCGATCGCTCGTTTCATTGATTGTTTTGGCGTGGACTTGGCGATAAAACCATTTGCGCCCGCATCAATCATCTGCCGGGTGCTGGTATCAAAATCCAGCGTGGATACAACAATAATAATCAGTGTCGGAAAGCGGCTGCGTATCTCTTTCAAGCCATCCAGATCCTGGGTGCCCGGCATACGGATATCGAGCATCACCAGCGTGATATCCGGTTCGCGCAGAAGTATTGTTAGCGCCTCGGGAAAATTTCCTGCCAGATAGATGCGTGTTTCGGGATTTATTTCCTCGAAAAGCAATTTTAAGCCGTCGCGATAGAGTTCGTGATCTTCCGCGATCAGTACTTTTTCGCCTGCAAGTAATTCTGCCATACATTTATTCCAACAAATTTTTAAGCGTGATGGTATGCCATGCTGTAACGCAACTAGTTAAGTTTGCTTTTTTAATAAAAAGCTTTCCAGGTAACGAAGCAAGGAGCGTAATTGCGCTGGGCGATAATGTGCTGAAAGAATATGCACGTTAAGTGCTGTTAATTTTCCAGCCAGCTCCCGATCAACATGGTCACAAAACAGGGCAATCACGACATTCCCGTATTGTTCTTCCAAATGACTTACAGAGTCAGCCATGGATTCAGCGGTTAACTGCCCGGCACACGCCATGATGATCAGCGTTATCGGCACACTGCCACCCTCGCTGGACTCGTCGGTCGTTAAATAACCCCAACTTTTTAAACTACCGGACACTTTACTCAACATGGGCGTATCCGGCAGATCGACGATAATGCGCAAACCGGTCTTGGCCTTGCTCTCGGTTTCCTGGCTACTGGTTTCTGTATACGGCAACTTGACCTGAAATAATGTTCCCGTTTTCGCCCGAGTATTCGATTCGGCTGATCGTACAAGGATTTCACCACCTAATAGATCCACCAGGTGCCTGACAATCGCCAAACCAATTCCCATACCCTTATGACTGGCTGACACTTTTTCTGAACGTTCATAGATATCAAAGATCACGTGCTGATCATCCGCACTGATGCCACAACCCGTGTCCCAGACCTGGATAAGCAGGTGCCTCTTCCGGCGACGAAATCCCACCAGCACGCCGCCTGTTTCCGTGTACTTGATGGCATTCGTTAACAAATTCCGGAGAATTCTTTCCAGCAGCTCCGGATCGGTGTCAAGCTTTTTAATATTGCTTCTAAAGCGAATTTTTAAACCTTTTGCGCAAGCGTAAGGTTCGAACTCAAGCTGCATGCGCGCAATGAGTAAGCGCAGGTCAATAGATTCACTGTTTAACTTGACCGCGCCCGCTTCAAGGCGACTCAGATCCATTAATTTTTTAAACGAATCATTCATCGTCGTGTGTAAGCCATAAACTTTGGTCAGGACATTTTGACCTGCCGGCGAACTCACGTAATCATTCAGGTGCGCCAGAAACATACCCATACTGTGTAATGGCTGCCGCAAGTCATGACTTACCGAGGCGAGGAAACGCGATTTAGCCTCATTCTTCATCTCTGCCTGATGTTTCTCTTTTTTCAATGTGTCGATGCGTATCACCATCGCGACAAAATGAATCAGCATGTGGACGATTTGATATACCGGTTCGCGTAAAATTTTATACGACAGCGTACTGTCGCCGGGCTTTGGCTCAATGGTAACCGTTCCAACAAGCTCCACTAGCGAGAAAAGCACCGGAACCCAACCCAACATAAAGATCAGATAATAACGACCCTTTTCAATGACCCGCACGATACCGGCAGAAAAGATAAGCGTTATCATGATGATACCGTTTAACAAATACACCGCTACGTTCCACTGGCGCGATAAAAACTGACTTAACAGCAAAGACAATAGAAAGATAACGATAGCTGCATTAAATATTCTTTTGAGCGGACGATCATCCGGTTCAGGTAGTAAAAAGGAGCGCGCGAATAACATAAAACTCAACAGCGCCATCGTGGCCCATAACCATATCCAGGGGGGAAGATCTTCATCACCATGAATCACAAAAAGTCCCAAATGACTTCTGATAGCAAAGAACGAAAACAAAAACAGTGATGAGATACCGAACCAGAAAAATGTAATATCTTTGAGGATGACACTGCATAACAAGGCCATCAATACCAACCCCAGTACCACGCCGGTGCTGAGGCTGTACAGGTCGCTCATGGCAGCTGACCATGCCTGGTATTGATGCTTCGTCATCAGCGCCACATAGGGCGCTGCCACCAAGCCGCGTGAGGTTAATTCCACGGCCATAAAGTAATCTTTATTGTGTTCAAGTTTTAGTGAAAACGCCCTACCCAATACATTAATGCTTTCTGTGCCGACACCAGACATCCAATCCGATTGATACGCCTGCAGGCTCGTTCCATCCCATAAGATTATTTTTACCTTATGCAGAAAAAAGTTGCTGAAATGCAGCTTCCACTGGTACTGATCCGTTTCATTACGAAATGCAATAAACATACAGTAGCGGTGATTTCTCTGAAAATCTGGCAGTGTTGTGGTCTGAAGGCTGTGTGGGTCTATCGGCTCAAGCATCGCCATGCGTTGAAGCTTTACGACGGCGTCAGGACTTAAACCCTTTGGGCAGGCATAAAGCCCCGATGCCTGGGGAGCGGAGTTAATATCATGGCGTGCCTTGGGATCGCTCAGGATCAATACTTTACCTGTGTCTGGCACAGCGCCAATCGTCGGCATGGTGAAACTGAAAAGCACAACAAGAACAACCCATTTCACCGCGAGGTGGACGGGTAATTCTGAAAAGGTTGATTGAGAGATGTGCATATTTCACCACGAGGCATAGTGATCAAGTGATCCTGGAGTATGCCTGAAATCTCCGTTAAACAACCAGCGGACAGTTGCCTGGCGTAACAACTGACACCGCCTCCCGTGAGGCGGCGTCAGCCACGCGGGATTACTCCGCTAAACCACCATCCGTGATAGTCCAGCCAGCATTATTAATCAATGTATCGCGCGCGGTTTGTGCAGCGGCGGAGAATTTTGTTGCTCCCGCATTGAGTGTCACATCAGGTTGAACGCTGGGCAACTGACTCCAACCGATTAACAGGGCATCGTAATTTGCAGTAGAGAGCACGCCTGCGAGAAACAAGTTAGTCATGTTATTTACATTAGCGATATTCCAGTTGCCAAGGTTTTGATCAAACGCTTTTGTGCTTCTGAACATGTTCGACATATCGGTAACCTTGGAAACATTCCAACTGCTAATATCGGCATTAAACACGTCGGCAAACAGAAACATATCTCTCATCGTTGTGACATTGGCGACATCCCAATTACCAATAGGCTGATTAAACGCTCTGGCTTCTCTGAACATATTGCCCATATCGGTAACCCTGGATGTGTTCCACTGGCTAATGTCCTGATTAAATGGGGTACGGAAAAACATCTCGCGCATACTGGTCACATTGGCGACATTCCAATTACCAATAGGTTGATTAAACACGCCGGTCTCTCTGAACATATTGCCCATATCGGTGACGTTGGAAACGTTCCAATTGCTAATATCAGCATTGAACACGTCGGTTCCAAAAAACATATCGACCATATTCCTGACATTGCCGACATTCCAATTACCAATAGGTTGATTAAACGCATCGGCCTCTCTAAACATAGCGAACATGGTCGTGACATTACCGACGTTCCAATTCCCAATGGGTTGGTTAAATACTCTTGCCTCCTGAAACATAGCATTCATATTAGTGACTTTAGCTACATCCCAGTTACTAATATCGTGATTGAATTTTGTGCCTCGGAACATGTTGTCCATATTGGTTACATTGGAAACATTCCAGCTACTAACATCCAGATTAAAATTGTCGGCACCCTCAAACATACGGCTCATAGTGGTCACACTGGATACATCCCAGTTACTGATATTGCCGCTTAAATTATCAGCGTTTCTAAACATATTCGCCATGCTGGTGACCTGTGACAAATCAGGACTTTCCGTATCGTTAATGGTTAGGTTGCGGCAATCAAAAAAGGCTTGGCTCATTGAGCGCCAGGCTCGATTACCCCACTTCTCGACCGATAATAATTTCTGCGAATCTGTTGTTGTTGGATCGAACGTGGCTTTGAAAAACGGTTGCGGAAATGTTCCCGTAATCGATACCGTGTATTCACCGGGTGATGCATAGGTATGGGTAATTTCACCGGTCACATTTGGATCAAATGATCCGTCACCCCACTCAACTCGATAGTTGTAAGCCATACCAGATGCGGTGTGAATGGTGATTTGATTGTCGTCACTCAAGCCGGGATTATCGGTTTTCCAGCGCGTGACAAACGGCGTTTGCTCCTCGATTGTCAGCGTGATAACCGCAGAATCGCTGCCCAAGGCGTTGGTTGCAACAATCGTAACGTCGATGGCTGCTTGCGCTGTTGCGGGCGTGCCGACGATGGCGCATGTGTTGTCAACCACCTCGACTTCAAGCCCGTCAGGTAAGGCATCGGCAACACAGCTATCAGGTTTTCCACCGCTATTGAGGATACCGATGCTTGCCACCTCATTGGTTTGCACACTAAAAGCTTGGTCTTGCAGATCAGGAAGGGTCAACAAGCCACCATCAGTCACTGACCAGCCAAAGGTATCGGTCAGGATAAAGCGTGCTGCTTCGGCCGCTGCGCTGTATTGTGTTGGAAAAAAACTGACATCGAGTTCTTGCTGTAGTGGCAATAACGACCAGCCGAGCAAGATGGCATCATAATTTTGCAGCGTTAACCCCGACCTTTCCGCGAAGTCACTCATGGTTGTCGCGTTCGAGACATCCCAGCTGCCAAGGTTTTGATCAAAGGCTTCTGCGTCTTCAAACATGGAAGAAAAATTAGTGACATTGGCGACGTCCCAGCTGCTGATATCCTGATTAAATGCAGTTGCACCTGAGAACATGTTCGCCATGTTCGTTACGTTGGAAACATCCCATTGACTGATATCGCTGTTAAACGTAAACGCTTCACTGAACATGAATTCCATAGTGGTTACATTGGATACATTCCAGCTGCTTAAATCACCGTTGAAATTCTCCAAAGAAAAAAACGTTCCGGTCATGTCCGTTACATTTGAAACATCCCAGTGACTGATATCGCTAGTAAAATTAACGGCGCCGGCAAAAGTACCTAACATACTGGTCACGCGGGACAAGTCAGGTGCTTGAGTGTCGTTAATCACCAGATTAGCAGCGCCTGCAAATGCAAATTCCATCGACAGCCAGACCCGGTTACCCCAGGCATCTACCGAAGCAAGCTTGTTGGCATCGACAACATCTTCAAAAAAATTGAAATAGGTTTGAGGAAAGCGCCCCGTAATCGAAATTTGGTACTCACCGGGTGTGGCATAGGTATGGGTAATATCACCCGTTACATTTTCGTCTGCGTTACCATCACCCCAGTCAATGGTGTAGTCGTAACTGAAATTCGGCGAGGTCGTAATCGTGATTTGGTTATCGTCACTGGCGCCTTCGTTATCGGTTTTCCAAGTGGTGACAAAAGGCGAGGCTGCTACGATTTCAATCGGGACCAGAGCGGAATCACTGCCTTCTGCGTTAACCGCCGTGACTGTAAAATTGGTTAACGCCAACAAGGCCGTAGCCTCACCGCTGATCTCGCAGGTTGACGCATTCGCTGACACTGCAACCGTGAAGGTGTCCGGTAAATCAGATGAACACTCAGTCAGCGCATGACCACCGATATTGTTCAGACTTACGCTGATTAATTCATCCAGAACAAAGCTCTGTGTGTTTGCATCTATAAGATCCGGTGGCGTGGGTTCGGGAGGGACACTGCTACTTGAACTGTTATCGGATGAACTCGTGACGCTGCTAACGCTACTGTCTGCGCTACTAACGTTGCTACTTGCACTACTAACGGTGCTGCTTGCAGTGCTGGCAATACTGCTGTTCCCACCACCGCCATTACCGCCGCCTCCCCCACCACCGCCACCACAAGCGGTGAGGATCAGTACCAGCGATACCATGCACACACGGCCCCAAGAAATAACCTGCTTCATTTGTTTAGCTCACTCTATTGGAATGTATCAGGAAGAGCCTGGCCGGCGAACGCAAAGTCCTCGCCCAGCAAAAAGTTGGGCTCTAACGACACCGTCTACTCGTAATTGATCATCATACGTTCAGGATGCAAGCGGCAAAACCCGCCAAATGGGGGGAGTCTTTCGATTTACAGAGGGATTTACGGAGTGCTATTCGTAAAATTCGTAGGTCGGATTAGCCAAAGGCGTAATCCGACTGACAAGCTATCAGACAATGGACTAACGGGTGTAATACTCGAACTACAGACTACTGTCCTTCAATCGATCTGACCTTTTCTGGTCTTGCGCCACCGAATATACCCAAGAATATTATTAACAGCAGCGATGCGTTATACCACAGCGGATAATCAGAAATTGAATTCTTGTATATGAAGAACGTGAGATGAATTAAGAATGTTAAGACGGATAGCACCAAGGCATATTTTATTTCCTGCCCTCGGGCGTATTTTCTAGCCCTTGTTCCCGCAAAATAAAGAATGAAAAATGACACGACAATGTCAATTATCAAAAAGGAGAGATTGCTCGTGAAATAATTTTTTGCATCCTCCGGACTTTCAAACGCCATCACATCTTCAAAGTTGATTAATGTGAATGCAACTCCCTGAATACCACTCGCTATTACAATCAATACCACGGATACCAGTAGGCCATAAGTTATCGCTTTAAAGGGTTGTAACTTTTTTTCTTCAATCAACTCAACGTCTGCCTCTGGCGTTTTGTATATGCTCATGGATAGTCCTCCCTTATAGAGCAGTTTGTTCACCTTTGCCAATAAATGATCTCCGTCCATCATTAGTACGAAGCACTCTTACCAAAGACTAGTGTAAATGGTATCGGCAATAAAAAAATGCCCACTGGTACTCGACCTGCGGGCATAACTTACAAAAACAACAGTTTTCCAAATCGTCTACTTCGGCAAATCAAACACCAACGCCCTGACCTTCTGCTCACCCGCCACCAACTGCAACACATCCACGCCATCCAGTTGTGCGCCGTCACCGGGTTTCAGTACTTCGCCTTCCACCGTTAACTCGCCATCAATTACATGCACGTAATGTTTGCGCTTGTAGGGGTTTTCCAAACTCGCACTGCCTTTTGGTTGCAACAACAATTGATAGAGCGATGCGTCCTGCTTGATGGTCAGGCTGCCGTTTTCACCGGTAGGGCTGATCACTAACGTCAAGCCATCCTTGCGACCAAAATCTTTTTGCTGATAACCGGGTTCTTGTCCGTACACGTTCGGTTGAATCCAGATTTGCAAAAACTTCAGTGTGTTTTTCTTGGACGCGTTGAACTCACTGTGCGTGATGCCACTGCCCGCCGACATCAACTGAAATTCTCCCGCTGGCAATGTTGCAACATTCCCTTCACTGTCGCGGTGGGCAATTTCGCCTTCCAGCACGTAACTGATAATTTCCATATCGCGGTGGCCGTGGGTGGGGAAGCCGGCGCCGGGGATCACTTCGTCGTCGTTGATCACGCGCAGCGCGGAATAGCCCATGTGTTTGGGGTCGTAATAGTTGCCGAACGAAAAAGTGTGGCGACTCTTCAACCAGTCAAATTGCGCTGCACCGCGTTCTTTATTGCGTCTGATGTTAATCATGGTGTGGCCTCCGTTGTGGTTCGTTGTGAAAAGAGAGCGACCGGGTTCGCTCTCACTATATTCGTACCGCGTGTTATTTCACTTGCCTGGTAAGTATCGTGTCGAGGCTCAAGCGACCACCACCGGACAGCACCAGCGACACGGCGCCGGCCAACAAAGCCAGGCCGAACTCGTAACCGTTGTTACTCATAAACAGGCCGTTGCCGATATGCACCGCGAAGATTGCGACCACCATGGTGAACGCCAGTACCAGCGCTGCCGGGCGTGTCAGCAGACCGAACAACAGGAACAAGCCGCCGAAAAATTCTGCCGAGCCCGCAGCCAGTGCCATCAGGTAACCCGGTTGCAGGCCGATGGAGGCCATCCATTGTCCGGTGCCTTCGAGGCCGTAGCCGCCAAACCAGCCAAACAATTTCTGCGCGCCGTGGGCGGCGAAGATGATGCCGAGCGGTACGCGCAGCACCAGGGATGACCATTGTTGACCAGGGTTAATGATGTTTTTGATTGCGCTCATGATGCGTGCTCCACATAAAAGTTTAGAGGGGTGTCAGCGAAGAAAGTCTTCGTCTTCCCTGCGGCGTGAACCTGTCGTCGCCTCAGTGGTTGTCACTTTATGCTTGCGCCGCACCGCTTAAAAGCGGAACATTTTGAGCGTAAACTTCAAAAAATTTGAACAAATGAATCGGAGCCCATCATGCACCATGCAATCACCCTGGATGCCCTGCGTGTGCTGGATGCTATTGACCGCAAAGGCAGCTTCGGCGCGGCAGCGGAGATGCTCTTCAAAGTGCCCTCCGCCCTGTCCTATACCGTTCAAAAGCTGGAATCAGAACTTGGCGTCAATCTATTTGATCGTTCTAAACAGCGGGCACAACTCACGGCAGCGGGCCGTTTGCTGCTGGAAGAAGGTCGCACACTCTTGCAGGCCACGAGCCGCCTGGAGGATGCGGTCAAGCAACTGGAGTCGGGCTGGGAGACGCGGCTGCGCATTGCCAAGGACACGATCTTGCCCAACGAGCCTTTGCTGAAGCTGATACCGGCGTTTCACCAATTGGACAAACAGGTGGCTATTGATATCAGCGAGGAGGTGCTCGGGGGCAGTTGGGATGCGTTGGTTTGCGACCGCTGCGACCTGACCCTGGGTGTGGGCGGCGAGTTCCCCAAGGGGACTTTCGAGTATCGCCTGATGGGTGAGGTGGAGTTTGTGTTTGCGGTAGCGCCGGATCATCCGCTGACCTTGCATAAAGGCCCGGTGGATGCGGCAGCGATTCGGGCGTTCACGACGATTGTTGCAGCGGATTCGTCGTTGACCTCGCCCCTGCGCTCCAGCGGTTTGCTGGACAGCCGCCAGACGGTGCGGGTGGCGAATATGACGGCCAAGATTGATGCGCAGCGCTTGGGTGTGGGCGTGGGTTTTCTGGCGCGGCATTTGATCGTGGATTTGCTGGCGCGCGGTGAGTTGGTGGCGCTGCCATGTAGTGTGCCGCGGCCGAATATGCCGTTGTATATGGCGTGGCGGAAGGATAATGACGGTAAGGCGTTGGCGTGGTTTGTGGAGGCGTGCGGGGGAATAGATTGGTTTGCGTCGCAGGATTAGTGTGTGGGGGTTGTGTTGGGAGGGGGTTGTGCTTATGGTGGGTTTTATCGACTTATAATAATTATGTGGTGAATCTAATCGCCTTAGAAGTACTTGGCTAGAAGTTTGTTATCCGGGCTACCTGTTTCGAAAACGCATAGACACATCCCTGTGGCTCCTTCAAGTCGTCCCTGACTTGAAGGTTTCGAAACAGGTAGCCCGGATAACAAATGCACTTCGAACAGAGTTTGGCAGTATTTAATTTTTCAACAATAAAAATAATCAACGTGCAAGAAAGATAAAAACTAAATCTTGTGCGCTATATCGAGGGAGAAACCTGATCATGCAATGCCTGTCCAGCGTTATATTACGCGTGTCCTTTCTATTGGTTTTCATATTATTCGGTTGTACAGAGAAATCTGCATCGCCGGAAAAAGTGGTTCATTATCAACCCGAGGTCATTAATCCCAATTACACCGGCGCGATGGTCGACCCAAATTCGCAGGCGATTTTGGTGTGGGGTAGTGATGGTGTTATTCAGCGTTCAACTGATTCAGGGACGTGGGAGTTTGTGGGGGCGCCGACGACGGCGCAGTTGAATCACATAGTTAGCGGGGGCGATGCGTTGGTGGCGGTGGGCGAACAGGGTACGGTGTTGCGTTCTGTTGATCAGGGTAAAACGTGGAATAAAATTTCTGCGGATACGACGGCGAATCTGAAGGCGTTGATTTATAGCAGCGAGCATAAGCGGTGGTTTGCTGTCGGTACCGGCAGTACGGTTTTGCGTTCTGATGATGGCCAGCATTGGCAAAACATTGAGCTCGGCAAAGGTTTGGCGGTGCTGGATATAGAGGCGATTTTCGTTTCGCCCAAAAGCCAGCGCTTATTTATCGGTGGGTCGCGCGGTTTGTTTGGTTTTTCTGATGATGGCGGTGTGAATTGGCAGGTCATGCAGCTGGATCTGGATACGCCGTTGAGTGGGTTTTATGCGTTCAATGATGTGTTGGTTGCGACCAGTGCTTATGGAAAGTTGCTTGTCTCCCGCGATGAAGGTAGCAATTGGCAATTAATTGAAACCGATGGCCAGGCGTTCTTTAACGATGGCGTGTTTGACAGTGCCGCGAATGTTTTTTTGCTGGCGAGCCACAACGGTAAAATTTTGCGCACGGCGGATAACGCAGAAACCTGGCAATTAATCGATGCGCCCTTTCACGGCGCCGCTAATTACCTCGGTAATGTGGTAATTGATAAACAGAAAAACGTATTGCGCGCATTTGGCCATTACGGCACGCATCTGGTATCGCGCGATGCGGGTTTAACCTGGGAGCCGCAAACCCGGCATACGCAAACACCGTTTGAAGATGTGCTTGTGCTGGGCGATGAAAAATCCTATATCGCCTTCGGGCGCGGTGGCTTGCTCGCAACCAGCGATGATCGTGGCGATAACTGGCGGAATCATCGCATGCAACTGGATATTTATTGGCGCAACGCCTTGGTCAGTTCGCAGGGTACCTGGTTAGTGGCGGGCGAGTTGGGTTATATGCTGAGGTCCATCGATCAAGGAAAAAGCTGGCAACTCTTGAACATTGCCTATACCGACCCGATGACGCCACCAACCTACCGTGCACTGATTGAAGAAACCCAATCCAATGCACTCATTGCCGCCGGGCCAACCGGTACCATTGTGCGCTCAACAGACGATGGCGTGAGCTGGACCGAGGTGCATTACACACCTTTTAATGTGGCAGAAGCGTTTACCGATTTATTAATGGATTCAACACATCATCAGCTTATTGCGATCGAAGCCGATGGACGCCATTACCTGTCAAAGGATCAGGGCAAAACCTGGGTTGCATCGCCGATTACCACGCAGCGAAAATTCTGGCACGGCAGTGTATTAACGCGAACACAGGAGAGTGTCGTTCTCATAACCGGCCAAGCTGGTGTGGCAGCACGTAGCCTTGATGGTGGCCAGACCTGGCAAGCGATTGATACCAACACCAGCGCTGATTTGTTTGGCAGCTATGCAGACCAACACCATCAACAATTGTTTTTACTCGGCGCGGGCGGCACCTTATTACGCTCACGAGACGATGGACAAAGCTGGCAACCAATCGATCTGTCAACAAATTCCGATCTACGGCGAATGACAATGGACCCGAACACCAAAGCCCTAATGGCTTTTGGGGGCGACGGCACCTTGCTGCGTTCATCCAACGCGGGCGATAGCTGGCAAGCGATGGATAGTGGAACAACCCAGGAGCTGCGCGATGCCGTCGTGGAACCTGATACAAAAAATCTGCTGCTCACCGGGCGCGACGGTAAGGTTATCCGCTCAACAAACGGCGGTGTAAGCTGGGAGACTTTACCCACCCACACCGCCAGCCATTTCCGGAGCCTGACGACAGATCCAAAAACGGGCGCGGTGCTTGCGGTGGGAGAGCGAATTGTTCGGATTGATTAATCACCGATAATTTTTGCGGCTGAGAATGCGTTATTTAGATAATCAACATTTTCTGATACATGACGCAACTCAGCTTCGGGGATACCTTTAGCATGGGCGATAGCCGCAATTCTGCCCTGCTTATGAAAAACGGTTTGGGGAAAATCTCTCGCGATCTTGTCCTGATAAGCTCGCTGCGATGAAATAATTTTCCAACCTTTAGTACGCAGGTGCTCTACCAGATCAGCGACAAATAAAGCGGCCGTGTCGTTTTCATGCAACAACAATACATGCCGGGGCGAGCGGCCCAAGGATTTTTCGGCAAGCGCATCATAAAATTCTATATTGTCATAGAGCGTATTCACGTAAAAATCACGCGCCCGCTCATAGTCTATTGACTTACCCTCTTCCGCCGCTTTGACGAGCAAGGCATTTATATACCAATCAAAGTTGTCGATAGTGACATAGCCGTCCTGGTAACCCAGCTCAGCCAATAACTGTTGCAGCTTATTGATAGACGCCAACTCCTTGCCGTAGTGCAGGTAAGGAAAGCGGTGATACATCACAACATTGTCAAAGGATTTTAATTGCAGATGCGCCTTGTATGCATCCACCGCATAAGCATCAGCGCCCAGTTCATTGGCTGACGTGTGGCTAAAGCTGTGATTGGCCAAATGAAACCCGGCTTGGGTATATTGTTCTAGACGTGCCGCTGTTTCTGGATTGATATAATCAGCTTTTACATAAAACAGTGCATCGCGAACCTGAGCTTTTTTTAACGCTGCAATTAATTTCGTGGTTCGCTCCCTACCCGTCATCAACGCGGAGTCTGGTGTCGGCGCATCATCAAAAGTTATGGCAATCTCCCGCGCAAACGCGCCGAAGGGGATAAAGAAGATAGCGATCAGCGTGTAGCGTAAGATCCGTTTACTCATAGAAACTCCTTTAAACATTGGGAAATAGATTTTGAGTTTTCATTTTTCAGGGTTTTAATTCGGTAATATGCCAAAGCTCCCCCGATGGGCCCCACAAATAAATAACCTTGCCCCAGCTTTCCTGTTTTATAGGACTGAATCTGGCATTGTAATTTCCCACCTCAATCCCGGACACGGCTTTGTATGCCGCTTCAATATCTTCCACCACGAGTTGCAGCATCAGATTCTCTGCAAACTCCTTATTGTAGTATCGTTGCAGAAAGAAGGTGGTGTTGTCCTTCTCCAGTATCGATAAATCATCAGACGCCTTCGATAGAGTAAAGCCCAACGCCCGATAAAAAGATTGGGATGTTTCATAATCCTTGCTGGGGATAAACACTCGGATATCGTTGAGTTTCATTTGGCGCCTACCTTATCCGTTAAATTCACGCAAGTATCCTTGCAAGCAACTTCATATTCAAGTTGTCTGTGTCCTTCATCTGGTCACCGATATCCTACACATGCTCCTTAATCATAATAAGGTAAAGTTTCGTAATTTGGTTTATAACGCTCTGCGCTGTTTTATACTTTGACGGCCTACCGTTTCGGGCCATTATTATTCTTATAACAGCGTTATATTGCTCGGCATCTCTGTGTACTGCGTGGTTGACGCGCGATTGATAATACACTTCTAATAAACAGGATTGTCATCATGTCTTCCGGCTTGGTTTTTTCTTCTTTTTTATCGCTTTTCCGCGTGCTGGTGTACGGCTGTGCAGTTTTGCTGACACTGTCTTGCCAAACAATTAATACCCCAATGTCATCAACCGATTTGCGCCTGTGGTATGACCAGCCCGCGCAGAACTGGAATCAGGCGCTGCCCATCGGTAATGGCCGCCTGGGTGCCATGGTGTTTGGTGATCCGGCGCAGGAACAACTTCAGTTAAATGAAGATACCATCTGGGCGGGCGGCCCGAATAATAATGTTAACCCCGCTGCTGCCGATGCGATTGCACAAGTCACCGATCTATTGCTTGCGGGTAAGTATGAGCAGGCACAAGCCTTGGCTGACCGGAAGATTAAGTCCACCAATGATGGCATGCCTTATCAAACCTTGGGCAATCTCATACTGGCGTTTCCCGGTCATGAAGATTACAACGATTTCTATCGCGAACTGGATCTGGGAAATGCCGTGGCAACGACCCGCTATCGTCACAAGGGCGTAACCTTTACGCGGGAGACGTTCAGTTCGTTTACCGATCAGGTGGTGGTTATTCGCTTGACCGCTGATCGCGCCGGGCAGATCTCCACGCGCCTTGGTTTTAACAGTCCGCAAACCCATCAACTGCATATCGAAGACACGCGTCTGCGCGTCGAGGGACGCGGCCACGCCCATGAAGGTGTGGAGGGCAAGATTCGTTTTACTGCGTTGATTGAACCGGAGATTACCGGTGGGCGTGTTACAAAGGCTAGCGATGGCCTGCACATTGATGCGGCAGATGAAGTCATTATTCGTATTGCTGTGGGCACTAACTTTAATCACTACGATGATGTAAGCGGTAACAGTGTGGCGCGTGCGGAAAATTATCTGCAACATGCGAAGCAAAAATCTTACCCGGCAATGCGCGACGAGCACATCCGTTTTTATCAACAATTTTTTGATCGCGTTGCATTGGATCTCGGTACCACACCAGCAATGGATCAGCCCACGGACCAACGCATTGCCCAATTTGCCCATCAACACGATCCGCAGCTGGCGATGTTGTATTTCCAATACGGTCGCTATCTATTGATCTCCAGCTCGCAACCGGGCACCCAGCCAGCCAATTTGCAAGGCATCTGGAATCCGCACACCAATCCGCCATGGGACAGCAAGTACACGGTCAACATCAACACCGAAATGAATTACTGGCCTGCGGAAGTGACGCAACTTCCCGAGCTGCACCAGCCACTGTTTGACATGCTTGAAGACCTGGCGGTAACCGGCCAGGAAAGCGCGAAAAAACTTTATGGTGGACGCGGCTGGATGATGCATCACAACACCGATATCTGGCGGATTACCGGGCAAGTGGATGCACCCTTTTACGGTCAATGGCAAACCGGCGGCGCCTGGTTGAGTCAGCATATCTGGATGCATTATTTATTTACCGGCGATAAAGATTTTTTGCGCAAGTACTATCCGGTAATACGCGGCGCTGCGCAGTTTTTTGCCGATACCTTGCAAGTGGAACCTGAACATCAATGGCTGGTCGTGGTGCCGTCTAACTCACCGGAAAATACTTACCGTCGCGAAGGTACACCAACATCAATCAGCGCCGGCACTACCATGGATAACCAGCTGGTATTTGATTTATTTTCGGCGGTTATTGAGGCGTCAGCTGTGCTGGGTATCGATGAAGCATTCGCAACAGAATTGCAAACCAAGCGCGACCGCCTACCGCCCATGCAAATCGGTCACTTCGGTCAGTTACAGGAGTGGTTAGCGGATTGGGATGATCCACAGGATCACCATCGTCATGTGTCGCATTTGTACAGTGTGTTTCCCAGCAACCAGATTTCTCCTTATCGCACGCCCGAACTGTTAAACGCTGCGAAAGTATCGCTGGCGCATCGCGGCGATAAATCCACCGGCTGGTCCATGGGTTGGAAGATCAACTGGTGGGCACGCTTCCTCGATGGCAATCGCGCCTACGCGTTATTGCAGGAACAAATTAACCTCACCGAAGCAACCGATGCTATCTCCGAGAAAGGCGGCACCTACGCCAATATGCTTGACGCCCATCCACCGTTTCAAATCGATGGCAATTTTGGTGTGACTGCCGGTATCGCCGAGATGTTAGTACAAAGCCACGACGGATTTATCCATATCCTGCCAGCCTTGCCGGAGGCATGGCCGCAGGGCGAAGTGAAAGGCTTGGTAACGCGCGGTGGCTTTGTGGTGGATATTGCCTGGAATAATGGCGAGCTAACCTCTTTGAAACTGCACTCGCGTCTGGGTGGCGTAGCGCGTCTGCGTGTTCACACAACATTGAAAAGCGATGCGCGTTTATTACCAGCAAACGGCGATAATCCCAATCGCTTTTTCTCGACACCCGTCATAAAACCACCGCTCATCAATCAGGATGCTCCGGTTCAGCGGGCGCCGGTACGTGAAGGGCAATTATGGGACCTGGAGACAGAGGCCGGTAAGGACTACGTATTTTATCGCGCAGGCTAACAAACGCGCAGATTAAAAAAAGCGCCGACACTGTCGGCGCTTAAATCAGACGAATAAAAAAGAATTAACGCACAAACCTAGTAGTAAGTAATACCGGATGATGTGCAGTTACCTGAGCGGAATCCGATACAAATGGTGGTACCACTTTTCAAACGGCTGTTAGTGATGCGCGCCACACTGGTAGAACTGTCAGTGCGGAATACACCTTCCTTCATTCCGGAGATATCACACCGATCAAACGCCACATCAATCTTATAGGTGGTGCCGCCGTTTTGACGCAGGGCTTTACCGGCATTACGGATAATACAGTTGCTCACCCGCAAGGTGCTCGCCGCGTTCACCTGGAAGAATTTATCGTCAGCATCGTAACCTTCGATATTAGTGACATTCACGGTACCAGATGATTTGATGGTCAAGGCATCTTCGCCGACGTTTTGCCAGGTCACATTGTCGATGTTACCGCCGTTGTAAACGTGGATACCATCTGCGCCGTTGTTGCCAATGATCACGTTACGCAAGGTCGCACCATTTTCCACGCGGAACACCGGCTGCTGGCTTTCGCTTTGGCTACCGTCACCCAACGCGCTGCCGGCATTATGCACACGGCAACTACCATCGTAGGTGCCGCTGGTAACGCGAATGGTGGAGTTCACGGTAGTGGAGCCATTAGCAGAACAGGAAGCACCGGTGATACTGCCGGAATTGCCACCGCCCGATGAGCTACTGGAGCCGCCGCCGGAAGAACCGCCGCTGGAGCTGGATGAACTGGAAGCGCCACCACCTGAACTGCCTGACGGAATCGAACATTCTTTTACCGACTTGGCAGGATTCGGGTCAGAACCAAAGGTCGCCACCGAACAGGAGAAACTCCCGCTCAACACTTTATAGACAAATTTGTCGGACGCGCCAAAAGCTACGTTGGTTGAGGAACTGACAAAACAGGTCTCACCAATTTTACAGATAGTGACATAACCGTCGGGACGGTTTTTGGCAGCGAAGACGCTGGCAGACAGGGATAGGACCACAAAAGAAAATAACAGTTTTTTTAACATAGTATTAGCTCTCTCACGTTACGTTATTATTGTGCGAACAACGCCAACTTTTTTATTTTCACAATCATACTGCAGAGCGAAATAAATCCGTCGGCAATGATTGTTCGCGTTGCGCTTACTGCTAACTATCAAGCGAGAGAAAATATATAGCCATACTAAGGGCGGGTAAACGGTCACCAGAAATAAATGCGATAAACGCCTAGACGGATTTGCTATTAGCAACTCGGCTGGCAATTACAACTAATTTTATTGGTTGGATGATTTTTACGACACTTAAATAATTGTTTAATAATTTTATCGATAGTAAATCATTACACGATTGAAAAACTTAACTGAGTTGTTTTTCATCGAACCGATAAAATATATGCGAGGCTTTGGGGGTAGGTAACGGAACCCACGAGATAAAAGTTGGGTTCCGTTGACAATCAAAAGCTATTTATCCATTTTTTCTCTTTCTTGCGCGCCTTTTTTTCCTTGGCGTTTAACGCAGGTTGTTTCTTGGTTTCTTTTTTCGCATCTTGTGACTTACTCATACTTTACATCCTCATGGATGGTTAATGGGCTGTTCCTCGCAAAGCATCAGTAATCCCGGAGGTTAAACCTCCTAAAAATTCAACTGGCAAACCGTTCCGGTTTGCCTCATCACTATAGCTGATGGGCAGTGGATTATTTGTGATTTTTATCGCTCATTTGCCGGCGCATGGCGGTGATAACCGGCACCACCTCCGGGCGTATTTGTCGCCACAGATAAAACGCCTCTGCCGCCTGCCCCACCAACATGCCCAAGCCATCCGCCACACCGGTAGCGCCGTGATCCTGCGCCCATTGCAGGAAGATCGTTGGCTCGGCACCGTACATCATGTCGTAACAACAGGCGCCGGGTGCCAGCAGATCATCCGGCAGCGGGGGCAATTCACCATGCAAGCTGGCGGAGGTGCCGTTGATCACCAGGTCGTATTGTTGACCGGCAAGTTCTTCCAGTTTAAGCGCACGCACATCGCCCAGGTCATGGAAACTGTTGGCCAACTGCTCTGCCTTGTCGTGGGTCCGGTTAACGATGGCAAGGCTCTCCGGCTCCTGCTCCAGCAGGGGTTGCAGGATGCCGCGCACCGCACCGCCAGCACCGAGGATCAGCACACGTTTATTGTGTAATTCCCAGCCGAGGTTGTGCATATCGTGGATCATGCCGATGCCGTCGGTGTTATCACCCAGGATGCTGCCGTCGGTTTGCGCCGCAAGGGTGTTGACGGCACCGGCGCGGCGCGCGCGCGGCGTGAGGTGGTCGGCAAAACGATAAGCATCCAGTTTGAACGGCACAGTGATGTTCAGCCCTTTACCACCCTTCGCAAAAAACTCCGTCGCCGCCGCCGCAAATTCTCCGTCGACCACCAATTGTTTGGTGTAGGTCATGTCCTGCCCGGTTTGCTCGGCAAAATGACGGTGGATATGCGGCGATTTACTGTGATTGATCGGGTTGCCGAAAACAGCATAGAGGTCAGTCATTGCAAGTCCAGTGTGTTGTGCGTGTTGTTATCGTTTTGGCAAGGTGTGCCATCCTCGTTGGGATGGCTTGGATATTGATTAAACCCAGGCGCGCGCGGGCAGGAATTTTTCGTATAGCTCTGCTTCCGCAGACCCGTCCGTCGGCTGCCAATTGTACTCCCAACGCACCAGCGGCGGCAGCGACATCAGGATGGATTCGGTGCGTCCACCGGTTTGCAAACCAAACAAGGTGCCGCGGTCGTAGACCAGGTTAAACTCCACATAGCGACCGCGTCGGTAAAGCTGGAAGTGCCGCTCGCGGTCCCCATAAGCCTGATGTTTTCGTTGCGCCAGAATCGGTTGATACGCGGGGATGTAGCTGTCACCCACCGCGCGCATCAGCGCGAAACTCTGTTCAAATCCACCCTTGTTGTAGTCATCAAAAAACAGTCCGCCAATGCCCCGCGCCTCGTTGCGGTGCTTAAGGAAGAAGTAGTCATCGCACCATTGTTTAAACCGGGGATACACCTCATCGCCAAAGGGCGCGCAAGCTTGTTGAGCCGTGCGGTGCCAGTGGCGACAGTCGTCTTCGTTGCCGTAATAGGGCGTGAGGTCATAACCGCCGCCAAACCACCAGACGGGCTCTGCGCCTTCCTTCTCGGCGATAAAAAACCGCACATTGGCGTGACTGGTGGGCACGTAAGGATTGTGCGGGTGAATCACCAGCGACACCCCCATGGCTTCAAATGCACGCCCGGCCAACTCGGGCCGGTGGGCCGTGGCCGACGCAGGCATTTGGGTACCGTGTACATGCGAAAAATTTACCCCGCCTTTCTCGATCACGGCACCCTCTGCCAAGACACGGGAGCGCCCGCCACCGCCTTCCGCTCTGACCCAGGCATCTTCAATAAATTTCCCGCCACCGTCCTCGTCGGCGAGTGCAGCGCAAATCCGATCCTGCAAATCCAGCAGGTAAGCCTTGACGGCGAGTTTGTCGGGTGCTGAGCCGGGGTTGGTCTCGGTCATAAATCCTCACTTGATGGTGCTTACAAAAATGGTCGCAGGTTACTGACAACACTAGCCGGGGCGGCGGATCTCACCGGTTAACAGGTCGCGAATCTCCGAGGGGTTGGCTCGGCGGCCGACTTTTCCCTGGGTAATGGCATCCAGTTGATCACCAAAGTAACGCCGCAAGGTCAAGGCATCGCGGGCCGGTTCACGTCCCTGGGGATTAGCGGAGGTAGAGACTATCGGCGCACCGAAAGCCCGGCACAAACCCGCCGCCACGGGATGATCCGTTACCCGGATCGCAAGAGACGGAGAATTTCCCGTTACCCAAAACGGCGCCAGCTTATTCCTGGGTACGAGCCAGGTAACGGGACCCGGCCAGGAGTTTTTCAGTTTCTGGCGCTGCAGGTCGTCCAGGTGGTCGATAAACGGCTCCACCTGGCGAATATCTGCCGCGATCAGGATCAACCCCTTGTGCATGGGCCGCTGCTTGAGGGATAACAGATATTCCACAGCGCGCCGATCAAAGGGATTACATCCCAGCCCCCACACGGCTTCCGTGGGGTAAGCAATAACACCGCCCCGTCGCATCACCTCGGCGGCGTGGCGAATACGGGGATTGAGTGACCAGTTGGTCATGGCACAGATCCTGTAGCAGATGGGCATCATTGGCCCGTTAAACGAGTCCGCACTCTAATGCACCGGGCCGGTCGGCTCAACAGGTCCTAAGCAATCGCCCGCACATAACCTGCGGGCGTGCTGCTGACCACGCCTTTGAGTTCCAGCCCGATCAGCTGCGCCGCGATAAGGCCCACATCCAGGGCGGTGCGCTGTGCCAGGGTATCAACATCCACCGGATCATAACCCATGGCTTGCAGCAGATGCGTCTCATCCGGGTCCAGCGGTACCTTCGGGCTGTCACCGCGTCCGTAGTCCAGTTCCGCCTGCTGAAAGCCCAGTAAGGCACCCAATTCCTCCACGATATCCTGGCCGGTTTCCACCAGCTTGGCCCCATCGCGAATCAGCTTGTGGCAACCTCGCGCCAGCGGGTTATGGATCGAACCGGGAATAGCGAAGACTTCGCGATTTTGCTCCAGCGCCAGCCGGGCCGTAATCAGCGATCCACTCTGCACCGCCGCTTCTACCACCAGAGTGCCGCAACTCAAGCCACTGATGATGCGGTTGCGCTGTGGGAAATTGCTGGCGTTGGAGCGGGTGTCGAGCGGGAATTCGGACACCAGTGCACCGCCTGCCGCGATGATGTCCTGAGCCAACTGCCGGTGTCGCGCCGGATAGACCCGGTCAATGCCCGTTCCCAACACCGCAACCGTCCTGCCGTTAGCGGCCAGCGCGCCGCGATGTGCCGCACCGTCAACCCCCAGCGCAAGCCCGCTGGTCACCACAAAACCGGCACCGGCCAGGAAGCGGGCAAATTGGTGGGCGTTGTCGCTGCCGCCGGGTGTGGGACTGCGACTGCCCACAATCGCCACCTGCGGCATGCTTAGGCATGCGGGATCACCCAGAACAAACAATAAGGGTGGCGGCCGGCGAATTTCGCGTAACAGGGCGGGATAATCACGATGTTCAAGGCTAAGGAGCGTCACCTGGGGATGCTGATCGAGCCAATCCAGGTCATGCGCCAGGCACCGGCCCGCGTGGCTGTCGTGGGGCTGCCGTTGATATTCGCGCAGCGCCTCGAGCGCTGCCGGTTTTAAAACAGCCTGCAGCTGATCGGGAGATTGCTTCAATGCCGTGGCGGGATCACCAAAGGCATCGATCAGTCGCCAATAGGTGGCGGGACCAAAATCGGGTAAACGCTGGAGGATAAGATTGGCTTGAAGGGAGTCTTGCATACACATCCTTGCTGAAAGTAAAAAGCCGCTTCGTCAATGAAGCGGCTGTGTTAACGGGGAAATATGAATCAGGGATTACGCACTTTGTCGTTCACAGACAGGGGGCGCTCGGCTTCCAATACCAGACCGAAGCTCATCTTCTCAAAGGTACGGAACACCATCAGCAGACCAGCGCGCTCGTCGGGCAATTGCACGCGCTCGTTGGTGACCCGGTCGCGCACCAGCTCACCGGTTTTATAGATGGCCAGGACATTGCCGACCTGGAGGCCCTCGCGATCACCGCGATTAAGGATCACCACGTTCATCTTGCCCACCTGGCTGACGCCACCCTCAACACCGAGAATCACCCCTTCGATCTCGGTATCCGGCGCGCTGGGGTAAAAGATGGAGTCCACTGAACGCTCTTCGTTGGGCAACAGGCGGTCGCCCATACGGATTTCTTCAGTGCTGCGCGTTGCGGTGACGGTGGCGATATCGTCTTTCACCGATTTGACGCTGACCGTGCCGATGCTCTGGGCGTGGATACCGAGAAATTCCTTGGTCACCGGGTCGACATATTTGTCGCCTTTGCGGAAGACACCATAGTTCTTGATATCGCCGCTGAAGTCGCCGCGCGCATATGCCGTGTCACCGGCACCCACGACGATACGCTTCTCAGGTCCAGCGAGCATGTAAGGTGCACCTTCCAAATCATCTAAATCCAGAATCCGGCTGCGCGACAGGAAGCTGTCGATGCGGTCCAGCGGAATCGCGGGAATGGCATCTTCGCTCGGCAGGACGCGCACGCTCGGGCCCAGTTTGGTATCGCCGGGCGCCAGGCGCACAGTGCGATCCAGGGTCAGACGCGGTTGGCCGTCGAGGTAGATCAGACGGATGACGTCGCCGGGGTAGATTAAATGAGGGTTTTCAATTTGTGGATTAACATGCCAGATTTCCGGCCACATCCAGGGGGTGTTTAAAAAGGTATTGGAGATATCCCACAGGGTATCGCCTTTTCTGACGGTGTATTCATCGGGATGGTTGTCACGCAAGATCCCATCCTGTGCCCAAGTCAACACACTCAGCAGTGACACTGCGAGTACCGCAATTATCATTTTTTTCATAGAAACCGATCCTGTTTTTTTCGGTCCTGGAAGTTAGCAGCGCCCCAAATGCACAGCGGTGCCGCCGAAAGAAGGCTAGCACACATTCAAACCATTCAATGCGTCATCCTTCGTTGCGTTACCCTTGAAGCCGGGAACTTTGCCGCCATTTTTAACGTTGCACCAGCAAGTAAAGCAGGATTTCACCCTGCTGTTGACGTTATAATAGCCCAATCTTCCGCCTGCTGGTGGCGCATTCTCGCGGCGTAAATGCTGTGCGATCATCATGTTAGCAGCGGTTATTGTCTTTTTACTAGAAGTTTGTCACAAGCTATGGCGATATTAGAAATACTCGAATTTCCCGATCCGCGTCTGCGCACTGTCGCAAAACCTGTCGCTGTGGTCGACGACCGCATCCGGCAGCTGGTCGATAACATGTTTGAAACCATGTACGACGCACCGGGCATTGGTCTGGCGGCCTCGCAGGTCAATGTGCACGAGCGGGTGATCGTGATCGATATCAGCGAAGATAAATCCCAACCCATGGTCTTTATCAATCCCGAAATCACCGTGCTGGATGAAGAATTGCAGGAATACGACGAAGGCTGCCTGTCGATTCCCGGTTTCTACGAAACCGTTGTGCGTCCCGGCCATGTCCGGGTCAATGCCCTGGACCGCGATGGCAAGCCGTTCACTATCGAACCGGACGGCTTACTGGCGGTCTGCATCCAGCATGAGATCGATCACCTTAACGGTAAACTGTTTGTCGATTACGTGTCGCCCATCAAGCGTTCGCGGATTCGCAAGAAACTCGAAAAGAAACATCGCGCCCAAGCCTGATCTAACCCGTCAGGCTTTCTTTTTTACGACGCTCGAATAGTCAGGTCTTCCATGCCATCATCGTCTCGCCCCGCCGCTGAGGGGCTGCGCATTGTCTTCGCCGGTACCCCGGATTTTGCCGCGCACCATCTGCAAACCCTGCTGGATAGTCGTCACCAGGTGATCGCTGTGTATTCCCAGCCGGACCGTCCGGCGGGGCGCGGCAAGAAACTCACCGCCAGCCCGGTGAAAGCGCTGGCACTCACGCATAACATTCCGGTTTATCAACCGCTGTCCCTTAAAGAGCTTGCCGCCCAGCAGGAGCTGGCCGCGCTCCAGGCCGATATCATGGTCGTCGTCGCTTATGGACTGCTGTTGCCCAAGGCAGTGCTGGATACTCCGCGCCTGGGTTGTATCAATGTGCACGCCTCGATTCTGCCACGCTGGCGTGGCGCGGCCCCGATTCAACGCGCACTGGAGGCCGGGGACACCATCACCGGGGTCACCATCATGCAGATGGATGTCGGGCTGGACACAGGTGACATGCTGGTGAAGGCCGAGTGCGCCATCCTGCCGGACGATACCGGCGGCAGCCTGCACGATAAATTGCTGACCATCGGTGCGCCGGCACTCCTGGAAGCGCTCGACCAATTGCAACATGGCCTCGCCAAGCCTGAATCACAGGACGACCGCCAAAGCTGCTACGCACCCAAATTGCACAAAGACGAAGCCCTGCTCGATTGGCGGCAACCGGCGGTCATACTGGAGCGCAAGATACGCGCCTTTAATCCCTTTCCCGTGGCCTTTACCCAAAAAGCCGGCAGCGAAGACCGCATTCGTATCTGGTCGAGCCGGGTCGTACCGAACAATACGGATAAGGCACCCGGCACCGTGATGGAAGTGAGCAGCACTGGCATTCGCGTGAGTTGTGGCCAAGACAGTTTGCTGCTTGAGCAAGTCCAGCTGCCGGGTAAAAAGCCTATGGGTGTCGATGAACTGCTGCGCGGACACCCGTATTTATTCAGCCTGGGTGATCCACTGGAGTTACCCGCCTGATGGCACTGACCGCCCGCACCGCCGCCGCCCAGGTCGTCGGCCAGATCCTGCGCCAACAGGGCTCGCTGTCGAGCCTGTTACCGGCGACCCAGACCAAAGTCCCGGAAACAGAGCGAGCGTTTCTGCAAGAGCTGTGCTTCGGTACGCTGCGCTGGCAACCGCAGTTGGACGCCTACTTGCAACGTCTGCTCGACAAGCCCCTGCGCGCCAAGGACAGCGATATCCAGGCGCTGCTGCTGCTGGGCCTTTACCAACTCAAACATCTGCGCGTACCCGACCACGCCGCCATCAGCGAGACTGTGGAAGCGGCACGCCCGCTGAAAAAGCCCTGGGCCACCAAACTGATCAACGGCGTGTTACGCCGCTTCCAGCGTGAACACGAGGAACTGGATCGCCAGTTACAGGATGACCCGGTATTCACCAGCAGCCATCCTGCCTGGCTGCTCAACACGCTCCGAGGCGCCTGGCCGGATCAGATCGATCAAATCATCGCGGCGAATAACGCCCATCCGCCGTTTACCCTGCGTCTGAATACCCGGCAGGAAACTAGGGACAGCTATCTCGCCCGACTGGCTGACGCCGCTATCGCTGCGCAACCCACTCCGTTTAGTCCGGTGGGGTTTACCCTGGAGACCGCCAGCGATCCCCGGCAATTACCGCTGTTTGATGCGGGCATGATCAGCGTGCAGGACGAAGCCGCACAATTAAGTGCCGGCCTGCTGCAACTTGAACCCGGTCAGCGGGTGCTGGATGCCTGCTGTGCGCCCGGCGGCAAAACCGGCCATATATTAGAGAGCGCGGACAATCTGCAGGTTGTGGCATTGGACAGCGACGAGCGTCGCCTGGGGCGGGTGCGGGAAAACCTCGCACGCCTCAAGGTGAGCGCGCAGATCCGGTGCGGTGACGCCAGCCAGCCAGGTGACTGGTGGGATGGTCAGCTATTTGACCGCATCCTGCTCGATGCCCCCTGCTCCGCCACCGGAATTATCCGCCGTCATCCAGATATCAAAGTCCTGCGTAGCGCCGCCGACATCACCAAGCTGGCTCAGCTGCAGGGCACATTGCTCGATAACCTCTGGCCACTGCTTAAACCCGGCGGCATCTTGCTGTACGCCACTTGCTCGATCATGCCCGCCGAAAATACCCAGGTGGTCGAAGCCTTCCTGGCCCGACAGCCTGACGCCGTGTGCGAATCGCTGGATGTTTCCTGGGGCACTCCGCAACATTGTGGTCGACAATTACTGCCCGATGAAAAAGGCCATGACGGATTTTATTATGCCCGGTTACGCAAAAATGGCATAAATTAACAAGCTACTCTCATTTGAATGTGCAATTATTTTTTTGCTAAGGCAGCTATCAACAACAAAAGCTATAAGGAGTTAGTATGTCATTTGATCCCTACCCACCTAAGATCCAGCATCCGAAAACCCGCAACATTCTAATAATTAGCATCTTATTTTTAGTGCTAATTTCATGGCTCGGTAAGCTGGACAAGCTCTCTACGGAATATATTGACGACTCGTTGGTGAAGTCCACTGTAGCGTTTGGTGTTGCGCGAACACTTAATGCCGTAATTTCTGTCTGCCAATCATTAACATTAGGCGTAGGTGTAGCCAATGTAACGATTGGAGAGGTATTGAATCCTGTCAATAACCTAGTGGAAGACTATGCATCACTCATGAAACTCGCTATCGGATCACTAATAATCCAAAAATTATTAGTGGAGATTGTATCTGATACATTGTTCAAGATTTTATTGAGCGTATCAGGAGTTTTACTTTTAACCGGATTTTATTTTAAAAACGGGATGCATCTGAACTTTCTGTCAAGACTCTTTCTATTTTTCCTGTTCATAAGGTTTTCTTTAGCTCTCGTCATCATTATGAATAGTTTTGTAGACCATGCGTTTCTCGATGAGAAAACACAAGATGATGTAGAAGCACTAAGTTCACTTAGTCACGATATTGATACTGCCAATCAGATACAGAAAATATCTGTCGCAGATAATAAGGCGCTTTCAGATCAACTACTACAACTAAACGCAGAAGAACAATCTATTAGCAACCTCTTGAAAAAGCAGCACCAACTACGTGAGAATGCCAACAAATCTGTAAATAAAGCTGATGAAAACGTCAGAAATGCAGAAGAAAAATTGAGCCTTATGCAAAGGCTATCGGATAAAGATTTATCGTCACTAAAAAGCACTGCTTCAGCCAAAAAGAAAAGCCTTCAACTTCTCGAAGAACAGATAGAGGAGCTTGAAGAAAATATGGAAGCAATCCAGGAAAGAAAAATTTATATAGAAAATACCCTGGCTGGAAAGCCAAACAGCCTTATGGAATCCATCGGAATGACCGTGTCTGATTCGATGTCATCAGTGAAAAGTCTTGGCGATAAATTTAATGCTTTTTCCATGAAGGATAAACTTGAAGGTGCTATTAATGGCATCTTGAATTTAATGACGCTTTTTCTACTAAAGACCATGATCCTGCCCTTGATCTTCTTGTTTGCCCTGTCGAAAGTGACCAAATCGATATGGGCGATTGATGTACGAGAAATCTTAACGAATCCAAGCACACCAGGAATCCGGGACTAAGAAAGAAAGGAAGGAAAACCGACCAAGCTGCTTTTTATAGCGTTTTTACACCCAAACGCAGTAAAGTGGCAGCCGCTGTACGGTCGGGCTCTGGATGCGCGGCTGCGGATTTGAACCCCTGGTTAACTAAGAAGGCTTATGAAGATCATCATCCTTGGTGCGGGACAAGTGGGCGGCAGCCTTGCGGAGCATCTCGCCAGCGAAGCCAATGACATTACCGTGGTGGATACCGACGAGGGGCGCCTGCGCGACCTGCGCGACCGGCTCGATATCGGGGTTATCACGGGCGAGGGGTCACATCCGGATATCCTGATTCAAGCGGGGATCGAGGACGCGGATATGCTGATCGCCGTGACCAATAACGACGAGATCAACATGATCGCCTGCCGCGTCGCCGACAGCCTGTTCCGCACCCCCACCAAGATCGCGCGGGTGCGCTCCACCGCCTACCTCACCCATCGCGCCCTGTTTGAAAGCGGCGCCATTCCCATTGATGTTTTGATCAGTCCTGAACAGTTGGTCTCTGATTACATCTTTCGCCTGATCGAAAACCCCGGCGCCTTGCAGGTGCTGGATTTTGCGGACGGCAAGGTCCAGTTGGTGGCTGTGCGCGCTTACCACGGCGGACCGCTGGTAGGTCAGGAGCTAAGCTACCTGCGCCAGCATATGCCCAATGTCGAGACCCGTGTAGCGGCTATTTATCGACGCAATCGCGCCATAATGCCCACCGGTTCGACGGTGATCGAAGCTGATGATGAAGTCTTTTTTATCGCCGCCAAGGCCGATATCCGCGCGGTGATGAGTGAGCTGCGCCGCCTCGAAGTCCCCTACAAGCGCCTGACCATTGCCGGCGGTGGAAACATTGGTTATCGGCTGGCGAAAAAGCTGGAAGGCCGTTACAACGTGCGCGTGATCGAACACAACCGCAATCGCTGCGCGCGCCTCTCCGAGCAACTGGAGCGCGCCATCGTGTTACACGGCAGCGGCACCGATCAGGATCTGCTGCTGGAGGAGAATATTGAAGACACCGATGTATTCCTCGCGCTGACCAATGATGACGAGGCCAACATCATGTCGTCCATGCTCGCCAAGCGACTGGGCGCGCGCAAGGTGATGACGTTGATCAACAACCCGGCCTATGTGGATCTGGTGCAGGGCGGCGACATAGACATCGCCATCTCGCCCCAGACCACCACCATCGGCAGTTTGCTGACCCACGTGCGGCGCGGTGATATGGTGAACGTTCACTCACTGCGCCGGGGCGCGGCGGAGGCGCTGGAGCTGATTGCCCACGGCGATGCCAAGTCATCCAAGGTGGTAGGCAAGGCGCTGGAAGATATCGACTTGCCCGAAGGCGCCAATATTGGAGCCATCGTGCGCGACACGGCGGACGGCGAAAGCGAGGTTATCATCGCCCATGACGATGTGGTGGTGCAGTCGGGCGACCACGTCATTGTGTTCCTGCTGGATAAAAAGCACACTCGCGACATCGAGAAGCTGTTCCAGGTCGGCTTCACCTTCTTTTGATGTTTAACGGCTCATTGATGGATTACGTGTGACATGAATTTCGCCACCATCGCCCGGGTGCTGGGCGTATTGCTCACCCTGTTCAGCCTGACCCTGCTGGTGCCCATCGCCATCTCCCTGTGGTTTGACGACCACAATTACATGACCTTCCTGCTGGCTTTCGCCATCACTTTCGCCGCCGGTATTGGCTTGTGGTTGCCGGCACGCACCAGCAAAGCCGATTTGCGTACCCGCGATGGCTTCCTGATTACGGCGCTGTTCTGGTCGGTGTTGAGTACTTTCGGGGCGCTGCCGTTGATCCTGTCCGATGGACTTTCCCTGTCGTTTACCGATGCGATGTTTGAAGCCGTTTCGGGCCTGACAACCACCGGAGCCACCGTCATCAGCGGCCTGGACCAGCTGCCGCCGTCGATTCTCTATTACCGCCACCAGCTGCAGTGGTTCGGCGGCATCGGGATCATCGTGATAGCCGTGGCGATCCTGCCGATGCTGGGCATCGGTGGGATGCAGCTCTACCGCGCGGAAGCGCCGGGGCCGGTGAAGGACAACAAACTCACACCGCGGATTACCGAAACGGCCAAGGCACTGTTCCTGATGTACCTCGTGCTGACCCTCACCTGCGGTATCGCCTACTGGCTGGCGGGGATGAACTGGTTCGAGGCGCTGTGCCATGCGTTTTCCACCGTCGCCAACGGCGGCTTCTCCACCCACGATGACAGTATTCGTTATTTCGATAGTTCAGCGATCTTGCTGATATGTTCCGTGTTTATGTTGATATCAGGCGCCAACTTTGCGCTACACTTTTTCGTCTGGCGCGAGAAAAGCCTGCATTACTATTTTGCCGATGCGGAGTTTCGTTTTTACTTTGGCTGGATTGTCGTGGGCACCCTGGTGACTGTGAGCTATCTCTACTTCACCCACACCTACGACGCCAAGGACAGCTTTGTTATCGGTTTCTTCAACCTCGCATCAACCCTCAGTACTGCCGGGTTTGCGGCAGACTTTGTTGCCTGGCCATCCTTCCTGCCCTTCGCCCTGTTTATCCTCGCCTTCCTTGGCGGCTGCGCCAGCTCCACCGGTGGTGGCATGAAGATGATTCGCGTGTTGCTACTCTACAAACAGGGCATTCGTGAAATCCATCGCCTGATCTTCCCCAACGCGGTCATCCCCATCAAGGTGGGGCGCATCAATGTGTCGGATCGGGTGGTGGAAGCGGTGTGGGGATTTTTTGCGATGTACGTGGTGATGTACATCCTGATGTTCTTACTGCTCTTGATGAGCGGCCTGGATCTGGTCACCTCCTTCTCCGCCGTCGGTGCCTGCATCACCAACCTCGGCCCGGGTATGGGCGAGGTGGCGTCCAATTACAGCAGCATCAACGCGCCGGCAAAATGGGTGCTGTGTTTCGCGATGTTGTTGGGGCGGTTGGAGGTGTTTACGTTGTTGGTGTTGTTTAGTCCGATGTTTTGGCGACGGTAAGGTGTTAGTGGAGAGCGGGGTGTCGGATTACGCTGTGCTAATCCGACCTACGGGATTACAAGCCGTCTCTGGTGAAGGTGCGCATGACGTAATCCACCCGTTGCTCCGGAGTACGGTGGGCGCGCGGTTTGAGGGATTCGATGTGGCGCAGGCGCGGCAGCAGGCCGCGGCCGTTGGCGACTTGAATCGATAGTCCCGGCCGGGCGTTCAATTCCAGCAGCTGCGCGCCGCGCACTTTGTCGAGCACAATGTCGGTACCGATATAGCCCAGGCCGGTCATCTCATAGCAGCGCGACGCCAGCAACAGCATGTCACGCCAGTTGGCAATCTGGATCTCGTTAAGCGGGCGTTTGGTGTCAGGATGGTGGGTGACGGGTTTGGAAAATTGCACCGCTTTGAGCGCGCGACCGGTGGCGATATCCAGCCCCACGCCCACCGCGCCCTGGTGCAGGTTGGCCTTGCCGTCAGACGCGTGGGTTGCCAGCCGCAGCATGGCCATGACCGGGTAACCCTTGAATACAATGATGCGGATATCCGGCACGCCTTCGTAGGAATAGCCCTCGAACGAGTCGTCGAACTGGATCAGGTCTTCCACGATCACCATGTCCGGCTTACCGCCCAGAGAATAAAGGCCCGCGAGGGTGTTGCTCATATGGCGACGGATATCCTCAACCGTGATCTCCGCACCGGATGACTTGATAAACTTGTCGCCGCGCCGACCAATAATCACCAGAATCCCTTTACCGCCCGAACCCTTCGCCGGCTTGACCGCGAAGCCCTCCAGACCTTCCAACTTCTTTTCAATATGGGCAATTTCGTGTTGCTGCTCCACCACAAAAAACAGGCGTGGCGTTGCCACCTCGTATTCTTCGGCGAGCAGTTTGGTCTTGAGTTTGTTATCCACCAGCGGGAACAGGTGGCGGGAATTGTAGCTGCCGATAAAATCGCGATTGCGGCAATTCATCCCCAGAATTCCCATGCGGCGCAGGCGCCACGGACTGACCCATTTCACTTGGTGCCACCCGCCTTGTCTTCGACAGTTTCGTTCTCCACCATGGCGCGGAAGCGGCGCAACTCAGAGAATTTGTAGCCCGTGTATTGACCCATCAACATGATGAATGCAAGGAACACTAGGTTGAGCTCCGGGAAGTTAAAGGTCAGATGGCCAATTAACGGCAACTGCATCATCAGGTAGGCCAGCACCGCCACCAGCAGGCTGCCGCCGCCCTGGACAAGGACTTCTTTCGGGCCTTCTTCTTCCCACAGGATCGACATCCGCTCAATGGTCCAGGCGATGATGATCATCGGGAAGAAGGTGATCGTCATGCCGGTATTCAGGCCCATCTGATAACCCACCAGGCTGAGCACCGAGATAATAAAGATCACCAGCACGACCAGTGTGGCGATACGCGCAATCAACAACAGGTTGAGGCGCGAAAGGTAGGTGCGCAACACCAGGCCGAAAGACACCACCGAAATAAAACTGAATAACCCTAAACCGAGCGAGGTTTGCAGGAATGCGAGGGCAATCAGGATGGGCATGAAAGTCCCGGAGGTCTTCAGGCCCACGATCACGCGCATAAAGACCACCACCAATGCACCCAGCGGCAACAGGAACAGCAGCTTGAACATACTCTGCTCTTCAATCGGTAAACGGTGCACGCCGATGATGGAGAAGATGTTGTCATTGGTCTGGGCGCGAGCCAATTCGAGCGCCGGTACGGTTTGATAAATCATGGAGAAGCCGATGCGCGAATTGCGTCCACCCACCACATCCAGCAGCGACTGATTGCCGCGATGCCAGATTAACAGGTTCTCCGGCACACCTTGCTGGCCGGTCACGGGATTAAACAGCACCCATTCCTCGCCATCGTACACCTCTACCATCTGTGTCAGGGATTGGTGGCGACGGGCATCTTCGAGATATAAACCCATAGCACTGCGTGCCGGGATACCGGCCTGGTTGAGCAGCTTCTCCAAAAGGGTAGCCATATTGGGCTCAGCCGCCAGCATGAGCGAGGCGTTCTGATCCGGAGAGGGATCTTTAAGCAGTTTGATCAGCTCGCGGGTCATACTTTGCGGGGTGCTGGAGGTGGAGAGTGCCACTGCCAGCAGCTGCCCGGCAGCAGTTGCCTGGGGACCATCCCAAATCACCGGCGTCGCCTGGGGTGGCTGTGGTTCAAGCATGGGCTCATTATCCAGCCCACCGACAAACTGCGCCTTGTAGTAGAGCGTTTGCGGCCCGCTGGCGCTGCGCTTGGTCCACTCACCGCGCCGACCTTCGTTACTTTCGATAACCGACCAGCCATAGCCGGGTGAGGCAGCCTGTTCGGTAAACATCCGGAATCCGGGTGGGTTATCCGGCAACGCCAGGTTGGCGACCACTGCATCACCGCTGGCGAAAAAATCCACCCGCGCCTCAATCATCCATACCGGGCGCTGCTCACCGGCCAGGAACGGAATTTCCATGGTGGTGTGGCGCAGCCAGGCGGTGCCCAGGCCGAGCACAATCAATCCGACAATAATGCTGTAAAACGGAACGCGGGAGGGCTTATTCATTGGTCAGCCTGTGGTTCAGGTTGAGGCTCTGGTTGATTTTGGGGTTGGTTTTGGGGTTGAGGCTGCGGCTTGGCTTGCGGCTCGCTGGCAGCTTTGGGTTTTTCTTCCGCTTTGGGTGTGTCTTGCGCCTTGGGTGCCGGCTCCGGAGCTTTCTCTGGGCGAACCGGCGGAACAATCTCGCTACGGCTCACATCCACCAGCATCACATCGCGCAATACATTGCGACCAATCAGCATGGGTTGCTCCAGGTTACTACGATCAGCGAGGGTAAATTGGGCGTTCTGGGTAATCTTGCCCAGGGTAATCCGCATCTCCACCACCGGGCGTCGTTCCGGCTCTTCGGCACCTGACTGAACGATATGGACGCGGCGAACCCGTTTGCGTTCCACTTCAATCGGCTCGCGAGTCATTGGATGATAAACCGTAAAACGCACCCACTCTTCCCCATTGCGTTCAAAGGTCTGAATATTCCTCGCATCCATCGACGCCGTGGTCGCACCTGTGTCGATGCGCGCAAGAATGCTAATACCCAGATCGTTGAGGAAGACCTGTTCTTTCTCACCCACGACCTGTTTATCCTGGAACGCCGTGTCATTGACGTTCGTCGCCTGTACTGGTCGCGGTGGCAATTTCGGACAGACAATCGGGCGCGGTCTTTCTACTGGCGGAGGAGGCGGAGGGGGAATGGCGGCAAGTTTCTTTTGTTCTTCAAGGCTCTCGCTGAGCATATTAATAGTTTCTTCCAGCTTGGCCTGTTGCTGGGTAAAGATTTCCTGTTGCGATTTTTGCGTCGCCAGACATTGGTCCAGCGCATCCAGCTCGGTTTTTTTTACAAACAGATGAGAGGTTGAACTGCAAGCAGTCAGGGTCAACCATAGCGATCCAACAACGATCCAATGCAAACCTGACTTTGTGTTATTGCTCATTATTCTGGCCAACGACTATCACATGAATTGAGTAACAGGAGATGCTGGGTTAGCAGCGACGGATGAGCGCTCTCGAATAACACACCGGAGCGCGGCGACATAAAAGCCGCCTAATTGTAGCCCTAAGACTGACGCAACACACTATGGTGAAAAAGGATTTTTTGCAAAGCAAGCGTCTCAATAGCCTCGCGCTAACATTCTGTTACGGCAGGTTCCTCTGGTAATGCCGGGGATAGCCCTCCGGCAGGCGACGAAAACGTTTGTATTCCCACTGATATTGCGCCGGTGCGCGCCGCACACAGGCCTCAACACTCGCATTCATACCCGTCAGCGAAGTCAGCTCATCCTCGCTATAAATAGCCGGATCGGCATCCAGCACCACCATCTTGAACCCACCCGGCACCCGCTGCGCAAACACCGAAGCCACCGCACAACCGGTTTTTTGAATCAGGCCGTGGATCAAACCAATCGTCAGCGCCGGCTGACCAAAGAACGGCGCAACCCCCCCAGCCGCTGACTTCTCCGGCACCTGATCCGGCAAAATGCCCACGATGGTGCCCTGCTGCAACGCCTTGAGCAGCATCATCACACCCTTGCGATTGGTCGGCGCCATCGTAATGTTCAACTTACTGCGCCCGTTCAACACCAGTTCATCCATCGCCGCCGACTTCAACGGCTGATACATCGCCGTCAAGGGCGCAATACTCGCCAGATACGGCGCCACCACCTCCCAATTCCCATGATGCGGCGCCAACATCAACAACCCTTTCCCCAAAGCCAACTTGTCCCGCAGGATATGCTCGCCCTCAATCTCCACCATCTTGCTCCTGAGCCAGGCGTAATCCCTCCGCCACACCGCACCCGCCTCCATCGCCGTCTTCATCGTCTCCTGCAAACTTTCACGCGCCAACGCATGAACCTCAGCTTCACTTAACTCCGGAAAACACAACTGCAGATTCGCAATCGTCACCCGCTTCTCCCGCCCCCGACCACGCCACAACAAACCACCCAAAAAAGTGCCCAAGGCACGACTTATTGATAGCGGTAAAAGCGAAAGGAATTTAATAAAACTGACGACTAACCAGTCTTTCATTCGTGGTGAACTCATTATTGTGAACATCTACTGCCAACAACTGGCAAAACAGCCAGCCAGCTTACCGGAAAAAATCCCACAACTGAACGCCGGGTATTACTCCGATCTTCCATGGTTTCCGATCTTACCCCTGAGATCATCACCAGCATGGATGCTGGTGATGAGCCCCCAAGGACGACCCACATGGATGTGGGAAGTGTCCCGAAGCGCCGGGAGCGCGAAGGGACCGGGTTTACGGCGAGTCTCAGAGATAACCTCACAATCCATCCACAAGCATGGAGCCCGACAGTACTAATGCCGCACCAGTCCCGCTATAATCCGGCGCTCTTTTATCTTTTCGAACCGCAAGCCAGAGGCAAGTCTCCGTGTCTGACCATCAAGATTCCGCAGGTTCTCCCAAGCCTGATGCCAAAAAACCGGATGTAAGCACCTTCCAGGGGCTGATCCTCGCCCTGCAAGAATATTGGGCACGCCAGGGTTGCGTGATCCTGCAACCGCTCGACCTCGAAGTCGGCGCCGGCACCTTCCACCCCGCCACCTTCCTGCGCGCCATCGGTCCGGAAACCTGGAACACCGCCTACGTGCAGCCCTGCCGCCGCCCCAAAGACGGCCGTTACGGCGAGAACCCCAACCGCTTGCAGCATTACTACCAGTTTCAGGTTGCACTTAAACCCTCGCCGGACAATATCCAGGAACTCTACCTGGGTTCATTGCGCGAGATGGGTATCGACACCACCATTCACGACATCCGTTTTGTGGAAGACAACTGGGAATCGCCCACCCTCGGCGCTTGGGGCCTCGGCTGGGAAGTATGGTTGAACGGAATGGAAGTCACGCAGTTCACTTACTTTCAACAAGTGGGTGGGCTCGAGTGTTATCCGGTCACCGGTGAAATCACCTACGGTATCGAGCGCATCGCCATGTATCTGCAAGGTGTAGATTCAATCTTTGATCTGGTGTGGACCATCAACCCCAACGGCGACAAGGTCACCTACGGCGATGTGTTCCACCAAAACGAAGTGGAGATGTCCACCTTCAACTTTGAAGAAGCCGATACAGAATTTTTATTTCACAGCTTTGATGTGTACGAACGCGAAAGCCAGCGTTTGATGGAAAAAAGTTTGCCGCTGCCTGCGTATGAAATGGTGATGAAAGCATCTCACGCCTTTAACTTGCTGGATGCCCGCCACGCGATTTCGGTCACCGAACGCCAACGTTTTATCCTGCGCGTGCGTGCGCTGGCGCGCGCCGTGGCACAAGCTTATTTCGACAAGCGTAAATCGCTCGGCTTCCCGCTGGCCCCTGAATCTCTGCGCAATGAATTGCTGTCCGCGGAGGGAGAAGAATAATGTCTGCTGATTTTTTATTGGAACTGGGCACCGAAGAACTGCCACCCAAAGCCCTGAAAACGCTGATCGCCGCGCTGGAAGAAAATATCGCCGCGGGTTTGCAAGCTCAGGAGCTGACTTACACTGCAATCAAATCTTTTGCTGCGCCACGCCGTTTGGCGATCATCGTTGAACAGTTGATCGAGGCTACACCGCAAAAGGAACTGGTTGTGTGGGGCCCGCCAAAAACCGTGGCCTTTGATGGCGCTGGCAAGCCCACCAAAGCGGCCATTGCGTTTGCCGAGAAAAACAATATCGCTGTCGACGCATTAACAACGGAAAGCGATGGCAAAGTAGAAAAACTCGTTGCCCGCGTAACCACCGAAGGCAAGGAAACCTGCAGCCTGTTGGGCGACATCGTGGAAACCGCATTTGCCAAGTTACCCATCGCCAAGCGTATGCGCTGGGGCGCAAAACGAACCGAATTTGTACGCCCGGCTCACTGGCTGGTGATGCTCTACGGCTACGACATTGTGGACGCCACCGTGCTCGGCTTGCGCGCCAACCGTTGCACGCGCGGCCATCGCTTCCATTACAACCAGGAGCTACAACTGGAAAGTGCGGAAGAATACCTGCACAAGTTGAAGACTATCGGGTACGTGCTGGTCGATATGAACGAGCGGCGCGAACTGATCAAACAGCAGGTTGAAGCCGAAGCGAAAAAAGTGGGCGGCGTCGCGGTAATCGATGCGGACTTGCTCGACGAAGTGACTGCCCTGGTGGAGTGGCCGGTGGCCTTGACCGGTAATTTTGAAAAACGTTTTCTGGACGTGCCCGCCGAAGCCCTGATTGCCTCTATGAAGGAACACCAGAAATATTTCCACGTGGTCGATAACAAAGGCAAACTCCTGCCGCACTTTATTACTGTGGCCAACATCGAAAGTAAAAATCCCGCGCTGGTGATTGACGGTAACGAGCGCGTGATCCGCCCGCGCCTGTCAGATGCGGCCTTCTTTTTTGAAACCGATAAAAAAGTTACCCTGGAATCTCTGCGTGAGCGTTTGAAGAGCATTGTGTTTCAAGCGCAACTCGGCACGATTTACGAGAAAACCGAACGCGTCGCCGCGCTGGCGGTTTATATCGCCGGGCAATTAAAAGCCGATAAACAACTGGCTGAACGTGCCGGGCAATTGTGCAAGTCGGATCTGGTCACCAACATGGTGGGCGAGTTCGACAATATGCAGGGTATCGCCGGCTATTACTACGCATTGAATGACGGTGAAAACGTTGACGTCGCGGCGGCGATGAACGAGCAATACCTGCCGCGTTTTGCCGGTGATGAATTACCTGCAACAACGACCGGTGCCATCATTGCACTGGCGGATCGTCTCGACACCATCTCCGGTATCTTTGGCATTGGCCAACAACCTACCGGCTCCAAAGACCCTTTCGCATTGCGTCGCGCCAGTATTTCCGTGTTGCGTATTCTGGTAGAGAAAAAACTTAACCTGGACCTGCGCGACCTGTTGAATTTCGCCAAGGCGCAGCACAAAGCCTTGACTGTTGGTGACGAGCTGGTGGACACCGTGCTGGGCTATATGCTCGACCGTTTCCGCGCGTTTTATGAAGACGCACAGATTCCGGCGGAAGTCTTCCAGGCGGTTAACGCAAAGCAGATCAGTGTGCCTCTGGATATCGATCTGCGCGTAAAAGCGGTGTACGAATTCAGTAAATTGCCGCAGGCGCAAGCCTTGGCGGCCGCGAACAAACGTGTATCCAATATCCTTAGCAAACAAGCTGGCGAGATTGACGCTGCATTGAATTCCGATTTGCTCGCGGAAGCGGCCGAGAAAGACTTGGCTAAAGCGATCATCGCGAAAGCCAGTGTGGTTGCACCCCTGTATGTTGGCCATCAGTACACTGAAGCCCTGGCTAGCCTCGCCGATCTGCAGCAACCGGTAGACAACTTCTTCGACAACGTCATGGTGATGTGCGACAACCCGGCACTGCAACAAAATCGCCTGGCGCTGTTACAGCAACTGCGCGGATTGTTTTTGGAAGTAGCTGATATTTCTTATCTGGTGCCGGCGAAGAGTTAATTTTGCTGTCGGATTACGCCGCGTTATACGCGGCTAATTCGACCTACTGTGAGACGCGATGAAACTGGTAATTCTTGACCGTGATGGTGTGATCAATCTCGACCGGCCGGATTTTGTAAAGTCGGTGGATGAGTGCGTGCCGATTGCGGGCAGTATTGAGGCGATTGCGCGTTTGTCGCAGGCGGGCTTTACGGTGGTGATTGCCACCAACCAATCCGGCCTGGCGCGCGGCAAATTTGATCTTGACGATCTGGAAGCCATGCATGAAAAAATCACGCAACTGGTAGAAGATCACGGCGGTGAGATCAGTGCGATTTTTTATTGCCCCCACGCGCCGGAAGATCACTGCAAATGCCGCAAACCCAAACCCGGCTTGATCGATGCCATTGAAGCAGAATTTAATATCTCCGCCGAGGGTGCGCCGTTTATCGGCGACACTCTGCGCGATTTGCAGGCGGCGATCAGCAAGGGTTGTCAGCCGTGGCTGGTGCGCACCGGCAACGGGGTAAAAACCCTTGAGGATTTGCAGTATCCGGACAGCGACAGCACCGATGATTTCCCGGGGCTGACCCTGGAACAGGTACAGGTTTTTGATGATCTGGCCGCAGCGGCCGACTCTCTGATCAACACAACACGCGAGAATCCATAGTGCTTTACCTCCGCAGTTTATTGTTCCTGATGCTTCATAATGTCACCGGGATGATCATCGGTTTTATCGCGGTGATCATCCAACCAATCCTGCCCTACAGTTGGCGTTGGCGCATCGTGACCTTGTGGAATCGCCTGACGATGGTGTTGTTGCGGGTGTGTTGCGGCATCCGCGTTAATATCGTAGGCCAGCGACACCCGGAGCTTTATCCCTGCGTGGTGATGTCCAAACACCAGAGCACCTGGGAAACCATGTTCCTGCAATATTATTTTGGTCCGGTCAGCACCATCCTCAAAAAAGAACTGCTGCGGATTCCGTTTTTCGGCTGGGGCCTGGCCACCCTGCGTCCTATTGCCATTGATCGCAAGAATCCGATCCAGGCGCTCAAAGATGTGAAAAGCAAGGGGCTGGCGCGGCTTAAGGAAGGCAACAATTTGCTGATTTTTCCCGAAGGCACGCGTGTACCTCTGGGTACCGTAGGAAATTATGCGCGCAGCGGCGCAGACATCGCCTGCACCGCCGGTGTGCCGGTGGTGCCGATTGCACACAATGCGGCGGAATGCTGGCCCCATAAACACTTCCTTAAATACCCCGGCACGGTGACTGTCGTAATCGGCGAGCCGATACTGACAGAAGGCCGTGACCGCAAGCAGTTAACCGAAGACATCAAAACCTGGATTGAAACCCAGATCAGTCAATTGCCTCCCGCGCGCAAGGACGGCAAGCGCCCCTGGCTCGATGAAACCGACCAGGCGACTGAGCATTCCTGATTCTTTATTGCGTCCTGTCCCACCTGCGCTCCACATTGACGCTTTTTTACTTTTGGTTTATTTGACATTAACCAGAATCTTTTGCATTGTTTGTGTTTTATCCTTTCTCCGACCCAATCTGATCGACGCAAATAAACGCGTCAAATACCGATAAAAACAGGCTTAACATCATGTTCAAACGCTGCTTACCCTGGTTTCTTTCCTTAACTTGTATACTAGTCGCCCAGACAGCTTTGGCCGAAGATGGCTATGACATGTGGCTGCGCTATCCGGCAGTGTCCGATACCCGCTTGCTCAAGCAATATCGCGCGCAGGTCAAACATATCGTCAGCGAAACCGACTCACCGATCTTGCGTGCCGCAACCGCTGAATTGCAGCTCGGCCTGTCGGGATTACTGGATACCGACATCCCCCTGGCCAAACAGCTCGCCCGCAAAGGTTCTGTGGTCATCGGCACCCCGCAAGGCTCGCCGTTGATTGCCTCTCTGAAGCTCGATGATCGCCTGGCCGAACTCGGCCCCGAGGGTTATTTGATTGAGCAAACCAGGGTCAAGGCGCGCGACGCGCTGGTGATTGCCGCTAACACTGATGTGGGCGTGCTTTACGGCGTATTCGATCTGCTACGCCAAATGCAGACCCACCAGAAATTGAATGACCTTGCCATCAGCAGTGCACCGCGCGTGCAGCATCGCGTGGTCAATCATTGGGATAATTTGAATCGCCTGGTGGAGCGCGGTTACGCCGGCTTGTCACTGTGGGAATGGGGCAGCCTGCCGGAATATAAAAACCCGCGTTACACCGATTATGCGCGCATCAATGCCTCGCTTGGCATCAACGGTACGGTGATCAATAACGTCAATGCCGACCCGCGCATCCTCAGCGACCAGTTCCTGAAAAAAGCCGCCGTGCTGGCTGATATGTTCCGGCCCTACGGCATCAAGTTGTATCTCTCTATTAATTACGATTCGCCCCGTGCGTTCGGCGATCTGGATTCCGCCGATCCACTCGATCCGCGCGTACAAGCCTGGTGGAAAGCGCGCACCGAAAAAATTTATTCCTATATTCCCGACTTCGGCGGTTACCTGGTAAAGGCAGACTCCGAAGGCCAACCCGGCCCGCAAGGTTATGGTCGCAATCATGCTGAAGGCGCTAACATGCTGGCCGATGCACTCAAGCCCTATGGCGGCGTGGTGTTCTGGCGCGCCTTTGTGTACAACGCGGATATCGAAGATCGTTTTCGCGGTGCTTACGATGAGTTCACGCCATTGGATGGAAAATTTCGTGAAAACGTCATCCTGCAAGTGAAGAACGGCCCCATTGATTTCCAGCCGCGCGAACCTTTCTCGCCGCTGTTCGGCAACCTGCCAAACACCAACACCATGATCGAATTTCAGGTGACCCAGGAATATTTTGGTTTCGATAAGCATCTCGCTTATCAAGGGCCACTGTTCACTGAATCGCTCAATACAGACACTCACGCGAAAGGGCCGGGCTCAACTATCGGTAAGATTCTCGAAGGAAAGGTGTTTAATTATTCACGCACCGGTATGGCTGCCGTCATCAATCCAGGCACCGACCGCAACTGGACCGGTCATCCGTTCGTGCAGTCCAGTTGGTATGCCTTTGGCCGTTTAGCCTGGGACTACACGGTCACCGCAGAAGCCATTGCCGATGAATGGCTGCGCATGACCTTCACCAATAACGAAAAATTTATCGCACCTGCGCTTGCGATAATGATGCAGTCCCGCGAGGCTGGCGTGAACTATCGTTCGCCCCTGGGCCTTACCCATTTGTATGCGCAAGGCCACCACTATGGTCCTGCGCCCTGGCACGATAAATCCGGCCGCGCTGACTGGACGGCAACCTATTATCACCGTGCGAGTAAAGACGGCATCGGTTTTGATCGCACCGCCAGCGGTTCCAATGCGGTCGCGCAATATCATCCTGCGGTGCGCAATATCTATGCTGATATTGATAAAGTGCCGGAGGATTTACTGCTGTGGTTTCACCATGTGAGCTGGGATCACAAGATGGAATCGGGACAAACCTTGTGGGAGGAGTTGGTTCGCAAATATTACGCGGGGGTTGAGCAGGTGCGGGAAATGCAGCGTGAGTGGGATGCGCTGGAGGGGCTGATTGATCCGCAGCGGTTTGCGCAGGTGAAGGCGTTGCTGGAGATTCAGGAGCGCGATGCGGTGCGGTGGCGGGATTCCTGTGTGTTGTATTTCCAGAGTCTTTCCGGGAAACCAATTCCCGCTGGTTTGGAGCAGCCTGCGCATGATCTGGAGCATTACAAAGCGCTGGAGAGAACGCATTATGTGCCTGAGCCTTGGCACCCGGCGAGTTCAAGTCGTGCTTTAAAATAAACTTTTTTCGATGGCTCGATGTTCCTGGAATCAAGAGCTGCTTAATCCGTTTGTCATTAGGGCTTGGGTTTCGAAACCCAAGCCCTAACGCCGCACCGGCCTTTACTGCACGGCCACCGTCACTAAATGACGCCCAGTAGCACCAATACCAGCAAGATAACCAATACCAACCCTAAACCACCGGTAGGGCCGTACCCCCAACTGCGGCTGTGAGGCCAGGCGGGAAGCGCCCCGATTAATAACAGAATCAAGATGATGATCAGGATAGTTCCGACAGACATAGGTGTTCTCCTTAATGTTGATAATGTGGCCGTGCATCGCACAGCGTTTTTTTACAACCCATCACAACAATAAAATCAGCAAAATAATGATGGGGATTGGTACACCGAGTAACCATAAAAGAATCGCGTGCATCGTTGTTCTCCTTTTACAAATGTAGGTTTACAGATCGCGTTGGCGGCCGCCGAAGGTCGCTGCCAGGCTCGCTGAAAACGCGCCGATTAACAAAGAGACAAAGAACCATAAGGAAGCGTACGCCGAGGCTTCGCGTGCTTTATCCGCTGCCTCTTTTGCGGTGGTTTGTGCTTCTTGCCAACCGCTTTGGACACGCTCGTAAACCTCGTTAACCCGTTGCTCTGCTTCTGCCTGGGACAGCTCCGTTTCCTGCGCAATTAATTGCGCAACATAACGGACATCCTCTTGCGGCAAATCACCCTCTTCACGCAAGCCACGCATAAAAATACGCACGACTTCCGCCGTGTTTTCTACTGCATTATCTGCAACAGTATTCGTTTGCGTGGGTACATCGCTTGTGGCGACGGCGGCAGGTTCAGAGGCGTTGGGATTCATGCCGGGATTGGTGGTGTCCGTTGCCGGTGCGGGACTGGTGGTGGCGCTAGTGGGTTGGCGGCGGAAGAGTGAATCCACAAAATAATCCACACTTTCTCCCAATTGACCACCATCAAGTTCCACTTGCCCGGCTGTGGCGCTGGCCGTGGAGGCCAGACCACCGACCATGGAAGACCCAGCTTTTATACCGCCACTGACGATGGCGCCGGTCACTGAACTTAAAAAAGCCGCGGTAGCTAAAGTCGCTACTGACCACGCAAGAAAACCATGGGCGGTATCGCGAAAATAGACTTCGTGCGTATGCACACCGACCCATTTGGTTCTGAGTCGCCCCGCGATATAACCGCCAATTGCCGAGGCGGCAAATGCCATAAAAATCACCCAGATAATGGTGGATATGCCAAAGGTGGTTGCGCTGATTCCTTCACCAGACCAGGGCGAGGTAGTAGCAAACCCTAAACCAGCGCCGAGGATTAACAGGATTAATGACAAACCTGCTGCGGCCGCTGCACCGGCAAAGATGGCGCCCCAGGAAACCGCGCTGGCAGAAATTGCTGCGAGATTTGTTGCGTCGTTGCGATAAACAGGATTTTCTTCAAGCGTGGTTTGCATACCGATCTCCTTTTTCGTTCGCGTTAAATTATTTTTTTAGAGTACTGAAGCGCGAAAGTAGTTTAGGTGGTATTAACGGTCTGTTCGTTCACACACCTACCAAGAGGCACCAATGGGGCTGAGGCACACACTCACTGAGTGGCTGCGTCGTCGAAAATTGTGCAAAACAAACGAGGCGGGTAGTTTTTTAAGGAAGTAAACGCAGTGGTCGCTTTACGCGGAGAGGTTAAAAAATTCTATCGGCAAGTTTTTGCTATTCGCAGCATCATCCGCAGGTGAATAGCAAAAACTATAAAGGACAAAAAATTGATGGCTCATTAATGCGGGTATCTCACCACGGATTCGGATTAGGAATCACCACATTAAAAATAATATTGATCAACAACAGCGATACACACAACAGAATTTGTTTGGAAGGGCTGAGTTCTTTCATTTTCTTATCTCTTATTTTTATGTTGCGATCACACACAATACGCAACAGCTTGTTTTATAACTTCTTTAATATTTGCCGGCAAAATAGCGCTGGAAATATCAACGAAACTTATAACCAAGTCCTTATGAGATTTCTTACAACCGCGTTTCAACAGAGGTTTACAGCAATGTGGCCTGATCCTACACCCAAGGCGTGCCACCTAGATCGGAGATACATATATCGGAAAAGTTACAGCTTGCTTACTAAGCTTGGCGTTATTTTGCACACAAGGTTTTTTTCAAGTCAATCGTCTTTTGTACAATTTTTAACAACTTTTTCAATCCTGCTTACCGGTTCAATCAACTCTCTTTTTGGTAAGGGATTTATATAAGAAAAACTCCCACAAGACTTAACTTACGAGAGTTTTTCCAGTTTCCAGTTATATCGGTGCCGGGTCAGCGGACCGACATTGCCGGTTAAAGACAACCCTTTAACTTTCCGACTCCGGCATTAACCAAGACGTGTGCTCTCGCTGCGGAGGCTGACATCAGGCTATATGAATAAGGCGGTGTGTAGTTGACCGTTGAACCTACGTTCGGTCCCGCTACGACACAGGCGGATTCACCATCACAGGTTGAGGGCTCCCAGGTCACACCGGAATACACATTGGTGTCACTGCTGCCAACGTCCCAATAACCGATTTGGGAGCTATCTTTGCTAAGAATCGGATTTTTTACATTTTCAAAGTAATTTCCATCAATACGGATACGGGCACCCATACGTGAGTTAATCGCCGTTTCCAGCACGTTTTTGTAATAATTGTTAAACACGTGGCCCTGACCAAAACGGAACAACGGCAAGCGAGAGTTTACATTTTCAAAACGGTTGTGGTGGAAGGTTATACGGCGTTCATAAGCATTTGTATCACTTGAGCCCCAGAGCGATGTTTTCCAACTGTCATGCAGATAATTGTAAGAAAGGGTGATGTTGTCGATCTCGCCTTTGCCGCTTATCAGCTCATCGTAATAATCCTTGCCGACGTTGAGGCTGTTGTACAACTCGTTATGGTCGATCCATACGTTGGTGGAATTGCCATCCAGACTGATACCATCTTTTTGACCAATGCGGTTGTAACGAACCACGATGTTACGCACGATGATGTTATCCGCACGCACGATATTCAAACCGATACCATCAAATATACCGTTGGTCCCCACTCCCAGAATCGATACATTTTCCATGTCTTTGATATCAAACTGGGTTGCACCGGCGCTGTTGGCTGGTGTGATCGTTCCGTTAACATAAATCTTGATGGGTGTTGTGTTATTTTTCTTGCTCGCCAATGCCGTTACCAATTGCGCACCGGTTGTCACTGTCACGCTGGTACCGCCAGCACCACCGGTGGTGCCGCCGCCCAACGAGGCAAAACCGCGTACTGTATTCGCCTCCTGACACGACATCAAAGAACCGGACGACGTACTGGATGAACTTGATGAACTGGATGAATTGCTGGAGCTGGAGGCCACGCTGGAGGAAGCGCTGCTACCTGAAGCGTTATACACTTCGATTTCGGCCATGCGTAGCGGCGAGCTGCCGTTAACGATCAGATTCAACTTTTTCATATTGACCGCGCCCAAATTGACCGTGCGCGCAGCTCCAATACCTGATCCTGTTGCCAGTACCGCACCGGTATCGTTGTTAACCAGTTGCCAGTTAGCCACATTGCTACCGGACTCGCGCAACACTACTGTATTGAAATTAATCGCACTGCTCCACTTAACGGAAACACGTTGATTAGTCGTGCCACTTGCTTGCGTATAGGTAGAAGTACTTCCATCGCGCACCAGTTTTGTATCGCTGAAGCCAGAACCATCGGCACCAGCACCCGGGCCGGTGATGGATAAATTCGAACCGAGATTTTGTGCATGCACTGCGTTTAATGACATCAGGTTGATCAACGCCAAGGCGGCTATAGTAGCAATGCCTTTTGGTGATTTTATCGCTCTCATCTTAATGTACCTGTTAATAATTATTCGTTATGGTTCACACCACCATCCATTGATGATGGTACGTTGCTATCGCAATCAAGAATACGTTTCTGAGATGTCTCTCCTTATAAAATACACACGATAAAGCCATCCGATGCCTGGTGTATAAAAGTCATACATCAACCATCAGCTGGATAGTGAATTGGCGTTTGGGAAAAGTCGCTACGCAAAACGCAACGCCGGGAACCAGGAAAAGCTTTTTTATTGTTCTTGTCAGCCAACTTAAAAATCCGCTGCCAGCGCAAACCGACAACGGATTTTTAAGATAACTTCCAAAGCATTTATATAGCACTACGGCTTCAGGACATCGTTTACATCACTATCGATAAAGCACGTATCTCGCAGGTTTTTAGCGACCGGCATCACCACTTGGCGACACCGGCAGCTAATTCACTCATATTACAGGCAAGGCACTTTACCCAAGCCCAAGACATAGTAGCGATCACCCGCCAAAGGCGAGTTGAATGGCAACACACCATCGCGGCCTGCAGTCGCACTCACGTAATCCACCAGATCCTGGCCAGCGGTGAAGCGCCAGTCAGCGATGTTGTTTTGCGATCTGGATGAATACTGCTGCGTCAGGTTACCCACGCTGCCGGATGAAGCAGTGATCTGCCGTTGCGTTGTGCTGTCGATGTTGCACGCACCGTCGGAGAACCACAGGTAGATGCCTTCGCCACGGAAGCTGCCGCCGCTGATGTCACGCACCAGGTTAGACTGCAGTTCGTCCAGGGAAGATTCCAGTGAGCTTTTTTCCTGGTGCGCACGATTGACCACAAACGCGTTATCTTCCCACAGCACGCTCGCACCGACACGAATGCTGAGGATATCTTTGCGGTAGTTGACGAACACGTTGTTGAACATGTGCGAAGTACCACGGCGAATCAGCGGAACACGACGCAAGGTATTACCCAACGAACTGTAGCTGCCATCGCGCGTGATAAACGCATTGTGGTGCATGGTGGTCGTGATCTGCTCGTTGATGGTCCGGCTGTCGCTGGAGCCATGCAGGGATGCACGCTTCACATCCACCAGTTTGTTGTAAGAAATGGTGATGTCATAGGCACCGACTTTCACATCAAAAGCAGCATCGCCTGTGGTGTCAAAGTTGTTGCGATGAATCCAGATATCGTGTGACTCGCCGGTAGCGCGAATCATATCGGGATCAAGGCCGTGATCTTCAGTGTGACCTGCGCCTACGAAGTTCAGGTGTGTCAGGATCACGCTGTTCGATGTCTGAATCGCTTGACCTGAACTGTCGCGACCAATCGCAAAACCGTTGAAACGGAAGAAAGCTTCACTCATCCGACCGTCGAGGGTTTTATTGGAACCGACAACGGTATTGCGAATCGGCAAGTCACTTTCATTCAACGCGTTGTTGAAGAATTCACTCACACAATTTGCGCTGGAAATACCTTTGCTGGAACACCATTGGGTGTAGTTGATACATTGTGCTTCGGTTGCGCCCAGGTGTGATTGAACAGCGGCGTTACCACATTGCAAACGGTACATCGCAATTTCAGATGGGTTCGCGAAATCAAATTTGTCGAACACAATCCAGTTATGCGCGTTATCGGTAATTGCATCATAAATTTGTTGCTCTACCGAGGTGCTGCCGTTTTTGGTGATGACCGTCAGTTTACTGTTGCCATTGGGATCGTAACCACCGCGTGCATTCTCACCGTAACCCACCGGTTGACCCAGGGTTTGCGCCAGACACTCAACGATTTCCTGGTCACTTTGCAGCGAGGTATCACGCCAGTTCACGTTGGGGTTGGTGGCAAGGTTGATACAGTCATTACTTAATGGACCGGAGTAATTCGGCAGTGAAGAGTTAGCGGCGCTGCTGCTGGAGTTTGCGACAGAAGACGAGCTGCTGCTCACGGCCACACTGGAGCTGGACACTGGCGGTGTGCTGCTGGCTGAGCTATTTGCCGATGAAGAGGATGTACCGACATCACCGCTGGCGTTGTAGACCTCGAACTCCGCAATCTGCGGCGCACTGCTCGCACTGTCGATCATCAGATTCAGCTTGCTGGCGGATACACTGCCAATGCTGATCACACGCTCACTACCCAGGCTTGAACCGGAGGCCAATACCGCGCCGTTGTCGTTGTTAACAATCCGCCAACTGGTGGTCGCGTTGTTCAATTCGCGAATAATCACGGTGTTGAAAGTGCCGCTCAAGCCTTTGACTGACACACGTTGACCGCTGGTAGAGCTGGGCGACCAGTAGGTGCCCAGGTTGCCGTCAGTCACACTGCCATAGCTGGTGCCATTACCTTTGCTGCTACCGTCGGCGGCCGCGCCAGCTGCAACATTGCTACCGAGTACAACTGGCTCAGGTTCCGGTGCACTACTGCTTGACGCACTACTGACAGGGGTCGAGCTGGCGGAGGACGCAGGTGCGCTGCCGGTGGTGGTGATTTCAAGGTAATCCACATTCGGGCCACCGTTAGCGGTGGTTGATGCTGCGCGGATGACGTTAGTACCGGCATTGAGCGTTAACGTAATACTTTGCGTTGCCCAGGATGCCCAACCACCCGTGCCACTGAAAGCCAACCCACTGTTCACGACATTGCCATTTACGCTGATCGCCATCGGACGGTTCACGGTCGTGCCATTGGCAAACCGGAAGGTGGCCGTAACCTGACCAGCGCTCGGTACGTTGACTGTCCATTCACCGTAGCTGTCGCTTACGTTTTCATAGTCAGCAAAGCCCGTACCGCTGTAGCCACTGTGAATGTTGTCGACAGTGCCGCGATACAGGTAAGCGCTTTCGGCTTCATAACGCACCGTCTCGTTGATCGGCGGCGCTGAGCTGCTGACAGAACTGCTGCTCGGTAGGGGTGTTGCGCTGGATGCTGAAGACGCGCTGCTAGCCGGGACACTGCCACTGGCGTTGTACATTTCGAACTCGGCGATTTGCGGCGCGCTGTTAGCGCTGTCGATCATCAGGTTGAGCTTACTGGCGGAGATGGTGCCAAATCCGGTGATGATGCGCTCGCCACCTAATGTTGTGCCAGATGCCAATACATTTCCATTGTCGTTGTTGATCAACCGCCAGCTGGTTGTTGCGTTGTTCAATTCGCGAATGATCACGGTATTGAAACTGCCACTCAGACCCTTGATAGAAACACGCTCGCCGCTGGTAGAGCTGGGCGACCAGTAGCTGCTCAGATTCCCGTCGGTAACATTTCCGTAGCTGGTACCGCCGCCTTTACTGGTACCGTCAGCAGCTGCACCACCGGCAAGGTTAGTGCCCAGAACCAATTCACCACCGGGCGTGCTGGAGTTGCTGGATGAACTTGCAGGTGTGCTTGAAACACTGGAAGCACTGGAAGAGCTGGTGGGCTGGCCCGGATCAACACTGCACGAACCATCAGATGTTGCCAAGCCTTTACCCGCACCGGCGGTCGCTTTGACGATGTCTCTGACACAATTCACTGCATCCAGTTGATACGAATAGGGAATGTTGATAGACGTGGTGGATACCGGGTTCGGGCCCGCCGGGAATTCATCGGACGCTGAAGTCCAGGTGACGTTTTCAAAGATATTATCTTTAAGATCCCAGTAACCCATGTTGGTGGTGTAGAACGTGCCGATAGGGTTGTTGGCATTTTCAAAGTGATTGTGTTCGGCTTTGATCTTGCCGCCCATACGCGGATTCATACCGGATTTGGTGATGCCGTTGTAGTAGTTGTTGAACGCGTGCGCCGTACCGTGACGCAACAGCGGCATGCGCGAATCCACATCCTGGTAATAGTTGTGATGGAAGGTGACGAAGGTGTTGGTGTCGTCACTGTCGCTGGAGCCCATCAAGCCGCCGCGACCGGAATGGTGGTAATGCGTGTAAGACACCGTCACATATTGCGTGGTGGCTTTCATATCCAGCAAAGAGTCGTAACCATCATCCTCGCCGCCGGTGGCTTCGAGCGTACAGTGGTCAACCCACACATTGAATACACCGCTTTCCATACCGATGGCGTCACCGCCGTTAGAGGTAGGTGAACCGGATTTCTTCACATTTTTGATGTGCAGGTTTTGCAGAATAATGTTGGAGGTATCGCGTAAATGAATACCAATCTGGTCAAACACCGCGCCGCTGCCTGTACCAATCAATGAAATATTGCTGACACCTTTGAATTGAATTTCATCGTCCTTGGTGTCACAACTACCGGAATATTTTTGGGTGTTGCCGTGGTTGATGGTGCCGCTCACATAAATAATCAGCGGCGTATCGTCGGAGGCGCGATTACACATCGCCTGGTTAATTTGAGCACCGGTGCTGGCATATACCACCTGGCCACCGGCACCACCGGTGGTGCCGCCATTTAAGGTGGCATAACCAATCGGGCCCGCCGCCGCAACCGCAGCAGTCAGTAAACTGCCCGCGCCGAGCGCGCACTGGCGCAATAAAAGGGGAACTCGCATCTTCATAAATTTTTCCTTCTTATCTTGTTACGCCTGCTTCGTTATGTGGTTGATTAGCAGGGCGTAATGAGTGAGTTAACAGAAAGGGGAATGCTGGGTGTTGACGTTTGACCTCCTCGAGAAAATGGGAAACATAAACAACAAGACTTCAATGAGTGAACTCATCGAAGCATTGCTCTTTACCACGGTTACCACTATGTTTTTACAGCGCCGCGACAGCACTGCGCCATGGAGACAAAAATCCACACACGGCGCACTGTATCTTGCGGCTGCAAATCGAAACGTAAAAAAGATGTACCACGTGATTGCGGGAATTCCGCATTAGCGTTGTTATCCAACGCTGTATTTTTTAATTATTGTTGTTATGTGCAGGTCTTTTGCCTGCGTAATTAACGACGTCTTTTCAGACTTCTCTCACCGTCTTTTTATGTTTTTTACATCGCCCGCTGAATCCTGCGGCGGGTTGGCGCGAGCCCTGAAGCAATGTGAAAAGGGATCCGCTGGTATGGCTTTCCCTGTCTTGGCGTGTTGATCAATTCTTGCACTTTCCCCAATTGCAGGTCAATCAATAATTTTGTCATTTTTGCGGATTATTGTGATGGATATTGCCATTTTATGAATGGATACGATTACATTTTTCTCATGAAAAGCATGTAATCGTTTACTTATCTTTCTGGTTATGAGGTGTAATTGTGGTCAGCATGGGAGGTTACAACTTTGGGTTCTTAATGCGCGCTCTGCTTGAACCCCTGGAAATTCACTTTCACTGGTCCTATAAATAACAAAGCCCGCAAACGCGGGCTTTGTCATCTGTGAAGGTGATGCCGATCATTTGCTTAATCGGTGGTACAACTCGCGGTATCTGGCTCGCTATCCGTATCACTTTGATAACCGATCCAAAGATCATCTATAACAACCGTAGCGCTACTTTCCGTGCGTAGCTGAATAAACGAGTTGGCGTTACCCACACTACTATCAATGACCACACGCTGACCGGCCGTCAGGGTATCTGCGCCGGCGTTAAACACACGGCTGGAGCTGCCATGAATTGAATTGCCTGCAGAGGTGCCATTATTGTTCACCGACACCTGCAAGGCTCCCGCACCACTCGCCGCTTTGACACAAAAAGAGATACGGTAAGCTTGGCTTAAATCCAGTTCACCAAATGTTTGGGTGTCTCCGGAAGTGGTGCTAGTCGCAGGCTGGGTGTTCGCCAGGGTAAAGCGCCCTCCGGCCAAGGTTACCTGATTACCACTAAACGTTACCGTACCACCGCTGCGATAATAGAAGGGCTCAAAGGAACTCGCGAGAGCTTTGTATGTAGCACTAAAAAAGTCCGTAGCACTTACTACATTGTTGAAACCTTCGCTTACCGGCAGGTCGGTCATCTCAATAACGCCTGATGATGAGCTACTACTGGAGTTTCCCGCTGAAGAACTACTGCCAGTGCCGGGCACAGCAATGGCGCCTTCGATGCTGACATCAATTTTACCTACACCGGCATTGGCCATCACAATGGCTGGGACGTCAGCCGCTGCATCCATCTCTACGGTGTAGGGTACTCCGGCATTACAGGAAATTGATTGCATTTGGCCATCAATAATTTCCGGAATAATCAGCGCACCGTTGCCAACGCTCCGACTATAAATACTGTCCACCAGCGTATTGTCATTGTTCGTTTGCCAACAACCTGGTGTCGGCGAATCTGAAGAGGCTAGCAAAGGATTGTTGGTGTTGTGAAAGTAGTTGCTTTCAACCAGAGCCCGCCCTTCGGAACGCGAATTGATGCCGTGAATCATGGCGGCACGATTTTCGTTAGACCAATAGTTGTTGTAGATATGTACCAAGGCATGGCGAATTAGCGGCGTGCGCTGTTCGATATTTTTGTACCAATTGTGATGAAAGGTAATATTGTCGTTTCCTTGCGGCGAATCGTTAGAACCAATTAATCCACCACGGCTGGAGTCGTTAAATAAATTGTATGAAACTGTCACGTTAGTGACCCCATCTTTCATATCCAGGAGCGAGTCATAACCGTCTTTTTCACCACCTGACGCCTCCAGCCAGTTATGGTCGATCCAGACGCGATTAACGTCACGCTCAATTCCAATGGCATCACCACCGTTAGAGGTTGGGGTGCCGCTTTTCTTCACGTTACGAATATGTACGTTTTGAATGATGATGTTATTCGCTGATCGCAGGTGAATACCGATTTCATCAAACAAGGCGTTCGTGCCCACGCCAATGATCGACACATTACTGGTGTTTTTAATTTCGATAACATCTGATTGTGTATCGCACCCTTGCGCTGTGGTGTTAGCGTGATTAATCGTACCGTTGACCAGAATCACTACGGGTGCCGTTCTATTCCCATTGCGTGAACCACACAACGCCTGATTTAACTCCGTTCCAGTAGACACAAGATAGACCGGGCCACCTTGACCGCCAGTGACATTTTCGTATGCGGCAAAACCCTCTATCTTGGCCGGACGAATTCCATCCGTACCCGACGCTGAAGATGAGCTGCTGCTCTCCACGTTACTGCTATTTGAACTGCTGATCGCCGAACTTTCTGAAGAGCTATTTGCAGAGGAGCTATCCCCTGCGGAGCTTTGTACAGAAGAACTGGCTAAAGAAGAGCTGGCGGAAGAACTGCTAACCGGCGCACTGGAGCCACTACCGGATGAGCCGCCGCCACAGGCAACAAGCGCGCTCGTAAGCGCGATTGTCAAAGCGAGCTGTGTAATTTTCATAGGTTGATTCTCTCGTTTATTGTTGCGTTTTTTTATTGCGTTTTTGAACGTCCATTTTGGTTTTGTTGCTGCCCTTTTTCAGGGGGCAGCGTTTGTTGTTTTTTTTGAGGGGCTTGTCGGATTACGCCTTTGGCTAATCCGACCTACGTCTTAGGGCTGCGGGTTCCAGCCGGCACCCGCGTTGTAGGTTGAAAAGATTTTTGCGCGATCAGCGAACTCATCTTCGTACTCGGTTTGCGACAAGGTGTAACCGAGCGTCCAATTGCTGACATCCAGCACTTCACCGGCGAGATTCATGCTGTTGTATTGACGCCAGCCGCTGATGGCGGAGGGCACAGCAGGATTGGCAACGGGATTATCGGACCAGCCCGTGGAGCGAATGTGAGCGTCCATCCTGGTGTTCACAAACACAATGTTGTCGTAGTAAGACGCACTGCCACCACTGCGCGCCAGCCACACGGTTTCATCGGCAAATTCTTCACCCGTTGGGCCTGCACCGCGTGTGAGTTCACTGTTGAGGAATACAAAACCTTTGTCCTCTGCGTTGACTGTCCGCGCTTGCAGGATAATGCCGCCGTTGTTATGGCCGCTGGAACGACCGAGGGTGCGAATTTCACTTTCTTCAAACAGCGCCACGCGATTGTTGCCCCAAATGTAATCGACATTACCCGCGACCAGGGTTTGATAAAACCAGCTGTAACCTTTCAGTTGCAGCGTATCCTGTTCGCTGATAAAGCTGGCGTTCTTCGCGATCAAACGTTGTTGGCTGTTGAAGTAAAGGGTTTCCGCCTGGCCACCTGCGCCGATCAACGTCGTGTTTTTCAGGGTAAGGTTTTCCAGGGTTAACAAATCGGCATTCGCCACCAGGAACACATTGCGTCCCTCGGAGCCGCCGTTCAAGCCTTCGGAATTGCGATACTGAATAATCACACCATCGCGACTTTCACCGCGAAGGGTGAGGTTGTCTTTGTTGTTCAGGTACAACAATTCTTCGTAAACACCATCCTGGATTTCAATCGTGGCCGGTGTTTCTTTCGCAATATTTTCCATCACGAAATTTAATGCACCTTGCACGGAACCAAAGTCGCTGGTTGCGCCGTCTTTGCCAACAGTCAACGCGGTGGTCTCAATGGCGGGCGGTGCCGCTTTGGTGGTGAAAGACCAACCCGCATCTTTACCAATACCGGCGAAGACCTCACCGGCCAATGTAGCCTCCGGGAATACCGACGCACTGATGGCCACGTAATAGGTGGTGTTGTATTCCAGCTTATCGCTGTGCAAATCAATCGTCACCGTATTGCCGGTCAACTGAATCGGCAGCGTGTTCAATGTGCGCGTGGTTGAACCCACACCGATGGTGTCTTTTTCGTAGGCCAGTTTGATGCTGTCCACCAGTGTGTCGTCATCGGCTTTGAAGATACGGATTGCGCCTACATCACCGAAAGTCGGCGCTTCATCAAAGGTCAGGCTCAGGCTGGTATCCACATGCACGTTGGTACTTCCAGGCGCAGGAAAAGCCGCACACTCAAGATCGTAAGTTGCTACGGGTAAAACAAACTCCGGCGCAATAGTCGCGTTGATACGCCGCGTGAGGCCTGCATCCGATCCACTGGTGAAGGTGATAACCGCACTGCCCTCGCCCACCGGCGCAAGCGAAACCTGCGCGCCTTCTACGCTGACTGACACCACCGTCGGATCGCTCGACTCCACGGTAAAATTATCCACATCACCACTGGGCGCTACTGCTGTCACATCAATCACGTAAGGTTCGTCATTCACCTCAGCCGCATAAGTGGTGCTTGCAGGCGTGATACTTAATTGCGCGGGCTTGTCATTGGCATTGCCCACTTTTATGTCGTCGATCTCGAAGGATTTATTCGCCGTCCACAAACCAATTAAGCCAGTTGATGTAAATTCTGCATCGGTTCGGCTACCAATCAATTCGCCATCGAGATACACCGTTAAGGCATCACCGATCAGCTCAATGCGCAGCGTGTACCAGGTGCCATCGGTCGCATCTCTTGCGCCCTGTTCTAACGGCCGCTTAACTTGCAGCGGCCGCGACAGCACGCCGTCTTTCATCATGGCAATTTCTACCTGGGTGCTGGTCGTTGCGTTCTGCACATTCAACGCACCGGCATACCAGTTATTGCCGTCCTGATAACGGGCCAGCAAATAAATTTGTTTATTACCCGTCGTACCGTTCGCACGCGGACGAACACGCGCCTCCACGTAATAATCCGCCGAGGTCACGCCGGTAAATTCCGCCGGATCAACCAAAGCAATTACGCCGCCGACATTGTTGGCGGTATAACGCAATACATTGTTGCCAGCGTCATCCAGCACATCGAAAGCACCGTTGGGCGTCCACTCGTGCTCGGTTGTGGGCAACAGATTCCACTTACCATCGCCTGCGGAAAAATCATCGCAGAAATATAAACCGTCTTCACACACATATTCCGGAAGATCATCAACCGGTGCTTCGGTTTCCGGCTCAGCGCCATCGAGCACACTGCGACTTAAGGGCGTCACCGCCGCAAAGTCAATCGCCGCCACCTCGCAACCCGGCTCGCTGGATGCGGTGCTTGAACTTTGTTCGGATGATGAAGCGTCCGATGATGTCGGCACAGACGAGGATTGCTCAGAAGATGATTGCGCCTCCGACGAGGACGATAAGGAGCTTGAAGAAATAGTCGGAGAAGATGATGCGCTTGAAGAGGAGGAATTGTTATCGGAACCGCCACAGGCGACCAGTGCGCTGCTGATTAGCAGCACAGCTAAAAGGTTTTTATTCATGTTGTACATCTCTTTATTATTAAGGTTGTTTATCGGCTCTCACACCGATATCACATAACTGCAAATACTTTTGAATGGTGTTGAGTTCCAGTCATACACTCCAAAAAACCCCGCCGAAGCGGGGTTTCATATATTGGCTTAAGATTAAGGACAAGCGGAATCCGTCAATATGCCATGCTCGACCTGATCAAATACGACAGTAGTGGGATGGCTTGGTGCAGAATAGAAACCTGCATTCCAGGAAGCTGGAATCTCAACATCCGAGCCCCACGAGGAAGAGTTTTCACGCGTCCATGTATCTCCTACGGGGTCATAGGTACACCGCACCACGCCAGTCGCTGTTACCTCAATACGCATTAACGTGCTTCCCACTGCAACTGTGACGTTACTGCGTGAACGTGTCCCTGATTGATTCGCTAGTTTGTGTGCGCGCGAACCTGAGAAAGTGATAGGGTCACCCGATGGAAATACACCCAGAGTTGCAAAACGTGGGACGGTGTTTTCATAAGTAGTGCCACCTGCATTGGATTCCAGCGACTCAATAACAGCCAAGCCATATCCGTAGGAATTGCCTGCACCGCTATTACCCTCATTGGTAACATCAATCGACGCAATACGTGCTTGCAGGTAGAAAGGAGGCATCATCTCCTGAGTGGCGAGGAACATTCTAAAACCAGCATTACTTGAGAAATTACCGCCATTGGCTGTGATGCTGATCTCCTCGCCATTTTCTGATAGTGAACCATCAGGCGCGCTACCCGAATCACCGAAAATATCTGCGTTTGTCGTGAGCCAGCTGACGGCAGCCAAGGTAGTTGCAGATACACTCTGACTGTAAGCACCTTGGCCTGCACTGTTCGTTGCACTGATGAAGAAATAATAAGTGGTTCCATCAGCCAGATCGGTGACGACATAACTGTTATCCGTTATCGCCGTAATCTCTGTCGCAGCACTTACATCATCAGTAGTACTGTAGGCGAGCGTATAATCCAAAACACCGCTCACCTCATCCCAACTTACCAATACTTGTCCGTTCCCTGCCTGGGCGGTCAAACCCGTAGGAGCATCCGGCACAACAACCGCGGCAACGGGAGAACCCGATGTAGAAGCAGACCATGCAGTCGCACCACCCGCATTTTTAGCCCGGACGAAGACGTAGTAATTGGTACCGTTTGTCAAACCGGTAATGGTTTGTTCCAAACCGGACGCACTCACTATCTGTGCTGTATCTGTTGGGGGGGTATCAGTTGTATTCCACGCGACGTCATAACCAGACGCCCGCTCAACGGCATTCCAGGTAACCGTCAGCTGTGAATCACCCGCCGTTACCGTTGGCGCTGCCGGTGCATTCGCGGGCGGATTCAGGCTCAAGTGCTCTCCCGCTTCACACGCCGTCGGTGCTTCCGCATCCTGAAGGCCAATCCAGAGATCGGAAATGGTTACCGTTGTTTGATCATTCGCACCGGATACACGAAACTGGAGAAATGAGTTCGTCGCATTCTCCAGTGCCGTGTTTGTTCTATCAGCCACGGGGGTCGCCACACCCGGCACAGATACAACGACACGACTACCAATATGACTCACGTAAGACGGTGTAGCTACGGAGAGAATCCTGTTGTTGTTGCCGTGGCGGGAATTCGCCAGACCGGTGGTGTTGTTATCTACATAAAACTCAACTTTGGAGTTGACGTCAGTCGAGGTAGCGTTAACGAGGCAAAAAGATATTTTCCAGGGCTGACTCAAATCCAACGCACCCAAGGCACCTGTATCGAAACCCGTTGTGCTTCGATTACGCACGTTGGAATGCTGTCCGATAGAAAAGCGCGAACTACTGGTAATAGTTAACTTGCCGTCGCCAACCAGGATGCGAGGATCCACCGACGGTAACGCCGGGTCTGGATTCAGCTCAAAACCAGCGATAGGAAAATACATCGATGGGTGAGGATCATCGTTAAAAGCACCAGGCAAGGGTTTGTAATCAACACTGAAAAATTCAGCGCCGTTACTGACATTAAATGTTTCGTGAAGAATTACACCATTGGGTTCTTCATTGCCAGCTGAAGAGGAGGATCCTGCTGAAGAAGATACAGATGAAGACGAACTCACAGGATCCGGGGCGCCAGGCAATTCTGGACGGGAATCTGAACCGCCACCACAGGCGGCAAGCATGATACTCAGCGCGCTGACGCCAAGCCATTTATGTTGATTAAGTTTCATGGTTACACTCTCTATTTATGATTATGGACATGTAAAAAGCCGGGCACCTTCGTCGAAGGGGCCCGGAGGTTGATTACTTGAATCTAACGTTGACACCTAACTGGAATGAAGCACCGTAATCTTCCATACGGAAGAAAGTCTTGCCATTGGAGTAAGCGTTACCGGCAAAATAGCGATCAGAGGTTTGCTCGGTCAGGTTGATAGCATCAAAGGTGATTTTGATATCTTTTGTGGCTTGGTAAGTTGCTTGAGCATCCACCATGAACGAAGCGTCATAGAACATATCCGCCCACTCCGCACAATTTTCCGGATATGCCAAACCAGATGCTTGATCAGCTGCGATATCCGCCTCTGAACATGCACCGATACGTTCCAGAATCTCGCTGCGATAATTACCGTTGAGGCGCAGTGACCAACGCTCATTTTCCCAACCTACCGACAAGTTAGCTGTCAGATCGGCCTGATCCGGCAATTGAATTTTGCCCGCACGGATTGTTTCACCTACTTCGGCCTCACTATCCATTACGGTCACGTTACTTTGAATAAAAAATCCGCTTTTGAAATATTGCGAATAGGACAGCTCCACGCCGTAGACCTTGGCTTTATCGCCGTTAGTTGACCAGTTCACGTTATCAATATACAAATCTTCCGGGATGATAAATTCGGAGATTGATGGCAGGTCAACTGGTAAGTCCTGGATATTCATTCCGGTGCCGCGCACATTAACAATAAAGTCATCAATATCTTTATAGAAAAATGCAGCTTGCAGGAACAGATCTTCATCAGCGTACCAACTTATGGAGGCGTCAAAGTTTGTAGACGTCATGGCCTCTAATGTAGGATTACCAAAACTCAGGATGTTATCCGAAGCCATCACCAGATTTTGAATATCCTCTGGCGTTTCTACACCAAAACCGGGGCGAGTAGTGGCCGTTGGAGAACGTTGAATCTCGTCAGTACATGGAATTTCCGGACGACTGGGATCACATAACCTGATACGGCCTTCGATGTTGGCGAAAGCACGTGCCTGATCAAACGAGGGTCGAGTGAAGCTTGTCCACAGCGATGCACGTACCAGAACATCATCCCGCATTTCATAGCGGTAATGCAGGCTGGGAAAGAAATCATCGTAGCTCGACTCTGCTCCAGCCAAAGGTACAGCAACGTCTTGCTTGATCCCCAGGGTTTCCTCCAGGCGATCATTTCTTACCGAGAAATAACCGGTGGAAGTGAACTCGGTTTTTTCATAACGCACACCCGCAATCAGCGATTGTTTTTCTGCCAGACGAAAATCTGCCATGACGTAGGCTGCTTGCGTATCTTCCGTTAGCAGGTAGTCCTCTTTAATACTATCGTCATCCACACCCAAGGGATCAAGACCTTTGGCAACATTCCACGTAGATGCTAACAAGCGCTCTGCATCAGCTTGGGTAATAAAGTCGTGATCGAACATGGGGTTGTTCGGTCTGAAAGTATCGAAATCAGCTAGCGTCGCGCCGCCGGCCCAATCCAGACACTGCTGGTCGCCATTACAGAATTGGGTAAAACGGCGTGGATCCAGACTCCAGCGATCCTTGTTGCGGTCGCGATCACGCCATTTGGCCTGAATACCGGTCTTGATATAGCTGACGAAGCCGTCAGTAAAATCCTTGCGTAAATTTACACTCACCTGATCCAGGGTATCTTCACGAAAACTGTCTTCAATAAAGATATTGTCATAGGACATGTTAGGCTGTACACGGCTACCGGGTGTGTAACGTGTCCAACCTTGTGTCTCGGCAATTTGATAGTCAGTGACTGAACCGCCTGTCAGTTCGGCAAGATATTCCGGTGAGCGCACAGCCCCTACAACAAAATCTCTGCCTGCCATACCGAGGACCGGCAAATCCTGCAAACGAAACTGTACCCGACGACCATCCGGTTTTGAAAACTCACCAACAGAATTGGTGTAGTCGTAATCCAATGTCCAATCGCCGCTTGTACTCGAAAAAACATTCTCACCACCAATTGCGAACGTGGTGGTAATCGCTTCACCTTCCTGAATAAAGTATTGTTGTTGAACCTCCGCATCCAAAGCCGCAAACATGCCGCTCTGGGGATCAACATAAGCGATCAAATCGGCACCGCTTGGATTGAAGCGATAGTACTCACGCAGTGCGACGTCTTTGTCTTCAAACTCTGTCCGACTTAAACGAAGGTAATATTCGCTGTCTTCATTGGGGCGCCAGCCCAAATCCAATGAACCAGCCAACCGGGTGCGCTCTGCTTCTTCCTGGCGAGTTTCAAATTCAAACGGCGCCAGGATTACCGCATCAGGATTTGCTGTCGGATGCGTTACCGAGCGGTATTCAGGCAAGGTATCGTTATGATGAACCTGCTCATACAACTCCGTCATCCGCTTCTCCCATGAAATGGAGTAGCCCACACCGATAGTGTCGCCAGCAAACAAATTGGTCCCACGGAACGTGACTTTGGGGGAAACCTCTTCAGCGTAATCCTGATAAGTACCCTGAACGGTCAACTGCATTGTGTCGCGCTTGCGATCAAAAGCGGAAACCGTTTTTACATTCACTGTACCGCCGATTGAGTTCAAATCCATATCAGGAGTCAGGGATTTGAAAACTTCGATGGAACCTAGCAGGTCAGCAGGAATTGCATCGAGTGCAAAGGCACGAGTATCCGAACTAGCTGAAGCCAGCTCGGCACCATTCATGTTAACTGATACAAAACCTGGACCAAGGCCGCGCACCGAAACAAATTTTCCTTCACCTTCTTCGCGTTGCAAAGTTATCCCCGGCAAACGCTGAAGGGACTCAGCAACGTTTTGATCGGCAAAGTTCCCCGCGTCATCCTGGGCAATAACAGAGCTGAAAATATTTTTGTTCCGCTCGGATTGACGCGCATTCAACTCCGCATTCCGCACCCCGGTCACAATAATTTCTTCTTCCAGTGCACTGTCAGAAGAATCCTGTGCCTGAGCGGGTAGCGAGCCGGTGGCTGCCATGGCAACAAAGACTGGTAATAGGCGTTTTTTGAACATCTCTTTCTCCCTCGTTTTTATCGAAATTTATTAAGGATCTTGTAAGACTAGGTTGATACAGTGATTGATTTATTATTCAGGTGTAGCGTACGTATAACAGAAAACCTCGCTGCTTTTTGTCGTGGTATTACAGTGTGTTTCGCGCGCGCCATGCGGGATAGCGAGTGCTTAATAATGTGCTCGGCCAGCTGCCGTACCAGCTGTAGCCAGTGCGGCGTTCGTGATTTACTTCTTCCAGGCTGAACACTTTTTTACCATCGCGATTGGCGAAGAACGGTTGTTGTGTCTTCAAGTCGTAGAATCTTGCCCACAGGGGTTCAGCATTCTGGTCGCGAATAATTTTCAGGTCGTAGTCCGCCGTGTGGTAAGGGTAGCGAGTCCTGGGATGTGAGATTTTCTGTAGCGTCAGCCCTTCAATTTTTGCCTGGTCAAACCAGGCCGCTGCCGCGTGTACTGCGTTTTTTATGTCGTCTGTCGGGTCTTCAATGCGCATCAGGTAATCAACAACCGCAACACTTTCCCACGCTAATAGCGCCGGTAATTCAAAACTGCGGGCACCTACGGGCGCCAGGGTATTTTTATCGTATTGACCGGCCCACACGGTGGGTTTGCCGTCGATGCTGATTTGCAATTGCAAAATCAGTTGATCGCCTTTGTGAATCGCGCTGCGTATATCTGCCAAAGTTTCTGGCGATATAAAGGCGAAATGTGACTGGCTGTTCGTCACGTCGCGCAAAAATTGCAGTAATCCTGTCATGACATCATCGGCAAAGGTTATGTGCTGATGATAAGTTGCCTTGGTACTGGCGGGCGTGTGGGGCCAGCCACCATTTTTATACTGGTTTTTTAGAATATAGTCGATTCCGCGCAAAGCGCCATCGCGATAACGACTATCGCCGGTTTGCTGGTATGCGCGGGCAAGGTAATTAATCTGCGGGTAAACATTGCGATTGTCGAAGCTGGCATCGGTGAGGTGTTGTTGCGCCGCCAGGTCTTTTTGCTCAGCGGTGGATAAAATGCGAATGGGGTGTTTGTTGCTGGGCCAACCACCATCGGCGCGTTGGTAACGCAGGATGTTGTCAGCGATCTGGGGGATTTGGGTGAGGGCGTAATGCGCTGCGTCTGTCTCGCCGGTGCGATCATTCCAGTGCTTTATGGCGTCCGCGAACTCGCTTATCGGTATTTCGCGATAGGCGGTGTCGGCAGTTGCGCAAGCAGCAACAAACACCAGGGATGCAGTCCCCAGTGCCCTGATCAGGCTTATTGTTTTCATGGTCACACGCAAGCAGCGAGTGATGATTCAGGGATAGCTGTTATCGGGTTTCTTCGGTCGCTGTTTGCCAGCTGTACTCAAAGATAGTGGCGCTCTCTTCGCCCCCGGGGGTGTTTGATCTTACTGTTATCCCACCCAAATCACACTCTTTGGTTGATTGAGCTTGCATTCTATACCCATAAAACGCGCCATATCCACCCCTGAGCCAGCGCTTTTTTGATCAATCAACGTAAATTTTGGTGAAATTTTAATGGCGTTAATTCGGTATGGTTATAAAAAAGTGCCTGGGAGAGGATGAAAATTATTAGGCGTGACAGGCTCAGGACGGAAAGAGCGGCATCGGTTGTTTAGGCCAATACAGCAGAATTCGTGCGCCGCCGGAGCGGGCGTCGACGAAGGTGGCATCGCCGCCGTGCCATTTCATGATCCGTTTGACGATGGCCAGACCCAGGCCGAATCCGCTGGGCTGGGGTTTATGTTCGTTGTACAGGCGCACAAAAGATTCAAACACCCGGGCGCGCTGTTCGGGTGGAATACCAGGCCCATCGTCTTCAATGGCGACCTGGAACTCCGTATCGGTAATGCGCAATTCCACCTGGATTTTCTCCCTGGCAAAACGCGCAGCGTTCTGCAGCAGGTTGAGGATGACACATTCCATCAACTTCCATTCGCAGTTAAACGCCTGCCCACCGGATTCATCCCGAATATGAATCGCTACCGCGTCCGGGCGGTCGCGATAGATGCGCGCGCACAGTTCATTCAGCAGGTCGTGCATGAAGCCGTCGCGCCGATCCAGTTGTTGCGACTCCTGTTCAAAGCCCGCGTAACTTAATAAGGCACTGATCAGGTTCTCCATCTCCATCACGTCCTGATGAATGCTGTCGAGTTGTTTTTGCACTTTTGCATCATCGTGATTATCCACCATCGCTAACGCGAACTTCATGCGCGCCAGCGGTGTGCGTAATTCGTGGGACACGGCGTAGGTCATTTCCTTGTGCGAATTAATCAATTCGCGGATGCGTTTTGCCATGCGGTTAAATGCATTGGCCAAGGTAAATACGGTGGACGTAGGCGCAACAGCAATTTGATCCGGCGCGCCGTCTTTACCGACAAGGCGCGTGTGTTTTTCCAGCCGGCTGAGGTCGCGCGATAAAGGCCAGACCCACAAAAACACCACCAACGCGATGCCGAGATAAAAGATGATCAATAAACCGGAATACACGGGCGAACGGGTTTGATCGCTATTGGGCGAAACCATCACCAACACCTGGTCGGTGTCTGCGATGCGTTTGTACCAGATCAGACGATCGGCATCCGCCGAGGCGCTGACCACCTCACCCGCGCGAATCTGTTGCGTGGCCGATGAATTAGCGAGGTCACCAATATGGATCAATTGCAGTTGATTGTGCAGATGCTGGTTGTGTTGTTCGATGCGCGCTTGCTGTTGTTCGGCAGACAAGGGAACAAGGTCTTGTTCAAGCAGGATGATCAGGTCGGCGACGTCCGCTTCCAGATCCGGGGCGGGATAGAGTTTTTCCCAAAATTTATCCAGCCCCCAGCCGATGACAATGACGGAAAAAACAATAAAAAAATACAGCGAGATAAATGCGCGATTCACACCCGTTAATCCTTCCAGGCGTCGGCGATAAATAAATAACCACGACCCCAGATGGTTTTGATGCGCGTGGGATTTTCCGGATTATCGAGTAATTTTTTTCGCAATTGGGAGATGCGCACATCAATCGAACGATCCAGTCCGTCGTAAGGGCGACTGTAAATCTGGTTGAATAAAAACTCGCGACTGAGGATTTGACCCGCCTGGTTAGCCAGCGCCATCAGCAAATCAAATTCATGGCTGGACAAATGAATTTCCTGGCCCGCCAGTTCCACTTTGCGCTGCACAGGCTGAATGGTTAATTGATCAAATACCAAGGCTTCCTGTTCACGCGCATCCGTTTGGTAATAACGACGCAGTAGCGCCCGAATGCGGGCGAGCAACACACGGGGTTCGACGGGTTTTATCACGTAATCATCCGCACCGTATTCCAGACCGAGCACCTGATCCACATCTTCATTACGCGCCGTTAACATCAGGATCGGCCCTTTGTATTCGGGGCGCAGTTCCTGGCAGAGGGTCAAGCCGTCTTTGCCCGGCAACATAATGTCGAGGATGATCAGCGCCGGGTTCACATTCTGGCATTGGCGAATCACCCGATTGCCATGAGCTTCCACCACCACAGCAAAATCGTTGGTTTCGAGAAAATCTTTGACCAGATCAGCCAGGCGGCGGTCGTCTTCCACTAACAGGATGAGGTTGTTGTTCATAGTCATATCGCGTTAGAAAAAACTCCAGGGGTTGCGCCGTTGTTTGCGGAATTTCTTTTGATCATAAACCACTTCAAAGACTTCGCTACCCAATGCGGGGGTGCCTTCGGCTTCGCGCAGGTGAAAATCAACACTGGTACTGGCGGTGATATTGAATTGATAGGCACCGCGGGTTTGATTTTCCCAGCAGCGCAATGGCATGGCTTCGCCACTTTGGTACAGGCACAAGCTACGTGCTTCTTCGGCAGCCCAGGTGACTTCCAGTTCATCACGACACACTTCTTCTTTCGCCGTCAGCACACACAAACGTGGTTTGATGGAAAACTGAATCACCGGTAGTTTTTTTTGTTCTGCAACAGCATAGCCGCTCAGCGATAACGCAAGCAGGCAGGAGAACGCTGTAGCGACCAAAACCGATGTGCCGTTAGAAATGGTAAACCCCTCCGATGAATGAGGTAATGACTTTGTCGTCATTCACGATGGGACTGCGCCGGATACCCGACGCCAGTTGCCGATAGGCCGTAGTAAAAGTCAGGCTCCAGCGATCATTAATGCGGTAGTTCCAGTCGACCCGGGCAACCCCCGAAACACCGCTACCGGGATCGTAGCGATAATCCAGCGTGCCGCCCTCGCCTTCGCGAATGCCGTAGTAGTAATCGAGTACGTCGCCGCTTTGCCAGATGGCCCCGGCCGATAAAATCCAATGGTGTTGTCCTGCGAGAAAATGCCGCGCCAACGCGATGCGTAATTCCTGGCCATCGTGATAGCCGGTAAATTCCTGTAACGCGTGCACTTGCACATCCAATTTATTGAACTGCTGGTTGTATTCAAAACCTGCCAGGCCGGCCATGCGTCGCTTGCGCAATTGGTCGGTATCAATAAGCTTATGATAGGCGTCATTAGCCGAACCAAACATAGGACCGGGCTCGGATACCAGGTTTTCCGTGAGCACGAAATTGTTCACATCCCAGCGACGAAAAAATACCTGGTCGTAACTGGGAGTCAACAAAAGGTTGAACTGGCGGGTATCGTCTTCAAACAGGATAAAACCCAGGTCAAGGTTTTGCAGGAAAAAACGTTCACCGTTATAACTCACCTGCGGAATAACGTAGAGCGGAATATCCTCGTTATCGATCACCGGATTCGTGCGAACGCCCACACCCAGTGCTACGGCGACCTGCCATTTGCCGACCTCCACGCAGCCTTCCGTACTGCTGTCGCAGTCAGCGGCAGACGCCGCCACCACGTAGCAGCCGAAGAGTAAAAGCATGGCTCTGAGAAGCTGTTTATTCATAATGGGGTACATAAGTTGCCAGGGTAAAATCACCCAGCTTATGTATACCTTGAAAGGTTCCGATATGTTGTAACAATTTGTATTGTAGCGTGTAGCCCGTTATAGCTAATTTTACTGCGCGCTGTCGCCCGGTTTACCGCTGCCAGTCACCCAATAAAAAGGGCCACCGCAGTGGCCCGAGCATTATCCGCTATGACTCGCCGCTTCTCAACGGCGTTTGATTTTCTCGCTCTCTGTCAGGCCGGAGATGATTTCGATATTGATACCATCGGACAAACCGGTTTCCACTTTGCGTTTCTCAAATTGCTGTGACGCGGTCTCAACTTCCACAAAATGCTGGCCGTCCTCGATCAGCAGGTTGCCTTCGTTGATGGCCAATACATCCTCGCGTTTCTCCAGCACGATATCGGCGTTGGCACTATAGTTGGCGCGCAGGAAGAGTTTATCGCTCAGGGTAACCGCCGCACGAATCTGGAATTTAATGGTACCCTGGTCCTCAATGCCCTTGGGAGAGATATATTCCAGCACCGCGCTGAAGGGCTCCCCTTCCAGCGCGCCCACATCCAATACCAGTTCCATGCCTTCACGGATCTTGCCCACTTCCGCTTCGTCGACCATCCCTTCGAAGATCATATCGTTCATATCTGCCAGGCTGGCCACGGTGGTGCCCGCGCCGAAGGTACTGGACTCCACAATAAATGCACCTTCCTTATTGGGTACATCGAGGATCATGCCATCAACCGTGGCGCGAATCATATTTGAAACCAAATCCGATTTGCGCGTGGCCCCTTCGCGAATCAACAGCAGATTATTTTCTGCCGACTCTACTGCCTGGCGCTGGAGGTTATAGGTCAGCAGAAACTTGTTGTATTCCGATTCAGAGATAAGCTTGTCAGCAAAGAGTTTTTTCTGCCGCTCCAGTTCATCTTCAGCATTTTTCAAATTGATCTGGGCTGACTGCAATTGTGATTCAGCGCTATTCAACATCACCATGTTGGGTGCCAGGGTAATGCGCGCGATCAAATCACCTTTCTCTACCGTTTGGCCGGCAACCACATAAACCTTTTCCACCACGCCGGACACTTGGGAAGTGACATTGACCTCCTTGCGCGGAATTACCTTACCGATGGCCACGGTTTTCTTGATGATGGTTGTCTTGAAAGGCGCATCTGTTTCGTAAACCACCGGTTTTGCCTGGGATTTATTGAACAGGAACACGGCTGTCCCGATAAAGATAAACGCGATCAAAGCCAATACGGCGAACCACACTAATTTTTTCATTTTTCCCTTCTTACTTTTGACTGAAATTTTTTACAGGTTTGTCAGGGTTACCAAACATTATCTGTGCAACAACACAAGCAACATTCAGCAAACACCGCCATTATTCATCTTGCAATGCCACAATCGGATTCACCGCAGCCGCCTTGGCGGCGGGCATCAACGATGCCAATAAACCGGAGATCACCAACACCACCAGCGCACTGATCGCTGTTCCGAAATCCACTTCGGGCCGACGAAACATGCCCGAGCCGCCACCGCTGGCCTCAAGCACATTGCTGACGCCCTCAAGCAGGAGCACACCCACCACCAGCCCCATATAACCCGCTACCGCGGTGATAAAGATGGATTCCTGTACAATCATCGCCACAATCGACGTCGGCGTAGCACCCAGCGCTTTGCGCAAACCGATTTCCCGGGTGCGCTCTTTCACCACAATCAGCATAATATTGCCCACGCCGATGGCACCGGCCATGATGGTGCCGATAGCCACCATCCAGCTGAACACTTCGATGCCGGTAAACAATCCCTGGATTTTGTCGAATTCGTTTTGCAGATTGAAACTGCCGAACACGCCGACATCTTCCGGTGATACTTTTTTGATTTCGGCCAGGTATTTTTTGACATCCTGCTCGGCCACCCGTGCATGTAAACCGGGTTGTGGAATCAGTACAAAACTGCCGACCCAACCCACCTGGTTAAACGCGTAGCGCAGGGTGTCATTGGGGATATAAATCTTTTCCTCTTCCTGTTGCTGGTTGCCGTCAGCCAGGGATTTGAATACACCGATGACGGTAAAACTGATGCCGGACAAGGTAATGTTTTCGCCGATCGGGTTGATGCCTTCATCAAACAACTGGGTTTTTACCCGCGTACCAATGACCGCCACCTTGCGCCGCTCATCATCATCAATCTCATTGATGCCACGGCCTTCGATAATGCGCATGGAATTGATGTTGGCCATGCCAGCGTGGGTGCCTTGCACATAGAAAGTGCCATTTTTATCTTTATATTTCGTGTAAGGCGGCGTACCGCCCCAGATGCCCACGGAATTTTGTCCGCGAATAAAACTGACACTGGGCACATTCTCTTCAATGGCTTTGACATCGGTTGGCTCCAGCCGAATTTGCCGGCCGATGGGCAGCCCCTGATAAGGTACTTGGGTGGTTCCCTGTATCCAGATGTACACGCTGTTGGCCACCCGGGGAAAACCTTCGATCACACCGTTTTCCAGACCCTTGCCCGCCCCGAGCAACACCGTGAGCATAAAGATGCCCCAGAACACACCGAAAGCTGTTAATCCGGTGCGCAGCTTGTGTTGACCCAAGGTCTTGAAAATTTCCTGCCATTTTTCTGTATCAATAATCATGATGATTAATCCGCGCGCATGGCTTCAATGGGCATAATCTTCGCAGCGCGCAAGGCGGGCATTAACCCTGCCAAAGCACCTACGACAATCAACAAAATAATCGCAGTGATCGCCACCTGAAAATTAATTTCCGGATTGGTGAAGTACGGCAATTGCGCACCCACAGAATTAAGAAAATAGGACACCAGCTCAATCAATCCTACCCCGACCACCAGCCCCGCGTAGCCGGCGATACTGGTCACTAGAATCGACTCCAGTAGCAGCGTGCTGACAATATTGAACGGCGTTGCGCCCAAGGCTTTGCGAATACCGATTTCACGCGTACGCTCTTTTACTGTGATGATCATGATGTTACTCACACCCACAATCCCGGCCATTAATGTCCCCAAGCCGACAAACCAGATAAACGCGTTGATGCCGAGGAACAAACCGTTCACCATCTTCGCGGGCTCAGCCATGTTGAACGAGCGAATCGCGCGGCGATCTTCCGGCGAAACAGCGTGGCGACGTTTTAATAATTCAATGATTTTTTCTTCAACGACAAAGCCATCGAAGCCGGCTTGTGGACGCAACCAGATCGCTGCAATTTTATCGCTGGCACCGAACAATTTTTGAAACGTGGTGATAGGAATGTACACACGCTCGGAGTCGCGACCACGATTGCCTTTATCGTAAAACGTGCCCACCACTTTCATCACCACGCCGTTAACACGAATCTCTTTTCCAACCGGGTCGACATCTTTGCCGAAAACGCGCTCGGCAACGACAGTGCCGATCACCGCAATCTTGCGCACGTAAGCATCGTCGAGCGGGTTGATCTTGCGGCCCAGCGGAAAGGGCACACTTTCCTTGACTTTAAAGAATTCATCCGGCACGCCATGCACGGCAAAATTACCGGTTTTATCACCGTACACGATGGCAATACCGCCGCGCTCGTTGGTCGGTGAGATCACCCCAACACCTTTTACCTGCCGTTGAATCGCATCAACATCGTCAAGCGTTAAACTGATCTGCCGGCCCAGGCCCATGCCGCGATAAGCCACCGATGTAGTACCGGTATAAACCACAATAAAATCCAGCACATCAGAACCGAAATCCGCATAAACACCGTTCTGCATCCCGCGTCCGGCACCGAGTAATAAAATCAACATCAGGATGCCCCAGAACACGCCGAACGCGGTCAGTGCGGTGCGCAGTTTGTTCTGGCGCAGGGTGTAGAGAATTTCCTGTAAGCCGTCCATTGTCATTTATCCCAGGATGTCTTCTTCGTTGGCAATGGCCGGTGCGGTCATGGCGGGCGTCTTTTTTCTTGCCGGCACAATCAAACCATCTTTGAGAATAATCTGGCGCTCGGTTTGATCCGCAATATCCTGCTCGTGGGTGACGATCACAATGGTATTACCCAGGCTGTGCACGTCTTTCATCAACGCCATAATCTCTTGTGTGGTCTGGCTATCCAGCGCGCCGGTTGGTTCGTCGGCGAGAATAACCTTGGGCTTGGTGACCAATGCGCGGGCAATCGCCACCCGCTGTTTCTGGCCTCCGGATAATTCGTTGGGCATATGGGTAGCGCGATTGGATAGCCCCACCATCTCCAGATATTGCGCCGCGCGGTAATTGCGCTCCTTGCGGCTGACATTCTGGTAATATAACGGCAAGGCCACATTCTCCGTGGCATTTTTAAAGGGCAGTAAGTTAAAGGACTGGAACACGAAGCCCAGCAATTGGTTACGCAATTGCGCGGCCTTTTTCTCCTTGAGGCGACGGATCTCCACGCCGTTAAGGAAGTAATCTCCCTCGTCGTGGTTATCGAGAATTCCGAGGATATTCAACAAGGTAGACTTGCCCGAACCGGATGAACCCATAATCGATACCAACTCACCCTCGCGGATATGCTGGTCGATGCCTTTGAGCACGTGCAGGCGCTGCTCACCGGTGGAATAGTATTTATGGATGTTATGAAGTTTGATCATGTGTCTTTGAATCCTTCGTGGAACCACGGGCTTGCGCCAAGCTTAAACAGTTTTTCCGAAAACCATCCGCAAAATGGCCAGGTTTTTACCGAAATTAACAAACTGGTGACATCTGTCATCTACCCGTCTGGCTCTTTACACGGCGCTCTCGCCGCTTGTTATGAGATTAGAAGCAATAAATGGCCGTTCGGATTCACCCGATATAAAAATTTTTTCAATTTACCAGAGGCCGTCGAATGTCTATCAGAAAGGAGGATGAGAAGGGCAACAGACATGAGAAAAATTATCATCCTTGCTCCCGGGAGAAGCATCCTTTCTATCAAGAAGATCAACCGCGACTGATACGCCGCCGCACACTGAAAAAGCGATAACTGCCGATCACCAACACCAGCGTACCCACCACCAGCGCCGCCCAGGCAAACGGCATTAGTACCGGATCATTATTCAGAAACTTCAACACCATCGCACCCCCAGCCAGCAACGCCAGGGCCGTGCGGATGTAGGACAACAAGGTACGCTCGTTGGCCAGATGAGTGCGCTCCACAGCAAGTGAATCGCGTAAATCGGTTTCGCCCATGCGTTTAGCTCCGCCTTTAAATGTAGATGATCATACCATTCTCGCTATCGTTTCCACGTGCGTGGGAATATTGATCAGCGAAACGGGTAACCTTATGTAGGATCTTATTAATGACTTCGCACGCGTTTTCCGCGCAACCATGGTTCCCTCGCGACTACCCGCGTCGTTTGTATTACCTTCGATAGTCCGCAGGGTGGCGCCTTGCGTGTCTTCAATAATACCGACATGAGAGAAGGTGAAGACAACAATGTCTCCCTTTTTCGGTTGTAAGTCCTTAGATCTGTTGGTGAATATCAGGCAGTGATTGTTCTTTGCCCATAACGTTAGAAGTCGATTGACCGATGCTTCGCGAGGAGGAATTAATCCGCTGAAATAAGGCGATTGTTTACACAGTTTCTGTATGCAATAGGAGACAAAAGCCGCACACCAGGGATAACCGTCTGTTTTTCCATTTATTTTTAAGTCATCGGATTTAAAAATTGCCAACAACTCCTTGCTATCGCCTGCCAGATTATTGCCCGTTTCAGTCACACCGATGTAGCGCCTGGCGATATCTGCCAAAGCAGACTGTGGCTGGAAACTGTAAAGTGAAATCTTGTCGTTGTTCGGCAAAGAAGCCTGTAATAAAGCAGCCCAGGTTCTTTTGCCGACGATACCATCCGCAAGTAAATTCGCTTCTCTCTGAAACTGTTTTAATGCTCTGTCCGTTCCCGCGCCTAAAATCCCATCAATCACAAGCTTTGGTTTAACGCTAGCCATGCTATTTAAGAGCGTTTGTAGTTCTACAACAGCATCTCCCCTATTTCCCTTTTTTAATACCGGCTTTAATTTCATTGTATCGTTCCTTCGTTAATTAATTTGATCTCTCCAGGTAAAACCATACATCTGTAGGAATAAAATCATTGTCTGGCTCCAGCTCCAGCCAAAGTAATCCGTCTTTCACAAATTTAACACGCAAATATTTACCGTAGAGAGCATCTTCTTTTTTACAAAGATCAGTGTAAATTTTTGCGTTTTTTGCTGATCCAGGCTCCAGATAATCACGCTGTGCAACCAAGCCGCTCTCGGTCTCAAATACCGTCACGCTTAGCTCTGCTCCTCCATTCTCAGCGTAATAGGTACCTGGTGTAAAAGCGGCGCTGGTGAAGCGTCCAATCACGTCAACATCAGTCCCGACCAGAACCTCGGCAGGAAGATTATCAAAAGCACTGTCGAGCGGCGGCAGGCAGTTGATATTTTTGTGCAATTGAGGATTTTCGATCTCTTTTGCAAGAGTCGCCGGATGGTCGTCGCCATCACGATCTATTATCGATTCAGTTTCAGCTCTACAGCCAACTATCGTTAATGCACTTATCGCAAGGATAAAAATATGCCTGAAGATTATCATTCATTAATCCTTTCTTATACGTTTTCGTATAGTCAAACCACATCCATCTCTTCCAACATAATTCCCCAACCACCTTCCGGGCGATTTTCCTTAAGTGCAATTTTGATGGTGTCATCAACAACCAAGACGTTAGGGCTTTCCGCCATTCTGAACATGTGTAGTCCGCGCGGTTTGGTGCCGTCCAATACGATTTGATTAAAGGCCACCAAGGGCACATCAACACCTTCTGCGTCGGCGTCCATCAGCGTGTCGAATGAGGATTTTTGCAGGTCAGCGGCTTTTATCATGCCGAGTACATTGAACAGATAAAACCCTGTGCGTTGTTTTTTGGTGCTCGGGTTAACCAGCACTGCGGGAAATTGTTGAAAGTTCGTTACACCCGCACCTTGCAACACCTTGATAAAATGTTCACTGACGATGACAGTGCCGCCGGTCATAAAATGCTGGCAGGGTTCATCATCGGGAACATTGATCTCGTAAATCAATTCCGGCAGGGAGTTGGCGTCAACCCACTTCCCTGACATGATGCTGCCGTCCGGCAATGTCGGCCCACTCGTAACGCCGTAATCCAGAAAGTAGTCTTCTGCGAGTTGATAATAGGTGCTCATAATCTTTCCCTTTTGTGGGTACAGACAGGCTTATGAAAAGCCATTGCGTATTTCGAGAGGAAAATTTTCCAGTTCTTTCTCGACCCGGTAATCTCTCGTTGAAGATGGTTGGATAATCGGTCCAGTACATCGTGAACGGTGTAGTTCGCCTGGGGTTTTTTATTCTTTTTCTTCGCGTCTTCACAGAGATAACAGGTATCCGACCATGCCTTTATGCGATCCGATAACGCCGTCAGCAAATCTTTAATGTACTTATCGTAGCTTTGATGTTTGTGACCCAGAGGATCGTCCGGATCGGCAATATTGTGCGGTCCGATATGCGCTTGCGCATTGGCATCCTTCATGACTTTTTCAGCCCATTCCTGCCGCTTGGCGTCGGTCAGTACACCTTTGCTGGGTCCCCACTTACCCACCAGCTCTTTCGGCACTGACGGTGCCCAAAAGCCATTGCCGGTGCAATTTACCGAATAGCCCGTGTCTTTGTCGTTTTTCTTGCTCGCCAGAATCCAGTCTTCCATTGGGCTGCCCTTGAGCGCCTGATTACCGCTGATCAGGTGATGCGCCTGATGAGTATAAAATTTATCCTTGTTTTCTTTACGGGGATCGGGCTTTTCCTGCTCCTGGGTGTAACCGTCTTTGTCCACCTTGGCAGTCTGGGGCCGTGCACCCGCTTGCAGGGCGGTCAGCTGCGCCGGCTTTGCCATGATGGACGCCAGGTGCGTTGAATTATTCTTTGCCCCTGGGTAGGTGGTGTATTTCACCGGTTCCGCCGGTGGACAGAATGGGCATTTTTCGTTGGGTTCCTTGTGTAGCGCCGGGGGCGCAATCATCTCACCGATATCAGTCATGGCGATCTCCTCAGGCGTTTCCTTCAATATCCATACGCACCGCCGAGCGATAGGCGGTATCGGACGAACAGCAGAGTATATGGTGTTGCGCCGGTTTTTTAGGGCGGCGGGACAATTCAAAGATCAAGCTGATCAGTGTCGGGCCGATGGACGCACCCACATCACCTAACCGATCCACCGGGTGATTCTGGCTGGCAGTTGGCGAAAAATGCGCGCTGTTGCGCGTCATGGCCACGCCAAATTCTTTTGCGCCGTAGCTATCGTAAATCATGCTGGTCCAGACGGCGTCGATCTTCGCCGCCGGTGCTTGTGCGATAGCATCACGGACCGCGCTCGCCAATCCATCACCGCGATAAGGTTCTTCACTGTAGCGGTGTCCGGCTTCCTGTGAGATGCCGGGACGGTAGAGCACCACTCGCGGTGCAGCTAAGGTTCCGGCAACCCGCTCACTGGCCAGCAGCACAAAACAGGCGCCCTCGCCCGGCTGGAATCCATCGAGACTGTTTTCCAGCAGCAGCCGGTCCTGTGCATCCAGCCGCGCCAGCAATTCCGCATCCCAGTAGCTATCCATACCGCCGAGTAGTACCCAGTCCTGGCCTTGTTCCATCAGTTGGAAAACATGCTTGAGCGCGTGCAGGCCGCCGGCGCGACCGATTTCAGCAGCTCTGCTGTTACGCGAATCCAGGGGAATACCGCTCTGAACCGCCAGTTGTTCAATCGCATTCCCTCGCCAAGGATGACTGAGATTAGGGATGACCTCTGGCAAAACAAGCAACATCGGCAACACACCACCTTCAGGCAAGAGTGGTTGCACTTGTTGCAGTGCCGGGGCCGCCATGCGCAGTAATCGCTCCTGGCGGGACGGTAATTTCGCGGCGACCAGACGAGGGTCGAGAGGACTGAGTACGTCTTCCGGTACCAGGGCCATCTTGATGGGTGCCAGATGTTTGCTCAGCAGCGGGGTTTCCTGCACGGCACTGATCCCGGCGTTGACCGCCGCCGCCACAGCGGAGGAGTCGGGCCCGAGGGGGCTGATAATGCCGGCGCCGGCCACATAGACCTTGGTGTGCTGGGACATCAACGCTTCCTTCGATTTTGCAGTCAGTAAGGGGGTTTCGCTGGCATGAATCCGGCCTTATCAGCCCATAATATTTTTCTTGTTGTGAAACAGCGGATCGCCCAGGCGGCACACATTCTTGCCCTCGAATTTCACGTCCGGCGAATACATCATAAATTCGCACACCCCCATCTGGTCGCTGCTGACAACGCCCTTCAAGGTACCCGGCTCATCGCCCATGCTGCGCGAGTATTGGGCGCCTTTTACCATGGGCATCTGGCCGTCGGTTTTTACGCTTTTGGGGCCTTTGGTGGTATCAGAGGATTTGCCGATATTGGGATAAGGAATAGGTACGGGGCCACCGGGGGTGGGGGTTTTGCATACGTCGGGGAATACGATACTGACGCCGTTGCTGCCTTTGTGGACAATACCGCGGCAGTTGGCAAAGGTGGTCTGGCCCATAAGCAACTCCTTGTTTTACACAAATCGTGATGTGCAGAGATTCTACCTGTGCCGGCATGACAGCACGATGGCGGTGAAATACTGTACACCTTTTTTTGCCATCATTTTGTGCCAAAGGTAAGAAATTCGGCGCTTCCTGCGGCCGATGCGCTTAGGCATCGGCCGTTGGCCATTCAGCTTGCCATCTTCTGGTGCCGATTAACGCCGTTCAGCAAGGCCTTGATGGCGGCGGAGATAATGTTGCTGTCCTTGCCCACTCCAAACACGGTTTTGCCTTGGTCAATCTTTAACTCCACATAACATACAGCAGCCACATCGGAGCCCTCGCCTACCGCGTGCTCGTGATAATCCACCACTTGCACATCCTTACCGAGATGCTGGCTCAGCGCGTGGGCGGCGGCATCAATTGGCCCATTGCCGCTACCGGAAAGTGAAACCGGATTTTCCTGGTGGCGTACATGGATCACGATATCCACATGCTCAGCATCTTCACTTATCTTGCTGCTGTGATAACGAAAGGGCGTGTTCACCGCAAAATATTCCTGCTCAAACAGCTGGGCAATTTCACTGCTCCTGACTTCCTTGCCGGTCTTGTCGCTGACCTTTTGCACCACACCGCTGAATTCAATTTGTAACCGGCGCGGCAACTGCAAGCCCGCTTCCTGCTGCAATAAAAAGCTCACGCCACCTTTACCGGATTGGCTGTTCACGCGCACCACGGCGTCGTAGCTGCGATTCAAATCCGCCGGATCAACCGGCAAGTAAGGCACTTCCCAAAGCGCATCTTTTTTCTGCACGGCAAAGCCTTTTTTAATCGCATCCTGATGCGAACCGGAGAACGCCGTAAATACCAATTCGCCCGCATAAGGGTGGCGTGGATGCACCGGCAACTGGTTGCAGTCTTCCACCAATTTGCGCACGCGATCAATGTCGGAAAAATCCAGGCCCGGATGCACACCTTGCGAATACAAATTCAACGCGAGCGTGACCAGATCAACGTTACCGGTGCGCTCGCCGTTACCAAACAGACAGCCTTCGACGCGATCCGCGCCGGCCATCACCGCCAGTTCCGCCGCTGCTACAGCGGTGCCACGATCATTATGCGGGTGTACGCTGATGATGATGGCGTCGCGGTTATTGATGTTGCGATGCATCCACTCAATTTGGTCGGCGTAGGTATTCGGCGTGCTCATCTCTACGGTTGCCGGTAAATTGAGGATCATTTTTTTGGCCGGCGTCGGCTGCCAGATCGCCGCCACCGCGTCGGACACTTCTTTGGCAAATTCAACTTCGGTGCTGGAAAACACTTCCGGAGAATATTGATAAGTCCAATCCACCTCCGGCGCCTGCGCGGTTAATTCCTTAACCCATTTGGTGCCCTGGATGGCAATGTTTTTCACACCTGCTTTATCGGTGTTGTAAACGATCTTGCGAAACGCAGGCGCAAGCGGGTTGTACATATGCAAGATCGCGCGCTTGGCACCGCGCAAACTCTGCACGGTTTTTTCAATCAGGTCATAACGCGCCTGCACCAATACTTCGATGGTGACGTCGTCGGGAATATGGTTTTGTTCGATCAATAAGCGGGTAAATTCAAAGTCGGTTTCCGATGCGGAGGGAAAACCAATCTCGATTTCTTTGAAACCAATCGCCACCAATTCTTTAAAGAAGCGCAACTTGGTCGCTACCGACATAGGGTCGATCAGTGCCTGGTTGCCATCGCGCAGGTCGGTGCTCATCCAGATCGGCGGCTTTTCAATAATCTTGTTCGGCCATTGGCGGTCCGGCAAGGCCACGCCGGCAAAACGCTGATACTTGGTGGATGGATTGGCAAGCATGATGACTCCAAAAACAAAGGTGGCTTAACGACAAAAACCTGTGGAAGACCTGCAGATAGGGTGGTTGGGAGTGCCCCATGAACCGCTGGCGTGTGGGTGATCCCGGTAAGGATCTGGGCAGCCAGCCCTGCAAGCCGCTTGTGACGGCCAATGCTTCGCGATCAGGTTGGACACAGTATAGGGCGTCTCTCGCGCAAGAAGATTGCCAAAATTGTTACATATAACGTTAATGAGCGATTTTATTGCTGAAATATCTCATTAATTGGCATTTAATACTGCTTGCCGTTGGTTTAACCTGTCAAACCCGGCCGACCAACCAGAACATCAAGCCCAGAGGCACCTGCTCATGAACCTTGATCGCTACGACCGCCTCATCCTGGAACAACTGCAACACAATGGCCGTATCTCCAACCAGGAACTGGCAGATGCCATCAGCCTGTCTCCCTCCCCGTGCCTGCGCCGGGTCCGCCAATTGGAGGAAGATGGTCTGATCGACGGTTACGTTGCGCTGCTCAACGCGCGCAAGCTCGGCCTCACGCTCATGTCGTTTATCCAGATCAGCATGGACAAACACACCCCCGAGCGTTTCGATGCATTCGAGAAAACCGTCGGCAGCTACCCGGAAGTCCTTGAATGCCATTTGATTACCGGGCAGTCGGCGGATTATTTATTGAAGGTGATCGTGAAAGATATGGATGCCTATCAGCAGTTTTTGCTGCAAAAGCTGACGCGCATCGAAGGGGTAAGCGGCGTGCATTCATCGTTTGTGTTGAAGTCGCCGGTGAACAAGACGGCTTTGCCGGTGGGGTAATTCAGGAGCGTTTCCGTCATTTTGCGGTCCTTAAGAGACATCTTAATGTAAGCCGGCCACAAGTAGCGTGGGGCTTGTTCAAAACCGTGCAGAGCAAAGGAACCCTTGTGAAATCGTCGCGTAAACTCCAACAATTGTCCGTTCATGCCGGTTATTGGCTGGCCGTCTACCTAACGCTGTGGGCACTACTCAGCGACGCCAGCGGATGGGGTTTCGGGCTGGCGTTTGCTTTGGCGGCCACTCTGCTTTCGCTGTGGTTAACCTTGCCAACCTGCGGATTGAGGTTTTTCTATTTGCCCCGCTTTCTGGTTTTTTTCGTTTTTGAAACGGCGCTCGGCGCATGGGATGTTGCCCGTCGCGCGCTCCATCCCCAACTGCCACTCAGCCCGGCGTGGGTCATTTACCCGCTGCGCAGCCCAAGCCCCCGGGTGCACTTGCTGTTATCAGCCATGGTCGGCCTGATGCCTGGCACCCTGGCCTCCCACGTCGATAACGACAATCTCTATTTGCACGTACTTGATAAAGAGCAGGATTGGCGCGCAGCGGTAACCCGGATGGAAGCCCATCTAGCGCAATTGCTGGAAGGGGATTATCTATGATCTATCTCGCCGCCATCCTGCTGCTAACGGTCTTTGTCGGGTTATGGCGTGTGTTGCGCGGGCCCGGTCGCGCTGATCGATTGCTGGCCATCCAACTCTTTGGCACCACTGGCACGGCGTTGCTCCTACTCCTGGCGGAATGGCAAGCCGCACCAGCTCTGCGCGATGCAGCGCTGGTTCTGGCTTTACTGGCCGCCGTTTTATCGGCTTCCTTAGTCCAATATCTGCGGGGGCCGGCCGGTGAGTGAGTGGTTACATTGGCTTAGCTGGCTGCTATTGGCGAGTGGCACTTTTTTCTTTGTGGCTGGTACGGCAGGTTTGCTCCGTTTTCCGGATATCTATACCCGTCTTCACGCCGTGACCAAGGCCGATACCCTCGGACTGGGATGTATTGTGCTGGGGCTGTGTTTACGCGCTGAAGCCTGGCAGCCTGTCGTGATGATGCTGCTGATCTGGCTCTTGATCATGGCGTCGGGCGCTACTGCCTGTCAGCTACTGGCGCGTTATGCGCGGGAGGATCAAGCAGCCACCGATATAAGGGAGGCAGATAATGAAGGGGCCGGGCGTCGATGACAGTGTGGCTCTTTGACGGTGCATTGGGCCTTCTGCTGCTGACACTGGCCACGGCGGTGCTGCATGTGCGTCGGCTGTACACCAGCGTTGTCTTGTTCATTGCCTTTGGTTTATTGCTCGCGCTCACCTGGGCCCGGCTGGGCGCCCCGGACCTGGCATTGGCCGAAGCCGCCATCGGTGCGGGCCTGACGGGCGCTCTCCTACTGTCAGCACTGGCGCGCGGCGAAGCTGACACACAGGTGAACACCACCCGGCGGGCCATGGTTCGCTATTTTCCGGCCACGCTTCTCGCCGCGCTTGTATCGCTTGTTCTGCTACGCGCCGTCTGGCCCCTGGCTGAGGGACCGGTGATACTGCCCGCTTTGGTTAACGAACAGCTCCCGGTCAGTGGCGTCGACCACCCGGTAACCGCCGTGCTACTGAATTATCGGGCCTGGGATACCTTGCTGGAGCTGGTGGTACTGCTGTTAGCCCTGCTCGGTGTGCGTCAGTTGCAAACAAGTAAGCTCAACCTTCCCCGACCCTGGCCGCTGTTACTCGCCTGGGGTCAGATGCTGGCCCCGCTGGCGTTGATGGTCGGCGGTTATGTCCTGTGGCGAGGTGCATTCGCACCGGGCGGCGCCTTTCAGGCCGGTGCCATCCTCGCCGCCGGGGCCGTAATCCTGCGGCTCTGCCATCTCTTGCCACCACTGCGCTGGGACTATTGGTTAACCCGTTTACTGGTCCTTATCGGCGTGGCAGTGTTTGTCGCGGTGGGGGGATTCTGCGCGTACCTTGGGACCGGCTGGCTCATCTACCCTACTGCCTGGGCAGGCCGCTTGATAATGATCATTGAAATAGCGGCCACCCTCTCCATCGCGACTACCCTGACCCTGCTGGTGGTAGGAGAGCAGGAGGAGCTAGATCCATGACGCTCTTTTATCTCGCCATCGGTGTCGGGTTGTTTTTGCTGGGGCTCCACAGCCTGCTGGTGCAACACCAACCGCTGCGGTTGATCATCGCCATCAACATCATGGGCAGCGGCGTGTTCATGGTAATGGTAGCCTTGGCCCGACGCAGCGAAGACACCGATCCGGTGTTACACGCGCTGGTGGTTACCGGGTTGGTGGTCGCCATCAGTGCAACAGCCTTTGCTTTACGCCTGGCCAGCCATCTGCTGGCGCGTGGAAAAAAGCCGGAGGGCGATCTATGAATTTCGCCCTGATCAGCTTGCTTATCCCCCTGTTGATGGCGCTGTTTCTGCTGGTGTCGCAGATGCGGGCGGGCTGGTGGATGATGGCCTCCAGTCTACTCAGCTTGCTGGCCGCTCTGGGCGCATTGCAAAGTGTCATCGATGACGGCAGCCAATGGCTGAACCTGGGCGGATGGGATAGTCCACTGGCGATCCGCTTTCATCTGATGCCGGTCTCGGCACTCCTGCTGGTATTCACGGCGCTGATTCATCTGCTGGTAGCCGTGTATGCTGAACGCAGTCGCCACAGCCAGACCCGACGTACCGATTTCTGGCCGCTCGCCAGCCTGTTGCACGGGAGCCTGGCGGCGCTGTGGCTTTCCAACGATCTGTTCAACTGGTACATCACGCTCGAACTTCTGGGCCTGGTGGCCGTGGCGATGGTGACCATTTCCGGTCCCAAGGCTTATTGGCCCGCGTTGCGCTACTTGTTGCTCTCGCTGGTGGCATCTCTGTTCTACCTGCTTGGTGTGGCACTACTTTATGGCCGTTATGGTGTGTTGGATCTGGCGTTGCTGACCAAGCTCACCCAGGCTGACCCTGGCACTCAGGCGGCGCTCGTCCTGATGACGTTGGGATTAATGCTCAAAGCGGCTTTTTGGCCACTGCATTTATGGCTGCCGCCGGCCCACGCCAGCGCCCCCACCGCTGTCAGTGCCCTGCTGTCTGCCCTAGTGGTGAAAGGTCCGCTGTTTATCCTGTGGATGTTGTGGAGCGAGTTAGCCCCGGCGGAGTTGGGCCGGCAGGCAGGTCCCGTTATTGCGGTAGCCGGGGTGTTGGCGCTGATCTTCGGCGGCTGGTCGGCGTGGCGTGCACCCTTTATTAAAATCATGGTGGCCTATTCGACCGTGGCGCAGTTGGGCTACGCCATGCTGGCACTGGGGCTGCTTTTGCATTGGCAGAAGCCGGAACTGCACGTCGCCCTATGGCTGTTTGTGCTGGCCCATGGTTTGGCTAAAGTGTCGATGTTTCTCGCCGCCGGCGAAATGCAGGCGACGCTTGGCAGCAAGAGCGTCGCCTGCCTGAAGGGAGCTACGCAGACCATGCCTATCGCGATGTTTGCCTTTGCGGTCGCTGGCGGCAGCTTGATTGGCCTGCCGCCCAGCGGCGGATTTCTTGCCAAGTGGGTATTGCTGCGCCCCTTACTGCTCGAACCCGCCCACTGGCCTTGGGCAGCCGGGGTGCTGATCGGTACGTTAATCAGCGCCGCCTATGTGTTTCGTATCGTGGCCTTATCCTTTGATCGCGCCAGCCCGACGCACCCGGATTACCATCCTGATCGCTTTGCCCAATGGCTCGCGCTGCTGCCGGCACTCTGTGTGTGGGGCATGGCTTTGATCAGTGATTCACTGATCCTGTGGCTCACAGGGGTGACGGGATGATCCAGTCCACTGCCAATTTCTTGCCTCTGTTGATGGTCCTCAGCTCTCTGGTGCCGGGTTTGATTATCTTTTCTCTGCGGGAGGATCAGCATGGTCTGCGCACTTTGCTTAACCTGAGCGGCGTGCTCGCCAAGCTGGGGCTGACCGGGTTGATGATCTACGGCGTGAGCCAGGGCATGAGTTTCCGTTTTGCGGTGCCCTTTGTTCCCGGCGGTGAGCTCATCCTGCAAGCCGACGCGCTATCGCTGCAGTTTGTTAGCCTCTCCGCCATTCTTTGGCTGGCCACCACGGTATATGCCATCGGCTATCTGGAAGGTTCGCCCCTGCGATCCCGTTTTTTTGGCTACTTCAGTTTATGCGTCAGCGCCACGGTGGGGCTGGCGCTGGCGGGTAACCTGGTGAGTTTTCTGCTGTTTTACGAGCTGCTAACCCTTGCGACATTTCCCCTGGTAGTGCACCGGGGCACGCGCGATTCGTTGCGTGCCGGGCGTATCTATCTGGCTTATACCCTCGGCGGCGGTACGTTGGTATTGATGGGTGTAGCGCTTCTTCATACTCTGATCGGCAGCCCGGACTTCGTGCCGGGCGGTTATCTCAAACCCTTGGTAGAAAATCACCCGTTCAGCCTGACCCTGGCGTTTGTGCTCCTGATGGCCGGCTTAGGTGTTAAGGCTGCGCTGATCCCCTTGCACGGCTGGCTGCCGCAGGCCATGGTCGCCCCGGCGCCAGTAAGCGCCTTGTTACACGCGGTGGCGGTGGTTAAAGCGGGCGCTTTTGGCATTATCCGCGTCGTGTGCGATGTGTTCGGGGTGGAGCCGGTACAAGCGCTTGATCTGGCGCAACCGCTACTATGGCTTGCGGCAGCCACAATTCTTTATGCCTCACTCAGAGCCTTGCAACAACACGAGATTAAAAAGCGACTGGCTTACTCCACCGTCAGCCAGGTGTCCTATATCATCCTCGGTATTGCCCTGCTCGGACCCATTGCCGCCATCGGTGCTCTGGTGCATCTGGTGCACCAGGGACTAATGAAAGTGACGCTGTTTTACTGTGCGGGTAACTTCGCTGAAACGCTACATGTACACCATGTACGCGAGATGGACGGCATCGGGCGGCGCATGCCACTGACCATGGCGGCTTTTACCCTGGGTGCTTTAGGGATGATCGGGGTGCCGCCCATCGCTGGTTTTATCAGTAAATGGTACCTGGGTGTGGGGGCCCTGGAGGTCGGGCAGGCGTGGGTATTGCTGGTGCTGGTCGGTTCCGGTCTGTTGAACGCTGCCTATTTTCTGCCGCTGGTTTATCGGGGTTGGTTTGCTGAACCGTCGCAGGCATGGTCGGAAGACGCTCACCTCGGCAGCGGCACGCGCGGTTGGCGTGAAACCCACTGGATGCTGCTGTTACCCACCCTGTTTACCGCCAGCCTCTCCCTGTTAGCTGGAGTACTTGCCGGGACGGATTTCAGTCCCCTCACCTGGGCCCAATTGATCATAGCCACGGAGTTTGCGCCATGAATGCGGTGGTCTGGCTTGTCATTCCGATGGCTCCTTTGGTCACGGCATGCATGCTGCTGTGCTGGCGCGATCGGGTTGCGCCCTGGTTGTGGCTGAGCTGCTTGCCGGCACTGCTCGCCGCCATGTTTCCGCCCGCTGCGCTGCCGTTGCCAGCACTCTGGCCCGGTGCACAATGGGGTGCGCCGGACATGGTCGCGCGCGCTTTTCTCGGGTTCACCGCGTTATTGTGGGGCTGCGCCAGTCTTTATGCCTTTGCTTATCACAAAACCGATCCGCATCGCCTGCGCTTTTTCAGCTTCTGGTTGCTGTCGTTAAGCGGCAATTTGTTATTGATAATCGCGCAGGACGGCGCCAGCTTTTACGTCGGCTTCACGGTGATGAGTCTCGCGGCTTATGGGCTCATTATTCATCAAGCCGGGCCGGCTCCGCGCCAGGCAGGGCGGCTCTATCTCCAACTCGCCGTGCTAGGCGAGATGTTGCTTTATGTCGGGCTTATGCTGCGGATTCACGAGGTGGGCGGCGTCTACGGCTTTACCGATTGGCAGACGGCGCCGCTGGGCGGAGTTACCGCCGTGCTGATCCTGACCGGGTTTGGTATTAAAGCCGGCTTCTGGCCGCTCCATGTATGGTTGCCGCTGGCGCACCCCGCTGCTCCGGCAGCGGCCAGTGCGGTGTTATCGGGCGCGATGATCAAGGCCGGGATTCTTGGTTTGTGGCGTTTTATGCCGGATAGCGATGGATGGCTGGTTGATTGGTCAACAGTGCTGTTTGCCATCGGGATGGTCAGCGCTTTTTACGGCGTGGCGCTCGGGCTGGTACAAACCAAAGCCAAGGCGGCTTTGGCCTACTCATCTGTGAGTCAGGTGGGATACCTGCTGGCTATACTCGCCCTCGCTTGGTATCAGCCAGAAGCACGCGCTTTATGGGGCACATTGCTAGCGCTCTATGCCGTGCATCACGGACTGGCCAAGGGTGCTTTGTTTATGGGTGCGGGGCTTGCGTCCAGTTACCGGCTCAACCCGCTGCATGGCTTTTTGATGTTGATACCAGCCTTGGCCATTGCCGGCGCGCCCATCACCAGCGGCGCCGCCGTTAAAACCTTGTTTAAAAAACAGCTGGACCAAAGCCTGCTAAACGAATGGCTACCACTCCTTACCCTGGGTGCACTGGCTACCGCCTTAGTCCTGGCGCGAGCACTCTGGTTGATGCGACATGCCCAAAACGCCGCGCCATCAACGCCGGCAGCCCGGACATTGATCCTTCCTTGGGCGTTACTGTGCCTGATGCCGCTGTTGCTTCCTCTGCTATGGCCCGAGCTGCGCGCTACCTGGCTGGCGAGCCTCAGCCTTCACGCCATCTGGGCAACCTTCTGGCCCCTGCTGTTTGCACTTGCGCTGACGTTGCTGGCGATACGCTGCGGCTGGACAATACCCTATCGACTAACGCATTTGCCCAACCCGGCGCGCTATCTTTCACTGCAGTTATTTCGGCTAGTAAAACGTCCGCCGGTACCGCCGCTGGAGCCGAGGGTTGATGCTGTACGCTGGCGCGCCCGGGAACGCCGTTGGAATCACTTTTGGCAACAAAACATTATGACCTTGAGTGCGTGGATCTTGTGTGGATTACTGCTGCTGGGTTGGGCGACCGGTTAAGGTGCACCACCGCTTCCATCAGCCACCGGTAGCGCCCCGGTTTTATGGGTGGCTTTCTTTCGCCCATTCAACATCCATCCAATCGGCGTCCAGCGGACCAACGCGATATAACTCATGGCGCCGATTGCCAATGTGATGCCCACTGATGCCGTATATTTCATCAGCAAGCTCCAGTCCAGATCCATTAGTTGATACTGCACCGCAAATAACAGGGGCAAGTGGATAATGTAGATCCAGTAAGAACTGTCCGAGAAAAAACGCATGACCGAATTGTGGGCATTTAAATAACGTTTGCCGAGCACCAGACAGACCAGCGTCATCCATACCGAAATATAGGCTTCGCCGATTTTTAACAACACGTTTATTGGGAGCTCAACAGGCACCGGCGGAAAGCTGATTTGTTTGGGAATAACATAATAGTAAAGCGCGTAAACCAGAATACTTACCCCGAGCAACGTCCAACCGTAGGGCAGAAATTTTTCAATGAATTGCCCATCGCGACATATCCAATAACCAAGAGCAAAGAAAATACCGAAGAAACCGAATGACCATAATTGCGGCAACAACTGATCCGGCGCAGGAAAAGGCGATGAAACAGACATCAGTGCCGGCAACAGCAACAGCGGAAACAGCAAGATAAAGTGCAACGGCTTGATGCCCTTAAACAGATTAAATAATCGTGTCCAGTTCAGGTAGCTCAACGCCCAGGTCAGGATGCAAAAAAACACCAGATTGTATAAAAACCATAGATGCATTGTGGAAAACGGCGGCGGCTGCGAGCCAGGTGTTGCGATGGCCTGCGCAATCATCAACAGCATGGGCGATTTATTTTCCACCGTCGCAACCGCCGACATCATTGGTGCCACAATCGCCCACAAACATAACGGCAAGAAAATAATAAACGGTAATAGAATTCGTTTGGCACGATTAGCCAGCATCCCGCCCATCCTTCGCTTATTCACCAGATACGCCACAAAAAATCCGGCAACGACAAAAAAAAGCGGCATTCTGAACAGATGTGAAAACCAACTCACGATATCGACGAGTTCAGATTGTTGACTATCTGCCGTCAACCAAAGGTGATGCAACATCGGGCTGTAAGCAAGCGCGGCATGGAAAAAGACACCGCCGATCATGGCCAATGCGCGCAGATTATCAAGATAATGTAAACGGGTTCTTTCGGTCTGCAGCTTTTCATAGACGTGTGAAGACTCTGTGGAGTTCATAACGACCACCTCTTGAGACGATTAGGGAATCCCTGACGAATCAGGGTTGACGTGCTTGTTAGAAGAAGACTTTCTTTCGGGATCGGAGATACAGGGTGCCGAATAGCAGCAGCAGGATCGCGAGAATCTCGCCGGATAGAACAAGCGATGCTGTATCGGTCCAGATAAAATTTTCGCCTTGGCTAATACCGATATTCGGCGAGCGGGCTAAAAAATATAACGCAGGATTTAACAAGCAATTGAGACCAATCATCACCATCAGAAACGCGGCTTCGGTCTCAGTAAACATGGTGACGCTCCAGCAGATGCAGTGATTGACGGCAATCAACACACACACCAGCAGCGTAAAAGCCAGGAGCCCATCCGGTAAGGGTGTCAGCAAGATAACGCCCGTTGTCACCGTGACTAACAACAGCCAGGGCACAAAGAAGAGCACCATATTTGATAAAAATTTCGCCATGGCATAGTCGGCGGGTGATACCGGCAAGCTCATCACAAATGCCAGGGTTTGTTCTTTTCGTTCATTGATCATGGTGACGGATAACTGGTGGTTGCCCAACGCCACCAACATGGTGATGAACATGATTGAACCCATAAAGAATTGCCATTCGCCCAGGCTGAGGATGCTCAACGAAAAGATGCCGCCACCTACGTAGATCGCGAGTAATTTCCGGTTCAAGTACCAATCTTTATAAACCAGTTGTTTGATCACCGGCATATTCAATGTGAGGCGATTCGCTGATGGATGGATACTGACGGGATTGTTATTTGCTGTATCAATTATCGGATTCATTGTTTTGCAACCTCCCGCACACTTGCGATAAAAATCTGCTCCAATGTCATGCGCTCCACCTGCGACACCTGCAGCCCTTGCGCGCTGAGTCTGGCAAGCATGGCTTTGTCAAAGCCCCTGATCTTGATTTCGTGCAGCGAGCCATTACTTTTTAATTCCGCCACACCGGGTAAATCCAACGGCTGATTGAGCGTGCCCGAGCACATGACTCTGCGCCACCCTTCGATGTACGTTTCTTTGTCCTGACAGGCGAGGGTTTTGCCTTTGTGCAAAAACGTAATCGAATCCGACAGCTGCTCTACATCCTGGGTGCTGTGCGAGGAAAATAAGACACTGCGGTTTTCATCGCGCAGAATTTCTGCCAATTCAGACAAAACTTCGTAACGCGAGACCGGATCAAGACCGGTAGTAGGTTCATCCAGAATGACCAGGCGCGGACGCCGCGCCAGCAATAGAATTAAACTTGCTTTAACGCGCTGACCGTGTGAATAGCTTTTGGCTTTTTGCTCGGCATTCATATCGAATTTTTTTAATAAATGCTCTGCGTATAAAGGGTCCCACGAAGGAAAAATTGATTGGATAAAGCGCATATGCCAACGCAGATTCTCCGCGCCGTACAGGCGCATATCCTCGGCGGCGTAACCAATATTTTCCTTTGCCAGAACTTGATGCTCCGGCAGGCGATAACCCAACACGCTGACATCGCCCGCATCCGGCTGGATCAAACCCATTACTAAACGAAGCATCGTGGACTTTCCGGCGCCATTCACACCGACCAATCCCATCACCTGCCCCACTGGCAAGTGCAAATCGAGATTATCCAGATAAAACTCCGGATAACGTTTGCAGACCTGATTAAATTCAATAGCGTTTTGCATAACCCTATCCCAATAATTCCGTTAAACATGTTGTGCTAGCGAACTTTGCCCAATGCTTTTTTAACCTGCGCCAGGATCTCCGTATCGCTCAAACCCAATCGCTTCATGCAGCTAATAAAATTGTCCAAGGTCTTTTCCAGTTCGGCTTTCGTCAATTCCGTGGTTAAATCAGCGCTGTCTGCCACAAAGGATCCGCGCCCGGCCTGGGTCACGATCACCCCTTCCTGTTCCAGTTCGGTATATGCACGTTTGACTGTAATAACACTCACCTTGGTGACAACACTCAATTCCCGAATGGAAGGCAAGGGGTGCCCCGCCGGCCAATCGCCCGCACGAACCTTTTGCTTTATTTGCTCCATGATCTGCAGATACATGGGCCGACTATCATTCTGCGAAAGAAATAGTGCTTCGGTCACGCAAACCCCATCTGTATATATACGATATGCACAGTATATACAGATATACACAGCTGGCAAGCAGTTTAGTCAGGTTTGTTGAGGAGGTGTCTGGAAAGGCGGGATTTCACGGACGGCGTTTTGGAAAGATTACGGAGGCGGTTAAACGAACTGTGTTTTTCAACCGGGTTGATTACTGATGCGGCACAAGGGGTTAGGCTCGAATTTTTTCACGTCGAGCCAAACAATCACGGCCGGGGCGTCACCTTAAGCAACCGCCCTTCCCGGCTATCCGTTAATAAATAAATCGCCCCATCCGGACCGGTACGCACAGCGCGAATACGTTCGTTCATATCGGCAAATAAAATATCAACTTGTTCAGCGCCTTTGTCCGTAAGGCGAACGCGGTAAACCGCTTTGGCAGCAAGCGCGGCGACCAGCAAATCCCCTTGCCACTCGGGGAATAAGGTTCCTTGATACAAGGTCATATCCGCAGGCGCGATGGACGGCGTCCAGTAAAGTAAGGGAGCTTCGAAACCCGAGAGGTCAGTAAACGGTGTAACCCGCGCGCCGGTGTAATCAATGCCGTGGCTGACCAGGGGCCAGCCGTAATTGCGGCCAGCGCGAATCCAATTGATTTCATCGCCACCTTTGGGACCGTGTTCATTCGCGAGAATACGATGGTGTTGATGGTCGTAAACCAGCCCTTGCACATTGCGATGACCCAGGCTGAATAATTCCGGTGCGGCATCGGTTTGATCAACGAAAGGATTATCCGCGGGCGTGCTGCCATCGGCATTCAAGCGCAGAATCTTGCCCAGATGATTGCGTGGATTCTGGGCTTCTTCGCGATAATCAAAACCATCACCCAAGGTCAGCACCAGCGTGTTATCCGGCAAGAATACCATGCGCCCGCCGTAATGGGCGGCGCCCTTGCGCATCGGTTTTGCAGCAAAGATCTGCTGCGTGTTGTGCAAATTGTTGTTATTCAACTCCGCGCGCGCTAAACACAAGGTATTCGCATTGTGAGTACCGCAGGTGTAGCTGAGATAAACCTGCCCACTGCTGGCAAAATCCGGGGCGAGTAATACATCGAACAAGCCGGATTGACCTTGTGCAAAAACCTCAGGTACACCACTCACGGCATGCAGCTTGCCCTCCAGATCCAGTAACCGCAAACGCCCGGGTCGCTCGCTGATGAGTAACCGACCATCCGGTAAAAAAGCCAGGGACCAAGGAAATTCCAACCCCTCGGCAAGGGTGTCGATACGAAACTTTTGCTGGCTATGCACCGTTAAACTGGCCACAAAAATCAGGCTCGCAACCACTGCACGAAGCAAACTCAACATACGTCACCCCGGCGATATCCTCGCGTAAAAAACCAACCACCCAATGCACCACCGCTCATCATCAATAAAGTACCGACAATACCTCGCGTCGCAGCGATCAAGGTCGGCATAGGCGCAACAGCATCGACCAATTTGAAGGTTATTAATAACGATAAAGCACCAGCGGAAATGAAAATCAGATAGCGAAGGCGCGGCCAATGTCGGGTAAGAAAATGCGCGAACAACAAGGCGGGAATGAACGCGGTAAACACCATGGCGACATACACCGGACCAAAACCCAGCAGATCCTGGATGGTGACATCCAGGCGCAACGCGGGTGGGATTTTTGCACCGAGGTTAATCAGTGCCGCCAGGTTGATTTGGGTTTGAGCGATGCAGCCTGCAACAGCGGCTATCAGTACAGCTTGGACAAATCGCACAGTGGAAGATAAGAAATTTCTAGTATTCATTAATGGATGTATCCAAATACCTTCAAAACATCAAGCCTTACTATATCTTTAATTTAGCTAGGTGAAGGTTAGTTTTAAATTTTCGCTCATCAGTACCGTCATTCGAACCCACAAAGAAAACATGTTTAGTTTTATCATCGGTCGTAATTGATTCCGCATTACCACTTTTTAACGCTTCATGCAGGTCCTGTTTTGGTATTTTAGGGTTTATGCTATTGCTGAATATCCAGAAATTAACATTCCCGCTAACACCAAGTTTCCTAGCCGCTTCAACTAACGCTTTGCAAACCTTGGAATAAAGCGCTTTATTTGCGCGAACCAGCGCTTGTAACTCCATTTCATTTTCGCGTTCTGCGTTGAGGTTTTTCACATAAACCTCACCAATTAATTCTTTTGCACTGATCTTAAAATATTTTTTTGCGATTGATACAGCTATGAAAATATCACCCGAGTTAGAAGCATCAATACCAAACACCCAAACCTCTTTATCGATAATAGCTGCATCTTTGGTCACACCACTGATCATTTCCGTAAAGGGTGATGCGTTTTTAGGATATTTTGCTTTCCACACCCCGATGCTGTCCAAGGTCGTGCGTAATACATACTTTTTGATCTTTTGACCACCATCGAGAACTAAATTAACGTCCGTTTTGTAATCCAGATTCCCTTCAGCGATCGACATTGCTCCTTGTGATTCACTCATGATCAATCCTCCTCGCAATCCAATGCTTCCGATGAAATGCCGCACGTGTAGTGAATTCTATCGCTTTCCAATGCCTTACCCGCTGCTGCATTGATCTGTCGGTTCTCCAGAGAATCTCCGATGAAGTTTTTGGGGTCCCATTGCTCGCACTTCCAAAGTTCCATAATCTCCATCTTCCGGCTTTCGAGGTAACTATCGAACTTTGTTAATGCTTCTCTCATATTGGAGGCTGGCACTACACCCACACCCAGCATAAATGTTGAACCATCAAGATTCTCAGTTGAGTCCGGCGCTAAAGAAGCTTTATGATGTAAGAGCCAAACTGATTGAATTTTCATTTCCACAATCCCTCCCAGGGCATCCAGATAGATATCTATGTTAACGAACCATTAAAACATTCTACTCATTAGGATTCAGATACTGGAGAAATGAGCCCAGCTCTATCAACCTCTTGAAGATATGCCGCCTTTAAGAATGAAGCATCAATCCAAGGTGGTTCGCCATAAGAGAGCAGCTCCGCTTCTAAAGCTTGCCTTGGTGAACAACCATAATTACGGCACTCGAGTTCTATTTGAATTTGCTCAGGCGCAGTTGGGTAATGTCCAGAGCTCAAAAATTTAATTGATAGCTGAATGTTGTAATTACGTAGAGAGTACGGATAGAGCGCTCGCCTTGGAATTCCGTAGTCACATACAAGAGGATCTTTGGCTCCCTTGTATTGAGAATTGCATTTATGACAAGCTGAGGTGAGATTTTTAATACCCCGAGCTATCGAGCCCTTCCTCCTTCCTTGCCAAAATCTTCCCCAAATTCACCTCAATCCAATCCGCCAAATCCGCCACTTTCTCGCTTACCTGTTCGCCCAATGGCGTTAAACAATATTCCACATGCGGTGGTACGACGGGGTAGGAAATTCGCTGGACAAAGCCGTCACCTTCTAACGCTTGCAGCGTTTGTGCGAGCATTTTTTCGCTGATGCCGTCGACCTTGCGGCGCAGTTCGCTGAAACGATGGGTGCCGCTACGCAGGGCGATTAAGAGTAATACGCCCCAGCGACCGGTGACGTGGTTAAGTATGGCGCGCGAGGGGCATTGGTCGGCCATGACATCGCCGCGCATGAGCTTGCTACTGAGAGTTTCCGGCGTGGTTTCTAACCTGGCGGGTTTGGGGCTCATTTTATGCTTACCTTTTTGTGCGTACTTACTAAAAGTTAGCTTGGTTGGTATTGTGGCAACTTCTTCTACCGAATTCCACTGAAAAGGGGTTTTACCATGATTATGGTTACTGGCGCTTCTGGGCAACTGGGCCGTTTAGTTATTGCTGCGCTGCTGAAAAAATTACCTGCAAACGACATCGGCGTTGCCGTCCGCAGTCCCGAAAAGGTCGCCGATCTGGCGGCGCTGGGTGTGCAGGTGCGTTTGGCGGATTACGATAAGCCCGAAACGCTGGTGAGTGCATTCACAGGTGTCGAGAAGTTGTTGCTGATTTCTGCCAATGAAGTCGGACGCCGGGTGCCGCAGCATCACGCGGTGATTGAAGCGGCGAAACGTGCGAGTGTTCGTTTGCTTGTGTATACGAGTATTTTGCATGCTGATACATCGCCTTTGCCATTGGCCGCTGAGCATAAGGAAACCGAACAGTTGATTCGCGCTTCAGGTATTCCGTTCGTGTTCTTGCGCAACGGTTGGTATACCGAGAATTATCTGGCAAGCGTTCCCAACGCGCTCCAGTCTGGTTTCGTATTTGGCAGTGCCGGTGACGGACGCATCAGTTCTGCCGCGCGAACAGATTATGCTGACGCCGCAGTGGTAGTGCTTACGGAGGAAGGTCAAGCCGGGCGCATTTATGAACTGGCTGGCGATGATTCCTATTCGTTGGCCGAGTTCGCCGCTGCAATTGCCCGTCAATCAGGAAAGCAGGTGACCTACCACAATTTGCCCGAGGCAGATTATAAAGCAGCATTAATCGGCGCCGGTTTACCGGATGGCTTTGCCACACTCATTGCTGAATCAGATACAGGTGCAGGGAAAGGCGGACTGCTTGATGATAGCCATCAACTCAGCCGATTGATTGGCCGACCGACAACACCTTTGGTCAAGATGGTTGAAGCGGCCGTTAAAGGTTCGTAAACCTCTCGAGGTAAAATGCGAAAAATCTCATCAAGGTGTGAGATTTTTCGCGGGTACTTCCTCTGTTTTGTAATAGCTATTTCAATGCGCCAGCTTTCACTCTCTTCCGAAAATCACCTACCCCCTCATCCGTTCGCTCCACTTTTTGAATCGTGCCGTCTTCATTAAAATGAATATATTCCGCAGCGACATGACGTTGCTTTTTATCACAGGCAGAACCCGGGGTTTTCAGCCAGCGGTGGTAGAACAGAATCCAGTGGCCTTTGTATTCGACAATAGAGTGATGGTTATTTGCGTTGGCTTCTTCTTCCATAATCACGCCCTTATATTTCCACGGACCGGTGGGCGACTTTGCCATGTAATACGTGAGCACCCGATTATTTTCGGGCATGGTGAAGTAGTAGATACCGTTACGTTTGAATACCCAGGGACCTTCCATCTTGGGCTCGTAGCCGCCCATATCCATCTTGATGAAATCACCTTTCACGCTGAGTAAATCGTCAGCCATTTCGGCCACGTAGTAATCGTGGTTCATACCGTGAAAATAGAGATAGGCTTTGCCGTCGTCATCGATAAACAGGCTGGGATCATTGGCGTAAGGTTTTTTCCACAAGGGTTTGCCAATGGCGTCTTTGAAAGGGCCGGTGGGGGAGTCGCTGACGGCAATGCCGATGCCCATCCATTTGGTGCTTTTTTCCGGATTGACGCGATCTTTAAAGCCGGTGCCGGCGGGGAAGACCAAATAGTATTTGCCATTTTTATAAGCTGCGTCCGGCGCCCAGGCGAAGTCGTCGGCCCAGGTGAGGTCATCCACCGATAAACTGGGGCCGTGATCAGTCCAGTTCACCAGGTCAGAAGACGAAAAGGTGTGCCAGTCTTTCATGTGGAAATCTTGCTGGCATTCCTGATCATGGGAGGTGTACAGATACATCTTTCCATCGGCCCACACATGCGCGGACGGATCGGCGGTTTTGATATTGCTGCCGAAATCCAGCGGGTTTTGCGCGATGGCCATGGAAGAGCCAAACGTAAAGAGACATAGCACTGTGGTTAGGTTGATTTTATTCATGGTTATCGTTCCTGCCGTCAATGAACATCATTGACCTCTACCATGCCGAGGTTGCGCCAGGCATTCCGGGATCTGCGTCTCCGGTTATTGCGCCGGCGTAACCTTAACCTACCCTCAGGCGATTTCCTATGTTTTTTGAGTGGAGGTTATTCCGCATTTGCACCGAGTTTCTCCAATTTTTTCAGCCATTTTTCGGCGTCGCTTTTTTTCAGGTTACCTGCCATACCGATCAGGGTTTCATTCACCGGACTGAAGCCGACAAACCCGAGGATATTGCGCTCAAGCGATTTCACACTATGGGCACGGAAGTACCACCGGTACACCACCGCCGGCATGCCCATGGTCACCACCACCCGCGCGGAGCGGCCCGTGAGCCCTTTGTTGGCGAAGGGATTTCCATCGTCCTTATAAAAGGCATAACCAGGGCGCGCAACTTGTTCGAGGAACGCTTTTAACAGGGCCGGCATATCGCCCAACCAGAGCGGGAAAAACAGCACCACGTGCTTGGCCCATTTGATATCTTGCTGCGCCGGCAAAAGCGCTTCCGGTGTGGCGCTATACTCCCAGTCCTGCTGGCTGCGCAAAAATGGGAAATCCAGTTGTCCCACGTTGATTTCCCGGACTTCATGGCCAGCTCCCGTAGCGCCTCTTTTATAGGCCATCTCCAGGGCATGGCACAGGTGATGCCCGGCACCATCCGGGTGTCCTTGTATGAGTAAAATTCGCATAATCACATCCCCATTTTGGTTGCGTCAGCTACCAAAATAATCCTCTCTGCAATCCAGGAAGTTGATTTGAAACAAGCGCGAAGGGAATGGGAGAAACATTGGCAGGGGAAGCATTTTGAGTGGTTGATGCCGTCTATGATAAGTGAGAAAACCATAGCGACGGCAGGTGATGGTTGAATCCGAGCATGCGAAACCCCGGCGAGTCAGGGCGCATGCTCGGCCTGCTGGCTTACCAGGCTTTGTACGGCAGGAATTTTCCATTCAAATTGATGATCACCCTATCACCTTTCGGGTTTTCTTCCTTGCCGATCTCCATGGAGAAGTCGATGGCGCTCATGATGCCGTCACCGAATTTCTCGTGGATAATTTCCTTGATCGTCGGGCCGTACACACCAATCATTTCATACAAGCGATAGATCAGCGGATCTTGCGGAATCGCATCGCCCCAGGTTTTGGTCGGGCATTGCATCAGCGCGGCTTTGGCGCTTTCCGGCAGATCAAAGACCTTGCATAAGGCTTCGGCTTTTTCTGCGGGTGCGCTGTTCATACCAAGGCATACCGAGGTCGTCCACACAGGCGACATGCCGATACTGTCAGCAACACCTTCCCAGGTCAGGTTCATCTTTTGTTTCGCGAGGATAATAGCTTCTACAACGTCTTGCTTTTTCATGGCGTGGTGCTCCTAGGCATTAACGGCGTGCGCAGAAATCGCTTGTGTTTGCTGCGCATCCTGTTTTGGATTAACGGTTGTGGGGTTAATGTTGATGGGAAAATGTTGTACACCCGGTTCGGCCTTGATGGTCTTGGAGCGGTTCACCAAAAAATCCACCAGATAATTGCGGATCTGGTAGTAGCCGGGATGATGAATAATCTCCGCGCGTTTACGTGGTCGCGGTATATCGACCTGGACCGATTCTGCAATGACAGCGCCGGGGCCATTGCTCATTAATAAGATTCGATCAGCCAATAACATGGCTTCGTCAATATCATGCGTAATCATGAACACCGTTTGCTGGGTTTTATTACAGATATTGGTTAGCTCATCCTGAATAACACCACGCGTCAGTGCGTCCAGTGCGCCGAAGGGCTCATCAAGCAACAGTAACTTTGGTTGCGTTGCAAAAGCGCGTGCGATGGAAACCCGTTGCCGCATACCGCCGGAGAGTTGCGCCGGTTTGCGATTCTCGACACCTTGCAAACCCACCATCTCCAGATAGTCGCGGCTGTGTTGTTTTATTTTTTCTTTTGACCATTGCGGCCAGCGCGCACGCACACCGAAGATCACATTGTCCTGTGCACTTAACCAGGGCAGGAGCGAATAATTTTGAAACACAATGCCGCGCTCCAGGCTTGGCCCGCTGATTTCCTTGCCATCCATGATCACCACGCCATCGCTGGGTTTATCCAGACCGGACAGTGAATTCATGATGGTGGATTTGCCACAGCCGGAGTGACCGATGATGCAAACGAACTCACCTTTCTCAATAAAGAAGTTGGCGTTTTCAAACACCGTGAGCGAATCATTCGCGGTTTTGCCGCTGAAACGTTTGGCAAGATTTTGTACTTGTAGAAAATGTTTATTCATAAATTACTCGTCGTACTGCACCAGTTTCGTCGCGCCGGTAAGCAATAAATCCAGAATCATACCGACGATGCCGATCATCAGGATCGAGAAAATCACGCTGGTTAAATCCAGGTTGTTCCACTCATTCCACACGTAGTAACCAATGCCGGTTCCGCCCACGAGCATCTCCGCCGCCACAATGACTAACCAGGCAATACCGATGGAAATTCGCATACCAGTCAGGATGGTCGGTGCCGCTGCGGGAAGGATGACGGTAAACGCCGTACGCAAAGGTGACAGTTCATGGGTGCGCGCTACATTGATCCAGTCCTCGCGCACATTGGCGACGCCGAATGCGGTGTTGAGCAGCATCGGCCAGATCGAACAGATAAAAATCACAAAGATCGCGGAGGTTTCCGAATCCTTGATGATGAACAGTGCGAGCGGCATCCATGCCAGCGGCGATATCGGTCGCAGCACTTGAATGTACGGGTTTAACGCGCGATACATCAGCGGCGACATGCCGATTAAAAAACCAATTGGAATCGCCACTAACACCGCCAGAAAAAATCCACTCAGCACGCGATAGATGGAATATCCCAATTGAATCCCGATACCCTTATCATTCGGCCCGGCGTCGTAAAAGGGATTGCTCAACTCTTCCCACGCGCGCACCAGGATGGCTGAAGGCGGTGGTACCCGCGCTTCCTGTTCGGCGCCACCCATCAGCAATTCATATTCCGACACGGCTTCCGTTGCTGCCGGTGCTTGTGCGTTTAATTCCCAGATGCCCAATACCAGAATAAGAAAGCTGAGCGATACAACGAGCGCGCGCAAATTGATGCTGCTCATTTAACTTCTCCGAATGGCAAAACTGTCAACGTAGGCTTCGGGCTTGGTGTAATCAAATTCCTTGCCCATGATGAAATAGTTTTTGTTGGTCGAGGTCGGCACGGTGTAGCCCAGTTCTTTCATGACTTTTTCACAGTCCGTGGCCAGATAAACTTCCTGGGCAATTTTTTGATAATCCAGGTCACCTTTTACATAACCCCAACGCTTCATCTGGGTGAGAATCCACACCGCCATGGAATGCCAGGGGAAAGGATCGAAGTCGATACGATCAGGTACGTTTTTCACTTCACCCAAGCCGTCGGCATAACGCCCAAGCAATACTTGTTCGATCACAGGAACCGGTTGGTTAAGATAATTTGCCGGCGCAATCGCGGCAGAGATTTCCTTGCGGTTTTCGTGTTTGGCGGAGTAGTGCGTAGCTTCCACAATGGATTTCAACAAGGCGCCGTAGGTGTTGGGGTTGGTCAACGCAAATTCCTTACTACACGCAAACGCACAACAGGGATGGCCTTCCCAGATATCTTTGGTCAGCGTGTGGATAAAACCTACTTTTTCCCACACGGCGCGTTGATTAAACGGATCGGGCGAGAGATAGCCGTCAAGATTTCCCGCACGCAAATTGGCGACCATCTCGGGCGGCGGTACCACACGGATCTGGATATCTTTATCCGGATCGAGGCCATGCTCGGCGACGTAATAACGCAATAAAAAGTTGTGCATGGAGAACTCAAACGGCACACCGAATTTAAATCCCTTCCATTGCTTGGGGTCGCGTTTATCTTTGTGGTCCACGTGTAACACAATGGCCTGGCCATTAATGTTTTCCACCGCGGGCATGATGAAAGGTTTCGCGGTGGAACCCACACCCATACTCATCGCAATCGGCATGGGCGTCAGCATGTGCGACGCGTCGTACTCACCCGCCAGGGACTTATCCCGCGCAACCGCCCAACCCGCCGTCTTGATCACTTCAACATCCAAACCGTGCTTGGCATAAAAACCCATGGGATGCGCCATGATGATGGGCGTCGCGCAGGTAATGGGTACAAAGCCGACCTTAAGATTTTTCTTTTCCAGCGGGCCGCCCGCTTCTTTTGCAGCGGCTTTGATAGCTCCGAGCGGAATCACACTGGAGAGCGCAGCGGCCAAAGTCCCGCCGCCAATCGCCTGCAAGAAACGCCGGCGACCACCGTCATCCTGATTAAACACCGCGCGCACAATCGCGTTCTCCACCGCGCGATCCATATAATCTTCAACCGATTGCAGATCCGTTGTCTCGGCCGTGACAGGCCGGTTATGTGCTTCATATTGCTCAAGCGCTTGTGAGTAACTTTTCTGGTCAGTGGCAGCCTGGCAAGTGGAGCAGCTGCAGCCTTTGGTATGGATCAACGAGACCTTGCTGTCGTAAGGATTACCCAAACTCTTGTTACTCATAACGCCCCCTTTTAATGCGCACAGCACCAAGTTACGGCAGCCATCGCGCGGAATTATTTAAGAAGTTGTAGTTACTGTTTTACGGCTATGAGGGCTATTGCGAGCTTTATGCCAATCTTTTCCGTTCGCTCAACTCACTGATTTTCATCGTGTTTTTATTTGGCTTTGGATTTTGGTTCGTCACGATTTTTCGTGGTTAACGAAATGTCGTTGCACTTGGCACGATTTTTCGTTGTTGATCCTTAAGAGCCACAGGGAGACGAGAAAGCGCTTCGTTGGCGCTTGCGAGACCATCATCGGCATGGATGCCGATGATGAGCCTACAGGGATGTATTCACGGCGTGTCTCGCAAGCGCCAACGGAGCGCTGCCACCTCTCTCTTCTCAAAATTGGACTGTGGACGCATTGGGTAGAGGTTTCTGACCACCTTAACGTTGAATGAATAACTATGAACGACATCATGCTCGATCAAGCACCTGAAGCCATGGCGTTGATCAACCCCTGGCAGGACCGGTTTGTGTTTATCAACCAATTAACCTGTGATTTGTTAGGGTGGGATCGCGATGCATTAATGTCCCAGCCGGTCAGCCGGTGTTTTAAAAATTCGCTGCCGAGTTTGCACGTGTTCACGCAAGCGGTAATACACAAAGGCAGCAGTTTGATCGATGACATCACCATCACCACGGCCGATGGCCGCGAGATTGAATTGGAAATCAACGCGTCTGTCACCAGCGTTGAAAATCAACAGTTAATTTGCCTGTGCCTGCGCGACCGGGATTTTTATCAACAGTGGCGCATGCATGCGAACGCGCAACGCCATCACAAATTCGGGCTGTTGCAATGGCAACGCATCCACCAGGTTTTCCAGGATATTGAAAAAGAAAATCAGTTGATCCTGAGTGCGGCGGGTGAAGGTATTTACGGTGTTGATGCCGAGGGTCGGGCAACCTTTGTGAACCCCGCAGCAGAGCGAATTCTCGGTTGGAAGGCGGAGGAATTGATCAGTCGTAATATTCATGTGGCGATTCACCACAGTCACACCGACGGTTCGGATTATTGCGTACACGATTGCCCGATCTTTGCCGCCTTTAAAGATGGCACTGTGCGACGTGTGGACGACGAGGTTTTTTGGCATCGAGATGGCCGACCAATTCCGGTGGAGTACACCAGCACACCGATTATGGACAACGGGCACCTGGTCGGGGCGGTGGTGATCTTCCGCGATGTCTCGGATCGCAAACTGGCGGAAAGTAAATTGCGTAAGGCACTCGAAGAAGTTGAGCAGTTGAAGCATAAATTGGAATTGGAGAATGCGTACCTGCAGGAAGAAATCAGCGAGGGCTACAACCCCCATCATATTGTCGGGCGTAGCCCGGCGGTGCAACAGATTGCATATCAAATCCAGTTGGTCGCTCCCACAGTGGCAACGGTATTAATTACCGGCGAATCCGGCACGGGTAAGGAATTAATTGCGCGTGCGATCCACAGTGCCAGTGATCGCAACAGTCGCCCGTTAATTCGCGTAAATTGTGCGGCAATCCCGCAGGATTTATTTGAGAGTGAATTTTTTGGTCATGTTCGCGGTGCGTTTTCCGGTGCAGTCACGGATCGCCTGGGTCGTTTTGAGGTAGCGGATGGCGGCACCCTGTTTCTCGATGAGGTCGGCGAATTGCCTTTGGGTTTGCAGGGAAAATTATTACGTGTATTGCAGGACGGTGAATTCGAACGTGTCGGTGAGTCCGTTACCTGTTCAGTCGATGTGCGCGTTATCGCGGCGACGAATCGTAATCTCAAGCAACTCGCGAAAGAGGGAAAATTTCGTGAGGATTTATATTTCCGGTTAAATGTTTTTCCTATTCGCTCAGTTCCCTTGCGCGAGCGACTGGAAGATATTCCTTTGCTAACAGCGCACTTTTTGCAAAAGACCTGTCAGCGTTTTCATAAACCGGAATTAAAAGTCTCCATTGCCCAGATCCAGCGCCTGCAACAATACGATTGGCCGGGTAACATTCGCGAACTGGAAAATCTGATTGAACGGCAGGTGATTTTAAGTCGGGGCGATAAGCTCGTGCTTGATGATCTCGCCCTGACGCGCGAACCACCACAGGATGTGTTACCCCTCGTCGCTGAAACGATTACTGAACAGGATTACCGGGATCTACGTTACCAAGCCACGATAGATGCGCTGCGGCATACCAGGGGAAAACTTTACGGTGAAGATGGTGCGGCCCGGTTATTGGGTATCAAACCCACTACGCTGGCCTCGAGGATGAAAAAGATGGGGATTGATCGCCAGGCTTTTGCCTAGCAGTATCAGGAAGCATTGGTGATGGTGCTGGTGGGCGGATCTTCCTTCAACCATTCATGGGTAGAATTTTGCGCGTCCAGCCAGCGGATTAAAATCTCCCAGTCCTGTCTGTCGCGGGCGTGGCTTTGAAACGGATAATCCACGATGCCGCGCCCCTCACTGTAAGCACGCACATAATTCTGTGTATCGCGCAGAGTGGCCGGGAAGGGAATATTCAAACTCAATAAGAATTTTTGCAGGCGCTCCCAGGCATTGGTTTGCTGCTTCACGCGATTGGCTACCACCGCAATCGGCCGGCGTTTGCGGCGCATATTCTGGGTCAGCAGTAATTCGCCGATAAAGCGCGCACTGGCACGAATATCAATGTCCGAAGGTTGCACAGGTACCACGATCAGGTCGTGATCCTGTACCAGATCATCCAGGGCCGGGCCGGTCAAGCCTGGCGGCGCGTCGGTAATCAGCCACCGGGTCGGTTTGGGCGCTCGCCACTGGAAACTGCGCGTGGTGCGCGAGTTGGTTTCAATCTTGACGCTGTAAATGGAGGGCAGTACGGGATCGCGATGGGTAACCCAGTAATGTGAAGACGCCTGGGGGTCTGCGTCGACGAGCACCGTTCGCTCACCGCGATGAGCAAGCCAGGCAGCCAGGTTGGTGCTGACCGTTGTCTTTCCCGCGCCTCCTTTTCCGTTAATCACCAGAATACGGCAGGCATTCAGGACCTGAATGGACACCATGGGCTCAGCAGAGGATCTTTGTTTATTAGACTGTTCAGGTGTGTCCATAACCCTCTCACGTGGTTGAGCCTGGTCGACAAGCCGGTGATGCTGTTGGAATGATACGTTATCGTTTAGTAAAAAAATGTGTCACAACGATATATATCGATTCTCACCGGTTAATGCAAACGCAATCCATTGATTCCTGTTAATCGCCAAAAAGAAAAGCCAACCCTTTTACAGATTGGCTTTGCTTCGTGTGGGCTTATGCCTTAACTCTTCTCACCTTTGGGATTACGTCTGTCACCCTTACGACGATCGTTGGCAATTCCTTCCGGAAGACCCCGACTTTTCCTGCGTCGATCCGGCGTCTGACGCTCTTCCAGCGCCTCCACGATCTGGCCCAGGGTTACCGCCTTGAGTTTTTTTTCACTCATTGATATTGCCTCTTGCTACACATTACGGGTTGAACTGGCTGGATGGGAGCCGTGTAATGAGTATAGACCATAGCAGCAATTCTAGACGTCGAGGTTAGCAACTGCTAACGCATTGGACTCGATAAACTCACGGCGCGGTTCCACGTGATCACCCATTAGAGTGGTGAAAATTTGATCAGCAGCGATAGCATCCTGAATGCTGACACGCAACATACGCCGAGTCTCCGGGTTCATCGTCGTTTCCCACAGCTGCTCCGGATTCATCTCCCCCAACCCTTTATAACGTTGGATGTTGTAACCCTTGCGCGATTCCTTCATCAACCAATCAAGGGCTTCTGCAAAATTACTAACAGTTTGTTTACGCTCGCCCCGCTGGATGTAGGCACCCTCTTCCATCAGGCTCTCAAGGTTTTCACCCAAGGCAACAATCGATGCGTATTCCCCGGATTGGAAGAAGTCGTGATTGAAGGGGTAATGGTTGGAGATACCGTGGGCGATGATTTCGACCTGGGGCAGAAATAGATGGCGCTCACTGTCTTCACGCACGCTGATAATGTATTTCTGGCTGCCAGCACGCGTGTCCAGGCTAAAGCGCGCCAGCATCTGATCACACCATTGCTGCATATGGCCCTGATCTGCCAGGTGTTCTGCCCGCAGCGAAGGCAGGTAAATCATCTTCTCCAGGACTTCCGATGGGTATAGCCGGGAGAGACGGTCAATGGTCGCCATGACCTTGCGGTATTGGCCAACCAGTTTCTCCAGCGCTTCCCCGCTGATGCCGGGCGCGTCAGCATTCACGTGCAGGCTGGCACCTTCAAGAGCTGCCTGGGTCAGGAACTCCGTCATTGCCGCCTCATCTTTGAGATATTGTTCCTGCTTGCCTTTGCTGATTTTGTACAGCGGCGGCTGGGCGATATAGATATGGCCGCGCTCAATCAGTTCACGCATCTGGCGGAAAAAGAAGGTCAGCAACAACGTGCGAATGTGGGAGCCGTCGACATCGGCGTCCGTCATGATGATGATGCTGTGGTAGCGCAGCTTCTCGGGATTGTAATCGTCTTTACCAATCCCGCAACCCAAAGCGGTAATCAGGGTGCCGACTTCGGCGCTGGAGAGCATCTTGTCAAAGCGTGCCTTTTCCACGTTAAGGATCTTGCCCTTCAGCGGCAGGATTGCCTGGGTTTTGCGGGCACGGCCTTGCTTGGCGGAACCGCCCGCCGAATCACCTTCCACCAGGTAAACTTCGGACAACGCCGGATCTTTCTCCTGACAATCTGCCAGCTTGCCGGGCAGGCCGGCGATATCCAGCGCGCCTTTGCGGCGGGTCATGTCGCGCGCTTTGCGCGCTGCTTCCCGGGCACGGGCGGCTTCGATCATCTTGTTCACGATCGCGCGGGCTTCCGAGGGGTTTTCCAGCAAGTAGTCACTGAAAATCTGGTTCATCTCCTGCTCCACAGCAGTTTTTACTTCGGATGAAACCAGCTTGTCTTTGGTCTGGGATGAGAATTTCGGATCAGGCACTTTAACCGAGATAATCGCGGTTAAACCTTCACGGGCGTCGTCCCCGGTCGTCGCTACCTTGGCATTCTTGGCCAAGCCTTCTTTCTCAATATAGTTGTTCAGGCTGCGGGTCAACGCAGCGCGGAAACCGGCCAGGTGCGTACCACCGTCCCGCTGTGGAATATTGTTGGTATAGCAGTAGAGGTTTTCCTGGAACGAATCATTCCATTGCAGGGCGATCTCGACACCGATACCGTCTTCCCGTTGCGCCGCTAGGATATGGATAACCTTGTTCATGGAGCTCTTGTTTTGATTCAGGTATTCCACGAACGCCTTAAGTCCACCTTCGTACTGGAAGGTGTCTTCTTTGCCTGAGCGCTCGTCTTTCAGATGGATGCAGACACCGGAGTTAAGAAAGGACAGTTCACGCAGACGCTTGGCCAGCAGATCGTAGTGGAATTCAATATTGGTGAAGGTTTCCGGCGAGGGCTTGAAGTGAATCTCTGTGCCGGTCGTGGTGGTATCGCCTACCACGGTTAGGGGTGCCTGAGGAACGCCATGGCGATAAACCTGCTCGTGAATCTTGCCTTTGCGGCGGATTGTCAGTTTAAGTTCTTCTGACAGGGCATTGACCACGGAAACCCCTACGCCGTGCAAACCACCGGATACCTTGTAGGTATTGTCATCGAACTTACCACCGGCGTGGAGCACTGTCATGATCACTTCCGCTGCTGACACACCTTCTTCGTGCATATCAGTGGGAATGCCCCGGCCATTGTCAGCGACGGACACTGTTTCGTCGGGGTGGATAACAACTTTGATTTCAGTACAGTAACCGGCGAGCGCCTCGTCGATGGAGTTATCGACGACTTCGAAGACCATGTGGTGCAGGCCCGAACCATCATCGGTATCACCAATGTACATCCCTGGGCGCTTACGCACCGCATCCAGTCCTTTAAGGACTTTAATACTGGACGAGTCGTAAGTCTTCTCATCTGACATAGATTTATTCTCCGCTTGCTACGTAATCTGTCGCGTTTATCGTAAATTAGACAATCGCTTGAACATTCCCCTGTTCCACGTGGAACAGTTTTATCTCTGTGGCTGGCAACTCTTGCCAAGCATCCAATAAAGCTTGCTTCTCTACACCGGTAACAAATGTCTGGGTTTCCATAGCATCCAACCACCTCACCAGGAGACTACGGTGATGCTCATCAAGCTCCGCCGGTAGATCATCAATGAGGTAGATGCAGCGCCGGCCGGTTATCTTACTGAACAGGTAACCTTGGGCAATCTTGAGGGCACAAACCAGGAGTTTCTGCTGCCCTCGGGAAAGCACTTCAGCAGCCGGATACCCATTAATCGTTATACGAAGATCCGCCCGATGACTGCCTACCTGCGTAAATCCCTGGCGCTTATCCCGCTCAACGCTATCGGCGAGGATCGCTGCATAGTCTTTTTCTTCGTCCCACCCGCAGTAGTAGGTCAGGCTCACGCCTTCTATCGCGATAAATTCTTGTACCAACAAGTAAAAGGTCTCGCAAAACTGGCGCATGCATTCCTGCCGAAATACATGAATTTGGTGGCTGTACTGCGCTAACTCTTTATCCCAGGTGGCCAATTCAAAGCGGTCCATTCTATCACGGCGGAGCAAGCTATTGCGGTGTTTGAGACACCGCTGCGCATCTTTCCAAACCTGGAAAAAACCTGGTTCCACGTGAAACACCAACCAGTCCATAAACTGTCGTCGAATCTTCGGGCTACCTTCCAATAACAAAAACGTATCTGAATTGATCACCTGGAGCGGAAGATAAGAAGCCAGCATGGCTGCGGATGAAACTAACATGCCGTTAGCCTTGAATACGGCCTCGCCATTTGCCTGGCGATTTACCCCCACCGGCACCTCGACTCCTTCAGCGTTTACTTTGCCAAAGACAGTGAATGATGTCTGGTGATGGTTAATTAAGGGCTTATGCTTATGACTACGAAAAGAACGGCCAACACCCAGGACATTAATCGCTTCCAAGATACTGGTTTTACCGGAGCCGTTTTCCCCGTAGATAAGGTTTACTTGCGCTGAGGGGGTAATATCAACAGCGCCCAAATTGCGCAGATGTTGGATAAAGAGACGCTTCAAGGTCATAAGAAGGTCTCTTTAGTAAGAAGAGGAAAGAGATAGTAAACAGATACCGAGCGTCCTAGAGACGCATCGGCATAACCACATACAGAGAATCACTGTTGTCAGGCTCTTCAATCAAGGCGCTGCTGTTGGCGTCGGAGAGGGTGATCTCGATATTTTCATGGCTGATCACGTTTGCCACATCCTGCAGGTAACTTACATTGAAGCCTACTTCCAGGGAATCTCCGGAATAATCCACGGTAACCTGCTCTTCCGCCTCTTCCTGCTCCGGGTTGTTGGCGACGATAGTGAGCATACCGTCGCTCAGCAACAAACGCACACCGCGGTATTTCTCGTTGGACAAAATCGCCGTGCGACCGAAAGCCTGTTTTAACTCAAGACGGGAGCCAATAACCACCTTATTCCCGCCCCGAGGCAAGACCCGTTCGTATTCCGGAAACTTGCCGTCAACGAGTTTAGAGGTAAAGGTATATTCCGCAGAGGTCACGCGAATGTGATTGGCGCTGAGGGTGATCTCTACCTGAGCAGTAGAATCATCGAGCAGGCGGGATAATTCCAGTACGCCTTTGCGCGGCAAAATGGCCTGAATAATCTCGCCGGTATTTACCGCCACAGCACGAGTACACATCGCCATCCGATGTCCATCAGTGGCCACTACGCGCAACTGATCCTGGCGAACTTCCCACAACATACCATTAAGGTAATAACGCACATCCTGTTGTGCCATGGCAAAAGCGGTTCGCTCAATAAGGCGTTTGATCTCCTGCTGGGCACAACTGAATTGCAGGTTGCCCGGACTATCCTCCACATTCGGGAAATCGCTGGCAGCGAGGGTCGATAAGGTAAACCGGCTGCGGCCGCTCTTAACAATAATCCGCTGCTCTTCCTGAAAAAACTCGATATTGGATCCATCTGGCAGGGATCTGCAGATATCTACCAACTTACGCGCTGGAACAGTGATTTCGCCACTCTCTCCCGCCTGTTCCAGCTGTACCCGACCGACAATCTCAACCTCAAGGTCAGTACCGGTTAAGGACAGTTTATCACCATTCAGGACCAGCAACACATTGGATAACACCGGCAGGGTCTGCCGGCGTTCCACAACACCGGCAACCAGTTGTAGGGGTTTAAGCAAAGCCTCACGGGAAACGACAAATTTCATGTGTTGGTCTCTTTAAATGTCCTGATAAAAGGGCTTCAACAGAAGGTAAAGGTTGGTGCGATACCCTGCACGGCTTGCGCATCATAAACCGAATCGGTGGGTCTGGATCAAGTTGTCAGAGAACGCAGTAAATTTTTCATATCTTCACGGATATCCGCGCTTTCTTCCTGCAATTCTTTGATCTTGCGACACGCGTGCAATACCGTCGTATGATCCCGTCCGCCAAAGGCCTCACCAATCTCAGGCAAACTGTGATTGGTCAGCTCTTTCGCAAGCGCCATGGCGACCTGCCGGGGCCGTGCCACTGAACGGCTGCGGCGCTTGGAGAGCAAGTCATTTATCTTGATCTTGTAATACTCGCCCACTACTCGCTGGATATTATCGATACCCACCTGTTTGTCCTGCAGCGCCAAAAGATCTTTCAAGGCTTCGCGCACCAGATCCACATCAATCGGCCGGCCGGTAAAGTTAGCGCTGGCGATAACCCGTTTTAAGGCGCCTTCAAGATCGCGAACATTGGCGCGAATACGCTGGGCGATAAAGAAAGCGGACTCATGGGGCAAGTCTATACCGACCTGTTCAGCCTTCTTCATTAATATAGCTACACGTGTTTCCAGTTCCGGCGGCTCAATCGCTACCGTCAGGCCCCAGCCAAAACGGGACTTCAAGCGTTCTTCAAGGCCATTGATTTCCTTCGGATAACGATCACACGTCAGGATAATCTGCCGGCCCCCCTCAAGGAGGGAGTTAAAGGTATGAAAGAACTCCTCCTGTGAGCGTTCTTTACCGGCGAAGAACTGGATATCGTCAATCAGCAAGGCATCCATGGAACGGTAGTAACGCTTGAAATCATTGATCGCATTTAACTGCAGGGCTTTCACCATATCGGCTACAAAGCGCTCAGAATGCAGGTACACCACCTTGGCGTTAGGATTGCGCGCCACCATGGCATTACCCACCGCTTGCATCAGGTGCGTTTTCCCCAGGCCCACACCACCGTAAATAAAGAGCGGGTTATAGGCACCGCCTGGATTCTCGGCTACTTGCCGCGCCGCAGCCAGACCCAACTGGTTAGATTTACCTTCAACAAAGGTCGCAAAGGTGGAGGACACATTTAAATAATTGCTGTGCTTAAGTGCACCCTCAACTTCCGCTTCCTGGGTATTGCGTGAGCTCGACTCAAAATTGTTTTCTGCCGAGGCAACTTCCCTGATCGGCGCCCCTGTCGATGTAGTTACCGATGCCGGCAATGGGTTTGCTGCAAGTGCAGACGCACCATCAATAGATGAAAAAGAAGAAGATACAGCGGATTCCGCTGGTGAATGTCTGCCCTGTTGAACCCCGAAGGACTGCGCCAGGGGCTGGACAGGCACTGGTTCCGCAGCAGGCACTGGAGCGCGATTGTATTGAAAAGCTGCCTGGGGTTTGGGAAGAATACCGATTACTACGGTAAAACTGCTTCCCTGTTGATAACTGCCGACTAACTCGCGAATTCGATTCAGAAATTTTTCTGAAACCCAATCACAGATAAATCGGTTGGGTGCTAACAAACGCAACTCATTTGGTCCGGCCGACTCGTCGATTTGCAAAGGTCGAATCCAGGTGTTGAACTGCTGTTGAGGCAATTCACCCTGCAAACTCGAAGCACATAATTTCCAAAGTGACTGCGGCAAAACCCCTACTCCAGACCGAAAGTTATTATTTCAAAATGAGCCGGCTAGTGTACTCTTCCACCTACTTGTTATCCACAGTTGACACAAAAAAATAATGTCATAAGAAATTTATTACTCATTTAAATTCAATAAGTTAACAATCGCTTACCAGGGAAAATATACACAGACATGGCACGATAAATTGTTCAATTTTTAATCTCAACTGTGGATAAACCTGTGTATATCCTTTTGGTAATCTGGTGAAAAAACGGTATAGCGAAAAATAACTTCGAAATACCCAGAAGCCTGTAGCAATTTGGAGAAAATACATTGATTTACCCTTAGGGTTTCTTTAGAATCCCGCGTCTTTTCACACGCCGTGTGATCTCTCGCTACGGTTGCATTAACAGCAGCTCTTAAACAACAGGTTCAGTTTCATGAAAAGAACATTTCAGCCCAGCAATCTGAAGCGCGTTCGTGTTCACGGTTTCCGTGCACGCATGGCTACCAAAAACGGTCGTTTGGTATTGGCTCGTCGTCGCGCTAAAGGTCGCAAGCAATTAACTATCTAATTGCTGCTTCCGCAAGAAAATGAGTCGCTAGAGTGAAGCAGGCGTTCGGGAAGTCGCTCCGCCTTCTTTCCTCTAGTGATTTTCAAAGCGTCTTTGATGGCGCTACCGCTCGCATATCCCACCAGCATTTCCTTATCCTCGCGCGTGCCAATCAGCTGGATCATCCTCGTCTGGGTCTGGTGATCGCCAAAAAACATATTCGCCTGGCAGTCGCTCGCAATCGCATAAAACGCTTGATTCGCGAAAGTTTTCGTCAACAACAGCAATCTTTGGCGGGTATAGATGTTATTGTACTGGCCCGCAAAGGGATGGATGACCTGACGAATCCGGTTATCGCAAAACAACTGCAGCAACAGTGGCAACGGGTAATACGCAAGCTCTCTCAGACGCCGCAACCTGCCCGGAATGAACAGAGGTAACTCACATGCGTCGGCTGGCCATTAAATGCATACATGGCTATCGCTATTTGCTGAGTCCGTGGATCGGCAATCAATGCCGTTTCTACCCAAGCTGTTCGCATTACGCTGAGGAAGCAATTGAAAAACACGGTTTTATGAAAGGGGGTTATTTAACATTCCGTCGCCTTATAAAATGCCACCCCTGGCATGCGGGCGGAATTGATCTGGTCCCGGAGAAAACCACTCATACTCAACCAACAGATGGCACTCGATAAGATGGATTGGCAAAAGAACCTGTTAATCGCGGCGATGATCGCCGTTCTTTTTATGCTGGTGATTCGCTGGAATGACTTTCAGGAAAACCTCCCCGACCCACAGGCACCCGTAGCCAGCTCCACCACCGAGAGTTCAGGCTTCGCAACGCCGGATCAAGCTGCCAGTGATATCCCCAGCCTACCGGCTAGTGAGGATGTACCGGCCGAACCCAACCAGGCACTAACCCCTACCAATCAGACCATTAAGGTATTCACCGACAGTCTGCAGGTGGAGATCAGCACCCTTGGCGGTGATATCACGTCGGTTGCCCTGCCGCGTCACTACGCTGAACTGGATACACCGGATGTTCCTTTTGTACTGCTGGATAATCGCAACAACCATACCTATGTCGCACAAAGCGGATTGATTGGCGCCAACGGCACCGACAGTGCAGCAGGCAGGCCGACATTCAGTACAACTCAACGCGAATTTCGCATGGCTGATGATCAGGACACCTTAACGGTAGACCTGGTGCATCAACAGGGCGATGTGTCCATCACCAAGCGGTTTACCTTCACCCGCGAAGAATATCTGGTCAAGGTGGAATACCTGATCGACAACCAGAGCGACAGTGTGTGGAGCGCCAATCTCTACGGCCAGATCAAGCGTGACGGCCAGAACTTCCATAAAGTCAGCGCGCTGGAGATGAACCCCTTCCTCGGCGCGGCCATCACCACGAACGATGAAAATTACAAAAAATTGAGTTTTGATGACCTGAGCGAAAAAGATTTCAAAACCAGCCGCGAAGGTGGTTGGGTCGCGATGGTGCAACACTACTTTATCAGCGCCTGGATTCCCGCCGCCCAACAACAAAACACCTATCACCTGCGCAAGGTGGCCGGGCAGGATCTTTACCTATTGGGCTTTACCGGTCAGCGCGTCGAGGTTGCACCAAATAGCCAGGGCAGTTTGCAGGCCCAGTTTTATGCCGGCCCGAAAGATACCGAACGCCTTGAAGAGATTTCTCCCTACCTCGACCTTACCGTGGATTACGGTTGGTTGTGGTGGATCGCAAAACCCCTGTTCTGGTTACTGAAGTTTATCCACAGCTTCGTGGGTAACTGGGGCCTGGCGATTATCGGTTTAACAATCCTGGTCAAGGCAGCTTTCTTCAAATTAAGTGCTACCAGTTACAGGTCCATGGCCAAGATGCGCAAGCTGGCGCCGAAGATGCAGGACCTGAAAGAGCGCTGTGGCGATGATCGCCAGAAGATGTCTCAGGAGATGATGAAGCTTTATAAGGAAGAGAAAGTAAATCCACTCGGCGGCTGCCTGCCGATCCTGGTGCAAATGCCGGTGTTCCTGGCCTTGTACTGGACCTTGATGGAGAGTGTCGAGTTACGTCATTCACCTTTCTTCTTCTGGATTCAGGATTTGTCGGTTAAAGATCCTTATTTCGTGCTGCCGCTGATTATGGGTCTCACCATGTTCATCCAGATGAAATTGAACCCGACACCGCCGGACCCGATGCAAGCGCGGGTTATGCAGCTGATGCCAATCATCTTCACCTTTATGTTCCTGTGGTTCCCGGCCGGTCTGGTACTGTACTGGGTCACCAACAATACCTTGGGTATCCTGCAACAATGGTTGATTACCCGTCAGATCGAGAATGCCGATAAAAAGGCTTAAGCCCCTACCGTGAACCCCAATATCGATACCATCGCCGCCATCGCTACCGCCACCGGGCGCGGTGGCGTCGGTATCCTGCGGGTTTCCGGTCCCAAAGCCGCGCAGATTGTAGCAACCCTGCTCAAGCAACCGCTCCAGCCACGCCATGCGCATTATTGTGCTTTCTACAGTCAAGCCGGCGAGATCCTTGATCAGGGGATAGCGCTGTTCTTCCCCGGTCCGAACTCCTTCACTGGCGAAGATGTGCTGGAACTGCAGGGCCATGGTGGCCCGGTTATCCTGGATTTACTGCTGCGTGAAATTACCCGACTGGGTGTGAGGCTCGCACGACCCGGCGAATTCTCTGAACGTGCCTTCCTCAATGACAAACTGGACCTCGCCCAGGCTGAAGCTATCGCCGACCTGATTGATGCCACCAACGAGCAGGCAGCGCGCAATGCCCTGCATTCGTTGCAGGGTGCCTTCTCGGTCAGGATCAATGAGCTGGTGGAAGCACTAATCCAACTGCGCATCTATGTTGAAGCGGCTATCGATTTTCCCGAAGAGGAGATCGACTTCCTCAGCGATGGTCATGTTGCGAATGCGTTTGCACACATAGAGCAGCGTCTTGAAGCGGTCTTTCGCGAAGCCAAACAAGGCGTCTTGATGCGTGACGGCATGCGGGTGGTGATTGCCGGTCGGCCCAATGCGGGTAAATCCAGCTTGTTAAATGCCTTGAGCGGACGGGACAGCGCCATTGTCACCAGCATCGAAGGCACCACTCGCGATGTATTGCGCGAACATATCCACATCGACGGCATGCCGCTGCATATCATCGATACCGCCGGGTTACGCGATAGCCCCGATGAGGTCGAACAGATTGGTATCCAGCGGGCCTGGCAGGAGATCCGCCAGGCTGACCGTATCCTCTTATTGGTCGATGCGCGCAGCAGTGACAAACAACAACCGGAGATCCTCTGGCCGGAATTTGTTTCCCAACTCCCGGACCCCACCAAACTGACGCTGGTTCGCAACAAGATTGATTTGACCAACGAAGCCTGTGGATACCTTAATAAAGAACACAGCGCGATAGGCATCAGCGCAGCAACCGGGGCGGGGATCGATATCCTCAAGCAACACCTTAAAGACATCATGGGTTACCAACAGACTGGCGAAGGTGGCTTCACCGCCCGTCGACGTCACCTGGACGCACTGGAGCGCGCCCAAACCTACCTCAATGCCGGTAAAGCCCAGCTTCATGGCTTTGCTGCGGGCGAATTGTTGGCCGAAGACCTGCGTCAGGCTCAAAACGCCCTGAGTGAAATCACCGGTCAATTTACCCCAGATGACCTTCTTGGCCGAATCTTCAGCAGTTTCTGTATCGGTAAATAACCCAGCTATTTACGTAACCCCCCTGTAGCCGGCATAAAAACCTTCCCCTGTGCGTAACCTTTTCCTCATTATTAACCCTTATAGCACCAGCAGTTACACAAGTTATCCACATTTATTCACAGGTTTATTCAATAAACATCTGTTTTTCTTCATATTTTGACCCTGCTATCGGCGTTATGTGGGTAAGTCTGTTGTCTTGTGGGCTTAAAAGCTGCCAATAGTTTTGGGGATAACATGAAAAACCAGCTCTGACTGTATAACTAACACATTTACCACCAGCTTTGCGGCAGCTTTCTGCCAGCTTATGAGGATCTTTCCCTTGGACTTATTATTAAACTAATTTATTGAAATTAAAGGATATTTTTACCTTATCCACAGAATGCCGGTCGCATATTAGTAGTAACAGCATTTATCCTTTCATTAAATAACTCTATATATATTTTTATTAATAAATTTTCCGCTGTTGTAACGCGAAGAACTAAAACAGCGGAAGTAAAAATAGTTTGCGCAAGTTTTGTACAAGTGAGCGCGCCGCTCTATAATGTCGCCCCTTTTGCATTTGCCTGATCCCTTTTTCAACCGGCTGGCTTGTGAGGCCTATAAACACCATGATCTTTCCTGAACGTTTTGATGTCATCGTAATTGGCGGCGGCCATGCAGGGACGGAAGCTTGTCTGGCAGCAGCGCGGATGGGCAGTAAAACCCTGCTGTTGACCCACAATATCGAAACACTGGGGCAGATGTCCTGTAATCCGGCTATTGGCGGTATCGGCAAAAGCCACCTGGTGAAAGAAATCGATGCCCTGGGGGGCGCCATGGCGTTGGCTACTGACAAAGGTGGCATCCAGTTTCGTGTATTGAATGCGCGTAAAGGTCCGGCGGTGCGTGCCACCCGCGCCCAGGCGGATCGAATTCTCTACAAAGCCGCTGTTCGTCATATGCTGGAAAACCAGCCCAACCTGTGGATCTTTCAACAAGCTGCCGATGATCTGATCGTGGAAAATGATCAGGTGCGCGGTGTGGTGACCCAGATGGGCCTGAAGTTCCATGCCAGCTCGGTGGTCTTGACCGCCGGTACGTTTCTCGGTGGGTTGATTCATATCGGTTTGCAAAATCACTCCGGCGGCCGCGCAGGTGATCCACCATCCATCGCGCTCTCCAAACGTTTGCGTGAACTGCCCTTGCGGGTTGATCGCTTGAAAACCGGTACGCCACCACGTATTGATGCGCGCACCGTTAATTTTGATGGACTGGAAAAACAATGGGGCGATGAGCCGCGCCCGGTGATGTCAGTGCGCGGCAATCGTTCAATGCACCCGGAACAAATGTGTTGCTGGATCACCCACACCAACGAAAAAACCCATGACATTATTCGCGGTGGTCTGGATCGTTCCCCAATGTATTCCGGTGTCATCGAAGGCATTGGTCCGCGCTACTGCCCGTCTATCGAAGATAAAATTCACCGCTTCGCGGATAAAGATTCGCACCAGGTCTTTATCGAGCCGGAAGGTTTAACCACCCATGAACTGTATCCCAATGGCATTTCCACCAGCCTGCCATTTGATGTGCAGATGAACCTGGTGCGATCTATCAAGGGTTTTGAAAACGCGCATATTGTTCGCCCCGGTTACGCGATTGAATACGACTTTTTCAATCCACAGGATCTGAAACACAGTCTCGAAACCAAAGTTATCGGCGGGCTGTTTTTTGCGGGCCAAATTAACGGCACCACTGGCTACGAAGAAGCCGGCGCTCAGGGTTTGCTTGCCGGGTTGAATGCATCGCTGCGCGCACAGGACAAAGACACCTGGTGCCCGCGTCGCGATGAAGCCTATCTCGGTGTATTGGTTGACGACCTGATTACCCTCGGTACCAAAGAACCCTATCGCATGTTCACCAGCCGTGCGGAATATCGCTTGATGCTGCGCGAAGACAACGCGGATTTGCGCTTGACCGAAAAAGGACGCGAACTCGGTTTGGTCGGTGAAGAACAGTGGCGTGCCTTCTGCGAAAAACGCGAAGCCATCGCGCGCGAACAGGAACGCCTGAAAGCCACCTGGATTCAAGCCGGCTCACCGGAAGCCGAAAAAATTGAAGCGAAAGTGCAAACGAAATTGCTGCGCGAATACAACCTTTACGACTTATTAAAACGCCCGGAACTGGAATATGCAGATCTTGCCGATTTAAAAGGCGAAGGCGTTGCTGACGAGTTTGTTGCTGAGCAAATAGAAATCGAAGCGAAATATTCAGGTTACATTGATCGCCAGCAGGAAGAGATCGAGCGCATGCGCGCGTATGAAAATACGCTGATTCCGGCCGATTTTGATTTTACCCAAGTGGAAGGTTTGTCTAACGAAGTCAAACAAAAACTCGCCAACGCCAAACCGGAAACCCTTGCGCGAGCTTCGAGAATTTCCGGCGTAACCCCGGCAGCGATTTCACAACTTATGATGTACATGAAGAAACGTGGCTTGTTAAAAAAAGCAAAATCAGCTGAGAATCTTGAACAAGCTTCTTGATAAATTGCAAAAAAGAAAATTTTAATTTCAGAGTTTTAGCTCTGAGAGACGGATTCCATAGTGACTTCCGAGACACGCCGTGAATACATCCCTGTAGGCTCAGCACCCGCATCCATGCGGGTGATGGTCTCGGAAGTCACTATGGAATCCTCGCGAACATCTTTCCTTACGAGTATTTGGTTTTGACTGATCTACAAAAAAAACTACAACAACAATTGATTGATGGTGCTGATCAATTGTCTGTGTCGTTAAACGAAACACAGATAAAAAAATTACTGGCTTACCTCAACGAATTTGATAAATGGAACAAGGCTTATAATCTTTCCGCTATTCGCAACATTGAACAAATGGTTGCACGACATATATTGGATAGCTTGAGTGTGGTGCCCTACTTTCAGCAGTCGACCTATTCCCACCTGGGAAATATTATCGATGTAGGAACGGGTGGTGGGCTGCCCGGCATTCCGTTGGCCATCATGTTCCCGGAAAAACGATTTACCCTGCTCGACAGCAACGGTAAGAAAACCCGCTTTTTATTTCACATAAAAACCTTGCTCGGTCTGGACAATGTCACGGTCGAAAATCGTCGGGTTGAACAATTTCAGCCAGCCGAAAAATTCCAGGCAGTGATCAGTCGCGCCTTTGCCAGTTTGCAGGATATGACCGAAGGTTGTATTCACCTATTGGCCGAGGGCGGTATCTTTATGGCCATGAAAGGTCTTTATCCCGAGGACGAGCTCCTGCCTCTGGAGGGAAAATTCCAACTTGAGGCGAGCTATCCACTGAATGTCCCGGAGACGGACGGTGAACGTCACTTGTTGATTCTCAAACCCGCCCACTGATCCTGGCGATCTCCGATGGTGGTAAAAATCCCCTCTTCCCGGTTGCCCTGAAAAAATAACTGCCACACAATAGCCCGCTGTCTCATCCAGGCCCGCTTAAGGAACATCACTTGACCAAGATATACGCTGTAGCCAACCAAAAAGGCGGAGTGGGTAAAACCACCACCTGCGTCAATCTGGCCGCTTCGCTGGTGGCGACCAAAAAGCGTGTCTTGTTGGTGGATCTCGATCCGCAAGGCAACGCCACCATGGGCAGCGGTATCGACAAGGATGATGTTGAGCGTAGCGTTTACGATGTACTGACCCAGCGTGCAGGCGCGGTGGATTGCATCCTCACCTCGGAAAGCGGCGGTTATCAGGTATTGCCTGCCAACAGCGATCTCACCGCAGCGGAGGTTGAGATGCTCTCCCTGGCCAACAAGGAACGCCTGCTGCAGCAAGGCTTGCAACAGGTTCGCGAACAATACGATTACGTCATTATCGATTGTCCGCCGTCGCTGAACATGCTCACGGTGAATGCGCTCACCGCCTGCGATGGCGTCATCATCGCCATGCAGTGTGAGTATTACGCGCTCGAGGGTTTGTCTGCCCTGGTGAATACCATCAACCAGATACAGCAACTGCTCAATCCGCAGTTAAAGATCGAAGGTTTACTGCGTACCATGTACGATCCGCGGAACAGCCTGACCAATGATGTGTCGGCTCAGTTGACCCACCATTTTGGTGACCGGGTTTATCGTACCTGCATCCCGCGCAACGTACGTCTGGCCGAAGCCCCCAGTTTTGGCCAGCCGGTATTGGCGTTCGACCGGGTTTCCAAGGGTGCCATCGCTTACCTGGCCCTGGCAGGCGAAATCATCCGCCGCAACGATCCCAACTACAAACCCACGGAGTTTGCCGCTGCGGCGGAAGACCCGACTCTCTAGGATTCCAGCCAGCTTCGCAGGGCGGAGCTCAGAACACAGGCTCACACGATATGTCGTCAAAACGCAAAGGCTTAGGTAAGGGACTCGATGCACTCCTGAGTGCCGGTTTGGGTATGTCACCGCCGCCGGTAGCCACTACCCCCGCCAGTGGAGAAATCGCCACAACCTCTGATTCATTGCCGGCGGACGGCAAGCTGGCGCACATTCCTGTTGAATTCTGCCAGCGCGGTAAATACCAACCGCGTCGCGACATGCACCCGGAGCAACTGGAAGAACTGGCGGAGTCCATCAAAGCCCAGGGTGTGATGCAACCCATCGTGGTGCGCCAGATTGGCCCGGATAAGTACGAAATCATTGCCGGCGAACGCCGTTGGCGCGCCACACAACTGGCGGGCCTGGACCGGATTCCGGCCGTTATCCGCGATGTGCCCGATGAAGCGGCCATTGCCATGGCGCTGATTGAAAACATCCAGCGCGAAGACCTCAATCCCATCGAAGAAGCCGTGGCGCTCAAGCGCCTGCAGGATGAATTTGAACTGACGCACCAGGAAGTCGCACAGGCGGTGGGTAAATCGCGCACGACAGTAACTAACCTGCTGCGTTTGATTGCGCTGACCGATGAAGTCAAAACCTTGCTGGAACACGGTGACCTGGAGATGGGCCACGCCCGCGCATTGCTGACGCTCGATGCACCGGACCAGCGCGACATCGGTCGCCAGATTGTGGCCAAGGGTTTGTCGGTTCGCCAGACGGAAACCCTGGTGCGCAACTTCCAGGAAAACAAACACAAAGACAAGATCAAGGCGCCAGCAGCACCTTCCGCCGATATTCGGCGCTTGCAAGAACAGTTATCCGATACTCTGGGCGCCGGGGTAGAGATTCAGCACACGGCCAAAGGCAAGGGAAAACTGGTTATCAGTTACAACACCCTTGATGAACTGGATGGAATTCTGGCTCACATCAAGTGAGATGTTGAATCCGGTAAGTCATTTAACGTAGAGAGCGGCAGGCGCGGCGGATTTAAACTTGCTGCGCCTATTTAATGTCCCTATAATGCGGCGGCCCAATCAGGTAGCACAAAGGTTGCACCAACTTGGGCTGTTAGTTGATAAGAAGCGGCAAAAACGTCGAAGAATTGAGAAAAACAAAGCCTGAGATAGGTCGACTCCGTCCAAGCACCATCGCCAGACCTCCAGTTTTGCAGCGGTTGTTTATGTTGTGGCTGGCGGCGGTAGTACTGGCAGTGGCGGTAATGCCGATAGATTCCATATGGGGTCTGTCACTTTTATGGGGTTTTTCGGTTTGCTTGTTACCTGCAATCTGCTTTTCCTGGTATTCGTTTAAATACCGGGGCGCACGTGCGGCTGTAACAGCGGTAAATGCATTTTACCGCGCCGAGGCTATAAAGTTTTTTCTCACGGCATTGCTGTTTGCTGCGGTTTTTCATCGCGCAGACAAGATCAATCTGCTCGTATTCTTTCTCGCGTTCATCGCCGCACAGATTTTTTCGTGGTTGCTGACAGCCCTGACGCTGAAGCAGCCCCGTTGATCCAAATTCATCCAACTTGCAACGTGAGAAATAACCATGGCAGCGGAAGGGCACGCCCCCACTACGACTGAATATATCCTGCACCACTTGACCAACTGGACCTATGGCAAGTTGCCCGCAGGCACTTATTGTGATGGCACGCGAGTGCAGGAAACCACCAGCTGGGTGGTGGCACATTGCTCCGAAGAAATGAAAGCCATGGGCTTCAATGCCATTCACCTCGATTCGATGGCCTGGTCTATCGGCCTGGGGTTGATCTTTATCACCCTGTTCCGCTGGGCGGCCAAAAAAGCCCACGCTGGCGTGCCCACCGGTTTCCTCAACTTCGTTGAGATGATCATTGAATTTATCGACAAGACCGTGAAAGACGGTTTCCAACACAAAAATGCGTTTATTGCCCCGCTTGCCCTGACCATCTTTGTCTGGGTATTCCTGATGAATCTGATGGACCTGGTGCCGGTGGACTGGTTACCGGAACTGGCCATGTGGATCGCGGGCGACCGTCACTTCTACTTCAAGGTCGTACCGACGACCGATGTGAATATCACCATGGCCATGGGCTTCACCGTGTTTGCCCTGATGATTGGTTTCAGTATTGCCAAAAAAGGCCTGATCGGTTTTATCAAGGAACTGACCTTCCACCCTTTCCACCCCTCTTTCCACGGCATTGGCATTATCTTCGCGCCGCTGTTGATCGTGATTAACTTCACCCTCGAAACTATCGCCCTGATCGCCAAGCCGATTTCGCTTGGCCTGCGGTTGTTCGGCAACATGTACGCCGGTGAAATGATCTTCATCCTGATTGCCACCATGTTCGGTGCCGGCTTGTTGATCGGTATCTTCGGGGGCTTCCTGCAATGGGGTTGGGCCGTATTCCACATCCTGGTGATTACGCTGCAAGCGTTTGTATTCATGGTACTGACCATTGTGTACATGGCGATGGCGCACCATGTGGAAGACGAAGACCAGTTTACACATTAATTTTTTCATTCACTGTTTAGCTTTACTTTTTAACTTTTGACTATTTGAGGAGAAACACCATGGGTTTAGCTCTGATTGCTGTTGCACTGTTGATTGGTTTGGGTGCACTGGGTACTGCTATTGGCTTCGCTATTCTGGGCGGTAAATTGCTGGAAGGTTCTGCACGTCAACCGGAATTGGCGCCAATGCTGCAAGGTAAAATGTTCCTGATCGCTGGTCTGCTCGACGCCGTTCCGATGATCGGTGTAGGTATCGCGATGTACGTTCTGTTCGTTGTTGTGCCGACTCTGGCTTAATTCGAAACGCTTGTGCTTTTCACAGAAATGTTCGGAATGTTTTCTGAAAAATTTCTACCAACAGCCTAAAGCTTTCAACAACAGGGGTTATCGGCGTGAACATTAATTTGACCTTAATCGGACAGTCCATCACGTTCTTATTCTTCGTGCTGTTTTGCATGAAGTTCGTGTGGCCGTTCATCACCGCTGCGATGGCCGAACGCCAGAAGTTAATCGCAGACGGCCTTGCCGCCGCAGACCGCGCGAGCAAGGATCTCGAGTTAGCCCAGGAAAAAGCCACCCACACCCTGCGTGATGCCAAACACGAAGCCGCCGCCATTCTGGAATCTGCCAACAAACGCGCTACGCAAATTGTTGAAGAGGCCAAAGAACAGGCACGCGCTGAAGCGGATCGCATCAAAGCTGCTGCTGAGGCAGAAGTTGAGCAGGAAGTGAATCGCGCGAAAGAAAAACTGCGCTCACAAGTCGCCGTTCTGGCGTTGGCCGGTGCCGAGAAGATCTTGCAAGCGTCTGTTGATGAAACAGCGCACAAGACCATGCTCGACAAACTGGCTGCCAGCCTATAAGCGAGGTGTACCGTGGCTGAACTGACTACACTCGCCCGGCCTTACGCCAAAGCTGCGTTTCAATACGCGCTGGAAGTGAAAGACCTGGCAGGCTGGGGCAAGCAACTGGCAACACTTGCTGCCGTGAGCCGTTATGGCGTTATGCAAAAGAAAATCGCATCGCCGTCACTGTCTGCTCAGCAACAAGCACAGCTGTTGATCGATGCATGTGGTGATGAATTAACGGCACCCGTGCGCAATTTCATTGTGTTAGTGGCGCAAAACAAGCGCCTGCTGTTGCTGCCTGAGATCTATCAATTATTCGATGCTCTCAAGACTGCACAAGAGCAAGCAGTCGACGTTGAATTGACCACCGCCATCGCCCTGGACGATGCGAGTCAAGCCAAGCTTGCAGAAGCACTGAGCACCAAGTTGGCGCGCAAGGTAAATGTCCAGACGGTTGTCGACCAGCAATTGCTGGCAGGCGTAATTATCAAAGCAGGTGATTTGGTCATCGACGGCTCGATGCGCGGTCGGTTAGAGAAACTCGCCAAAGCAATCAATTCGTAGGATTGAGGAATAGAGCATGCAGCAGCTGAATCCATCCGAGATTAGCGAAATAATCAAGCAGCGCATCGACCAGCTCGATGTGTCTTCTGAAGCCCGTAATGTGGGCACTGTCGTATCTGTATCTGACGGTATCGTGCGCATCCATGGTTTGATGGACGTGATGTACGGTGAAATGATCGAGTTTGAAGGCGGCCTGTTCGGTATGGCCCTCAACCTTGAACGCGACTCTGTCGGTGCGGTTATTCTGGGTGACTACCGCGGTATTGCGGAAGGTCAAACCTGTAAATGTACCGGTCGTATTCTGGAAGTACCGGTTGGCCCGGAACTTGAAGGTCGTGTTATCGATGCCCTCGGTAACCCGATCGACGGTAAAGGTCCAATCAACGCCAAGATGACCGACGCCATCGAAAAGGTGGCACCGGGTGTAATCTGGCGTAAGTCGGTAGACCAACCGGTGCAAATCGGTTTGAAAGCTATCGATGCGATGGTACCCATCGGTCGTGGCCAGCGTGAGCTGATCATTGGTGACCGTCAGATCGGTAAGACCGCCATCGCGATCGACGCCATCATCAACCAGAAAGACTCCGGTATTAAATGTATCTACGTTGCCATTGGCCAGAAAGCATCTTCTATTGCAGCCGTTGTGCGCAAACTGGAAGAGCATGGCGCGATGGACCACACCGTCGTCGTTGCGGCAACCGCTTCTGATCCGGCGGCTATGCAGTTCCTGGCGCCCTTTGCCGGTTGCACTATCGGTGAGTACTACCGCGATCGCGGTCAGGACGCGCTGATCATTTATGACGATCTGACCAAGCAAGCCTGGGCCTACCGTCAAATCTCTCTCTTGTTGCGTCGTCCGCCAGGCCGTGAAGCCTACCCTGGTGACGTGTTTTATTTGCACTCCCGTCTGCTGGAACGCGCCGCACGGGTGAGCGAAGACTACGTTGAGAAATTCACCAATGGCGAAGTGAAGGGCAAAACCGGTTCTCTGACCGCGCTGCCAATGATCGAAACCCAGGCGGGTGACGTGTCGGCCTTCGTTCCGACCAACGTGATCTCCATTACCGACGGTCAGATCTTCCTTGAAGCGTCCATGTTCAACGCAGGTATCCGTCCGGCCATGAACGCCGGTATCTCGGTATCCCGCGTGGGTGGTGCAGCCCAGACCAAGGTGATCAAGAAATTGTCCGGTGGTATTCGTACCGCACTCGCCCAGTATCGCGAACTGGCGGCGTTCTCCCAGTTTGCTTCTGACCTGGACGAAGCCACCAAAGCACAATTGGATCACGGCCAACGCGTTACCGAGTTGATGAAGCAGAAGCAATTCTCGCCCATGAACATCGCGCAAATGGCATTGATGTTGTTCTGTGCCAACGAAGGCTATCTGAAAGATGTGCCGGTGAACAAGATTCTGGACTTTGAATCTGCCCTGCTCTCTTTTGCCGGCAGTGAATACGCTGACGTGATGAAAACCATCGCCAGCACCGGCGACTGGAATGCAGAGCTGGAAGGCAAGTTCAAAGAACTGGTCACCAAGTTCAAGGCAACCCAAACCTGGTAAGACACTGACAGGGCCCGCCGCAACGCGGGCCTTGCCATGTCGTAAAGAACATCTTGAGGGCCTTTGAGAATGGCAGGCACAAAAGAAATACGGACCCAGATTAAAAGCATCAAGAGCACGCAAAAAATTACCAGCGCGATGGAGATGGTCGCCGCCAGTAAGATGCGTCGTGCTCAAGAGCGTATGCAACTGGGTAAGCCTTACGCCAAGCGTATGCGTGAGGTGATCGGGCATTTGGCCAACGCCAATCCCGAGTATAAACACAGCTTTATGCAGCAGCGCGACATCAAGCGTGTGGGCTTTATCCTGGTGTCCAGTGATCGTGGCCTGTGTGGTGGTCTGAACATCAACGTGTTCAAGACAGCTATCAGAAACATGAAGAGCTGGAGTGATCAGGGCGTGCAGATTGACCTGTGTCTGATCGGTGCCAAAGCCGGCGCATTCTTCAAGAGCTTCGGCGGCAACGTGGTTGCAGCCCGTCGCGATCTTGGTGAAGCACCCACGGTGGCAGACCTGATCGGCAGCGTCAAAGTAATGCTCGACGCCTACACCGAGGGCAAGATTGACCGTTTGTTCATTGTGAGCAACGAGTTCGTCAACACCATGACCCAAAGCCCTGTCCTGCGTCAGTTACTGCCGCTGGAAGCGGAAGAAAACAAACAGCTGAAACACCACTGGGATTACATCTACGAACCCAATGCCGAGCAATTGCTCGACGGTTTGTTGACCCGTTATATCGAATCCCAGGTTTACCAGGCCGTTATTGAAAACGCCGCAAGCGAGCAAGCGGCGCGGATGGTAGCAATGAAGAGCGCTACCGATAACGCCGGCCAGCTGATTGATGATCTGCAACTGGTTTACAACAAAGCCCGTCAGGCTGCGATTACCCAGGAATTGTCCGAGATCGTGGGTGGTGCGGCAGCAGTAGCTTCCTAAGCAGCAACAATTTTGAGTTTAAACCTTCAGGTCCCGCGAATAGCCAGGCCTGAGATAACGAGGAATCGGAAATGAGTAGCGGACGTATCGTACAAATCATCGGTGCGGTTATCGACGTGGAATTCCCGCGTGATGCCGTGCCTAAAGTTTATGATGCCCTGAAGGTCGCCGAAAAAGACCTGACCCTGGAAGTTCAGCAGCAGTTGGGTGACGGCGTAGTGCGTACCATTGCACTGGGTTCTTCCGAAGGCCTGAGCCGTGGCCTGAGTGTAAACAATACCAACGAAGCCATTAAAGTACCGGTGGGCAAAGAAACCCTCGGTCGTATCATGGACGTGTTGGGCAACCCCATCGACGAAGCCGGTCCTATCGGTGAGCAAGAGCGTATGCAGATTCACCGCGACGCGCCGGCTTACGAAGAACTGGCCGCTTCTGAAGAACTGCTGGAAACCGGTATTAAAGTTATTGACCTGGTATGTCCTTTCGCCAAGGGCGGTAAGGTCGGCCTGTTCGGTGGTGCCGGTGTAGGCAAGACGGTAAACATGATGGAACTCATCAACAACATCGCCAAAGAGCACAGCGGTTTGTCCGTGTTTGCCGGTGTGGGTGAGCGGACTCGTGAAGGTAACGACTTCTACCACGAGATGAAAGAATCTAACGTTGTCGACAAGGTAGCGATGGTGTACGGCCAGATGAACGAGCCACCAGGCAACCGTCTGCGCGTAGCCTTGACCGGCCTGACCATGGCGGAAAAATTCCGCGACGAAGGTAAAGACGTTCTGTTGTTCGTGGACAACATCTACCGTTACACCCTGGCGGGTACCGAAGTATCGGCACTGCTGGGTCGTATGCCTTCAGCGGTAGGTTACCAGCCGACCCTGGCGGAAGAGATGGGTGTACTGCAAGAGCGTATTACCTCGACCAAAACCGGTTCTATTACGTCGGTACAAGCGGTATACGTACCGGCGGACGACCTGACTGACCCGTCGCCAGCGACTACCTTTGCTCACCTGGATTCAACCGTGGTACTGAGCCGTGACATCGCTGCAAAAGGTATTTACCCGGCGATCGACCCGCTGGATTCCACTTCTCGCCAGTTGGACCCGCTGATCATCGGCCAGGAACACTACGAAACCGCACGCGGTGTCCAGTCAGTACTGCAACGCTTTAAAGAACTGAAAGACATCATCGCGATCCTGGGTATGGACGAACTGTCCGAAGAAGACAAGCTGATCGTGGCGCGTGCGCGTAAGATCGAGCGTTTCCTGTCCCAACCCTTCCACGTGGCCGAAGTCTTCACCGGTTCTCCAGGCAAGTACGTACCGCTGAAAGAAACCATTCGTGGCTTCAAAGGCATCCTGGCCGGTGAGTACGATCACCTGCCGGAGCAGGCGTTCTACATGGTAGGTTCCATCGACGAAGCGGTCGAGAAAGCTGCCAAACTGAAATAATGAATCGGCCCGGTGTGATCAAAATACCGGGCCGTTCTCAGCTTGAGAGACAGAGATATGGCTATGACTGTTCAATGCGATATCGTCAGTGCGGAACGCGAGATCTTCTCCGGCCTCGTGGAGATGGTGGTAGCTAACGGTTCCTTGGGTGACCTGGGTGTTAACTATGGCCACGCGCCTTTGTTAACCGGCCTTGAGCCGGGCCCGGTGCGCATCAAGAAGCAAGGCGGCGAGGAGGAAATCTTCTACGTTTCCGGCGGTTACCTTGAAGTGCAGCCTTACCATGTGACCGTGTTGGCGGATACCGCCTTGCGTGCGGACGATATGGATGAAGCGGCGGCACAACAGGCCAAAGAACACGCAGCGCAGGAATTGGCGAACCAGTCGGGCGAGGTGGATTACTCCCGCGCCGCGATCCAGTTGGCCGAAGCGTCCGCGCAGCTGCGCACCTTGCAATCCATTCGCAAAAAACTCGGTAAATAAACGCGCTGTTGTGCGTTTACCAGAAAAAAAGGGTAGCCCAGGCTACCCTTTTTTGTTTTCGTGCAGACCGATAATTTCAAGGTTTGAGCAAAGGCACAGGTGCAATCCCTTCGTTGGTCATTACCACCGGTTTTATTGAACCGTCCTTATTGAAATACAGATGCTCAATGGCCATCAGGCGATGATTCCCGTCGTTGCTGTCCAGCGGGCGGCGGTGGTAGACAATGTACCAGTCATCCGTCCCCGGAATATTGACGACAGAATGATGACCGGCGCCCCTGGCGATTTTGGTGTCCTGTTGCAGGATCTTACCGATGCGTTCGAACGGCCCCAGTGGTGATGATGCCATGGCATAGGCCACGCTGTAATCCGGCCCCGTCCACTCCCCTTCTGACCACATCAGATAATAGATGCCCTTGCGTTTCACCATGAACGCGCCTTCGACATAGTCTTCGTGCGGCGTAATCTCTTTATAAAACTCGCCGTCTGCAAAGGGCTCCAGGCTAAGTAAATCCTTACTCAGCTTGACCACATTGCAACGTTTCCAGCCGCCGTAATACAGATAGAACTGACCGTCATCATCCTGGAATACCATCTGGTCGATGGGCTGCGCGCCCTTGTGGATCTGACCGATCAGGGGTTTGCCCAAGGCATCACGAAACGGCCCCTCCGGCTGATCACTGACCGCAACGCCGATACCGCCCAGCTGCGAATTATCCAGGATGTTGTTCGCACTGAAGAACAGGTAATACTTGCCGTTGGCCGTAACAGCGGACGGTGCCCAGACCGCGTAAGCAGCCCAATCGACATCCTTGATATCCAGCACACGTGGGTGCCGGGTCCAATTGACCAAGTCGGGAGAAGAAAACGCATCCAGAAATGTTTGTTTAAGGAAGGGCGACCAAATGCCGGGTTGGCTGCGCTGTTTACGCTGATCCTCGGTCAGGGTTATGGGCAGATCGGGCGTGGTTTCGCCGGCCGAGTAAGTGGGGTAAATCCAATAGCGGACGTTGAAGATACGTATCTCCGGATCGGCATACCAGCCCGGATGAATGGGGTTGCCCGCCAGACTATGGACACTACAGAGACTTGCCCCGAGCACACAGAAAACCCGGACGAAAAATTTCACAGCGCTATTCATAATGTCACCCGACCAATGATGAAATGACATAGTGTTGATGGCCTGCAGCCAAGTCAAAATCTTTAACAAAGCTTATGACACATAATGCTCGCCGCACGCGTCCAACGGCAGCACCGGCAACGATAAACCGTTAGAATGTGCCCCGATTTATCTATCCACCTCCACCGAAAGGGAATCAACATGCTCGATATTCTTGTTCTCGCCGCCGGCAAAGGCACCCGCATGCGTTCTGACTTACCCAAGGTTCTGCATCCCGTGGGCGGCAAAGCCCTGGTGCAGCATGTGGTGGATACGGCGCGCCAGGTGGGGAGCGAACGCATCTTTATTATCATTGGCCACGGCGCAGAAAAGGTCGAAGAGAAAATGGCCGCGCCGGATGTGCGCTTTATTCTGCAAGCCCGACAACTGGGCACGGGCCACGCCGTACAACAGGCATTACCGCAACTGCGCGACGATGCAACCGTGCTGATACTGTACGGTGATGTGCCGCTAACGCGCGCCGAAACCCTGCAAAAACTGATCGCCCACGTAAATGATCAACAGATGGGACTGCTCACTGTTAACCTCCCCGATCCCACCGGTTACGGACGTATCCTGCGCGACGCGGGCGGCGCGGTGACTGCCATCGTTGAACACAAAGATGCGACGGACGAGCAACGCCAGGTCAAGGAAATCAACACCGGCATCATGGCGGTGAAGGCAAAGCATCTCCAACAATGGTTGCCGCAACTGACCAATAACAATGCACAAGGCGAATATTACCTGACCGATATCATCGCTCTTGCTCGCCAAAACGGTGTGGCGATTCAGGTAGAACAACCCAACGCCATCGAAGAAGTGGAAGGCATCAACAATCGCCAGCAACAGGCGGCACTGGAGCGTTTCTATCAAAAACAAAAAGCCAACGAACTGATGGTCGCCGGCGCAACCTTGTTGGACCCGGCGCGCTTTGATTGCCGCGGCACTATTACTGTCGGCCGCGATGTGGTGATCGACATCAACTGTGTGTTTGAAGGAGATGTCGTACTCGGCGACGGCGTTACCATCGAACCCAACTGCGTGATCATCAACAGCCGCATCGGCAATAACACCCACATCAAAGCCAACAGCCATATTGAAGATGCAGCCATTGCGGGCGATTGCGATGTCGGACCTTTTGCCCGTTTGCGTCCCGGCACGCAATTGGCGCAGGGGGCCAAGATCGGCAATTTTGTTGAAATCAAGAAAGCCGTCATCGGTGAAGGCAGCAAAGTGAATCACCTGAGTTATATCGGGGATACGACCATCGGCAAAAAAGCCAACATCGGCGCGGGCACCATCACCTGTAATTACGACGGCGTGAACAAATTCAAAACCGAGATTGGGGACAACGCCTTTATCGGCTCCAACTCGGCGCTGGTTGCGCCGGTCAAGGTTGGTGCCAATGCTACCATCGGCGCGGGCTCAATTATTACCAAAGATGTTGCGGACGAGGAACTGGCTATCGCGCGCGGCAAGCAACGCAATATTCAGGGCTGGGAGCGACCGAAGAAAAAATCCTGATCGATGGAGCCTGAAAGCCCGGATGTAACGCTGCGACCTGTGTGATTTTTCATGCATAAAAATGCCGGGGCCGATAACAGTGCCCCGGCAGTAAAAAAACCACAATAATGTGATCAAACAGCTGGTAGTCAGCTATGAAACCGATATCATCGGGGCTCTCCATTTAACAATAATAACGAGGCCCGGTTTATGAACATCTCCAGAGTTGCATTGCTCATGCTTATCAGCGGATTGATATCCGCCTGCGGCGGCGGCGGGAACTCGCCCGATCCAACGCCTACGCCCTCCAGTTCCAGTAGCAGTGTGGCGAATTCGAGCGAGGCGTCCAGTTCACAAAACTCTTCTTCCTCTGTTGCTATCCCGACCACTGTGAGTTCATTTATCGTTGTGGATCAATTCGGCTATCTACCTACAGCAGAAAAAATTGCTGTTGTGCGCGACCCACACACCGGCTATGACGCCGCAGAAAGTTTTACTCCCGGTGCGACCTACCGATTAATAAATACCGACACAGGCGAAGTTGTACACAGTGGCACGGTGCAAACCTGGAATGGTGGCGCGACGCATACGGCTTCGGGCGATAAAGTCTGGTGGTTTAATTTCAGCTCGGTTACCGCGCAAGGCAACTATGTTGTTGTCGACGTGGAAAACAATGTTCGTTCGCCCGCTTTCAAAATTAACGCGGGCGTTTATAAACCTGTGTTGAAGCACGCTGTGCGTACTTTCTTTTATCAGCGCGCAGGCACGCCCAAACAGGAACCTTATGCTGAAGCTGGATGGACTGATGCGGCCAGTCATATCGGTGCTGGCCAGGATAAAAATGCGCGCTTGTACAACGATACCGGCAATGCTGCAACAGAACGGGATTTATCGGGCGGTTGGTATGACGCTGGTGATTACAACAAGTACACCAACTGGCATGCTGACTACTTGATCGTGCTGCTGCACACCTACCTGGAAAACCCGGCGGTCTGGACCGACGACTTTAATATTCCCGAGTCCGGTAATGGTATCCCAGATTTAATTGATGAAATTAAATGGGGTTTTGATTGGCTGATCAAGATGCAAGAAGACAACGGTTCTGTGTTGTCAGTAATGGGCTTATCTCATGCTAGCCCGCCTTCCAGTGCGACAGGCCCAAGTTTGTACGGTCCGGCAAGTACCTCTGCAACTCTCACCAGTGCGTCAGCGTTTGCGATGGGAAGCAAAGTTCTCGCGTCACTGGGAATTGCATCGCTGAACACTTATGCGGAAGATCTTGGCAATCGTGCAGAAGAAGCCTGGAACTGGGCTAACGCCAATCCCAACGTAACCTTCTACAACAACGCATCTGAAAGTGGCTCGCTTGGGCTGGCCGCCGGCCAGCAGGAAGTCGATGACGCCGGTCGCGCCGCCAAAAAACTTGCTGCTGCTATTTACCTGTTTGCCGCTACTGGCAACACCAGTTACCGCGATTTTGTCGACACACAATACAACGCTGCGCCTATCGACTGGGTATCTCCCTGGAACGAACCGCAATTAACAAACTTTCTGTATTACGCCTCGCTGCCTGACGCGACGGCAACCGTCGCCAACAACATCAAAACCAACTACGCCGCTGCCATGAATACTGGCGAAAACTGGAGCGCTGTGCGCAACAATGTTGACGCTTATCGCGCGTTCCTCGGCGATAGCAATTTCACTTGGGGCAGCAACCGCACCATGTCCCGCAAAGGCACTACCTTTTATAACTTGCTGAGCTTTGACCTCGGTGAGGTGGACGAAACAGAAGTGCGTAACGCGGCGCTGGGTTATATCAACTACATCCACGGCGTAAATCCCCAGGCCATGGCTTACCTCTCCAACATGGGCAGCGTCGGCGCGCACAGTTCGGTAAATGAGTTCTACCATTCCTGGTTCGCCGACGGCAGCGATTTATGGGACAGGGTTGGTGAGTCAGAGTATGGCCCGGCGCCCGGCTTCCTGGTCGGCGGGCCGAACCCGAGTTACGATTGGGACGGCAACTGCACCTCCCCTAATCCCAACCCCGGTTGTGGCGCCGCCGCACCAACGCCGCCCAGAGGCCAACCGCCAATGAAGTCCTACCTCGACTTCAACACCAGTTGGCCACTCAACTCCTGGCAGATCACCGAAAACCACAACGACTACCAAGTCGCCTACATCCGCCTGCTCTCCAAGTTCGTGCAATAACTCCCAAGGCCCGGTTCAACCGGGCCTCTTTCTTCCATGTAGGTCGGATTAGCGCAGCGTAAGCCGACAGCCCTTCTCAGTAGGTCGAATTAGCCGAAGGCGTAATCCGACAATGTCCTTCTTTAGCGAGATCGCGTCGGCTTACGCTGCGCTAAGCCGACCTACAGGAGCGGCGCTGCCCCGCATTACGCGCTTGCATAAAAGTTTCGAAGGCGTAGAATGCCTTTCGTTTCGAAACTTACGGCATGGAGCCGCCCGCGAAAATGACCAAACGTAATACCCAGCAGCGCCGCCGCGCCATCATTGATCTGCTCAACAGCGAAGGTGAAGTCAGCGTTGAAGCGCTGGCAGCGCGCTTTGAGACGTCTGAAGTTACTATCCGTAAAGACCTGTCGGCCCTTGAAAGTAATGGCTTACTTCTACGCCGGTATGGCGGTGCGGTTCCGGTCCCGCAAGAGCTTATTGCCGACCCATCTATCGAAAAAGTTTCGGTTCGTAAGCAGTCGTTAGCCAAAGCCGCCGCTGAACTCATCCGTGATCACAACCGCATCATCCTCGACAGCGGCAGCACAACGACCGCCGCCCTGCTGCCGGAGTTGTCCCACAAGCAAGGCCTGGTGGTGATGACCAACTCCCTCAGTGTCGCCAACGCCCTGCGCGAGCTGGAAAACGAACCCACGATCCTGATGACCGGCGGTACCTGGGACCCAAAATCCGAAGGTTTTCAGGGTCAGCTGGCGGAGCAGATCCTGCGTTCCTACAACTTCGATCAATTCTTTATCGGCGCTGACGGACTGGATCTGGAGCGCGGCACCACCACCTTCAACGAACTCTACAGCCTCAGCCGCGTGATGGCCGAGGTCGCGCGCGAGGTGATCGTCATGGCCGAATCCGACAAGATCGGCCGCAAGATTCACAACCTGGAATTACCCTGGTCAGCGGTCAGCGTGCTCGTCACCGACGACGGCATCAGCCCCGCGGCAAAAACACACATTGAACAACACGGCGTACAAGTCATTTGCACCCCGTAGGTCGGATTAGCGCAGCGTAATCCGACAAAACCAAACAACAAAAAACAGCGTCACCAGACGCACGAGCCAAAAAATCCGGCACAGCACCGGCTCTCCCACGCAGGAGAGAACCAACAACTGAACAGCAACAAACATCATTGGAGAACAACATGTGTGGAATTGTCGGCGCGGTAGCGCAAAGGGATGTGGTGGATATTCTGGTAGAAGGATTACGTCGCCTCGAATATCGCGGCTATGACTCAGCCGGTGTAGCGGTGATCAACAACAACGGCGAACTGCAACGCCTGCGCCGCCTCGGCAAGGTGAAAGAATTGGCCGATGCGGTAGCCGCCAGCCCGACGCCCGGCGGCACCGGTATCGCGCATACGCGCTGGGCCACCCACGGCGAGCCGAGCGAGCGCAATGCCCACCCGCACGTTTCACCGGATAACATCGCGGTGGTGCACAACGGCATCATCGAAAATCACGCGCGCCTGCGCAGCGAATTGCAAGCGCAGGGTTACAAATTCAATTCCGATACCGATACCGAAGTTATCGCGCACCTGGTGCACCGCGAATTAAAAACCGCCAGTTCTTTACTCGAGGCTGTACAGCGCACGGTTAAACAATTGGACGGCGCCTATGGCACGGTCCTGATGGACCGCAGCGACAGTTCGCGTTTAGTTGTCGCACGTTCCGGCAGCCCCTTGGTTATTGGTCTGGGCATTGGTGAAAACTTTATCGCATCCGATCAACTGGCATTATTGCCGGTCACCCGCCGGTTTATTTTTCTTGAAGAAGGCGACGTTGCAGAAATCACCCGCCACACCATCAGCATCTTTGACAAAGACGGTAATCCCGTTGAGCGCCAGGCCCACGAATCGACGGCCAGTTACGACGCGGGCGATAAAGGCCAATATCGCCACTTCATGCTGAAAGAAATTCACGAACAACCGCAAGCGGTGATGAACACGCTCGAAGGTCGCTTAAGCAACGCCAGCGTGCTCGACGAAACCTTTGGTAACGGCGCGGCGGAATTGTTCAAAAAAGTAAAACACATCCAGATCGTTGCTTGCGGCACCAGTTATCACTCAGCGATGGTTGCGCGCTATTGGCTGGAATCCCTTGCAGGCATTTCCTGCAACGTCGAGATCGCCAGCGAATTTCGCTACCGCAAATCGTTTGTGCAACCCAACAGTTTGATCGTCACCATTAGCCAATCCGGCGAAACCGCTGACACGCTCGCGGCCTTGCGCCTGGCAAAAGAATTGGGCTACCTTGGCAGCCTGACGATTTGTAACGTTGCCGGCTCGTCGCTGGTGCGCGAATCCGACCTCGCGTTTATGACACGCGCCGGAGCCGAAATCGGCGTAGCGTCGACGAAAGCGTTTACCACGCAATTGGTCGGTTTGGCGATGCTGGTGTTAGCTGTGGGTAAATACAATGGTTTAACCGCCGAACAACAAGCCGACATGGTTGCCGCATTAAAAAGCCTGCCAGCCAAACTCGAAGAATCCCTCGCGTTGGCCAATCGCATTGAAGCCCTCGCCGAAGAGTTTGCGGATAAACACCACGCATTATTTTTAGGTCGCGGCGATCAATACCCCATCGCAATGGAAGGCGCGTTAAAGCTAAAAGAAATTTCCTACATCCACGCCGAAGCCTACGCCGCTGGCGAATTAAAACACGGCCCGCTCGCATTGATCGACGCGCAGATGCCCATCATCGTCGTCGCGCCCAATAATGACTTGTTGGAAAAATTAAAATCCAACGTCGAAGAAGTTCGCGCGCGCGGCGGTATCTTATACGTGTTCGCCGATGTGGATGCACACTTCGAATCCGACGAAACCATGCGCGTGATTAACGTTCCCCACGCCCACCCCTGGCTCGCGCCGATTCTCTACACCCTGCCCTTGCAGTTGCTGAGTTATTACGTGGCGATTATCAAGGGAACGGATGTGGATCAGCCGCGGAATTTGGCGAAGAGTGTGACGGTGGAATGAGGAAGGCTTCTTGAGAAACAAAGCATTATAGAAGAACGGATAACAATCCATATCAAGCGTTATATAAATTATTTTTGCCAAGTTAGATCTCATTCATTTTTAGGGCTCCGATATGGGGGCCCTTTTTATAATCTCCGTATTTTTCCGCAACGTGCTAATGGCACGCTATATTCCAAAAAATCCTCAAACGACTCACAGATACAGACCTGTAATAACCTGTAATAACACCTGACGGTATTAAAAACTATTCTCTCAGTAAGCAATAGTGTGGATGCTTTGGCATATAAAGCCCCACTCATAACAGCCTCGTCATTTTTACTCTCACCAACATAAGCCGTTCATTACGAAGGAATGCCATCATGAAAACAAAACCGATTGTTGCTGGAATTCTGGCCGGTGCCACAGCGCTGGTTGGATGTAGCTCGTTCTGGGCAGAGAAAGCGATCACCAGCAGCCCAAGCCAGCTCGCCATCATATCCGACGTCGGTGATGCGCCTCAGCGGATGATGCTTGATCAGAACTGGGACGATAAAACCCGAATGGACTTTTGGTTTACTCCGCAAGGCGCGCGCATTCTTCCCTATACATGGTTTGTCTGGCTCGAACAAAAAGATAAGCAAACCCTGTTTCGTTCCGCTGAGCATATGGAATCTCTTCGTTATCTTCCTATGGCGGAATCTTCCGCAAATCCGGGAGGGTTACCGATAGGATTTACCAAGGAAGTCGATAAAGATTCCCGAACGGCGTGGATGGGTTTGAATTGCGCCGCGTGCCACACTAACCAGATTGATTATGGTGATAAAAAAATTCTGGTTGACGGCGCACCGACGCTCGCTAATTTCGTGGGTTTCTTCAGCGAATTGGTAGGTGCACTCAACCAAACCTACGAGGACGATGCAAAATTCGACCGGTTTGCGCGCAATGTTCTGCAAGATGATTACAGTCAAAGCAAAGCCAAGGCACTGCGCAAACAATTGGGTGAAATCAGTTTCGCGTTATCGGAACGGGAAAATGTTAATCGCCTTCCCACCAACTATCCGCAGGATTTCACCAGCTACGCGCGGCTGGATGCATTTACGAATATTCAAAACGCGGGAACCGCATTCGCTCTCGACGATGTGACCAATCGCAATGCACCTATCGCACCGGTTTCCTATCCCTTCTTGTGGGGTACGCATCAATCCGATGTGGTGCAGTGGAACGCTTCAGCGCCCAATACGCCGGTGGTCGGACCCCTGGTGCGAAATATCGGTGAAGTTGTGGGCGTCTTTGGCCATCTGCAAATTAAAAAGGCGCCGTGGTGGCAACGTTTGTTTGGCCACGATTTCCGCTACCGTTCAACCGTGGATATGATTAATTTGGGGCACCTGGAGGCGTGGGTGAAAGACTTGCGCTCACCGCAATGGCTGGATACGCCTTTGCCTCCCATCAATATGGCTCAGGCAGCGAAAGGTGAGGTGCTGTTCAACACGCATTGCCAGCAATGTCACCAGGTAATCCCCCGCGCAAGAGAAGGAGAAAAGTATACGGCGGTAAAAACACCGGTACGCGAGATTGGGACCGACCCGGATATGGCCTGGTATGCGGACAATCACATGGCAAAAACCCTTATCCTGGAAGGTAGCAAAGAAGGCGTTCTCTTCGGCTCCCCCTTTGGTGCGGAGGCGCCTGCCATCAAGATTCCGGTAAATGGTGTTGTCGGCCTGGTATTGCATGATCCGCTAACGGCACTGAAAGCGGGGCTTATTCCGATGGAGGACAAAGAAAAACATTTATCTGGTGGTTCCAACGCCGAGACGATTAAAAGTTATGTACAACAACATCTGGCTGAGCGCGAAGCGATTGCGGCTGACAATGCCCCGCCTCCGAAAGATGGGACAGAGCAATTCATAGAGAAAGATTTGCAAGGGCTGGTGTATAAAGCGCGTCCTCTCAATGGCATCTGGGCGACGGCACCCTATTTACACAACGGCTCTGTACCTAACTTGTGGGAACTGCTACAGAAACCTGAAAATCGGGTCGCTAGCTTTTGGGTTGGAAGCCGAAAATTTGACCCTGTCAATGTTGGTTTCGTCACCACGGAAGGCCTCAATGAGTTCCAGGTATTGACTCCCGCTGGTGCAATCCAGGCTGGCAACTCCAACCGCGGCCACGAGGCGGGAACAGACCTTTCGGATGACGAGAAAAGGCAACTGATTGAATATATGAAGATGCTCTGAGTGCGTTGATGAATCCGGTTGCGTCAAATATTAATGATATTGAACCCGCAACCCCACTTTTTCCAAAAGCTCACCCCACCGCGGATCCTGGTGCAGCGGTTTATATTTAGGGTCCACCGCCAGCCAGACCAGATAACCCTGGCGTTGTTCGTACGCCTGGTTCAGCCAGGTGAAGGCATCGTCGTACTCTCCGGCTGCTATCGCAAAGCGGGCATAGGATAAGGGCGGTAAATAAAAACCTATGTCCCGTTCTTCCGGGTGTTCGTAAGCGAGCCAGCGGTACACACCTGATAATTGCTTCCCGGCAAAAATGCGGTCCAGGTTTTCCAGCACCTCCGTTTGGTATTCCGCGAGTGCCAGAATTTTTCGCAGGTGGATGTAGGCTTTTTGTTCATCACCTGCGGCTTCAAATAAGCGCAGCGCTGAGCGGTGGTATTGCAAGTCGTCCGGGCGGAAGGTCAGGAGTTTTTCGGTTTCCTTCCAGGATTCTTCGTAGCGGCCCTGCATGGCATAAATCCAGGCGACGGTTGCGATGGAATAATTGAGCGGATTCAATTGCCGCGCGAGCTGAACGTGCCGATAGGATTCTTCAAACTCTCCCTGGGCAAGTAAATATAATCCATAGGTGTGGTGGGCTTCCGCATTATCCGGATCCAGCGCCAGGGCTTTTTCCAGATGGTAGCGCGCGGCTTGGTAATCCCAATCCACAAAGAACAGGATCATGCCCAGAGTTTCATGGGCAAAGGACGACTCCGGGTTGATACGCAACGCTTTTTCGATCAACGCTTTTAATTCTTCGGAGGCGTTGTATTTGATCAACGGCTGTTGGAACAGCAGGTCGCTTTTTGCAAGGGCGAGCTGAACGTAGGCATCGGCAAATTGCGGCTCGTTGCGGATGATGCCCTGCAACAAGTTAATCGCCTGCCGCGTATTCTCTGGCGCAAAGGAATTGCGCAATTCCCGTGCGTGCTGATAGGTTTCCACCAGATCTTTGGAAAATAATGTGTTTGATGTGCTGCTGACAGGTTCCGGCTGCGCGGCAGCAGTGTGCTGCGTAGCGCGATAGGCATTTGCCACAAGCAGAATAGCGATGCTTATCGCAACAAAAATCCCTGTCGCTTTGCGCCAACCCATTATCGGTAATTTTTCTTTCGTTGCTAACGGGGCGCGCTCATCGGTGGCGGCGGCATAGTCGAGCGTGCCCCGGTAGTGCTGTTCGGCCAATGTCATGGTGGCTGCTGAAACCGGGTGAATAAACTGGTAGCCAATACCGGGAATGGTTTTGATGTATTGCGGTGCGCGTGCGGAATCATTAAACGCCTTGCGCAGGCGACTGATGGCCACAGCCACAACGTCATCGACCACTACGCGCCCGTTCCAGATTTCAGCCAGCAGGGTTTGTTTTGAAACGGTACTGCCGCTGTGGGCAATCAGATACAGCAACAGCTGCACTTGTTTGTGTTCCAGTTGGGTTGAATGGTGTTCGTCAGCGACGAGATTGGCATGGGGGTCCAGCCGCCAGTTCCCGATCTGAAGCGTTAGGTTTTGCATAGGTTCTTGCACGTCAGTAGAGGTCATCGTCGGACAGGCTTTTAGCAGGAGGACGTGTCGTAATGCAAATATTTGTGGAGATGTGAAGGTTTATCCGAGCGGCGGAATGGTTGCGGCGGAATCTGGGCAGGAGGTCCCTCTCCCGCCCCGGGATTTAATTGCGCTTATTCAAGCCCATACCGGGCCACCGTATCGATGAGCTGCAGGTCTTGTTCCCTGATGGGCACATTCCAGCCCCAGGTGCGCATGGAAACGTATCCCGAGCCGGGTTCATCACGGAATTGCTTTACCCAAATGGCCGCGCGGCCAAATTCATCGTGGGCCAAAGGCACAATGTTCTGCTGGTTGCCGTGGCCTTTCCCGCGGGTGAGAACCGGTGTGCTGGTGGCCTTCAGCCAGTGCGGCAAGCCCCAGTTTTTACCTTCCTGGGTGGCTTTGCTGTAGTAGTTCCCCGATTCGGTGACATCGGTGAAGGTTACATTCAACAAGCTCATGCCGGGTTCGGGGTCGCGGTCAAAATCATTGCCCGTCTCGTTCATCGAGTAGTAGTTGGGTGGATCGCTGAACCAGAGTACTTTGCCGCCCGCCTCCAGGTATTGGCGCATCAACCCTTTGGATGGCTCGTTGCCCATGACCGGCGCGGGAATGATCGGCAACGCAAATACAATCACACTGGGGGCGCCGTCGCCCAGGCGCGCCTGGATAAATTGCTCCAGCTGGGCGGCTGATTCCAGCCGCTCGTAGCCGCGCTCAGTCAGGTAGGGTGTGACCTTGGGATCAACCACCAGGTATTGCGTCAGGTCGGTGATGCCGGTGGGGTGGTAAATGGCTTTATGCGCGGCCTCGCCTTCAACCAGGGCGTAGAGGTTGCCGTCGTCATTCCCCAAAAAGATAGTCCGGGTGTCCTCGTCGTACACCGGCGAGGAATAAATTTCCTGGCCAATGGCGTACCGCCGGATTTCAGCGCCGCTGGCTTTGTCGAGTTGATACAGCTGGCCGTCGGCCGAGCCAAAATAAACAGACTGGTTGTTGATCAAGGCGGTGGTGTAATTATACGAGCCGGTATGGAACTGCCACTTGGCTTCGCCACTGGCCAGATCAATCGCGCTGAATAAATTGTTGGATGACCAGCCGACATAGACGGTGTTGTCGTCAACGGCGGTGGTCATGGCCCACGCTGAGCCAAAGGTTAGCTTCCATTTGACGGATCGTGTGGTCACATCCACGGCATAGACATGACCATCCCGTGAAGCGATCACCAGGGTATTGCCCACCATGAGTGGCGGTGCATAGATGGATTTGCGGTCGTAACCGTAGTCGTCCGGATTCAGTGCGTGGCCGTCGGTTTCAAAGGTCCATTGCAAAGCGCCGTTGGCCGCGTCCAACACGTAAACCACGCCGTCATTGCTTGGTTGATACACCTTGCCTTGGTGTACCAGGGCGGCGGCGCGAATTTCCGCCGGGGTGCGAAACTTCCATTGCAAACGGCCGGTGCGCTGATCCAACACATACAGGGTGCCATCCCCGGAACCGATATACACCCTGCCCTGGGCGACCACCGGTGCCGCCGTAAAATATTTCCAGTCTGCTTTGGTTGTCAGCTGGTCCGGTTGCATGGAGAAGCTCCATCTCAGCCGCCCGGTGCGACGGTTAACGGCATATACACGGTTGTCCCGGCTGGCCACGATCACCATATTGCCGGCAACGGCGGGTTCCCCGGCCAGTGCGCCGCCCGTTTCAAACGCCCACAGGCATTTGCCGTCCTGTTTGCTCAGCGCATAGAGGCGACCGTCGGTGCTGGCGACATACACGGTGTTATCCGTGACCACGGCATCCGCGCGAAGCGCGCCTTCTGTCTGGAAACGCCATTGGGTTTTCAGACCGCCGGGATCTGCAAACACCATTGAACTGAGTGCAGCGCACAAGGTGAGCAGCAGCATCAATAACACGCCGTTTTTCTTCATCGTGAGTTCCTCTCTGCAAAAGGCTTAGCTTGAAATACATAGGATTGGCTCCGGGTTACCAGGCGTTTTGCGAACGCTGGTGCGTCGGGAAAAGAGTTATTGATAGCTATCAGTGGGCAAGCTTAGGGAAAGGAGGCGCGGGTAACCATCGTGCTTTGTGCGCCAGCAGAAGGGTTTCCACGGGCGTGTGGCAGACAACCCGCGCAATGCCTGGGCCGCCGACCAATGCAACGAAAGCCAAGCTGAGATGAAGCTTTCTAAAGAATCATGAAGCGGCTGAAAACCGCCGGAAAAACAGCCAAAAATAATTTATCTGCCAGTTGTCGTGCAAACCATGACGGTAGCTGATTACTCTGGTCAAAGTCGCACAACATATTCAGCCGATTATCACTGGTGGCCCAAAAACCAAGGGCATAAAGTAATCATCGTTGACGCGCAATGTCGACGAAGCTAATCCGCAAGGAATAGTCCGAAAGAAATAACCCGAAAGGAATGTTTAACTCAAAAGGAATGTTGTTATGAAAAAATCCCCTCTATGGGTGGGTGTGCTGGCCGCACTCACCCTTCAAGCCCCGTTCTATTCTTTCTCTGCCATCGCTGACGACACCAGGACCAAAATCGAGCCGCGCGAATTGATGCAGCAAGCCGAATTGGTCGTTGCCGGCAAGGTGGTTGATATTCAATACAAGGACGCCGAAGACGGCACGCCGCATACCTTTGTGACCTACGCATTAAGCGATGTGATTGCCGGCCGTCCGGACGACAAACAGATTACGCTGCGCTTTATGGGTGGCCGCCAGCAGAAGGGTGACGTGATTCGTTACCTGGACGTTTCGGAGTCACCGGACTTTCGTGTAGGTGAAACGGATGTGTTATTTGTGCGCAAAAATAACACCAGCTTTTGCCCACTGGTGGAGTGCAGCAAAGGTCGGTTTCGCATTCGCGATGGGGTGCTGACCACGGAAGATGATTTGGCCATTGTGGCGACGAGTGAAAAGGAGCTGCGCGTCTCGTCAGCGGTAATTAATCCTGCTACCGGGGAAGCGATAGAGTATGGTCGCGGCCTATCCGCACCGCGTCTTGATTCGTCTGAACCACAGCCCGACCCGGTGCCTGCCAACGCCGTAAAAGCGGAGCAATTTATTGCCGACCTGAAAGACCTGGCGCAAGGTTTCCCCGCATTGCAGGACGGTTCTGTTCGTTTTATCTCTGCCAATATCAAAGACGCCATCAAAGTCCCGGTATTGAAACCGACTACCCCAAGGGACCTTGAATTTACCTCCACCCGTACGCCGGATGCCAGTGATTTTGATCGCTGGGAAGAGGAGATGGTTGAGAAAAATAACGGCAATCCCGTTATCAGATAATCATCGCAACATAGTCATCGTCTTGGACAAGGAAGCATAAAATGAACAGAATTTTTTTAACCATCACCGCACTATTTATCACTCTGATTGCCGCCCAGGTGAATGCCGCGCAATGGCGCACCTGCAATGGCAATAAAATCAAATGGGGCAGCAACACCGTAACCATGCGCGCGAGCAATGTCAGTTTTGCCCCTGGCTCGTCGTTTACCAGTTCGCTGCAAACCACCATCGCCCGGGTTAACGATAATCCCAGCAAGTTTAATTTCTCGTTGGTACTCGGTGATTCGTCAGTAGGTCGTAATAATAATCAGAATGAAGTCTGGTTCAGCGATAATCCGGATATTCTGGACGGTGCGCCGGCAATTGCCCTGAGCTGGAGGCATTGCTACTGGTTGTTCGGCTGGCACTACGGCATTGATGAAGTGGACGTGGTTTTCAATGTGGCGACCAACTACACCACCTCAATGGCCAAAACCAGCCTCTGGCCTTTCGGTGGTCCGGCGCGTCCATTCCAGACCACAGCAATCCATGAGTTCGGTCATGCGCTGGGCCTGAAACACGAAAACCGCTGGTACAACATCATGGGCCAGGATTGGGATCATATCCACGTGAATGGCAATACCGCGCGTTCCTATTTGGGTGAAGATGCCGCGGACGGTGCAGTGCATTTATACGGCGCGACCACCGGAACGATGGAAGATGTATCGCTGACCAATTTTAAATATCAGGGAACCAGCGGTGAGTACAGTACGCATCAACCGACCCGTTTGTACAATGCGTCTGATGCAGTGCTGAATTCATTTATCGATGAGGGTGAGCGGCGTTATCGCGCCAATAAAAATCAGACAGTGAAACTGGAATTGACCGCAGAGAATAACGGGAAAAGTTATCAGGAAGTCAAAATCGCGTATTACATCTCCAGCAACAGCACCATCACCACGCTGGACCGTCAGATCGGCACGGGTACCCTTACGCTGGGGCGTAATCAACCCTACACCTTCAAACGGACTCTGGTGATTCCCGGTGATTTGGTTTCCGGTAACGATTACTGGATCGGTGCGGTCATTGATTACGACGATGCGCTCGGGGAGACTGTCTCCAGCAACAACGCCACCTATATCCCGATTCGCATTAACTGATAAGCCGTCAATAAAAATCCCGTTCACGTTTATCCAACGTGAACGGGACACCGCGTTAAAAAATCGATTAATTGATCAGCACAACATTCGCGTAGCTAGCGCCTGCCGGATGATTAACCTGCATGTTCGTCCAGGGACAGGCACCGACTGACTCATACAGGAATTGCGAGCCCCAGCTGCCACCGTAAGAGGTAATGAACGTCCAGGTGCAATCACGGACGCTGGTGTAAGCATAGGGGTTGCCCCACCAGGGATACTGATAAGTTTCTGATCCCGCCTGCGCGACGGCACTCATGGCCAACAAACCAGCAACAAGACCTTTCAGACTCAATTTGACGTTTTTGTTCATCTTGATTTCCTTTGATTGATAAGGAGAGCCGAAGCTCTCTAGCGTCGATAGTCTCTGTTGAAGAGTGGCCGCTCAGTCAGGTACAAAAATCGTTTTGTATTCACGACTCTGTAGATCAACAGATATTCTTTGGGATTACCCCAAAACCGGTTTACTCAGTGGGTTGCCGCCGCGCGCTCAAAATAAATCTGCGTGCGGTAATTTTCTTCATCCACAACCACTGTGTAAGAATCAAATAATTGTTGCTGCGTGACGATGTTATTGAGCGATGCATTGAGGCTGGCAAGCTGGTCCGCATCGGTGGTAAGCACGGACAAGCGACATTGTTGTGAACGGCATTCGCTCGACAGACTCGGTAATACCCGCAGGTTGTTATCCTGTTCTATGGCCGCATCCAGATTCACTTTTTTGTCGTTCGCCCAAACGGCATCTATCGCCTCCGCAGCAAATTGCTGTTCCAGTGTTGGCCCGACATTGCGCGCGTCCGCGCCGAGGGTTTGCAGGCGGGCCTGATGCTTTTCAATTTCCGTATTGAGTTGATATTCCCGCAAGCGTGCGAGTTCATCTGCGGTGGCATCGGCCGTCGGTTCTTGTGGTACCGGCAGCGGTTGTGTTATTCCGGGTGATGGTGGTTCGTGTGCCAACAGCGGGCGAGACTCCAGTTGCTCCACATAGCGGGTGAGCGCAGCAATCTGATCCTGTAATTGTTGAATATCGGCATTGATCGCTACGGATTCGTTAACGGGCGCCGGTTCCGATGAAGAATTGAATTGCATGCCAGCGATAAATCCGGCGGCAAAGACGGCGGCGATCATTATTATTTTTTGCATGCGACTCACTCAGCGTGGATATTTTTATAAATGAAAAATAATAGTCAGAAATGGCGATTACGCAAATGCCATGGCGGTTTACGCACCAAATGTCGCGACAATCATTTTTCTTGAAGTTTATCGCGCTGACGTTTCTCGCATTTTTCAACACGTCAGGGCGTACTTTCCGTTACGCGCACAACTAAAAAGTGTGGCGCTTGTCATTCCGACTCTCTGATCTCGTGCAATTTTGCGCCAAAACCTCCATATAATCAGACAATATATTGATCTATAAACAGACAAGGAATAGGATTGAGCGACACACCTGTATACAAGTACGCAAGTGTGCATGACGATCCTGAACAACGGCTTTACATCCTCCACTAGGAGCATGCAACAGCCCAACAATAATCAACCAGTAAGGGATTTTTCTATGAACTCAACACGTCTTTCTCCGCTATTCACGCTCAGCTTACTCAGCCTTGCGGTGGCATCATCGGGGGCTATTGCGCAGGACCAGATTGAAGAATTGGTGGTGACGGGCTACAAGGGCAGTTTGCAGAACGCGACCAATGCCAAGCGCGCCTCAACGGCGTTAGTGGAATCGGTGTTCGCAGAAGACATCGGTAAATTTGCCGATTCCAATATCGCTGAAGCGATCAACCGCATGCCCGGCATCCAGATCAATCGCAACGTCTTTGGTGATGGCACCAACGTGTCCATTCGCGGCCTGGGCACGAGTTTCACCAAGGTAACGCTCAACAACGCACAAATCGCTGTTGCTTCTGCCGGCAGTGTTGATTCACAAAACCAGAATCGCGAGATCGATCTGGATCTGTTTCCTACCGAGCTTTTTACGCGCTTCGATGTACAAAAAACGCCGACGGCCAGCATGCTGGAAGGTGGTGCGGCGGGTGTGGTCAATATTCGTAACGCGCGTCCGTTTGATAACAGTGAGCAAGGCTTCCACTCAGTAGTAAACGCCCAGGGTGTTTACACCGATATCAATGATGAGATCAGTCCAAAATTGTCGGCCCTGGGAAGTTGGACGAATGATACCTTTGGTGTGTTGGGTGGTATTTCCGTTTTTAATAAACAATTAACCACGGAAGGGTTTGAAACTATCGGCTGGACCAACCTCAATACCTCGCACCGAATTTGCGGCACCACGCCAGGTGCAGGCCAAACCCAGGCGACCACTGGCGGGTGCAATCCCTCGGGCGGCAACAACTGGAATGTGGCGGGACTGATTCAGGACGCGAATGATCCCAATTTTGGTTATGGCGTAGTGCCGGCGAATGCCGGCGCGGGTTTGGTGGCGGGCACGATCATCGATCAAAGCTTTTTACTGGCGCAAAATCCGGGGCTCGATATCACGCAGATTTCCGAAGCGCTGATTCCGCGTTTGGGTCGCACTGCCTACATGGATGGTGATCAGGATCGCGTGAGCGGACTCGTGTCGTTTGAGTACCGCCCGAGCGACGCCATGCAATTTTATCTGGACGTTATCGCCACCAATCAGACCCGCGACTTTGATCGCCTGGCGCTGGCGTTTATCGGCCGTAACGGCACGGCCATACCGACCGACATGGTGCTGGATGCGAACAACGTCGTGCAGTCGGCCACCTTTGGTGGTGCGCAGTTCATGCTCGAAGCACGGCCCTACACCGAAGATCTGGATTTCTACAACATCAATCCCGGTGCGCATTTTGAATTTGGCGATGCACACGCCCTGGATGTGCAATTAAATTCAAGCCGCAGCGATTGGAAGCGTTCGCAACCCACCGTGCTGGTGAATACACCCATTGGGCAAGTCGATTTCGTGAACGGTGAAGTGCCCCGCTACACCTCGGCGGTGGATCTGAATGACCCCAATGCCGGGTGGACATGGACCGGCGGTGGACGCGTAAATATTTCGCTGGAAGAGCGCGATACTGAAACTGATGGTATCCATGTGGATTATCGGTTTGGCGATGACGACAACAACATCAAGGTGGGTGTAGCCCAAGACACCATTCGCCGCGCGATTCGCGGCTACGACAACAGCGGCCGGTGGGAAGACGTGGTGTGTCGCAATGGACTGGATGAGAACGGTGATTCGCCCACCACGAATCGCGCACCCTGCGATGGATTAAGCCCGAATTCTGCCGTACCGCAATCGGAACTGGCGTCCTATTTAATCCCCGGTCCAGCCGGTTTTATCAGCGTGGATTTCCACCGTTTCTTTGCGGCCACGGATTACTACAACCTCGCCCGAAACGCGCCCGAAGGTGGCGGTTCGGCAACGGGTGCGTCAACCGGCATTGTGGATGAAGACACGGTGGGGGCTTACCTCGAATTCAATGCAACCACGGATGTCGCCGGGCGCGCAATGCGGATCAACCTCGGTGGCCGTTATGTGGAAACCGATCAGTTGATTGAAGGCCCGGTGTCCATCGCCGCGCAACCCACGGCCAATCCGCCAGTGGCAGCGCAACGTTTTTATAGCGGCGTGTCATCCAACTACAATTATTTTTTGCCGTCACTGAATGTCAGTTTTGATGCGGCGGAGGATGTGGTATTGCGCTTTTCCGCCTCCCGAACCATGACGCGTCCCAACCCCAGTGCGATGTTGCCGGCCACCAATTTTAGCGATCCCTCCGCGCAAAATGCCTCGCAAGGCAATCCGGATCTGCAACCCTACCTGTCCACCAATCTGGATATCGGGGGTGAATGGTATACCGGTAACGAAGGCTATATTGGTTTGACGTTATTCGGAAAACAGTTGACCGGTTTTACCGTCAATCAAAATACCACCATTCCCTTTGCGCAATTGCCGGTGGCGATTGGTAATCCCTTCATGATTCCGTTTGATTCCTTATCCCCCACGGCACAGGCCGCGATCATGAGCCGCGGTGGACCGGATGTGGCCCAGGTGACGGTTACCCAACAAGTGAACGCGGATGGCAATCTGGAGATTGAAGGCGCAGAGGTGACCTGGGTACAACCGCTGGACATGATTCTGGACGGCCTGGGTATCAACGCCAACTACACCCATATCCATCAACGCAGCGAAGGCCAGGGCGCACCGGCACAGGCCATTGGGGTATCGCCGGAAACCTACAACTTTACGGCCTACTGGGAAAATTACGGCGCGGCCATCCGCTTAACCTATGTGTGGAATGATGAGCAATGGGCATCCGGGCCCAACCAGAACGGCATTCCCTACGCACAGTTAAAAACCGATGCGCGCGGTCAGCTGGATCTGTCAGCCAGTTATGACTTCGACGGAATCGCGGGCGCGCCGCAGGTCAGTTTGAATATCACCAACCTCACCAGCGAACCGATCCGCCAGACCTTCCACTACGACTCGGCGACGTTTAGTTACTACGACCCCGGCATGTTTGTCACGCTGGGTGTGCGCGCCTCGTTTTAAGTTTTACCGGAGCTCTCCAGTGTCCGCCTTGCCCCTGCCGAGCGACAGGGGCTTTTTTTTGATGACGAGCATCGCATGAAAATTACCTTGCCAGAATGCAGAAGACCTCTCACGCTGTTTGTGACAATCATTTCTGTGTCACGGTTGCTGGTACATCAGATTGTATGACAAGATAAGGCACGTCGAGTCAGGCGATAAATATTCTTGCGTGGCGCCAGGAGCATCTTCGCGCCGAGAGTGTTTCGCATGGAACAAGATCTCCTACACCAATAATTCTAATGAATACCGGGAGCTGAGCTGATGCGGTCGATCAACCGATTAATCCTTGTTTACCCAATCCGCGCATAAAACATGCTGAAGTTTTATCGAAACGCGGCCATAGCCGGTGTGGTGTTGCTGTTGGTGACAGCGCTCATCCTGTGTGCGGGCATGGTGAAATCAAAACTCAGCACCTCGTTATTTCCCAAACGCGACGGGCAACTGGTGTGGGCGCCAGCCATCGAACCGTCAGCGCCGGTGGATGAAACACGGCTGACCGTCAAGAGCGAAGTGGGCACCATCGATTACGAATTTTTCCTCGACCCTAAAGGCACCTTTCCCTACACGCATTACTCGTTTTATTTCATCGATTCTGCGCAACCTTACAAACTGGTTGACCTCACCCGTTATAGCCATGTGTCTTTCCGGATTTTGTGTGATCCCAAAAATGTGCTGCTGTTTGTGCTGTTCAGTTACGACGACCGGGTGACTGACCCGATCAGGCCGGTCACGCGGCGCGTATCCTCTACAGCGTTTTCCTGCGATAACCAGTGGACGACCTTGACGATCGGTTTTGACGAGCTGGATACGCCGCACTGGTGGCTGGATCGCTATGGTTATGAATTCAGCGATACCGGGTACCGACTGGATAAAACCATGGGCATCGCGTTTGTGAATTCATTGCAAAGCCCGGTGAACACACGCTCCCATGTGCGCCTAACCGATGTAAAACTGGAAGGCCGGGCGGAGCAGTATCTTTATCTCGCGGCTTTGTTGTGCGTGTTGATCTGGGTATTATTTTTCTTCTGGCTGTTTCGTCAGTACATCACCATGTTAACCGCTGGGCTGAAAGAAAAAATCCGCCTGGACCAGCCGTTAATTGCCTATAAAAAATTGTCGATTGAGCCACAAAAAGACAAAGAGAAAAGTGCTGTGCTGCGCTTGATTGCGACCGAGTACGCCAATCCGGATTTAAGTCTGGAATCGGTGACGCTTGCACTGGGGCTTAACCGCACCAAGGTGAACGAAATCCTCAAAGAGGAATTGGGGATGACCTTTACGGCGTATCTGAACAAATTGCGCCTGACAGAAGCGGCGCGTTTGTTATCCGAAAAGGAAGAAGCGAATGTGTCGGAAATCGCGTATCTGGTGGGTTACAACAATGCCTCTTATTTCAATAAGCTATTTAAAATCGAATACGGCTGCACACCAAAAACATTTAAAACCTTGCACCCGCTTAAAGAAGATTGTGAGTAGCCACATCGGTAGTTAATGCGTGTTTGATAAACAGCGCACACTTTATTGAAAGCTGGCACAATATTCATTTAACAAATTGCACAATTAGTGAAATTTTTTGCATCTGCTAAAAAATCTTTCAAAACTTCAATCTCTTCTGCTTGTGCTTCCTTAATCTCCCGCAGCGGTATCGGCCAGTAACCAGGCTGAGCGATAACCGCACCCTATTCCAATAATGAATAAACAACGGGAGTTTGATATGGAGAGCAAGAGAGACATCTTTATTACAAAAACTGGCAATGCACCAACGCGTTTACGCAAATTTTTCACCACCATCCTGATTAGTCTGAGCCTGACATCCGGCGCGGCAGTGGCGCAAAACGTCACCGTTAATGGGGCAACGGAACATCAAACTATTCGTGGCTTCGGTGGTATGAACGCCCCCGGTTGGATTGCCGACCTGACCTCCGCCCAGGTGGACACCGCCTTTGGTAACGGCGACGGGCAACTGGGCCTGTCGATCATGCGGATGCGCATTGATCCCAACTCCAATAACTGGGGTATTCAGGTGCCCGCAGCCGTGCGCGCAAAATCCCACGGCGCGATTCTGCTGGCCTCGCCCTGGTCGCCGCCGGCCTACATGAAAACCAATAACAACCTGAATAACGGCGGCAAACTGCGGCCGGAATATTACGGGGCTTACACGGACCATCTGTTGAGCTTCACCAACTTTATGGCCTCGAATAACGCTTCGATCTATGCGTTGTCGCTCCAGAACGAACCGGATTGGCATCCCAATTACGAATCCGCCGAATGGAGCGCGACGGATTTTGTAAATTATTTGTTGAGCCAGGGTTCGCGTTTTGGTGCTTTGAAAGTGGTGGCGCCTGAGTCGCTTAACTTTAATCCGGCGCTCTCTGATCCCATGCTGAACAATGCTAACACCGCGCAACACGTGGATATTATCGGTGGCCATTTGTATGGCCGCGCGCCGCGTGATTATCCACTGGCGCGCAGCAAGGGCAAGGAGCTCTGGATGACGGAGCACTACACCGAAAGCCAGAATTCCGCTAACGCCTGGCCCCTGGCACTGGACGTGGGTACTGAATTGCACCAGAGCATGGTGGCCAACTTTAATGCGTATATCTGGTGGTATATCCGCCGCAGTTATGGCCTGTTGACGGAAGACGGTGCCATCAGCAAGCGCGGTTATCTGATGGCGCAGTACTCGAAGTTTGTGCGGCCCGGGTATGTGCGCATTGCCGCTACGGAACAACCGCTCACGGGGGTTTTTGTTACGGCTTATAAAGGCCCGGACAATCGCGTAGTGGTGATCGCGGTTAATACCACCACCTCCCACCGTAATCTGAACCTGAATTTACAGAATGTGAATGTCGGGCAGTTTGTTAAATACAGCACCTCTGCGTCATTGAACCTCGGCTACGGTGGCCGCACCAGCGTTGCCGGTAACAGCGCATCGGTGTGGGTCGATCCGCAAAGCGTCGCCACCTTCGTCAGTGAACCGGGTAGCGGCAGTTCATCCAGTGTCAGCAGTACCGCATCGTCCCGCTCATCGGTAGCGGTTTCCTCGCAAGCCTCCTCACAGCCTTCCTCCAGTGCCAGCAGCGCTAACGGCGGTGTCACGGCGAGTGTTGAAATCAGCAACGATTGGGGCAGCGGTTACTGCGCAAACCTGCTCGTCAATAACAGCACGGGTGCGCCGGTGACCTGGAATGTCAGCGTGACGGTCGAGGGCACGGTGAACAATTTGTGGAACGGCAGCTGGAGCCAAAGCGGTTCGACACTCACGGTGGCCGGTGTGGGTTGGAACAGCCAGTTGCAACCGGGCCAGACCGAGTCGTCCGTCGGCTTTTGTGCGTCGCGTTAACCTCATTTTTTTACAACAGGATAATCACTATGAATAACAACCTGACTGAAAAAAAATCCTTCTGCCATCGAGTAATATCGTCAACACAGGTTGGCTTGCGCGTGCTGGCCGGCTTGATGTTGTTAACGGCATCAATAGTTCACGCCGACAATCCCATCGTGTCTCACGTGTACACCGCTGACCCGGCGGCGCGGGTATTTAATGATCGCGTTTACGTCGTGGTCACCCACGATCAGGATAACCAGGCGGATTACGGCGGGCTGATTGATTACTATCTGTTTTCCTCCGACGACATGGTCAACTGGCAGGATCACGGCATCATCTGGAACTCGCGCACCAATACCTCTTGGGCGAATCTGGCGTATGCGCCGGATTTTATCGAACGCAACGGTCGCTACTATTTATATTTTCCTGACGGCGCCGGTTCAATTGGTGTTGCCGTCGCGGATCGTCCTGAAGGCCCTTACACCGATCCACTCGGGCGTCCGTTAGTGAGCAGAAGCACACCCAACGCCAACGTGACCTGGTTGTTTGATCCGGGTGTGTTTATCGATGATAACGGCCAGGCTTATTTGTATTTCGGCGGTGGCGGTCCGGGTAACGCGCGGGTGATTCGTTTGAATAACGACATGATTAGCACCAGCGGTTCGGCAATCACGTTAGATGTGCCAAATTTCTTTGAAGCGCTGTACATGCACAAAAGAAACGGCACCTACTATTTGAGTTATTCCACCGACACTGCCGGCGGATTAACCATTGACTACATGACCAGCAATAATCCCACGTCCGGTTTTACCCGTCGCGGCACCGTGTTGGGTCAGCCCTGGGAAAATAACAGCAACAATAATCACCAGTCGATCATTCAATACAAGGATCAGTGGTACATCTTTTACCACAATCGCGCGGTGGCGAATGCAGTGGGCCACAGCACCTTCTCGCGTTCCATCAACGTGGACCGTTTGTACTACAACGCCGATGGCACCATGCAGCGCGTCAATGCCGGGCGTGTAGGCGTTCCGCAATTAAAAAATGTGAATGCATTTAACATCAACCAGGCGGAGATGTTTGATAACGAAAACGGCATTGAAACCGAGCGCGCCAGCGAAGGCACCATGAACCTGATGATGGGCTCCGGCGATTGGGTAAAAATTTCTGGCGTGGATTTCGGTGCGGGTGCAACGGGCATGAATGCGCGTGTGGCTGCGGCGATTAACTCCGGTCTGGAAATTCGTCTGGGCAGTATCAATAACGCGCCTATTGCTACCCTGCAAGTGCAAAACACCGGCGGCTGGCAAACCTGGCAGACGCAATCCGTTTCTTTCAGCCGCGTCACCGGCGTGCACGATGTGTATCTGCGTTCAACTGCCGGACACAATTTGAATTGGTATCAGTTTACCGGCACCACCGGCGGCAGCGGGCAATTAACCGTTGAGCTGGAATCTCTGCGTAATCAAAGCAGTTTCAGCCCGTTCCTGGTGCAATCCGACAGCGCCGCGTCCGGTGGTCAGTACATCGAATGGCCCAACAACAATAATCAATTGCTGGGCACGCCCGCTGACAACGAAAGTGGTCAGATCCAGATTCCGTTTACGCTGTCGCAATCCGCCAGTGTGCAATTCCAGATTCGCGCAGCGATGTTAAACGCCGATGACGATTCGTTCTATTACAAACTGGATAACGGCGCCTGGACCACGCAAAACAATACCGCTACCAGCGGTTGGCAAAACGTGTCCGTCGCGAATTTTGAAAATCTGGCGGCGGGCAATCATGTGCTGAGAATTTTGCGCCGCGAAGACGGCACGCGCCTGGATGCGGTGACGCTTACCGCGAGCGCCGGCACCATCAGTGCAAACAACAATTCATCAAGCAGCTCTTCAAGCAATGTAAGCTCAGTCAGTTCAAGCCCCAGCTCCAGTGCGGTGAATTCGAGCGTTGCGAGCAGCGCGGCCAGCTCAACGCCCACCGGCGGAAATGTGTCCGGTTCGATACAGATTACCAACGACTGGGGCGGTGGTTATTGTGCGTCGCTCACCGTGACCAACAGCAGCGGTTCAGCCGTGACCTGGAATCTGGGTATTACGGTTGAGGGTACTGTGAGCAGCTTGTGGAATGGCGAATGGAGTCAAAGCGGCTCAACGTTAAATGTTTCTGGTGTTGCGTGGAATAGCGTGTTGCAACCGGGACAAAGTCATTCGTCCATTGGATTCTGCGCAAATCGGGGCAGCACACCGCCGGTATCGTCCAGCAGCGTCGCATCGAGCGCGCCGTCATCCAGTGCACCTGCTTCAAGCGCACCATCGTCAAGCGTTTCGTCCTCCGTTGGTTACGAAGTGCCGGCCAATAATTTTGCGCAAAACGGCGGTGTGGAAAGTGGCTTCAGCAACTGGGGGTCAACCGCCGGTACTGCAAGCCGCAATACCTCACAACGTCGCAGCGGTTCCGCCAGTGCCTACATCACCGGTCGTACCGCCGCGTGGAATGGCCTGACCTTTAATGTCGGCGCGCTAACGAACGGTAACGAATATGACGTAGCGGTATGGGTCAGGCTCGCCGCCGGTTCACCGGATTCGGTGGTGATGTTAACGGCCAAGCGTCAGGACGATGCGGACACGTCAACCTATAACGAATATTCGCAAGTGGCGATGGCTACCGCCTCGGCTAACGGCTGGACCTTGCTGCAAGGTTACTACACGCAATCCGGCACACCCTTCCAGCATTTCATCATCGAATCAGAAAACGAAACCATCAGTTTTTATGCGGATGATTTCTCTATTGGTGGTGAAGTAGAACAAGGTGGCGGGGATCATGAATTCTTTGTTGGCAATATCACCACCTCCGGCAATGTGCGTTCCGACTTTATCCAATATTGGGATCAAATCACGCCGGAAAACGAAGGCAAGTGGGGTTCCATTGAAGGCACCCGCGATGTGTATAACTGGGCACCACTCGACCGCATTTATAATTATGCGCGCGCGAATAATATCCCGGTTAAGGCACACACCTTTGTGTGGGGTAATCAATCACCCACTTGGCTCAACAATTTAAGCGGCCCGGAAGTTGCCGCGGAAATTGAAGAATGGATTCGCGATTACTGCGCGCGTTACCCCGACACGGCAATGATCGACGTAGTGAACGAAGCTACACCCGGCCATGCGCCAGCGACTTACGCACAACGCGCTTACGGTAACAACTGGATCATTCGCGTATTCCAGATTGCGCGGCAGTACTGCCCCAATTCCATTCTGATCCTCAACGACTACAACGTGTTGAGTTGGAACACCAACGAGTTTATCGCCATGGCTCGCCCGGCGGTGGAAGCGGGTGTGGTGGATGCCCTGGGATTACAGGCTCACGGTCTGGAAGACTGGTCGTTTAATGATGTGAGTAGCAAGCTGAATCAGGTGGCTGCACTGGGCTTGCCGATTTATATCTCCGAGTACGATGTCGCGCGCACCAATGATCAACAACAACTGCAAATCATGCAGACGCAATTCCCGTTGTTCTACAACCACCCGTCGGTAAAAGGCATCACGCTGTGGGGTTATGTGGTGGGCCGCACCTGGGTGAACGGGAGTGGTTTGATCCAGGAAAATGGCACACCGCGCCCGGCCATGACCTGGTTGATGAATTATTTGAATCGTTAAAGTGATACCCGATGGAAAAGGTTTCCATCACTGGCAGTAGCAACACCTAAAAATAATCGACCTGCGCAGTACTGCTGCGCAGGCATATACCTGCATCGATCTGAACGCTGAAAACTTCACTGGCGACTGCTGCCTGGCAGGCTGCCTGTGCAAGTTATTCTGCAACCGTCGTATTCACAAATGCTTGTGAATATATCTGTATCCGATTACTGACTTTCATCAGTAGTTATTTTGAGGAATACATCATGTATAGATCGATAAAAACAATGTCTTGCCCGGCATTACTCAAACGGCCAGTGCAGTGTGTGATGCTGACACTTGCGGCGACGGCCTTGACCAGCACCGCTCATGCAGCTTGCCAATACACGGTAACGAATCAGTGGGGCAATGGCTTTACTGCATCCGTCAAAGTCACCAACAACACCAACGCGGCGGTAAACAGCTGGAATGTCAGTTGGCAATATTCCGGCGATAACCGCGTGACGAACAGTTGGAATGCCAATGTCAGTGGCAGCAATCCTTATAGTGCAAGTAACGCGAGTTGGAACGGCAGCTTACAACCGGGCCAATCTGCCGAGTTTGGTTTCCAGGGCACCAAAGGCGGCGCAGCGGCGCAGGTACCTGCTGTGACCGGCGCACTTTGTGGTGGCAGCGTGAGTTCCAGTTCTGCGCCCTCTTCTACACCCTCGTCGTCTTCCAGCAGCACACCACCGGTCAGTAGTTCATCATCCAGCTATTCTTCGCCGAGCAATAATTTTGCGCAAAACGGTGGAGTGGAAAGTGGCTTGACCAACTGGGGCACTACGGCCGGTACGGTCACCCGTACTACTTCCGTGAGCCGCACCGGCGCAGCCAGTGCATACATCACCGGTCGCACAGCCGCGTGGAATGGTTTGACGTTTAATGCGGGTGCCTTAAACAACGGCAGTGAATATAACGTGGGTGTTTGGGTCAGGCTGGCTGCGGGTTCACCGGACGCAGTTGTGATGCTGACAGCCAAACGTCAGGACGATTCAGACACGTCCACCTATAACGAATATACCCGTGTTGCCATGGCGGAAGTGTCGGCTAACAACTGGACCCTGCTGGAAGGTTACTACACGCAATCGGGTACACCTTTCCAACATTTTATTATTGAGTCCGACAATACCACCGTCAGTTACTACGCCGATGATTTTGTAGTGGCGGGTGATCGTCCCACGTCCAGTTCTTCTTCAAGCTCTTCCAGCAGTGTAGGCAACACCGGTAAGTTCGTCGGTAACATCACCACCTCCGGTGCAGTGAGATCAGACTTCACCCGTTACTGGAATCAGATTACCCCGGAAAACGAAGGTAAATGGGGTTCTGTTGAAGGTACGCGCAACGTTTACAACTGGGCACCGCTTGATCGCATCTACGCCTACGCGCGGCAAAATAATATTCCGGTAAAAGCTCACACCTTTGTGTGGGGTGCGCAGTCGCCGTCATGGCTTAACAATTTGAGCGGCCCGGAAGTTGCCGTTGAAATTGAACAGTGGATTCGCGATTACTGCACCCGCTACCCGGATACCGCGATGATCGACGTGGTGAACGAAGCAGTACCAGGCCACCAACCCGCCGGTTATGCACAACGTGCCTTTGGCAATAACTGGATTCAACGGACGTTCCAGCTCGCGCGTCAATATTGCCCCAACTCCATCCTGATCCTGAACGACTACAACAATATTCGCTGGCAGCACAACGAGTTTATTACACTCGCCAGAGCGCAAGGCAATTATATTGATGCCGTCGGCCTGCAAGCGCATGAGTTGAAGGGTATGACCGCCGCACAAGTTAAAACCGCGATCGACAATATCTGGAATCAGGTGGGCAAGCCCATCTACATTTCCGAATACGATATCGGTGATAACAACGATCAAGTGCAACTGCAAAACTTCCAGGCCCACTTCCCGGTGTTCTGGAACCATCCTCACGTAAGAGGCATCACCATCTGGGGCTATGTCAACGGCAGAACCTGGATTGAAGGCTCCGGTTTGATTTCGGAAAACGGCACGCCCCGTCCGGCCATGACCTGGTTGATGAATTACATCGGTCGTTAATCATCCATAAGAAAAACGGCGATCCCCTGATAAGGGGATCGCCTTCAACCTGAATGTGAAACTTCATCCAAACATAACATCCAGCTAATCAGTGCGAATTAGCGAGCAATATATCCGGGAGATATCAACAACCATGAACATCACCCTCTATTTACGCAAACGCGCAACGCAATTCGTAATGCTGGCAACAGCTGCAGCGTCGATGGCGTTACCGGTACAAGCCGCGTGCGAATACACCATCACCAACCAATGGGGCAACGGCTTTACTGCTTCGGTAAAAGTCACTAACAACACTAACGCCGCTGTAAACAACTGGAATGTCAGTTGGCAATATGCGGGCGATAACCGCATCACCAACAGCTGGAATGCCACGGTCAGTGGTTCAAATCCTTACGCTGCAAGCAACGCGAGTTGGAATGGCAATTTATCAGCGGGCCAATCAACCGAGTTCGGTTTCCAGGGCACTAAAGGTAACGCCGCGCCGGAAATTCCCAGTCTGAGTGGCACGCTGTGTGGCGGTAGTAATCCGATTTCTTCCAGCAGTTCTTCCGCACAATCTTCCGTTGTTGTGTCATCCAGCAGTGCGCTGTCCAGTTCCAGTGTAACGACCAGCGCGAGCAGCTCGTCCTATTCTCCACCCGCAAATAATTTTGCCGAAAATGGCGGCGTGGAAGATGGCTTAACGAACTGGGCAACCACCGCCGGTAGCGTGGCGCGTTCGACGCAGGAGCGCCGCAACGGCTCAGCCAGTGCGTTAATCACTGGCCGCACATCCGCATGGAATGGATTGACATTCAACGTTGGTTCACTCACCCAGGGCAACACCTATGATGTAGCCGTGTGGGTAAAACTGGCCGCCGGTTCGCCAGCAGCAGAAATTATTCTCACTGCAAAACGCGAAGATGATGCGGACAGCAGCAGCTACAACGAATATTCCAATATCGCGCGGGTAACGGCCAACGCCAACAGCTGGACTTTGCTACGTGGCAATTACACGCAGAGTGGAACGCCCTTCCAACATTTTATTATTGAATCATCCAGCACCAGCGTCAGTTATTACGCCGATGATTTTTCTGTGGGCGGTGAACGCGATGACGAGCCGGTTGATTTAGTGGAAGCGAGCAATCCGATTATCTGGGCCGATGTACCCGATCCCTCGGTGATTCGCGTGGGCAATACTTACTACATGACCAGCACCACCATGCACATGAGTCCCGGTGTGCCGGTGATGAAATCCACCGACCTGAAAAACTGGACGCTGATAAATTACGCTTACTCCACCCTTGCTAATAACGCGCAATTGAATCTGGAAAACGGGCAAGAAGCTTACGGTAACGGCTCCTGGGCGAGCAGCATTCGCTACCTGGACGGTACCTTCTATGTAAGTACCTTTTCCTACACCACCAACCGCACCTATATTTATCGCACCAACAATATCGAAGGCGGTTCCTGGACAACCTCGGTGCTTAATGGCCTGTATCACGACTCCGCCTTGTTCTTTGAAAACGGGCGCGCGTTTCTGGTTTACGGCGTTGACGACATTAAACTCATCGAACTCACCGCCGACGCCACCGCTATCAAGCCCGGCGGTATAAACCAAACGATTATTCCTCGCGCATCAGCAATTGCCGGCACAAATTTTTACGTACCTGCCGAAGGCGCGCACCTGCAAAAAATCAATGGCCGTTATTACATTTCGCTGATCAGTTGGCCAGTGACCAGCGGGCGTTCGCAATTAATTTATCGCGCCGATAATTTGACCGGCCCCTATCAAGGCCGCATTGCCTTGCAGGACCAAGGTGTGGCGCAAGGCAATTTAATTGATACGCCGTCCGGTGACTGGTACGCGTTTTTATTTAAAGACAGCGGCGCCGTCGGGCGTATTCCTTACCTGGTGCCAGTGCGTTGGGAAAATGGCTGGCCGGTGTTTGGTGTGAATGGGCGCGTGCCGCAGCAACTGGGTTTTGCGGTGGAAAATTACGGGCTGGCCGGCGTGGTGACGGCGGATGAATTCAATAGCACGCGTTTGCCCTTGCAGTGGCAATGGAACCACAACCCGGATAACAGCGGCTGGTCGTTACAGGCGCGCCCCGGTTTTATGCGCATCACCAACACACGGCGCGACAGCAGTTTTGTCAACACGCGCAATACACTCACGCAACGCACTTTCGGCCCGCAAAGTTCCGCGCGCGTGGCGATGGAAACCAACGGCATGCGCGATGGTGACTACGCCGGTCTCGGTGCCCTGCAAGCGCGTTACGGTTATGTGGGTGTGACGCAATCCGGCGGCAATAAATCCATCATTATGGTGGACACCACGTCCGGTAGCCCGCAGGAGATCGAACGCATCAGCCTCAATCAAAATCGTGTGTATTTCCGCATCGATATGGACTTCCGCAACCAGACCGATCAGGCACGGTTTTATTTCAGCCTCGACGGTTCCAACTGGCGCGCCATCGGCAACACGCTACGCATGACCTATGACCTGGATCATTTCATGGGTTATCGCTTTGCGTTGTTTAACTACGGCACGCAATCCACAGGTGGTTACGTTGACTTTGATTACTACCGCCTGGAGTAACGCATCACTTATCAACACCTACATAAAAACAGCAAGACTTCACCGGCAAAAAGCAGCGCCGTGTTCAATTCAGAAAACGGCGCGAAAACATAACGAAAGGAGAACCTGACAATGTATTTATTCAACCTCAACCCGATATTGCCGAGCGCGATCAAGCGTGCGTGCAGTGTCATTGGTGTGAGTACGGCGCTTGCTGCCTTCACGCATGGCGCGTCCGCTGCTTGTACTTATTCTATCGATAACGAATGGGGCTCGGGTTTTGTGGCGAGCATTACCATCACCAACGATACCAATTCACCGGTCAGTAACTGGAGTGTGAATTGGCAATACAACACCAATCGCATGTCGAGCGGCTGGAACGCAAATTTTTCCGGTTCCAACCCTTACACGGCGACCAGCATGGGCTGGAACGGCAACATCGCGCCGGGCCAGTCAGTGACTTTCGGTGTGCAGGGTGAAACCAATGGCGGCAGTATCGAGCGCCCAACGATCAACGGCAGTGTGTGTGGTGGCAGCTCAACCTCCTCAACACCGGCGAGTTCTTCCAGCGCGCCGAGCACCAGCTCCAGCAGCAGTTCGGTTGCCAGTTCTGTTGCACCATCCACATTGGTATTGCAGGAATCACAAAGTGGTTTCTGTCGCGTTGATGGTACCGTCGATAATGATCATGGTGGTTTCACCGGCGCAGGGTTTGCCAACACCAACAACACGCAAGGTGCGGCGATTGTGTGGGCTGTGCAGGCCGCCAGCAGCGGTCCGCGTACCTTGACCTTCCGCATGGCCAACGGCGGTACCGGCAATAGAAATGGTGCCTTGTTGATTAATGGCGGCAGTAACGGAAATTATTCCGTCAGCTTGCCGGCAACGGGCGGCTGGGCAAATTGGCAAACCGTTTCTGTCCAAGTGGACCTGGTCCAGGGCAATAACGTGTTGCAGTTGTCGGCGTCGACTGCAGAAGGTTTGCCAAATATCGATTCACTGAGCGTCGCCGGTGCCAGTGTGACTGCAGGCAACTGCGGTAGCACCAGCTCCAGTTCTTCTTCCAGCAGCTCTTCATCCAGCTCGCCGTCCTGTGCCTTGCCTAATCGTTTCTCCTGGACCTCGACACCGCCGCTGATTTCACCGCAGCGTTCCAACTGGGCATCGGTAAAAGATCCGAGCATCGTGCGTTACAACGGTTTGTATCACATCTTCGCCACGGTATTTGATACGTCTACCGGCGGCGATGGCAGCTGGGGATCTATCTATATGAATTTCGCCGATTGGAATCAGGCCGGTTCTGCAACACAAAGACCTTTCCAGGGAACGGCCATGGGCAATGCGGTTGCACCGCAAGTGTTTTTCTTCCGCCCGCACAATCGCTGGTATCAAATTACTCAATGGGGTGGTGCCTATTCAACCACCACCGATATCACCAACCCGAACAGCTGGTCACCGAAACAAAAATTATTGCAAGGCGAACCCGCTGGCGCGCTGGATTTCTGGGTAATTTGTAACGCGACCCATTGTTACCTGTATTTCTCGCGTGACGACGGTGTGCTGTACATGTCCAAAACCACCATCGGTAATTTCCCCAACTTCTCCGGCTATTCCATCGTGATGGAAGACCATCGCGGCAATGGCAACAGCTTCCTGTTTGAAGCGGCGAATGTGTATAAGGTTGATGGCTTCAATCAATATTTATTGTTGGTAGAGGCGTATCACACGCCCGGTTACGGCCCGCGTTATTTCCGTTCCTGGACATCCTCCAGCCTTGATGGTCCCTGGACGCCGCTTGCCGATACCGAAGCCAATCCTTTTGCAGGCGAGAACAACGTGGAATGGCCCCAAGGCAAATGGTCACGCGGTATCAGCCACGGTGAGTTAGTGCGCTCCGGTTACGACGAACGGCTCACGATTGATCCGTGCAATCTGGAATTCCTCTACCAGGGTGAAGCCGGAACGGGATCAACCTATGGGCGAATTCCTTACAAGCTTGGTTTGCTGCGGTTAAAACGATAACCGCAAAAAAAGTGGTATTTGGTGTGCTCGTGTTAGCTGCAATGAATTATTTCCCGCAATCCATTGCAGCTTTTTTTCACGGAACCACCAGGGTAATCATGTGAGATGGGTAAGACCCCGCCGATGAATAGCGCTGATGTCGCGGTAAAGGTGAACGAACGCCATCTTTAATGCGCAGCAGCAAACTGACATTGGCATTGCAGCGCCTGGCAACAGGCGCTTTTTTTTTGCTTTACCGTAACCGTAGGTCGGATTAGCGCAGCGTAATCCGACAATGCTTGTGAACAAAATAATTTTTCTTTAGGTAGTTGGATGTCGGATTACGCTAACGCTAATTCGACCTACAGGTGCAGGTGAAACTTCTCATAAAACTCGTCACCAACATCGGTAACAAACGTTTTGCACTGACCATATGATCCTGGCCCGCAAATTCGGTCAGGCTGGCGGATGGCAAGGCGTCCGCAATATGTTTTGCCACACGGTGCATACTCGCCGGACTTTTTTCGCCATACCAGATATGCGTCGGTACCTTAATGGCTGCAAGGCGATCAGCGGGCGGCAAGTCGCGCGTTAGTGCAATGTCATAAGCTAACGTCGGTGCGAGCGCCTTCATGGTTTTCCATCCGGGCATCAAGGGCATCAGCATGATAAACAGAGCCGGCATACCAATACCTTTATAGAAACACCGGATCGCTTTCGCGTTCTTGCCTGCGCGCAATAATGCATACACACGTTCAGCCAGGGTTTCATACTCCGCGCGCTCCTCTTCATCAGCGGCATAAGCCGCATCGTAGATCGCAACACCTTTAACCTTATCGCCCAAACGCAACGCGGCCTCGAGAGCCAACACCGCCCCGGAAGAATGCCCATATAAATACGCCGAACCACCTGCGGCCTCAATCAGCGCGGCAACATCCTCCACTTCGCGTTCAATGGCATAAGGTAAGGTGTCTCCACTGTCTCCGCGCCCCCGGCGGTCATAGTTATAGACGGTGAACACCTGGCTGAATACCTTCGCATCCTGCACTACCGGCATAAAGGAACGGAAACAGGTTGCACCCGTGATGTAAATGAGCGCTGGGCCGCTGCCGTAGGTATCGTAGGCCAACACCGTGCCGTCTTTGGATAATAAGGTTTTCATGGAAGTCCTTCGTGTCGTGGGTTTCTATATAGTCGGTTGTGCACTGCGAAAATCGACACGAGGATATTTTTTTCTGTAAAAGATGCGGCGGGGATAGAATTCTGTTCAAAAATAAAAGCGGTTTTTTCCATAAAAAAGAAAAATAATCTGCCGGCACTATTCATTTATAACACGGTTTTTATCTGCAAATGCGTTGCGCATAAAGCAGCCTTTTAGATCAAATACTTCAGGAAAAACAATCGGGTTACAGCGGGTTTTAAAAAACTTATCGCTATAGAGATATTCTTATATAGTTTATTTGACCATATGGTTATTGTTCGATTGACAATATGAAGGGGCAGCTTTATAAATTTGGGGATCGAAGTAACCATAACTCGGTTTAACAATAACAGCAGGCTGAATGGTTCCTCCGGTAAAAAAACCTGTTCGCAACGAACAGAATTCCTTCACAGTCCTTCCTCCTCTATGAGCGGTATTGGTCGAAAGGCTAACCCCTGGAGTCTAATAATGAAATTAACAATCGCCAGTAAACGCGTGATCTCTTCAATGATTTGGGCCGCCGCGCTGTGTGTATCGGCCGTTAGCGCGCAAACCCTAACGTCAAACCAAACCGGCACCCATAACGGATTCTATTATTCGTTCTGGAAAGATTCCGGTAACGCTTCGTTTGGCTTGCAAGGCGCCGGACGTTATACCTCACAATGGGACAACAGCACCAACAACTGGGTTGGCGGTAAAGGCTGGAATCCCGGTGGCCCGCGCGTTGTAAATTACTCGGGCTACTACGGTGTCGATAACTCGCAAAACTCTTACCTGGCGCTGTATGGCTGGACCAGAAACCCATTGATTGAATACTACGTTATTGAAAGTTACGGCTCGTATAACCCGTCCTCCTGTTCCGGTGGTGTTGACTACGGCAGCTTCCAGAGTGATGGCGCAACATACAATGTGCGTCGTTGCCAACGTGTTAACCAACCGTCTATCGAAGGTAACAGCAGTACTTTCTATCAATACTTCAGCGTAAGAACGCCGAAGAAAGGTTTCGGTAACATTTCCGGCACCATTACCGTCGCGAACCACTTTAATTTCTGGGCCAGCAGAGGCTTGAATCTGGGCTCGCACGATTACATGGTATTGGCGACCGAAGGTTATCAAAGCCGCGGTAGCTCCGACATTACCGTGAGTTCAGGTAGCACTGGCGGTGGCGGCGGTAGCTCCAGCTCTGCACCATCAGGCGGTAGCAAAACCATCGTAGTACGCGCACGCGGCACAACCGGCCAGGAGAGCATCACACTGAGAGTGAACAACACGGCGGTGCAAACCTGGACGTTGAGCACCAACATGACTAACTACACGGCGTCAACCAACCTCTCTGGTGGTAGCGTGGTGGAATTCACCAACGACAGCGGTAACCGCGATGTGCAGGTGGATTACATCAGTGTGAACGGCTCTGTTCGTCAAGCGGAAGCGCAAACCTACAACACCGGCGTTTACCAAAACGGTTCCTGTGGCGGCGGCAACGGTGGCAGCGAGTGGCTGCATTGCAATGGCGCGATTGGCTTCGGTAACTTGTAAGGTTTAACAAGTCAGATGGCGTAACAAAAAGGGGCGAATCACTCGCCCCTTTTTCACCAATACCTTTGGATAATAATAACGAGAGGTATCGCGATGAGTCTTACGGTATACACCAAAAAACATTTACTGCTGGCCACCGCTGTCGGTGCGCTGACGGCTTACATGGTTATTCATCCCGGCGCAAACGATGCCGAAAAAAATCCAAAAATAACCGCGCTGGAAAATAAAATCGTCGACCTGGAAATCGTATTGGCAAAAAAAGAACAAGAACTGCTCGACGCACGTTTATTCGCGTTTGATTCCGCAGAGCAACCGCGCCCTGTAGAGAAAAAAACCACCACCACACCTGATGTGGTAACCGCCATGCAGGCTGAACAAGCCGAGGTTCAAGCACCCATAAGTAAATCAACCGCCGCGCGCGATCAAGCGGTAAAAGACCTGGTTACGCAAACGGAAAATGACCCACGCTCACTCACCGAAAAAATCAATGAACTGCTGGCGAGTAACCCCAGCCGCGAAAACCTCGCCATTGCCAGCAAAAGCCTTTACGACATGGCAGAAAACCCGACCATCCTGCCCGACTACGCACTCAGTGCCCTTTATCACAATCAAACCAACCCGGATATCAAACGCGTTGCCGCACAAGTCATGTCGCTGCGCGGCGACAACACCTTAATTGAAAAACAAATCACCGACGCGCAAGCCGGCCTGAACAGCCCCAACCCGGAAACGCGCCAGAAAACTTTGATTGAATTAGCGAAAACCCGCTACCACAGCGCCGCCGATGCCATCGCACCCCTGCTGCAAGACAAGGACATCGGCGTAAAACTCGATGCGCTCCTCGCGCTGCGCGCCACCGGCAATGAAAGCCATGTGTACCTGGTACAGTCGTTGGTTAACCACCCGGATGAATCCGTCAGTTGGTTAGCGAAAGATGTGATCAGTGATTTGCAAATTCTCAGCGACCGTGCGCGCACGCAGATTGCGAGCACGGATATTGTGGCGGAGTTGCCGGTGGCTGAGGCGCCGTAAAAAATCGCGGCCAGATTAAAGTGAAAGCCGCGGCGCAATATGATCCAGAAAGGCACTGATCCGCGATGACACCGCCGTATTACGATAATAAACCGCCTGCACCTGTTCCCGTGGGTGCGGGCTTTGCAAACTGCCCGGCAAGACTTCCACCAGCGCACCTTCCGCCAGCGCCTTATGCACCATGAAGCGCGACAGCAGCGCAATGCCGTGCCCTTGCAAACACAACTGCAACACCGTCTCACCACTGCTCGCCGCGATCACCGGCGTGATCGCCAAAGCGCCAGCGCTGAAATGCCACAGGTTTAATTTGGGAATGTCGGCAAACCCGATCAGGCGATGGCGGTTGAGTTCTTCAATAGTCGTCGGTTTGCCCAACTGAGCCAGATAATCCGGGCTGGCCACCAAATGCAATGGACTGCGACCGAGCAGGCGCGCGTGCAGGTTGGAATCTGTCAGACCACCGATACGGATCGCCAGGTCGGTACGTTGCTCCAGCAAATCAATCAAGGCTTCACCGGAGACCAGCTCAAGCTGAATGCGCGGATAACGCGCACGGAATTCAGCCATTAAAGGCACCAGCTGATGCAGGATAAACGGGCTGGCCGCATCGACGCGCAACTTGCCGGCCGGCTCCGCCGATAAATTCCTGAGTTCGGCCTCCGCCTCGGCGATCTGCAACAGCGCTGGCCTGATCTGCTGCACAAAGCGATGTCCCTCCTCAGTGGGAATCACCTTGCGTGTGGTACGCGCAAACAAATCTACCCCAAGCCGCGCCTCCAACTGCGCGACCGCGCGGGATACGGAGGCGACCTGGCAGTCCAGCGCCCGCGCCGCCGCCGAGAAGCTGCCCTGTTCATACACGGCCAACAGCTGTTCCAACTGTGCCCTTTCCGAGATTATTGTCATTTCATTAAAAGTCTTTTGTGGTTTTGCTCATTTTTCACAATAGTTACTGCCTCCACAATAGCGCCCATGCAAAAACCTGCTGTATCACCTATTGAGGAGAGTGTTATGCCCCTTGCACTGTGGGCGCTTACCTTGAGCGCTTTTGCCATCGGCACCACCGAATTTGTCATTGTCGGTCTGGTGCCCACCATCGCGCAGGATCTCGCGATCTCTGTTCCCTCCGCCGGTTTGCTGGTGAGCCTGTATGCATTAGGCGTTGCGGTCGGCGCGCCGGTATTGACGGCCTTGACCGGCAATTGGCCGCGCAAGCCCTTGTTGCTGGCGTTGATGACGCTGTTTATCGGCGGCAACCTGCTCGCCTTTTCCGCGCCCGGATACGAAACCCTGGTGCTGGCGCGAGTACTGACTGGCCTGGCCCACGGCGTGTTCTTCTCCATCGGCTCGACCATCGCCACCAACCTGGTCAGCAAGGACAAAGAAGCCAGCGCCATCGCGCTGATGTTTTCGGGCCTGACGCTGGCGCTGGTGACGGGTGTTCCTTTGGGTACCTTTATCGGCCAGGAGCTTGGCTGGCGCGCCACCTTTTTAGTCGTGGCCTTGTTGGGTGTGGTTGCATTGATCGGCAGCGCCATACTGGTGCCGAAAAACCTGCAGCAAACGCCGGCCAATTCCCTGTGGTCACAATTGCAGGTGCTGACTGAGCCACGCCTGTTGCTGGTATTTGCCATGACCGCCGTTGGCTACGGCGGCAGCTTTATCGCCTTCACCTATCTTGCCCCGGTGCTGCAACAGGTCACCGGCTTCGCGCCCGGCGCTATCGGTCTCATCATGCTGGTGTATGGTGTGTCCGTAGTGGTGGGAAATATCTGGGGCGGCAAACTGGCGGATCGCAAAGGCCCGGTGCCAGCACTCTCGCTGATCTTTATCGGGTTGGCCGCCGTGCTCGCCGTGTTCAGTTTCACCGCCCAGTCGCCGGTACTCGCCGTACTGACGGTATTGGTCTGGGGCGCCTTTGCCTTCGGCAACGTGCCGGGCTTGCAAGTCTATGTGGTGCAACTGGCCCAGAAATACCGCCCGCAGGCTGTGGATGTGGCGTCGGGTTTAAACATCGCCGCGTTCAACCTGGGCATCGCCTTCGGTGCCTGGTTCGGCGGCCTGGTGATAGCAGAACGCCCCCTGACCGATACCGGCTGGATCGGCGCGCTGGTGGTCCTACTAGCGCTGGCCCTGACCCGTTGGTCCGGCGCCCTGGAGCGTAAAGATAAAGCCATCCCTGCGCAGGTTATTGCCGACGCAGAGTAAAACCCTTGCATCATCGGCAGGAAAAACCTGCCTTTTTTATCGGAGATTATTCATGACGACAAACACCATTTCGCCGCAAGCCATTCCAGCTTTAGGGATGGGCACGTTTCGCCTGAAAGACGAGGACGCCTACGACGCCGTGCGGCTGGCTCTGGATGCTGGTTACCGCCACATCGACACCGCGCAGATCTACGGCAATGAAGCACAGGTCGGAAAAGCCATTGCCGACAGCGGCGTCGCACGCAGCGATATTTTCCTCACCACCAAAGTTTGGCTCGACAACCTCGGCGCGGACAAATTTATCCCGTCTGTGAACGACAGTTTGCAGGCACTGCAAACCGAGTACGTCGACCTGCTTTTGATCCACTGGCCCACACAAACGGGCGGCGTGCCGATGAGTGAATATCTGGCGGAATTGAACAAAGCCAAAATCCAGGGGCTCGCACGCGAGATCGGTGTTTCCAACTTCACAGTGGCGCAATTGCAGGAAGCGATCAACATCCTCGGCGTCGACAACATCGCCACCAACCAGATCGAAGTCCACCCCTATTTGCAAAACACCACACTGCGCCGCTTTATGCAACAGCAAGGCATACAACCAACCGCCTACATGCCCCTGGCCGTCGGCAAGGTTTTAAAAGACCCGGTATTGCAGGACATTTCAAACCGCACCGGCCACCCGATACCGCAACTGGTACTGCGCTGGATTCTGGACCAAGGTATGGCCACGATTCCCATGTCGACCAAAAAGCACAACCTCGAATCCAACCTTGCCGCGCAACACATTCGTTTATCGCCGGATGATGCGGCGCTGATTGATGGGCTTGATTGTGGTGAGCGTATTGCTAATCCGAGTTTTGCGCCGGTGTGGGATTAGGAGAGGACGAGTTGTTAAAGATAAAATCCCGCATTTAGGTGCGGGATTTTTTATTGGAGTTGGTTCAATCGTGTTAGCAAGTTGGCGCTATGGTTGGCGGCCTTATACTTCATCGCTCACCTGCTCCCACTCATCGCCGTAACCGATCCGATCAAGATAACCGCTGATAATATTCATGCTGCGTTCCATCCAATATTGCAAGTCCACTTCCCCCAATACCTCAACACCCTTATCCCGATCTTCCGCTGCGGCCTCCAGCATTCGCCAGAAGAACCGGGATAAAGCAATGGCTTGTTCTTTGGAGGTAATAGAAGCGATGTTCCGAATAATGCCAATAAGATCGTGTGCTTCAAGTTGATTGGCATAGTGCAAGCAAACTTGCTGTGCTTTTTGGTCTTTGCCGGTAAAGTCCAACATTTATTAACCTATAGTTAAAATACTCGTTCTGGTGTTATCTGCATCGACAATTCTAGAAAACCAGCTCAGTAATTTTTCTTTTATCAACATTAGATCAGTAGCTAAACTAAATTCTTCTAAAATATATCGAGAATCTCTGCAAGTTATTTCGAACTCACAAATGGACGGGTCTAAAAGTAGTTCAGATAAATAGGCGTGAGATTTTTCGTTTCGACCGAAAACTAAGAACTTCCACCCGGTCGGTGAAATGTGTAGATCAAATGCTATTGAATGACCTGAAAGCATAAAATCATGGACCAAACAAGCTTTTGCATATATCCATTTTTTCTCACATACGCATGATTTCTCCATGATTCCTGAAAGATCGTTTACTTTCGAATAAAGTTTTGACATAAATTTATTTCTTGCAGTCAGCAACTTATCAACTCTTTCGTGATGCTTTATAAAAAATTGATCAAGCTCATCTAATTCCATATTCTTACCTGTGAAGTTTTCCATGCTGCTCATAAAATCCAGAAGGTAAAGAAGCCATTTTTGAGACGATTTACCGGCATAGAGGCCAAGACGCTGCCTTATTTCAGCTATAAAATTTTTGTAGGTTATCCCAACAAACCCGTTATCAACGGCATGAGCCTTAATACTAAGAACAATTTTAACGGGCGATAATTTTTTTTGACCGGATATTTCATCTATTGTACGGCTGTAATCATATAGATCATTTCTTAGCTCGTGGAATACTTTGTTCTCTATGCCTATAAGCTGGTTATCCGTTTCAATCAAGAGATCTAATCTTCCACCTTTCTTTGTGGAATATTCACGATAAACCTGAAAGTTTCCTTGGCTCGAATCGTCACTTTCGGCGAGGCTCATTAGTGAAGAGAACAGCAAGCTTCCCAAGCCGTGCTCATTATTAGGGTTTAAATAGAAAGCAAGAATATTACTACATACGTTTTCATAATGAGGATAGCCAGCTACATCAAATATACTTTCACTTTCGGATATTGCTGGAAGAGATTCAAAGTCATGAAGCACGGTTAAAAAATTTTCAAAACTGTCCATATAGCTGACGACCTTATAGATGATATTCCATAGCCTGCCTGCCAATGGAATTTGGATATAGGTTGTATAGATTATTTACCATGATTGCTTGTTTTTAACCTACCAACCAAGCTCTCTAAAACGCTGATAAGCAGCCCCCGGTCTTCCGCCGATACTTTCGCCAAAAGGTCTTCCAGGTAAGCCGTCTGATCTGCCAGTCGGGAACTGCTGCCATGCAGTAACTCATCGGTTCGGCACCCCAAAATTTCAGCTAATTCCAAAAGTCGTATGGCGTTTGGCACGGCTACCCCCCGCTCGATACGGGAAACGGCTTCGCTGCCTATACCCAGGTTTTCCGCTACATATTCCTGCGTTAGTCCAGCAGCTATGCGTAGGCTGGATATGCGTTTACCCAATTCTTTTGCCAAGTCAGCCGGGTTATCTCGTTTCATTTGGGGGATCTCTACCAGAAAAACCCAAATGGTTGTCCCTCGACCTTTTAGTATGAAGGATGTGTAAAGTCGATAGTCAACCTAAAAAGTTGACATTAGGTAAATGAGCGATTATTTTGTTTGAAAAAACGACAAGTTGTAAGGATCGGATCTACCTCAAGAGGAAAACACCTGTGTCAATCAAACCAATACTCACCCTTATCTTTTCATTAACCGTTCTTGTTGGATGCCAGGCAACGGGCGAGCAGCACCGGGCCAACGTCTACAAAGCGGGACAGGTCAACATGAAACAAGCGGCCAAGACAGTAGAAATCCTCGCCGTTATGCCCGCCAGAATAGAAGTTGATAACAGCGAGGCACAGCAGAAAGCGCAGGTTGCTGGCGGCATTTTGGGGGCTGTCCTGGGTGCGGCTATTGGTGACAATGTTCAATCCAGCCGTTACCAGACAAATGAAACCGTCGTTGCCGGTGCTCTCGGTGGTGCAGTCGCCGGTGCAGCAACAGGATCATTAGTGAAGGACAAGGTTTTAGTCGATGGCGTTTCATTGGTGTATGTCGAGGATGGTGAAACACTGAGCTCTGCCCAAGTGGGGAAGCTATGCGAATTTAAACCGGGCGTCGCTGTGATTATCTCAACCGGAGAAAATGAAACGCGTGTCCAACCCAATGCCACCTGCCCGCAAGGAGATGCATGATGCAAAAGATAGCGCTGTTTTTATTGATGTTCTTCGCCATGGGTTCATTTGCGCAGCCCAATCTGCAAGACCAGATTAATGCTGTTCATCTGGCGAATAAACAACAAAGAGAATCAGAGAGATTAGCCGCTGAAGCGGCTGAGAAAGCAAGGCTGGCAGAGCAGGAGCGTCAAAGGGTAGCCGAGGCTCGCAGAATAGAAGCGAAACTGCTGGAAAAACGCAAAGCCGATGCGTATGAAGAAGAGCTCAGGAAAATCTACCTTGAAGAGCAGCGCCTCAATCTGAAACAAAGACAGCTTAACGCAGAAAGTGACTCTGAATATGAGAAAAGCCTGCGAATGATAGCCATTGAAAAGGAAAAGGCAAAGTTAGCTGAGATTAAGGCCAAGGCGGAACGCGCTAATGATTATATTGATCAAGACCTTAAAGCCAAAGCCGCTGAAACCGATTTAGTGCAGTCCGTTGCTGATAGTAATCGGAATATTTCTGAGGGAGCTAAGGTAATGATGAGTGGTGAGTAAAGGAGTCGGTAAATAATTCTGTGCAACTGCCAGTTGCCCCCTCTTCGGTATAAAAGATGTAATACTATCTTTTGGCTATGCTTGCCTCCACGTTGATTAGATGGAAATGGATTAGGTTCCGGGCGAGACTGAGCCGATTCTCAAAATCAGTGAGCGTGGGACGCGTAAAAAAGACTCCTTGTTCTCTGTAACATAATAATCTTCATCGCTATTAACATAGATAGTATTATCCATAACTCTTGTAAATCCGCCTTCCAAAATGATCGGTTCATCAAGTCCAACATAATGTATAAATGTGATTGCTAATCCACTGGCAATTTCATTTGGAATTTGAGACCGGCTATTTTTATATTTCTTCTTGATTTCAACAATTTTGCGTGACTGAGCTTGATGGGCTGAAAGTGAAAGATTGCATGGCTCCTCATATATTGGTGGAATATCCTTAATCCCGAACCCCCTCTTACAAAGCCTCTGATAGTGAGAAAGTGATACATATCCAAAAATTATAAAGTATTGATATCTATTATTTTTTCCCAAAGTTTCTTTAAATGTCGTAGTTGAATTATAGGACCAGCGCAGTTTGTACTGAACATCGTTAGACTGATCCACCAATGCAAGTAAGAATACACCTGATGGATCGCCGCGCTTCACAAAATATCCGGCAACAATAGATCCCTTTACGGGAAAAGAATCTATCTTTTTTAGATTTTCCAAATCTTTAGTGTTCATTATTCAGCATCTCAAATCTCTGTTACGGCGTAAGGAACCACTGAAAGTATATTTCAACATCTATATTTGCTGAAATACGATGTTGTGGATTCAATCTCTTCTTGTGGTTATCTGTGAAGCTCCTGATCTCGCGACGAGAATACTTGGTGTAGTGGTTGTACTTGTTTCGCGTTTTTTTGTTATTTGGTAGTCCATCATTGGGTGGTAGAGAGTTGTCTACTCTTCTCGGGGGCTCGGATAGTTAACATTCTAATCCCCGATACTGCATAAAAGGCTTTGGGTGCATTAGCATGTTATAACTCACGCTTAGAATTGGTTAAGAAATCATTGCCCGATAATGGACCTTTGTATATGTCTTCCAATAAAAAATGCAACACTTCCTTAAGTTCTTTTTTGTCGCGTGGCAATGTGATTTTTCCGTTATTAATAGACACCGGAATATCCGGGAAATTTTCAGCGGCAGTAGATATTTGACTAACAGTATAGTTATCTAACAACCCAGATCTTTCGATAGAGTGCGCCATCTTTCTGACCTGTGCGTCAGCTTCTTTGATGAAGCTTTCCAGGTCAGCTATGTGCAACGATGCATGTTGAGCCATCTGAGTTAAATCATCGTTTGTTGCTTCTTTATAGTAGTCTGATAGGTCAAAAACCATGCGCGCGTTGTGAAAGCTTTTAAATTTCGTTTTATCATCTTCAATGATTGCGACCAACTTATTGTCGATCGTAAATATGTCTTCAGTTGTTTTTACAAAAGTATTACCAGTCTGCATTTTTATAAGTGGTAGCTGGCTTAACGAAAGAGCCTGTCTGGATGAAAATTTTTGGACAAAAACCTTTGTTTGTCCTTTTTTTGTTATCCCTGTGAATATTGCCTTTATTGGTTCATTAGAAAAATTGGCAATGACCACATCTGGAAATGATGACGCATTTGCATTGACCGCGTTCTTCATCATCACTGACTCAGAAATATCACTAATAGTTAGGACTTCATTTGAATCTGGTTTCCAATCACCATTAAAAACCACTTCGGTATCAATGCCTTGTTCGAAAAGGATACGTTGATCTTCAAATATTTGAATCAACTCAGCCTGAAGTGATTGGTTAACTCTGAGCCGCTTAATTTGACAGCTGCCGCTATCGTCCTTAATAAGCGCGAAAAAATTTTGCTGTGGTGTCATTTTATTCCTCTACGTCTATAACAATATATTCTGTTAACTGTGCTACTGTTAAAGGTTGGCTGGCATGCCTAAGCTCTTTTTTTGTGATAAGCACATAAGTTACACCTTCTGGCGTACCTACTTTATAAAAATGCCATTTCATGATGCCCAAGAGAGGATTGAAGTGATAGCTATATCCAGTGCTAGTTATCACAGCAAATATTAATAGTGTTGGAACCCAAACCGTCCAGTTCAATGCAGAGAAACTTGCAGTAAAAAGCGGCAGCAAATACAAAAGAAGAAATCCCATGTTTTCACGATCTGCAGCTTCAATTGTCGCTACAGAAAAGTTGAATCGTTCAAGATTTTTCCTAGCGTAACGAAGCATCCAGATGCAAATTAGTACTAAAAATAAAGAGGCAGCAATAGCTAAACCAGCAAATATTCTCTCGTTATCAAACCAAGCTACCCACGCATAGGTAAAGCCTACGGGGGCTATTGCTGTACTAGTAAGTAGTATTTTAGCAAGTGTGCTTAACACATTTTTTCCTTATCTCGAAACTAGAGTTAATCTCGACTTAAAAGCTGTAAAGCGCACAAAGTTCGCGAATTTAGAAGCTTTTTATGTATCTATTTTCTTACTGTTGAGGCTAATTTTTTTACCAAGCCTTGAGCCTCACATGTTTTTAATCTACCCATTCTCTCTTTGAGTATATCTACAATATTTCCGGCGTTTTCAATCAAAGATAATACAAAATTTATTTCGTTATCAAAACTTGCTTTGTAGGCTTGCGTATTGAAAAAACTACCCGAATTTTCGGATAAATATGGTCTAACATTTAATAGGTTACTATCGGATTTTCTTTGAATTAAGTAGAAACTACCATTCTCAAAGAACCAAAGCATATACTCACCGGTCATTTGCTCAATATTAATAACACAGCCTTTAATAAGGATAGGGTTATTGTTTTGATTAAAGAAAGTATGTTGAGTCGGAGCTTCCGTTTTAAACGGAATTATTTGGTTTGGTCCGTATGCATCCATCATTAAGGACGCTATATCATTGAAGTTTTCATCAAGTACTTTGCGAATCTCCGTTTTCCATATTTTATATTCCTCAATAGTTTTTATTAGTTCTTTCACTGCTTTCTCCTACCTTGGTAGCCATTGAATATACACATAACAGCCTATTAATGAGGCCATTCGGCCTCATAGTAATTATTAGCTTGAATAGACCTAATTTTTAACGAAATCTAACATGACAACGTTAAGCAATTGAAATGTAAAGAAAATTTACCCATTATCAATGCTGGCATTACCGCGCGAAAATATTCACGATAACCGCCATGCAATCCAAAAAAACCACGCGTTTAATCATATGCCATAAAAACAACTCGCGCCATTTCACCAAATTACAACACCTAACCCTCCCACCCCTGCCCCGTCAAATACGCCTTCAACAACGCCGTCTGGCTCGGCGACATTGATCTCACCACCGGCATAAACAGTGTTGTGTTTTTGTAAGCCGAGGACGTCCGCGCGATGATGGCATTTTTTGCGTTGAGTATGGCATCGGGCTGGTTGAGTGGAATGAAGCGTGACATGGCCGGGAAGGCGAGGTAGTGGAAGCGCAGTACGTTGGTGTAAACCTGTTCCCAGGTGATGGTGCTGCCGGCGGGGATGCCGAAATTGGTTTGTTTATATTTTCTGAAGTTGGTGAAGTAGGAGCCGCCGTTGCAGGTGTAGTTGAGTACTTCAAAGCCGGCGGTGGCGGCGCTGCTTGTTTTGGCGGCGGCGGTGAAGCTGGCGGATTCCTGGTTGGCCGGTACGGTGACGCTGGTGGGGAAGTCCAGGTAATCCGGGTTGTCCAGTGTGCCGGGTGTGTCGCTGCTGATGGAAATGGTTGTGTGCTGTTTTACAGCTTGGCCGAGGTAACGCAATTGTAAGGTAACGGATACCGAGCCCTGATAATCATCGATATATAGATTGCGTTCGTCGCTGTAGATACGATACGGCGGCTCCACAATCTTTAATGTGGCGGCGGTGTTCTGGTTGTAGGCGCTGATGTTTAAGGGTTGTGTTTTAACCGCTGTGGCTTGGTCGGCGGTTAACGAAAAATCCACGATGCCGCCGTAGAGATAATAGTTTTGTAATTGCGCATCGCTGCACGCGAGTGTCGCAACGGTTGAACTACCCGCTGTGAAATTCAGTGTGCCGAAATCGATATTCGGACCAATAGGGCCGGTGATGTTGGTGCGTTCGCTGCGGAAATTTGCCTTGGGCAGCAGGTTTACCATGTCCACACTCATCAGGTCGTTTACCAATTCCATGTAACCGCCCGCACCGGTGCCGGTGTTGACCAGGCGCCGTCCGTTTTGGCAAATCTTTGGCTCACCGGGATAGGCCGGTGCGAGCGTGCCGATCACGCGGCCGATGCTCGGGTTGGGCGTGTTCTGGCCGGACGCATAATCGGCCCGGAGTTGCGGCGTGGTCAGCGTGGGGCACATTTCAAACATCACAAAACGCAACACAATACCGGTTGCGCCCGGTGCGTCGATGATGGATTTGAGCATTGCGCTGTTCTGGTTGTAACTCACCACACTGCTCAACGGAAACGTAATTTGAAAGGTGCCGCTGATACGACTGGAGCCGGGCGCGTCCGGCTCGCCCACCAAAATACGCACGGCGAGATCCTGGCTGCTGCACACGGTGTCGTGGCGAATCAATAATTCCGGTGTGCTGCCGGAACCGATTTGCAAACCGCCCACGAAAATTTGCGTGGTCTGTCCGCTGGTGGGGTCCAGGTCAACCATCATCGGCCCGGATACCGGGCCCTGCTTTGTTACCGGGTCGATTGAGCCCAATAAATAAACCGGTTGGCCAACCAGGTCGCCGGTGGTGCTGATATTGCCGGGCGTGCCTTGCGAACTGATCAGCGCGTTCTGCATATCCACCACATGCTGCCCGTAATGGTTCCAGCCGCCCGCCGTGTAGTAATCACCAGAGGGGGCATTGATGAACGCATTTAATTGATCGTCGCTGAACAGCTGCGCACTGGGTGCGACAGTGGATGTGGTCAGGTCAAATAAATTCAGCGTGCCGCCGGAATAAGGAATCGTCGGCGAGTTATTCGGCACGCTCACATCGGTACGAATGCCGCCCCAAAAATTCAAACGTGGTCCATTCAAAATACTCATGTGTTGCTCCTTATTTTTTTGTGGCGGTAGATTCTTTGATTGCAGCCGCTGGCGTTTGGGCAAATTTAAACAGGTAAGAAAAATCTGATCTGTAAGCGCTATTGACCGGTGTCGCCATGGAGTGGCAATTCATGCAGCTGCTGTTGGGTTGTATGTAACTTTCCATGGTGACATTGGCAGAAATTGCCGGCGTCGGTTGGCCGAGTGGATTGCTGGGGTTGTCGGGCATCAGCGGGCGTTGTGTGGTAACCAGTTGGTAATACTGGAACACGGTTTTTGTTAAATTCTTTTGCGCGACGTCATTCGCTTTTTGGGTATCCGCAGCAATGGGCGTTACACGGTTTAACGGGTTGGGTGTAGAAAAGGTCATGCCCGGCTTCGGCACGCACACCAACTGGTTGTCCTGCTGTTGCCAAAGGCAAGCGGAGTGATTGATATCGCCGGGTGACGCCTTGCTGTTGAAGTAGGAATAGAACACGCCGTCCACCGGTTTATCGACCCATTTGCCGTCGACATTTTCTTTAGGCGGTACGTTGTCGACTTGTTCAAAGGTGGACCAGATCCATTGCGGGTAACCGGCCGCCTTGGTGGCAATATGCAAACCGACCAATCCCAGCGTGGCCGCTTGTGTTTTGCCGGTGGGTTGGCCCTGCGCATCAAAGATTTCCACTTGCGCCGGCATAGTCAGGTAACGACTGGCATCATCGTCTTTGGTCAATATTCGCCAGCTGGCTTTGATTTCCGTCGCGTTATCCGGGAAGTTAATATTGTTTGCCTTGCCGACGATATCCGCGTTGTAGAAATTATTCTTAACGATGTAGTCGTAAGAGGTCTTGTTCGCGTAGATGGCGTAATAGGTCGGGTTGCCGCGTTGGTCAATCAACCAGCCGCCCACCGCTTGATCCACCATATTCACAATGCCGGTATTTTTTAATACGGAGACATTGATGGTACTCAGGCTGGTATCCACCTCGCCTGCATTCCAGGCACCGGGATTTTTTGCATCGGGTAAAAAAATCTGCTCAACGGTTTTATAGGTTTGCCACACCACCGGACCTTTGGCGCCGACCGGCTGAGCGCAATTAGCTTGCCCGCGCTGCCCGGATTCTGCTGGCCAGTTCAGCGCAACAAACAACTGCCAACTGTAGGAATCAAAATCCTGCTGGCTTGCCGTGGGCACAGGCGCTTTGGTTGGCGGCGTGCAAGGCCAGGTCCATTGCACATTGGCTTTTGTTGTCTGTGCTTCATCTCTGGCGTGGGCTGTCAGGCTAAATCCCAGTGCCGCCAGCAAGACAACACCGTATTTGAACTTATACATTATTATTCTCCAGGCTATCGGTTTTTAAGAATGTCGATTCTTAACATTGGTCTTCAAAAAAATCCTGCGTTGCAGGACGATTATTTTTCAGCAGAGGTTTCCGCTGGAATTTCCAAACGATCCCATTGCGCTTTGTTACCGCTCTTTAAGGGTGACGGCGGGTTAAACAATTGACACGCAGGAGGATCTTTCGGGCACATCTTGGCGACACGATCCCAGGTTTTTGCCGGGTCAGGCCGTTCGATGCGGAAGCCAGTGTAGTTCTGACTGACAATCGGCGCGTTGGCCACGGTCACATCACCGGAAAAATAAAACGATTGCGGATGACGATAAGGCGCCCCGCCTTTTTCATCTGTGGAAGCGTCTTTATAAAACGCATACCCGAACAAAATGGGCCCCTGCGGTGATTGCAAATCCAGCGCGTAAGCTTGCAGGGAATTATTCAAATGCGCGCTACGCGTCGGGCTGTAAGGTAGATGCTTGATAAAGTCCTGCCAGGGCGGATGATTTTCCGGTGAAAACAAACAGCAGGGCGGCATGGTCTTGGGGCGATCTTCCGGGTAGGTTAAAAAGTAGGCCTTATTGCCTAACGAAATAAATGTACAGGTGTAGTTATTATTCTTAATTGGAAAAATCGGCAGGCAATACTTTTCATAATGCTCCATCATCGCACCGAAACCGTCACCATCAGCAGGAATGTAACTGGTATCGTAGTAACTGGAACCGTATGAAACGGTGTAATCTTTTTTTGTTAAGGTTGACGGCGGGCTGCTGTAAGGCGGTGGGTTCTTTTCATAATTCTGCGTAACGCGATACATCGTCCAATCGCTCACCCACATAGCCGGAAAAAACGGATCGCTTGGATCTGTGTCGGCACGGTCTGCAATGCAATTGCCATTGTCGGCGTTACAGCCGAGGTTGTTGTGTACGCCCATCGTAAAAAAGACATCGTCTTGCTGGGCCGTTGCATGATGGCTGAGCGCGAACAAACCAGCGATGATCAGCGCGCTCCTTATGGAACTCTTCATACCATTCTCCTTTCTATTTTTTTGTACGTAAAACCGGCTCCAGTGCCTGCACACATGAACGGCAAAGCAAAAACAAACCCGGCAACAACAAGGATGCAAAAATGATCAGTAAAAAAGCCGTTTCACCGGCAAGGAAAGCACCTATGTAGGCGTAGGCTACTGCCAGACCAGCATTCGCCAGCGTGGTAACCAGCAAAAATCTTTTCAGGGGAAAGCCTTTCATACCAGCGGCCAATACGGAGACCTCGGCCAACACCGGCACACCGCGCAAACACACCAATGCCAGCGTACCCAGCTTATTGGCCAATTCACTCGCCTGTTGTTTATCGCCAGCGCTTAACCAGCGCGACGCGAGGCAGAAGTAACCGGCACCGAGAAAATAACCGAAGACAGAACCGCAACACAGGCCGATAAAGATCGTCAGGCTGCCACCGACGAAACCCAGATGCGTTGCCGCGAGCAAGGCTAATAACATGGAGGGAACCGGCAAGAGCACATCAAAAACCAACAGCAATATCACGACCATTGCCAGGCTGAATTGATATGCGGGTTGTTGCACAAGGCCGTGCACCAATGCCGTTGTGGCGTGTTGAATGGAAGATTCAAACAATAAAAAACTGGCGATGACCATGCCGGTAAACACCAGGAGTGACAACCAAAAACCGGCGCCCGGCCATTGTCTGCGCCATGTAGTCCATGAGTTCACACCTGACTCCATCCGTTATTCCTGAAATTTTTGAGAAGGCTTCTCTGGAAATATAAAACCAGACAGCGCGAGCTGCCGTTGTCGGAGTTTTCAGTAAAGACCAGAAATAAAGGATGTGCAATTACGGGATATTACTGAGTTGCTATGTCTTATGGATATCAGTCTATCCAGAACGCGGTGTTATGTGATTTTTTGCGCCAGCCTTAGATAAGACAATCAATGAGGAACGCAATGGGACCTGCCTTTTGCAGGTCGACCATGTGAGCTGGAGGGGGAGAAGTGGTTATTTCTTTAAGAAGTAAACGCCTTTTTGAGGTAGGGATTCATCTGGTATCAGCTCGCCCCAGATTGTTAGTAACCGATTATTGTCATAGCTAAAACTAAACAAGGTTCCGCCTACCGTATAAACAGCAACGTCATAAATGTTCTTGACCGAACCATCCGCATAAGACTTGAAACTCACGGTCAGATGATCGTTATCTTCTCTGGTGGTACAGAGAATACTTTCGGAGACCTGATAGCCCTCTATCTGAAGCGAGCACTCGTTGCCACTGATGGATAATGCATACTCAATAATAATCGCATCATCAGCAACATTTTCTCCCAGCATAGCTTCGTAATTATATGTACCCTGCCAGGCTGGCTTGTCTGCACAAGCTGATACTGCTAAAAGGATAAGCGCTGCTAAGATGAAGCGCACCGATTTCATGGTAACTTCCTTCAACGATAACTCCTGTTCCGATGATGACTGTAATCCCGTCGCTGATGTTCATGCTGCCGATTCCGATGGTCCAACTCGCGATTCCGCTCATCATAATACCGGTTCATCCGATCCCGCTCACGATTAAGCCTGTCACGTTCGCGATTCAAGGCATCGCGCTTTTGGTTTGCAATCTGCCCTATCCTCTGGTGATCACCGTGATGCTGGCGACTTTGCCAACGATCTATCTCCCGCCCCTCGGCATCCAGGTCGCGCATCATCGCATCGAATTCCCGATGCATCGCTTCCCGCTCGCGATTGATTTGCTGGCGCTCATGCTCAACCCAGTTCTGCCGATCATGCGCAAGTGCCGGCGCCGCAACCACCAACCAACCCCAAATCACCAATAATCCAGCTACCACCGTCAAAACTTTTTTCATGATTAACCTCCTGGTGTTTTGCCAGACACTAACGAAGGTATGCTGAATAAAAGCTGAAGCCATAGCCCGTAGGTCGTGTTAGCCGCGCAGCGGCGTAACCCGACAAATTCGGATTTTTTAACCTGCGAATGGTTTTAAATAGAGTTTTCAGAAGAGCAATAACGATCAATCTTTTGATCAATCGACGGGAGAGCAAGAAAATTTCGACGATGGAAAATTTAATCACTAATTAAAAATATTATCGGCTTTACACCAAAAACCACCCTCAAAAAATACAAAAATTTTCAATTACATATCAAAAAATTTTCATAAGAAAAATTGGCGCAACACAATTATTTGCTAACGCTTTCCCATCCAGAAAACAATCACACAATTCTGGTTTCAAGAACCAGTTTGCTTTATGAATGCGTTGTCGTCTTAATCAAAATCCATATTAGCATATTATATTGACATTAAATTTGGCCACGGATATATCACCAGCTTCGAATTCGTCAGTCAGTTTCCGTAACCAGCAGTCGTCTGGCGCTCGATCAATTTATGGCGGTTGATTATTCAGGAGGTCATGTTCAATGAAACTTGCATCGTTGAAAAAAATATCCAGGAAAGGTCTGGTTGCTATTGGTCTTGCAGCGTTATTTTCATCGGCGGTTAACGCGCAAACACTTACGTCAAATTCCACCGGTACGCACAGTGGTTTTTATTATTCGTTCTGGAAGGATTCGGGCAGCGCTTCCATGACGTTGCATCCCGGTGGTCGTTATTCCTCGCAATGGAATAACAGCACAAACAACTGGGTTGGCGGCAAAGGCTGGAATCCGGGTAATAGTTCGAAGGTGGTTAACTACTCGGGCTATTACGGCGGCAGCAATAACCAGAATACCTATTTAGCGTTGTATGGCTGGACGAGAAGTCCGTTAATTGAATACTACGTGATTGAAAGTTACGGTTCCTATAACCCGTCGTCCTGCAATGGCGGCACGGATTACGGCAGCTTTCAAAGTGATGGTGCGACTTACAATGTGCGTCGCTGTCAGCGCGTGAATCAGCCGTCTATCGAAGGCGACCGGACTACGTTTTATCAATACTTCAGTGTGCGTTCGCCCAAAAAAGGTTTTGGCAATATTTCCGGCACGATCACTTTTGCCAATCACGTGAATTTCTGGCGCAGCAAAGGTTTGAATTTGGGTAACCATGATTACATGGTGTTGGCTACCGAGGGTTATCAAAGCAGCGGCAATTCGGATATCACGGTTAGCGAAGGTAATAATAATTCGGGCAACAGCTCGGCCAATAATTCTTCTGCGACGAGCAGCACCGGTAACGGTGCTGGTATTACGGTTCGTGCACGGGGAACGACAGGCGCTGAACAAATTGCGTTGCGCGTCGGGGGCGCTACGGTGCAAAGCTGGACCTTGAGCACGAGTTATCAAAACTACGTTTACAGCGGTAGCGCATCCGGTGATATCAATATCGAATACGCTAACGATTCCGGTGATCGCGATGTGCAGGTTGATTACATCCAGGTGAATGGTGAAACGCGCCAGGCGGAGGATATGGATTACAACACCGCCCTTTATGCCAATGGTTCTTGCGGTGGCGGCGGCAACAGTGAATGGATGCACTGCAATGGCGTTATCGGTTTTGGTGATACATCTGATTGCTTTAGTGGGAATTGCGGCGGTGGTAATAACAGTAGCGGTGCTAACAGTAGTGTTGCCAGCAGCATTGCCAGTAGTACGGCCAGCAGCACGGCTACCACGAGCAGCAGTGTGAGTAACGGTGGTCAGTGTCAATGTAATTGGTACGGCACCTTGTATCCCAGTTGTGTAACGACCCAAAGCGGTTGGGGTTGGGAAAATTCTCAAAGTTGCATCAGCAATAGCACATGCAACAGCCAACCGAGTAATGCTGGCGGCGTGGTGTGTGGCACCAGCAGTTCAGTAAGCAGTTCGTCCAGTTCCGTCAGTTCAATGCCGGCCAGTTCAGTGATGAGTTCAATGAGTTCAAGCAGCGCGGCGTCAAACAGTTCTGCTTCGGGTGATGTGTTGGTGTACGCCGTTAACGCCGGTAATTCTGTGGCGGCTACGCTGGATGGTGTGGTCTATCAGCCGGATCGTTTTGCTTCCGGTGGGATGACGCAAATCGTCAGCGACCCGATTAGTGGCACGACGGAGGATACGCTGTATCAATCCGAACGTTACGGCACTTATCGTTATGAAATTCCAGTGAGCAATGCGACTTACAGCATCCTGTTGCACTTCGCCGAGGTCTATCACAACGCGGCGGGTGCGCGGGTGTTTAATCTCAGTGTGGAAGGGCAAGCTATCCTCTCTGATTTTGATTTGTTTAGCATGGCCGGCCACGACGGTGCTTATGAAGAGCTGGTTGAAAACATCGCGGTCACCGATGGGAATCTCACCATCGACCTGACCACATTGGTCGACAATGCCACCATTAGCGGCTTTGCCATTTATTCCAATGATGGCGGTGAGTTTACTGGTGGAGACGAGCCGGAATGTACGGCTGCAGAACGTCAGACACCGACGCCGATAGATTACAACCGGGCTATCACTCGCCAGGAGCAACGCAATCCGCCTTCGGGTCCGTTTGGTTACGCCATTGAACACGCAACGCAAACTTTGCCGAACCACACGATCTATCGGCCGGATCTGGCGCGCGCCGACAATATGCCTATCGTTGTGTGGGGCAATGGTGCCTGTTCAAATGTGGGTACTGAACAAGCGGATTTTCTGCTGCAAATCGCTTCGCACGGTTATCTGGTGATTGCCAACGGTGGGCCGTTTGGCTCGGGCAGTAATGATCAACATGAGACAGAGTTGGTAAAAGCCATTGATTGGGCGATTGCAGAGAACAGCCGCCAATGCAGTCCGTTGTATGGAAAACTCAATGTGGAAAAAATTGGCACCATGGGCTGGTCTTGCGGTGGTGGCATGGCGCACTACGCGGCGGTAGATCCGCGCGTTGATACAGCGGTGGCCTTAAACAGCGGCATCGCGATCTATGGCGACCGTTTCAATTACTATCCGCGTTTCCATTCACCCCTCGCCATCTTCAACGGAGACCAAAGCGACGTGGCCTACAATCCTGGTTTGCAGCAATACGATGAAGTCAACAACGTACCGATATACCACGCCAATTATCCGATTGGTCATGGCGATGCCTACTTCCAGGATAATGGCGGCGAGTTTGGTATTGTCGCGGTAGGTTGGCTGAACTGGATGTTGAAAGATGATCAGACAGCCGCCGGCCGTGGTATGTTTATGGGCAATAATTGCCGTTTATGTCGCTCGCCTTGGGTGAGTAAACATAAAGGATTTTAATTGCGCTGAGTATTAAGCGGCTACGGAAAAATTCTCCATGCGTTTGCGCGCGTGGAGATTTTTTTTGTCAAACGGATGCAGATTACGCAACGGAGGCATACGATGCATACCTTTGACTTGGGTTTACTGATTGTCGCGGGCGGCGCGCTTGTGCTGGGTTTGTTGTCCCGCTGGCTCAAGCTGCACGGCATTCCCGATGCGATCACCCTGTTGCTGGTCGGTGTGGCTGTGGGGCCGGTAGGCTTCGGCTGGTTTATACCGGATCAGTGGGGCCAGCCGATGGCGGTACTGGAGCAGGTGGCCCGCTTGTCTCTGGCGATTGGCTTGATGGGGGTGGCGCTGCGGCTGCCCAAGAACTATGTCGTCCACCATTGGCGATCACTGCTGTTGGTGTTAGGCCTGGGTATGCCGTTTATGTGGCTGACCAGCAGCGTCCTGATCCAGGGCATCATGGGCGTTTCAATGACCCTTGCGCTGCTGCTGGGTGCGATCATCACCCCGACCGACCCGGTGGTTGCTTCCAGCCTGATCACCGGCCCCGTGGCGGATAAAACCTTACCTGCCTATCTGCGCCGCATCATCTCCGGTGAGTCCGGCGCTAACGACGGCCTCGGGTTTCTGTTTGTTATGGGGGCCAGCTTTCCGTTTATCGACAACGCGAGCGCTTCGCTGACAGTGCACCTGCTGGACATATTGTTCAGCGACGTATTGAATGCCATCGCCATGGGGATCGTCATTGGCTATGGCGCAGGCTTCTTGCTGCGCAAAGCAGAAGATCATCACCTGATTGAGCATTCATCCATCCTGATGTTCACCACGGCGCTGGCCTTCTCCACCCTGGCAGCGGTTGAGTTGATGGGCAGTAACGGCATCCTCGCAGTGTTTGTGGCAGGGCTGGCGTTTGACCAGCAGGTGGATGTGAATCAACGCCATGAAGAAGAGTATGTGGTGGAAGGCTACGACCGCTTCTTCACATCGCCGGTGTTTCTGCTGCTTGGCCTGATGATTCCCTGGCAGGCATGGGTAGCCCTGGGTTGGGGCGGTGTGGCCCTGGTGGTCAGCCTGTTACTACTGCGGCGTTTGCCCCTGTTTCTTTTGCTCGGCGGTCGCTTCCGCGATCTTCCCTGCCGCCGCGACGGCGCCTTCAGTGGCTGGTTTGGTCCGATTGGCGTAGCGGCGCTCTACTACGTGGCTTTGGCTCACCATCACGCCCCGTCAACACCACTTTGGCCGCAACTCTGGCCCATTGTGAGTCTGTTGGTGGTGGCTTCGATCTTCGTACACGGCTTGACGGCTACGCCTTTCTCGCGGCTTTATCATCGGTTGAGCGAGCTTGCGCGCCGTTAATTACTTTGGCTATCAAGTATCGGATAACGGCTTTGACTGGGTCGCATATGTCTCTATGGTTATATGCACCAACTCTTCATGAACGCCAAGTAGCTCTTTGAAATAATCCGGCGAGACATCGCCCGCGGTATGCAAACTCAAAATACACGCGTAGCTACCTCTCCCAACTCGCCACACATGCAGGTCGACAATCTCGGCTTTTATCGGACTTTCAGCAATCACTTCACGTACTTCATCAGTAATAGGCGCGCCCATCTCTGCATCCACCAGTGCGCGACCGGATTCCTTTAACAAGCCAATCGCCCACACCGCCACAAGAATACCGCCGACAATGCCCATCACCGGGTCGAGCCAGGCCGCACCCCAGAGCTTGCCGCCGATCAGCGCAATAATTGCCAACACCGACGTGGCGGCATCGGTGATGACGTGCAGGTAAGCGGAACGCAAATTCAGATCCTGATGATGGCTGTGGCTGTGATGGCTGTGATCGTGAGAATGATCGTGCGAGTGGCCATGGCTGTGCCCGTCCTTCAACCACCAGGCGCAAATCAGATTAACCACCAAACCAAGGATGGCGATGGCGATGGCTTCGTTGTAATGAATCTCGCCCGGTGACAACAGCCGCTCAATGGAGTGATAAAACATCAACAGCGCCACCATCAACAACAAGATAGCGCCGGTGTAACCGCCGAGTACTTCGATCTTCCAGGGCCCAAAGGTAAAACGCACGTCGCCCGCAAACCGTTGCGTCAGTTTGTACGCCAGCAGCGCCAAACCCAGGGCGAGCACATGTGAACTCATATGCCAGCCATCCGCCAGCAGCGCCATGGAGTTGAAATACCAGCCGCCAGTGATTTCAATCACCATCATGACAATCGTCAGGATCAGCGCGCGCAGCGTATTTTTTTCGGCGAGAGGATTGTGCTGGTCAAAGGTGTGTGTGTGGCAGAGGCGTTGCGGTGGTTGGGACATGGAATTTCCGTTGGGCGCAGATGGGTGAAATTTCTGGCTATGGTAATCGCTAAAAGGTTCTTATAAAACTTTTGTGCCTGAACGCTGCTTGCATTCTTAAGTAGTGTAGACGAGGGCAATCCCAATTAATTTGATGGATATGAGCTAAGCGTCCAAGCCTAAAGCTAAGGATAAAAACACAACTCCCAGCCACATGTGGCTTGTTATTACAAAAATACAACTACGCCACCAATCTGCTTTGGTGGCGTAGCTTCGGACAAGACGAACGTCAATTAAACGTTCAATACGTAATGCCCACCTTTCGGGAAATAAAATCGCATAAGCATAGAAAACGATTCGCCCACCTAATCCATCCCATAAAAAGCCAACGGGAATTCCATCCAGTTTGAACTGCTTCTCTATGCGTCTCATCGTAAATTGGGCAAATGTTAACCATAAAAAGCAAGTACTGATGGCGCCAATGCCAAAAAACCACATAAACCAGGCATTCATCGGTTGAGCGACATATTCGTTCATCATCTATCCCAGAGATTGGCCGTAAAATTCTTGCCCCATGTGTCTGCTGCGTAAGCAGCTGTAAAGCCGGCAGTGACACCAACTCCAATCAAAACCACCCAGCCTATGGGCGTTAAACCTAAGCCGATGGTAGTCAATCCTGTAATGACGGCGCCGGTAACTTTAATACCCGCTATCCCTCCCAAACCAAACCCCGTTGCCTGTATCGCCGCCTCCCGTTGCCAATTCCCACCTTGCTGATAAGTACTGTGCACATGATTAATCCGTATCCCGGCATCGAGCGCAACCATACCTTTACCCGCATAGGAGATACCTTTTGCCAACGTAGCAATTTGTGTCGCCTGCGCGTTGCTCGCCACATTAATACCACGCCCGCGACGTTGTGCAAGGGTGATACCTCGATCAGCGCCGGAGAGGGCGTTGCCGCGATTCTTGCCGAGGCTGTTGGGTGAGGCGAGTTTATTGAGTTCGGCATGGTACTTGGTTTGGAGTTCATTGTACGCCAGCCGGGCTTTGCTTTTCAGATCCGCTTTGGTAGCGCTGGGTCCGCGGCCAACGCCTTTGTGCTTGTGTAATGCCATCAGCGCATTTTGATAGTTGAACAGAGCTTTTTGAAAGCCGGTCAGGCGCACTTCGCTGGCGGTAGCACCGGCGCCAAGGAGGCTGCCAGTATTTTGCAGGTTTAGAAAAGCCAGGTGCTTATCGTAAAACGCAGCCAATGTCGGGGTGAAATCACCAAAGGTGTCGATGGTACACATTAATTGATTGCGCGGTGCTTCGGGCAGGCTGCTGAGCGTCAGCGTGATCATCCGGCTTTCGGGATGCGCGCCTTTATCGGCGAGGCAGTAGGGCATATTGGCTGTGAATTCATTGCAGGCTAATGCGTTGTTGCGCGCAAGTCCTGCTGCAATAGGTGCATCTTTACCAAAGAGTTGCTGCGCGGAGAGAGTCTGGGAAGGAAAGAATATTTCAGGCATCGTGGTCCCTTACTGTGGCTGTATTGTGGTTGTTGCTAGATCGTGGACCGGAATTTTGCGATAGCGAACCGGGCGCGTAAATCGCGCGGTTATAACAAAAGATGGTACCGTGACTTGTATCACAACAAGGCGGGTGATCCCTGCATCAACCAAAAAAGTCCAGTTGCCCATCACCATGCTTTTTAGCACGCGGTGGAATGACTTTTGGTTTACGAAAGCGCGAGTCATCGAGCGTATGATAACGACTGTTGCGATCCAGCCCGAGGCGCGCGACAGTTTTACGAAAACGCTGGCGAAATAAATCGGCCCACATGCCTTCGCCGTGCATGCGCGAACCGAACTCCGCATCGTAATCTTTTCCGCCGCGCATGTCGCGAATGCGGTTCATCACACGCTCTGCCCGTTCCGGAAAATGGGTTTCCAGCCATTGTTGAAATAACGGGTTCACCTCCCAGGGCAAGCGCAGCACGGTATAACCGGCGCTGGTCGCGCCGGCTTCATGGGCGCCTGCCAGTACATGTTCTAATTCCTGTTCGGTCACAAACGGAATAATCGGCGCGACGCTGACGGCAACGGGAATCCCCGCGTCGGCAAGTTTACGGATAGTTTGCAGGCGACGGGTGGGCGATGCCGCGCGCGGTTCCAGGGTGCGCGAAATGTTGTGATCGAGCGTAGTGATGGTGACAGCGGCGACCGCTTGTTGCTTTTCCGCCATAGCGGCAATGATGTCGATGTCCCGTTCAATCAGTGATGACTTGGTGATTAACCCCACCGGGTGTTCGCATTCACGCAACACCTCCAGCACCTGCCGGGTCAGTTGAAAGTGTCGGTCGCAGGGTTGGTAGGCATCGGTGTTCACACCGAGGGCGATGCTGCTGGGTTGATAGGACGGGCTAGCCAGCTCGCGTCGCAATAATTCGGCGGCGTTGATCTTTGCATATAAACGCGTTTCAAAATCCAGTCCCGGCGATAAACCAAGGTAAGCGTGGGTCGGCCGCGCAAAGCAGTAGATGCAGCCGTGCTCGCAGCCGCGATAAGGATTGAGCGAAACGCTAAAGGGTAAATCCGGAGAGCTGTTGCGGCTGAGGATACTTTTGGCCACTTCTTTGGTGACAAAGGTTTTTACAGGTTGGCCGTTGTCGTCTTCGTCGCGCCACCAACCGTCATCCACCGCTTCGGTGGTTTGAATTTCATAACGGCCCGCCAGGTTACTGACGGCGCCGCGACCCTTTTGCGCTTTTAGGGGCGGTACGATCCATTGATCCGCCTCGGTAAAGTCATCGTCGTGATTCATAATACCCACCACAATACTGTATTTTCGTACAGTATTGTGGTGGGCGTTTAGGAGAATAGCAAGCGAAGCGTTAGAGAAGAATGAGGTGGTTCGGTAATTCATTCTTCTGATGCGTGGCCGGTACGTGTTGTTGCAGGATTGCACCGCAGCCTTTGATGCAGTGGGTCAGGCCTTCATGGGTATTGCCTGCTTTGACCGCCGCAACAAAATCGTCCACCAACCCCTGCCATTGGGTTTGTGCCACTTGTTGGTTGATGCCGCGATCCGCAATGATTTCCACATAGCGCTCCGCTTCTGAGACAAACAGCAAGACCCCGGTTTCGCCGCGGGTGTGATGCAGGTTGTTCTCTAGGAATTGCCGCCGCGCCATGTTGGCCGCACGCCCATAGCGCACGGCTTTAGGGATCAATCGAATCCGCAAGGCGGGGATGCGAAACAAACCGACCAATGCCAGAAAGCTCAACCATTGCACCAGCACGACATCGGCGGTGGTTAACCAGAAGGGCATAAACAGCACCGGTAAGGGAATCAACAGCGCGATAGCCGCCGCCCAGAGCACGGGGATATAACGATAGTCATCACTCTGGCGCGCCACCACGGCGACAAACTCTGCGTCGGTATGTTGTTCAATATCGGTAATAAGATCAGCCACGCTTTGTTGCTGGTCCGGATTAATTATTGTCATCACCATCCTCCTGAAGCGCCGCCGCCACCAAAACCGCCACCGCCTCCACCGAAGCCTCCGCCGCCGAAGCCGCCACCGCCACCAAAACCACCGAGGCCGCCATAATAAGCACCTCGGCGTGAGCCGCCGCCCGTGCCACCGGAGATCATCGCTAATAAAAAGACCACGCCGATAATCACAAAGATCATAAACAGCGGCAGGCGTTTTTTGCCGGTCGAGACCTCGCGCATTTCATAGTCATTACCCAGCGCCGCAATCATGGCGTAGGTGCCCTCCTTGATGCCCTCATTAAACTGCGCCTGTTTGAATTTGGGCAGGATTATGCTGTGAATAATATTCGCGGATATCGCGTCAGTTAAGGTGCCTTCCAATCCATAACCGACTTCAATACGCACGCGTCGCTCTTCCTGGGCGACAAGCAGAATCGCTCCATTGTCTTTGTCTTTTTGGCCGATGCCCCAGTGGCGCCCCAGCTGGTAGCCGAAATCTTCAATAACCTGCCCCTGCAAATTATTGAGCGTAACCACCACCACTTGGTTGGTGGTGGTCTGCTCATGGGCGGCGAGCATTTCGGTTAACTCGCGTTCAGTTTGTGCGTCGAGCAAGTTGGCATTGTCCATCACGCGCCCGGTTAATTCAGGAAACTGAATCTGGGCAAACGTCATCTGGCAGACAAAGGCCAGCAACAATGTGGCCGCCGCTAAACGGCGCATCAGAATTTAACCTCGGGGGCTTTATCCGCGCCTTCGCTGGTGGCTTTGTACACTTCGCGAATTTCAAGGTCGGAATACAGGATGCCGTGCCAGATACGGCCGGGGAAGGTGCGGATTTCGGTGTTGTAACGCTCTACTGCCTGAATGTAATCGCGCCGCGCTACTGCGATACGATTTTCGGTTCCTTCCAGCTGCGATTGCAATGCAAGGAAATTCTGGTTGGATTTCAGATCCGGATAACGTTCGACGACGACCAATAAACGCTGCAGGGCACTACCCAGTTGCGCTTGCGCCTGTTCAAACTGCTGCAGCTTTTGCGGGTCATCAATCACGCTCTGATCCACCTGCATGGAGCCGACTTTCGCTCGCGCTTCCACCACGGCGGTCAGGGTTTCACGCTCCTGCGCCGCGTAGCCTTTTACCGTTTCCACCAGGTTCGGCACCAGATCCGCCCGGCGCTGATACTGGTTTTCTACCTGCGACCAGGTAGCTTTTACCTGCTCATCCATGGTCGGAATGTTGTTGATACCGCAACCGGCCAAGAGCGACAGCATGGCCGCGAGAATTACCGCTTTGCCTAAGGAAACCGGAAAAGAAGACATGATGGGATTTGCTCCTGCATAACCTGGGGAGAAGGAATGATGGGGACATCGGCAGCGATATTCAACCGGCGCGCCGGTCGACACTTTGTCAAACTGACAATATTCCACTATATTCCCAGCGATAAAAATAACAACCTGCCCACGCACCATACGCGGGTGTCATGGGAAACAACAAGCCGTTAAAGGATAAGACGATGAATAAGTATGGAATGATATTGGGTGTAGTTATGTTCGCGGCGGGATTTTTTGCCCACAGTGCCTTTTCTCCTTCGGCGGATCCACAAGCGGATATGAGGATACCGACCGATAATCCCATCGCTATGCCGCTGCCCAATAAACCGGATGCTGAAAAGCTTGCGTTGAAAAAACAGATTGCGCAGTTGGAAGCTCAGGTTGCTTCTCTTAAACAACATAAAGCAACGCATATTGAGACCTCAAAAACGACAATTCCTGGTGCGGTAAAGCAAAGCCCGGATGCGGACTCCACGGAGCCGCAAATGGTTAGCATCGAATATGAAGAGCTGCGCAAACTGGTTGCTGCAAAAGCGATACGAGAAGCGGAAGAGCGAGGTGATCTTCGTCCAGTATTCGATATAAATCCAGGTAGCAGTGTGGCTGATATGAAGAAAAATTTTTCAGAAGAAAATATTGACTACAACTGGGCTCCATCCCAGCAAACCAAACTTTACGATACCTTTTCATCCACTGAAAAGCTGGCTGAGTTATCGATTACGGAAGCGGCTTGCAAAACAAGTGTATGCCGGGTATCCGTGAGCGTGGCCGCCAATGAACCATTCGACTCAGAATCCCTCACCAAAGCGATCAGTGCGAGTGGCGCCAATGCAGGATTCAGAACATTGATGGTGCTTCACCAAATTGAATCAGGCTTGGTTGATATTTATTTTAGTAAGTAAGATCCGCAATGTTTTTGCCTAACCGTGTCGGCTTACGCCTTTGGCTAAGCCGACCTACGCCGCTCCCGAAAGTGAAGGTTGGTGTTGGTGGGTGGAGTGGCTATAATTCGGGGGACTATTCTAATAACGATAACTGCCCTGACCTATGAAGACCCCCATCTTTAATATCCACGATCTGATTCTTGTGCTGACCCTGGCGGTGTGTTTGTTGCTGGTGGTATTTCAGTGGTTGCTCTCCAAACAAAAAGCCATCGGTAGTTACCTGTTATCCGGCTTTTTTGTGTGCGTGGGGCTGACGGCCTTGTGCAATCTGTTGTTGTGGAATGATTACATCGTGCTTCATACGCCAGCCGCGAAAGCATTGCTGGCCCTGGGACTGGCGGCGGCGGTGGTGGGCAAGAGTGTGTGCCTGTATTTGTATGTTATGGCGATTACACAGGAAAACTTTCGTCTGCGCCTCTGGCATGCCGCGCATTTGCTCAATCTGGTGGTGGTGATGGGATTCATCATCATCGGTAACCTGGACAGCGACCGCCTGCGTTTTCGCCCCGAAAGCTACACACCTTTCAGTAGTCAGCTAACAGATTATTTATGGGATTACCTGAAAATCCTGCCGGTGATTTATGCCTTTGCGGCGGTGTGGGTGATTCGTCAGTACAAGCAGCAATTAAAAGAATTTTATTCCAGCCTCAGTTTGCAGGGGCCTTATGGGTTGCTGTTGCTGACCTTGGGGTTTGCCGTGAACTGGTTATGGTCCCTGGTGGTGCATCTGTTGGGTGAAAGTATTAATACCAGGGTGGCGGATACCTTTGGCATCTTTGACAACTACATAACTTTCTTACTGGTAAACGCGCTGTTTGTTTACAGCCTGTTGTACGCACACCAACTGATTCAAACCAAAGGCAAGGTGAAAGAAAAAGACGCAGCCGTTACCGCCGAGCCCTCGGCGGATGTGATCGAACGGATTCGCCGGGTTATGGAAGATGAGCAGTTATACCTGAAACAGAATTTAAATATTGAAGAGTTTGCGCGGCATTTGGGCATTCATTACCGTGAGGTTTCGAATATCCTCAACCATTATTTCAATACAAATTTTTTTGAATTTGTGAATCGCTATCGGGTTGAGCGGGCCAAAAAAATATTGTCAGACCCGCAACGCGCCGATACGACCATCTTTGACATTTTGCTGGAATCCGGTTTTAACAGTAAGTCATCGTTCAATCGTTTTTTTAAACGCTATGCCGGCATGTCGGCGGCTGAGTTTCGCAAACAGGTTCACGGCTAATCCATCAACCTGTTTGCGCCATGCGAGGTTTAAGGCTTGATGTACGCCTGGCGAAATGGCAATAACATCAGCAGCAACAGGCTTAACCAATGCAGCGCGCCGCCGCCGCTGCCACCACCCGTATCATCGCGCTGAGGTGCGCTGGAGCTGGCCAATGATACGCTGCTGGATGACAGACCGGCTTCACTGGATGAGGCTGCGCTACTGGCCGGGCTTGAACTGACAGACGAACTGGACACCGCTTGCGAGCTGAGACTTGAACTAGAGCTGGAACTGCTGGCCGGTTCGTCGGCTGGCGGTGTGCCGCTGAAGCCAACAGCATCTTCATGGGTAAGTGCAAGAATTAAAATTCCGTCCTGAACCACCACATTTTCCGGTAAAAAATCCACGCGATTGGTATCGAAAGTCCAGTTGGCTTTGTTCCAGCGTGTTGCATCAAAACTGTCGAAGTCATCGCGCCAGGCAGGCTCAAATTCGCCGGTTTCCGTGTTGTAAGATTGATACTCGATATAGTTCACGTATTGATAGACCGGCAAGATCGCATCATCCCAGGGGCCGACCCATTCCGGCGATTCGCTGGACCAGATATTAAAGCGCAAGCTTTGCGGGTTGGTCAGGCCGGTGACGGTGCTGGTGCCGTTAATGCGTCGCACTTCTTCGCCGTCCAGATACCAGGCGACGTAATCCGGTGTCCATTCCAACAAGTAGGTGTGGTAAGCATCGGCGAGTGAAACCTCGGTGCTGTGGTCTTCCACGGATTGTATCGTAGGGCGCGAGCTACCTAGAATAATATTGCTCTGCCATTCGGTCGCATTATTTTTGCCGAAGACTTCAATATCTATTTCCTCCCAAAAGGTAGTACCAATTTCGGAACCGTTTTTGTAGGTAAAGAAGGTAGACAAAATGCCGCTGCCTTTGGCCACGCGCATGCGAATTTCATAGCGACCATAGAGCACGCTGTCAGTGGAAAAAATTTCTGCGCCTTTGTAGGGTTTGGCAAACGCGGAGCTGGAAAACAAAACGCTCAATAAAACAATAAACAGGTAAGGCTTCATATAGACTTCTCGGTAAAAAAGCGGGATGACACCCGTGTGCAATCCCGCAAGGTCGTGTAGAAGCCATCTCAAAAAACATCTGGCGGCCTGATGCTGTGTTGAAAAGCCGATTCCGGTGCTCATTTACTTAAGTAAACTACGCTCCTCATCAACTTTTCGCCTTGCCTGAGTCTCGCCAGCTGATTTTTGAGACGGCTTCTAATTAATTGTCGTGAATAATTAGAGCCGGGTTAATTTAATCCAGTCAATATTAAAGCCGCCGCTGTTGGCGTAGATCGCCAGGTTCTGGACACCGCCATTCAGATAAATATTGTGAGCAATCACCTGATACGTGCCCCAGCTGCCGGTGTAGGGCACACTGATCGTGCCCAGGCCAACACCGTCCCGATCCAGGGTAAATTGTGCAGTGGTGAGCGCCGAGGCAACGCGATATTCCACACGATAGGTACCGCTCTGGGGAATATTGACATTGGTGTACTTGAACCACTCGCCTGCGTCGATATAACCCACAATGCCGCCGCTGGCGAGCACGCTGCCGCCCACTTCATTAAAATTTTCCGCTTCAATCACAATGGAGGTGCTGCCACCGCCGTTGCCATTTCCACCGCCGCTGCCTGTGGGCGGATTGCCGTTGTAGCCGGTTTGCCCTTCACGGGTGAGCGCCAGAACCAGAATGCCGTTTTTCACGACCACATTAGCCGGGTCAAAATCGGCAAGGTTTTCACCAAAGGTCCAGTTGGCCTTGCCCCAGCGGTTGCTGTCAAAGCTGTTGAAGTCATCGCGCCAGCCCACACCGAAGCTGTTGGTCGCGCTGATAAAGGGTTTGTATTCAATGTAGTCAACAAACTGATACACCGGCAGGATGTTCGGATTCCACGGGCCCACCCATTCCGGGATATTGGCAGCCCACAGGTTGAAGCGAAGGCTCTGGGGACTGTTCAGGCTGGTGACGAACTGCCCGCCATTGATACGCCGGATCTCGGCACCATTCACAAACCAAGCGATGTAGTTCGGCGTCCATTCCAGCACATAGGTATGGTAAGCATCGCCAAGGGACACCGGTGCGGTGTGCACACCTTCGGTCTTGGTAGTGGGCCGGTTGGTGCCGATGATCACGTTGCTCTGCCACTGGGTGGCGTTGTTCTTGCCGAAGATTTCGATATCAATCTCTTCCCAAAAAACACCATTTTGCTCGGACCCGTTTTTATAGGTAAAAAAAGTGGAGAGCACACCGCTGCCTTTGGCGGCTCGCATCCGCATCTCATAGCGGCCGTAGTGGTAGCTTTGGTTGGAGTAGATTTCCGCACCCTTGTAGGGTTTGGCGGTGGCATGACCGGCCATGAAGATGGCGGAACCGAGGAACAACAGGGCGAGCAAAGCGTTTAATCTGCGCATAACGTTTCACCTTTATGATTATTAGAAGAGTCATGGAACGGAGGAGCTCCGCCAGGCCATGATCCCCAACATCAACCGGATGGTCGCGCCATTTTCCGCAGAGAACCTAAACTGGTGCCTGTTTGTCGCTCGGGCACGCACCCGTTGCGGTGTGAGCTGTCAGCGAAGCACAAAGTCGCGGATGGTTTTAAGGGCGTTAGGATTATCGAAGAGATTGTTATGGCCCACCCCAGGCAACGCCAGCAGCTCCTTGGGGCTCGGAATGGCAGCATAAGTGGCGAGGGAATCCTTGGGCGGGATAACCACATCGGCGTCACCGATCAGCATCAACACCGGGCAGGTGAATTGTGCGGCGTGGGTGATGAGATCGAAGGGGTGTTGCAAGAGCCACTTCACCGGCAGGATCGGAAACATCCGCTGACCGTTCTGGATGGCGCTTTTCAGTGGCGTCAGCAGCACCAGTTTGTCGACCCGGCGCTGGGTTGCCAGGTAACCCGCCACCGCCGATCCGAGGCTGCGGCCCATCACCACCACCTGGGACGTCGCTGGATCATGCAGCCGGCTCAACTCATCGTAGATGGCTTCGGCATCTGCATAGAGCGCGGCTTGGGACGGGGAACCTTCACTGCGGCCATAGCCCCGGTAATTGAAGGTAAAAATAGTGCGCGCGCCGAGTTTTTGCAGGATCGGCAAAAGGCTGATGACATCCTCGCCATTGCCACCAAAGTAGAGCAGCACCACCTGGTTTGTAGCGGCGGGATCTTCCAGCCGCCAGCCACTCAGGAGCACATCATCACGTTGCAGGTGAATGTGCTGGGACGCGTATTGGTTATAGGTTGCGTCGTCGGCGGTGGTCCGCGGAAAGATCAGGCGCGTCTGCCACAGGAATGCCAGGGCGCAGAGCGTGAGATAACACAGGAGGATAAACAGCAAAATAGTCAGCATGGGTCCGGTCTTCATGTCGATTCGTCTCAGGTCTGAGTCGTTGAATAACACGAATGCCCCGCTAAATCCACGACGCAGGCGATATTTACACAGCCGCAACAGTATTTGACGAAGCTGAACCTTGTACAACCGTGCAGCTTCGTATAATGCCCGGCGCGGTATTTTTTCACACAGGACGATTTCATGGATTCACTTTCACAAGCTGCCTTGGGGTCTGCGGTGGGTATTGCCGTCATGGGGCGGCGCACGGCGGTATGGAAGGCGGCGTTGATCGGTGCCGCCTTTGGCACCCTGCCCGATCTGGATGCCTTTATTGATCACGGCGATCCAATTCGCAATATGACCTTTCACCGGGCGGCGAGTCATTCCCTGTTTTATCTCACGTTGTTGTCGCCGGTGCTGGCGTGGTTGACTAGCAAACTGTCTGGCGGCAAACAAGATTTCAAACACTGGTTAGCGGCGATCTGGCTGATCCTGATTACCCATGTGCTGCTGGATTTTATGACCATCTACGGTACGCAGATGGCTTTGCCGTTTACCGATTATCCCTTTGGTGTCGGCAGCATCTTTATTATTGATCCGCTTTACACCTTGCCGCTGTTGTGCGGGATTATCGCGGCGCTGATTTTTTATCGCTCGTCGGGTTTGCGCTGGAATGCGTTGGGGCTTTCGTTGAGTACGGTGTATCTTGCCTGGACGGTGATAGCCCAATGGTACGTGGAAAACATCGTCGATGATTACCTTGCGCAACACCAGGTTGATGTTGAACAACGGCTGGTGACAGCAACACCCTTCAATACCCTGCTCTGGCGGGTTTTGGTGATCACCCCGGATGGTTACGGTGAAGGATTTTATTCGCTGCTGGATAAGACACCGCAATTGAACATAAAGATGTTTCCACGCAATGAAGCATTATTCACGGCGGTGCGCGGTAATTGGGGCGCAGAACGAATGGCCTGGTTTACCCACGGTTTTTTCAAGATGAGTGAAGCCGAGGGGAAACTGATGATTACCGACCTGCGTATGGGGCAGGAGCCTTTTTACAGCTTTACGTTCGTGGTTGCCGAGCGCGTTGGTGATACCTGGCAGGAAGTGATGCCCGAACATATCAGGGAAAATCCGGATATTGAGCTGGCGCTGGATTGGTTGGAGCGGCGGATCAGTGGAGATGTTATTGATCCGCCGTGGTTGGTGGAGTGATAGTGTCGGATTACGCTTACGCTAATCCGACCTACCTGTGCGAATTTATAAATCCGTCATGGGTTGCGCTGTCCGTAGGTCGGATTAGCGCAGCGTAATCCGACACCCAACCAGCTCATTGCGAAACCCCCGCAACAAATCGCGTTCAATTAAACTTAAATCCCCGCCTGCTGCGCCGCGTTTCCAATCGGCGCATCCACTGGCAAATACTTCTGCAAAAATGCATCCATGGCTTCAAAGGTTTGCTTGCGATGCGGCAAGTAATCAAGATAATGGCTGCCGCCCTCCAATTCGATGTACTCATACACCTTGTTGTATTTCTTCAAACGCTTCGCCATCAAGCGACTTTGATCAACCGGCACAATCGTATCGTCCGCTCCGTGCAATAACAGGATCGGGATTTTTACCCGTTCTGCCAGCCGCGCGGGTGAGGTTTCACGCAATTGCTTTTTATCGTTGCCCAATTGCTCGCGCATCACGTTGCGGTTGATAAAGTAACGCGCGGTGTTGCGCAATTTAACGATGTCGGAGATACCGGCAAAACTGATCGCACACTGAAATAAATCCGGCGTTTTGGTTGCGCCCATCAACGCGGCATAACCACCGTAACTGCCGCCGGCAATGCAAACGCGTTTCGGATCGGCAATGTTTTCAGCCACTAAAAATTTTACTGCATCTTCCAGGTCATCCTGCATCGCCAGACCCATGCCGCCCACGGCCATCATCATAAAGTCGTGACCGTAACCGGCGGAACCGCGAAAGTTAGGCTGGAACACCGCATAACCGCGATTCGCCATATAGGCAGAGAAACTATCGTAGCCTTTGCCGTCGCGCGACATCGGGCCGCCGTGAGGCAGGATAATCGTGGCAATGGGTTTGTCCTTAAAGGTTTTTGGTAATGACAGATAACCTTCCAACTCCAGACCGTCGCGCGCTTTGTAGGTCACCAGTTCTTTTTCCACCAGCACGCCATTGCTCAATTCCGGATACACATCGGCGACAAAATCCAGGGTCTTTTTATCGCGGTCACCAAACAGGTATTGGCCTGGCTGTGTATCGCCGACCGAAAACAAAATATATTTGCGCGCATCGTCGCTAAAGCTGGTGATGTAATTCCCGGCATCGGGTAAGGCTTTATCAATACCATTCTGGAAGGCAGTAAATTCAGGATTCCAGAAAATACTTTTGCCACCGTTATCGTGATAATACAAGCCCACGGCATCGCGATGGGCAGGGGAATAAATCAAACTGCCGGAGACATCGTATTCAGGATTACTCAGGATCAACTCCATCGGATATCCTTCTTTGGACAAATCCGCTTTAAACACCGCCTTCCTGCCTTCATGGTCAGCCAGCAAATACAAAGTGTTGCCATCTTTGCCGAACCCGAGCGGACTAATGCTGGGCTCATCAAACACCACATAGGACCAGGCCACCGTCCATTTGTTGGTCTGTGGATCGAGCACGCGGATACTGACCTTGCGGTCGCGGTCGTTATAACCTTCACCCAAGCGTACGTTGCCCTGTTGATCCGCCATCCAGGAGCGCACCGACGTCATGTGTTTTTTTACCCGGCGCAAACGACCATTGTTAACGTTGGCTTTATAGACGGTTTGGTGATTGGGAAATTCGCGGTCCACACTCAGAAGGATATGGTCGGGGTCATCGGGCAAGATGCTGATGATGTTGTCCTGGAATTGACTGATCCAGCCATCGGCATCGTCATCCGGGCGCACCAGGGTAATCATCTTGGAGGGCTTTTTTGCATCCACCACCAGCAGGCGGGTTTCGGTAAAACGCAAATGCGTACCGCGGCGGCTGTCAAAACGCAGGCTCATCAGCAAGCGATCATTATTGGCCCAACGCACCCAGTTAAATTTAAATTGTTCGTTATTGGTTTTGGTGGGATAAAAAATTTCACCGCTGCTCAGGTTCAGGGTCATCAGCACCGTATCGTCACCGATATTGCGCAACGCAATCAGGTGTGTGCCGTCTGGTGACAACTTCACATTATCTATCGCTTCATCGCGATAAAAAGCTTCCAGTGGCAGCGGTGTTTCGGTTGTAGTCTGGGCCGAGGGTGCAGCCGTGGTGAGTAGTAAACTGCCGATAATGAACAACGCGCGGACGTATCGTCCGCTTACCCAGGTAGATGTGAACATGGATAGAGTCCTTGTGTCTTTATTGTGATGATGAATTTTTTTTGGTCCTGATCGTGCTGTTAGTCCGTGAGCCTTACCTCCTTGATATCATCCAGTTGAATCGGCATCACCAGATGCCCACCCTGTTCAAAGCGTTGAAATTGAATGCGCCCATTTTCCACCGTACGAATTTGACCGCGATAGATTTTCCCGTTGTGCAGGCGCACGCGCACACTTTTACGCAGATGGTCTTGCAGATTATCCAAAGATAATAAATTCGGATCGATACCCGGCTCCGCCGCAACCGCTTGTTGCTCGGCTTCCTTCTGCGCCACGATCTGCGCTTGCTCTTCTTCGGTCAAACCCACCAGATCCAGCGTGACCACCGGTGCGTCATTCACTTCCAGGTTGCCCTGCAAACGGTAAATTAAAATATTCGCCGGCGTCTCAAACAAATCACGCAGGGACAGGCTCGTAGCGGGATATAAATACAAACTGAAACGATCAGGCATCTGGATAAAACTCTCGTATGCCGTAGCGACTTTAGGGCCGACAGCAATACCCTGGCGGTTCCAGTAATCCTGCCAGGCTGCCAGATGATGTGTACGGTACTCGGCAGGCGTCATGCCCATTTCCGCCGCACAGAATTTAATGACGTTCGCGGCGTAACCCAGATCTTCATACTTAACATCCAGGCTGTTTAACGCCGCGCGCGGAAAGGTCGCAGCCATGACGTGTGCAGAGCGGGAGCTGGCACCGAGTTGAATGTCAGCGGTGATCTCCAGGCGTGCCACCCCTTCGGTAAGGTTGCGGACATACAGGCGCAGTTTTTGCCCGTCGCCGATGATTTCGTAATCCAGATCAATATTCATCACCAGCTCTTCATAACCCATATCCATCAGATCGTGGCCGCTGAATTTTTGACGCTTACCACAGCCCATCGCATCGAATCCCTGCGCCGTACTGAAGGTCTGGCTACTGCCATACACGCTGCCGCCAGTTAGAACCCGCAGCCCACTGACCGACACACCCAGGTGCTGGGGAAACTGCTGCTTTTTTGTGTCTTCTGACAGGTAAAACAAACCCAGTGCGTTGCCGGTGCGCAACTTGACCTGATTGACCAGCACCGCATCGTTCGCCCCATGAGGCTGGAAACGCAAGTGATTTATCTGCGCTTCGCCGGTGTGGGTCACATTGACATCGCGATAACTGAAATCTCCCACCACCTGTGCGGCCTGGACCAGTTGGTCGAGGCTCTTTTTCATCTGGGATTCGTAATAGAACTTGCCGCCAAAGAAAACGCCGGCAGCAATCAGGATGGCGAGGATCAGGAAGCGCTTCATACAGGAGTCCTTGTGTCGAAGCCGGAGGCGGCTTCAAAGGCCTGTCCAGCTGGCAGAATAATTCGCTTTTATACCGAAAATGGGGGTGAAGTGCGAGGGGCTGGGTCTAAAGCTCACCCGATTTTAAAATTTGGCAAGCTTTGATGTGAGTCCAAAGCGCCCGAGGGAATGTGTTTTAAAGGTTATATTCATCCGGATTTCATACAAGTAATGCATGAATTTTTAATAAAAAACTTGGCATTCCGGGATGCGTTGTGTATTTTGTGTACAGTAAAGATAATTACCCAGGTTTGAACATGTCCGCATTGAAAGAGTTAAAACGGCACTTAAAGCCAGGCCAGGTATACCGCAGGGCCGATTTGGCACAGTGGAGTAATGCTGTTGATCGCCACTTGAAGCAGTTGGTAAAAGAGGGAACCTTACAGAAGGTCTCCCAAGGTGTTTATGCCTACCTCAAGAAAACGTCTTTTGGCAAAGCTGCACCAGAGGATTACAAGCTGGTCGAAGCCTTCTTAAAAACGGATGACTTCTTATTATTTTCCTCGAACGCCTACAATGCGTTAGGGGTTGGTACAACCCAGCTCTACAACGAGCAGGTCGTCTACAACCGAAAACGCCACGGCAAGTTCAGGCTGGGTAATCGCACCTTCAACTTTCAGATGAAGCCTTACTTCCCCAAAGAAGTTTCAAAAGAATTCCTATTGGTCGACTTGGTAAACAACGTAAACAAATTGGCAGAAGACCAGGATGTTGTGTTGGAACGTGTTAGCCATGTAGCTGCCAACATGGACACATCTTCTTTAAAGAAAGAAGCCCAACTTTATGGCGGTGTTCGAGCCAGAAAATTATTTGCATCAATTGATAATAAGACAGTGACACATGCCGCTTGATTATTTGCATCACCATGAAGATTACAAAGATCTCATTCGCACGGTTGCTGAAGAAAAAGGCATTGCTCCAGATCTGGTAGAAAAAGACTACTGGATTATGCATTGCCTTTATGGCTTGACTCAGCAGGGTTATTCATTTGAATTAAAAGGCGGAACGAGCCTGTCGAAAGGTTTCAGGATTATTCATCGCTTCTCTGAAGATATTGATATTCGTATTGAACCACCTGCTGGAATTACGGTGGCTACCGGAAAAAATCAAAATAAAGATCAGCACTGCGAAAGTCGAAAAGCCTTTTATGATCAGCTTGCCCAGAACATTGTTATTAACGGTATTGATGAAGTTGTAAGAGATCACACCTTTGATGATGAAAAATTCCGTAGTGCGGGTATTCGCTTGAAATACTCCAGCGCCAATCCGATTTCTGTTGGTATTAAAGATGGTGTGTTATTGGAGGTAGGGTTTGATACCGTCACGCCTAATAGGAAAGTCGATATCAGTTCATGGGCGCTGGATTTTGCCAAACAACATAATGTACCCGTCATAGATAATTTGGCCAAAGCGATCCCCTGCTATGAACCAGGTTACACCTTTGTAGAAAAGCTACAAACGATAGCGACCAAATATAGGAATCAGCAAGAGCGAGGTGGAATGCCCAAAAACTTTATGCGGCATTATTACGATGTATATTGTTTGCTTGAAGATGAAAGTGTTCAATCATTTATTGGTACGGATGCATACCATGCCCATAAGTTTACCCGCTTCCCCAAAGAAGATTATCAAATATCTATAGCAGAGAATGAAGCTTTCATTTTGTCCGACGTAACCACGAGAAAGTTGTACCAGGAAAGCTATCTGGCTACGTCTGCGTTGTATTACCAAGAGCAACCGAGTTTCGATGCATTGCTAGAACGAATTCATTCAATGGTTGGTGAGCTATAGATCTGACACTTCAGTTTGACGAGAAGAGAGTTTTCGGTTTTGATTTTGTTGCAGATTCCCTACTGATAAAATTTATCCTTAGGATGTATTATTTCAAAATCGAACAATGAGATTATAAAAAGCGTCTATTTTCCCACTCTGGTCGCTACAGTTACCAAAACCTCATAAATTGGTAACTGTAGTAACCATCTTTAAACCCAACCCAAAATTAAGTTTGAATTAAGCTCCCCCCGATATCCTGATTCTCGTCAACACTTATTCAATCAGGAGATATCGTATGACAAAGTTAACAGCAATACTCAGCGCAACCCTTTTAGCGACGACCGCCGGTATCGCACAAGCGCGGGATATCGCACCGGATGAAGTGGTCAAACTGCACAGTGCAGGTACCATTCAATCCTTTGAAAAACTTAACGAAGCCGTGCTGGCGCAGCATCCCGGTGCCACCATCGAAGACAGCGAACTGGAAGAGAAACAGGGCCGTTATATCTACGAGCTGGAAGTGCGCGATGCCCAGGGTGTAGAGTGGGATCTGGAGCTGGATGCCGCCACGGGCGAGATCCTGAAAAACCATCAAGACGATTAATGCAATACTATGAAAGCCGTCCGTCGTGCCGTGTTATTTGTGCTGATCACCGCTGTTGCCTTCACGGCGGCAGCGGATGATATCGGGCCGAAGGAAGCATTGCGTTTGCGGCAGGCGGGCGAGATTCTCGCGCTGGAAAAACTGCTCGACATCGCCCTCTCCCTCCACCCCGGTGCCCGTTTACTGGAGGCGGAACTGGAGGAGGATGACGGCCGCTACGTTTACGAAGTGGAATTAATTACCCGCAGTGGTGCGGTGCGCGATATTGAAATCGACGCGCGCGATGGACGCATCTTAAAAGACGAGGAAGATGATTAAATGCGCTTGCTGATCGTGGAGGATCAAGTGTCTTTGGCCGATGAATTACTGGCGGACCTCGGGCGCGCCGGTTATGCGGTGGATTGGCTGGCGGATGGCCGCGATGCGTTGTATCAAGGCGCCAGCGAACCTTACGATTTGATTGTGCTGGATCTGGGCTTGCCCGGTAAACCGGGGCTGGAGGTCTTGCGCGAATGGCGCGCCGGCGGTTTGGCCACACCGGTGTTGATCTTGACCGCGCGCGATCATTGGGCCGAGCGTATCGAAGGTTTGAAAGCCGGCGCCGATGATTACCTCACCAAACCCTTTCATCCGGAAGAATTGCAATTGCGCATCCAGTCGCTGTTGCGCCGGGCCCACGGTCTGGCGAATCAAACGCGTCTGGAAGCGGGTGGTGTGCAACTGGATGAAAGCAAACAATCGGTGCTTCATAACGGCAAGGAAATCACCCTTACTGCCGCCGAATTCAGTTTGCTGCGTTATTTAATGTTGCACCCGCAACAAATTGTGTCCAAGTTGCAATTGCTAGAGCACTTGTACGACGGTGAAACCGAGCGGGACTCCAATGTCATTGAAGTGCATGTGAATCACCTGCGCCGCAAGTTAGGTAAAGCCGTTATCGAAACGCGCCGCAACCAGGGTTATTTATTTAACGGTTTGCAAGCGGGGAATGCCACCGGCCTGGCTTTATGAAATCCATTCAACAACGTCTCAGTATTGGCCTGGCCAGTGTCTTGATACTGGTGGGACTGCTGTTGGCGCAAACCAGCCTATGGTTATTTGATGCGGGATTGCGGCGTAACCTGGGCAGTGAATTACAGCTGGATGCCGACAATCTGCTCGCTGCACTGATGCGCACGGGCGATGGCATAACGCTCAATCAAGCCCGCCTCTCGCCCGTTTATCAACGGCCTTTTTCCGGTCGCTATTTTCGTATTGAATTTTTACCATTAGATGATCTTGCCAACGCAGATTTACGTTCGCGCTCCGCCTGGGATCATGTGCTGCCCTTGCCCGACCAGGCCGGTTTACAAGCGGATCTGGCGGACGGACCGCAAACGCAAAAATTATTGGTGTATCGCGCAAACTATCGCCGCTTCGGCCAGGACCTCGCCATCATTGTTGCGCGGGACTACACCCCGGTGTTGCAAAGTTTTCAGCAACTGCGCTGGATCGGTTTGGGCGCTGGCGTTATTGCACTGGTCATCATTCTGTTATTGCAACGCCTGATCGTGCGGCGTGCCTTGCAGCCCCTGGATGTGGTGCGCCGACAGGTCAAACAATTACAACAGGGCCAGCGCACCGAGCTGGATAACCAGGTGCCGGAAGAACTTGCGCCCCTGGTGCAACAGATCAATCGCTTGTTGCAGCACACGGAAGACACGCTCAAACGTTCGCGCAATGCGCTGGGTAATGTGGGTCACGCACTGAAAACGCCGCTGGCCGTGTTGTTCAGCATCAATGCGCGCACAGAGTTGCAAGCGCATCCGGATATTGTCGATAGCATGCGCACGCAATTGAATAATATTCGGCAGCGACTGACGCGCGAATTAAGTCGCGCGCGTCTGGCCGGGGATGTCCTGCCCGGCGCGCACTTTCATTGTGCAGAGGAACTGCCGCTGTTGTTTGCCACGCTGCAACAAATCCACGGGCGCGACTTGCAGTTGCACTGGCAGACGGTTCCCGATGATCTGCGCTTGCCCTGGGACCGCGAAGATCTACTGGAACTGCTCGGTAATCTGCTGGATAACGCCTGCAAATGGGCTACAGCTCGCGTGGCGTTACACATCGAAAAAACCGCCAGCAACATTACGCTCACGGTGGATGACGACGGACCCGGTATTGCCGGTGAACAACGCGCCGAGGTATTGAGCCGCGGCACCCGGCTGGATGAACAGGTGAGCGGTCACGGTTTGGGCCTGGGTATCGTGCGCGATATTGTGGATCACCTGGCGGGCGAACTGACCCTGGCCGATAGCCCGCTGGGCGGCCTGCGGGTTGTAATCAGTCTACCCGCCCCCACCTAAGCGCTTCTGCGCGGTGTCCTGCCGCATTGACCTCAACGATTCCGGCGATTCCCCTATGCGTGGCATGCACAGCGATCCTTCACCGGCGGCGGAAAATATTCCCCTCACCCGCGCCTCCCTGAAACAAACCCTCGGTTATCTCTGGCCCTATTTGTGGGATTTTAAAGGCCGCGTGTTGCTCGCGGTGCTCGCATTAATTGCCGCCAAGGGCGCGACCTTGTTGATGCCCTGGGCACTCAAACACATCATCGACGGCGTCGACCGCAGCCTGCAACCGGAACTGGTGTTACCCCTCGCCTTTATTCTGTTTTACGGTGCCTTGCGGTTTGGCAGCGTCTTCTTTGGCGAGCTGCGCGATGCACTCTTCAGCCGCGTCACCGAACACGCGATGCGCCGCATTGGCTTGCGGGTGTTCAAACACCTGCACCAATTGGAGCTTGCGTTCCACCTCGACCGTGCGACTGGCGGCATCAGCCGCGATATTGAGCGCGGCACCAACGGCATCAGTTTTTTAATGCGCTTTTTGATGTTCAACATCGTACCGACCTTGTTTGAAATTCTAATGGTTGCGGTCATCTTTGCGCTGGCATTTTCCGTGTGGTATGCGGTGATTACCCTGGTCGCGGTGGTGATCTATATTTTCTTTACCGTGCTGACCACCGAATGGCGCAACCGTTTTGTGCGCGAAGCTAACCAGGCAGATTCATCCACCAATACCCGTGCGATTGACAGCTTGTTGAATTATGAAACGGTTAAATATTTTAACAACGAAGCATTTGAAGCACGCACTTACGATGATTTTCTGGCGAAGTGGGAATCGGCCAAACTAAAAAATCGTTTGTCTTTGTTGGCCCTGAATTCCGGGCAGGCATTGATCATTGCGCTGGCGATTACAGCGATGATGTGGATGGCGGCTGTCAATGTCCTGGATCAGCAAATGACACTGGGCGATCTGGCGATGGTCAATGCCTACATGATCCAACTATTTATTCCGCTCAACTTCCTGGGTTTTGTGTACCGGGAAATTCGCCGCGCGTTAACGGATCTGGAAAATATGCTCGGTTTGCTGAAACGCGAGGCCCGGATTGTCGATGCGCCCACTGCACAACCCCTGCGTATCACTCAGGGCGATATTCACTGGTCCGGGGTTAATTTTTCCTATCATCGCGATCGCCCGATCCTGCGCGATTTTCATTTGCATATTCCCGCCGGAACACGTGTCGCGATTGTGGGCGCGTCCGGTGCGGGCAAAAGTACCATCGCGCGTTTGTTGTATCGTTTCTATGATATTGATAGCGGCAGTATCACCATCGACGGTCAGGACATTCGCGCGGTGACCCTCGACAGTTTGCGCCGCGCGATTGCCGTGGTGCCCCAGGATACCGTGCTGTTTAACACGAGCATCCGGGAGAACATCGCCTACGGCAATCCGGTGGCGGACGATGCGCAGATTGAACGCGCCATTCGCATGGCGCACCTGAAACCTTTTATCGATAGCCTGCCCCAGGGCGATAAGACAATCGTCGGCGAACGCGGGCTGAAGGTCAGCGGTGGCGAAAAACAACGTATCGCCATCGCGCGGGTGTTATTAAAAGGTGCGCCGATTTTACTCTTCGATGAAGCCACCTCGGCGCTGGATTCCAACGCCGAAACGGCCATCCTTGAGGCCATGCGCGAAGTCGCCACCGGCCATACCAGCATTGTCATTGCCCATCGTTTATCGACAGTGGTTGATGCAGACAAGATCGTGGTCCTGGACAAAGGTCAGGTGGTGGAAGAAGGAACTCACAGTGAATTGTTGCAGCGGCAAGGCCGTTATGCGCAGCTCTGGACCTTGCAACAGCAGGAAGAGTAGAAACATAGGTCTTTGCGGTGGTTTCCAATTCGGTGGGAACCAAATGCGTGCGCTGATGATTGCCGGTGCACCAAGATGTCTGCCTGTTCACGCGAACTGCTTCAAAAAAATCGGCTCTTATAAAGCGATCTGTCGTGCAAATGCACAAGCGTGCAGCTTTTTTGCGCAAATGTGCATTGGCATAAGTTTCGCAATGGCCTTGCCGTCAGCCCTGATGAGCGCAAGCCATGTTCACATTTGATTACGGAAAATATCGCGGCATCCTTATTTCAGTTGCCCTCTTTTTATTGCTCGATGCTTCGGTTTTGTTATTAAACTTTTATATCTCGTTTGAGATTGCCGATGATGCGGTGGGGGTAAACCTCGCCGGTCGCCAGCGGATGTTGTCGCAACGTATGGCGAAAACCTTATTCGTACTCGACAGCTCACGCGAGGATCCGGTTGCATTTCAAAAAGCCTTCGATGAATTGCTGCTGAGTCAATCCCTCTTTGACGAGACCCTCAACGCCTTTATTCGCGGTGGCAATGCGCGCGGAGCCGCGCAGGAAGCGGTGACCCTGGATGCCGTCAGCGATCCCAAAGGCATGACGGCGCTACGCGAAGCGGCCACCCTCTGGGCGCCGTATCGCAGCGCGGTGCAAACCCTGATTCAGGACGTACAACAAAATAATTCCCTGGCGGAGTCGCTGCCAGCAGCTGTTGCAATGGCGCGGGCCAATAACATTGCACTGCTGGGTCATATGAACGATCTCACCATTGCTCTGGAACACCTGGCCGCGTCCAAGGCCACGCGCCTGCGCTGGATTCAGACCATCGGTATCAGCCTTGCGATTGTTAACTTCTTTATCATCATGTTCCACTTCGTGCGACAGTTGCGCGAGAGCGATGTCATCATTGAACGGGCGCGTAAGGAAACCACAGAAATTCTTGCCACGGTAAACGAAGGATTATTCCTGATCGACAAAAACCTGCGTATCGGTGAACAACACTCGGCCAAGTTAACCGAAGTGCTGGGTCAGCAGGAATTCGCCGGAAAATCGTTTCAGTCTTTGCTGGAGAATATCATTAGCGAAAAAGATGCGGAGACGGCACGGGGTTTTATCGAATTATTATTCGATCCCAAGATCAAGGAAAAGCTGATTGGCGATCTCAATCCGCTCAATCTGGTGGAAGTCAATATCGCGCAACCCAGCGGTGGCTTTCTTACCAAGTATGTGAAATTTGATTTCGCGCGCGCTTATCAGGACGGTGAGATATCCCATGTGCTGGTCACGATCCTCGACATCACCGAGCAGGTGAAACTCGAAAAAGCCCTGAGCGAAAGCCGCAAGCACAACGAACAACAACTGGAGATGCTGACCGGTTTGCTCCATACGCACCCGACGCTGCTGCATGAGTTTATTGCCAGTGCGTACAAGTGCTACAACAGGGTCAATCACATCCTGAGTTTGCCGGCCAAAAATGCCGCGTCGGTGCGCGAAAAAGCCAGCGGTATTTTCCGCGAAATTCACAATTTCAAAGGCGATGCGGCCGCGCTCAAGCTGGAATACTTTGAAAACGCAGCCCACGCTATTGAAGATGAGCTGGAACTCTTGCGCAACAAACCGGACCTGACGGGTAATGATTACCTGGGGTTGGCGGTGCAACTGGAAAACCTGATCAGTTACACCCAACAGGTGGAAACACTGATCAAAAAATTGAGCCAGTTTGCGCTGGCCAGCAGTAACCCGACGGCGGCGGCTGATCCGCGCCATGTCACCGGCAGTCGCCAGACCGATGGATGGGATCATCTGGATACTTTTGTGCAAAGCATCGCGCAGCGTAACGGCAAAGATGTCAAGTTGGTGACCAGCGGTTTGCACGACCTGAACCTGAACCGTGAACACCAGCAGCAATTAAAAGAAATCTGTATTCAGCTGCTGCGCAATGCTGTGGTGCACGGTATTGAAACGCCGCGCGAACGGGAACTGGGGCAGAAGCCTTCGCAAGGTCGCATTGATTTACGCCTGGCAAAAATCTCGGAGACCGACATGGAATTGACCGTTATGGATGACGGTCAGGGATTGGATTATGCCGCGATTCGTGAGAAAGCCATCGCCTCGGGTAAATGGCGTCTTGATGAGATTGAGTCCTGGGACAATAAAAAATTGCTCAGCCTGATCTTCAACGAAGGTTTCAGTACGGCGAAAACCATCACCAAAGACGCCGGCCGCGGCGTGGGTATGGAAGCGGTGATGAACCAGGTGTTGGCCCTGCGCGGCAAACTCACTGTATCCAGCCGGCGCGGCCACCATTGCCGGTTTGTGATTACGCTGCCGCTAATCGCCGCACAAAAAGATATTGCTGCCTGATAAACCCGTTTGACGTAACAGGATTACACGATGTTGTCACTGATGATTGTGGATGATTCCAACATTATCCGCCGCAAGATAGAACGTTGTAACTACACGGATCAATTTCATGTTGTGGCCTCCGCCGGCAATGGTGCAGAAGCCGTAGCATTGTTCAAGAAAACCCGGCCGCAGGTGGTCACCATGGACCTGACCATGCCGGAGATGGACGGCATCGCGTGCATCCAGCAACTGATTGCGCTGGACCCAAGCTTGCGCATCCTGGTGATATCAGCGTTATCCGATAAAGCCACAGGTATTGAAGCGTTAAAGAAAGGTGCGCGCGGATTTTTATGTAAACCCTTTAGCGATCAACAATTACTGGACGCACTGACCGAGTTGACCGAGGATTAAATGTCAGAACAAACCCTGCAAGTGTTTATTGATGGCGTGGTGCGTTTTTTTCAGCACACCAATGACCGGGATGTGAAAGTCGGTACGCCTTATCTGGTGGAAAATGAAAACCCCGCGGCTTATGACGTGACCGGTATTATCGGTATTTCCGGCCCCTATCGCGGTTGTGTTTATTTCACGGCGCCGCGCATTTTGCTCAAGCACCTGTTGCTCAGTATCGGCGAGATGGAAACCACCAATGAGCATATCTTTGATCTGGTGGGCGAAGTGGCCAATATTATTTCCGGTAACGCGCGCAGCACCTTCGGCCAGGAATTTATGATCTCGGTGCCGGTGATGATTGAAGGTGCGCCCAATCATATTCATCTACCGGCACAGCTGCGTTCCTACGTGATTCCGGTGTATTGGAAGTCCTACCACGCGGCGGTGGTTATTTGTTTGCAGCAATAACGTCTTGCTGCGTTGTTTCGGGCGTGCTGGCCATCCGCGCCCCGATTTGTTGTAAATCATAACCGGTAGGTGTCTGGTGAATGCGTAAACCAAATTCCGGAATCACCGCAAATACATGGTCAAAGATGTCGGCCTGGATACCTTCGTAAGCGACCCAGTTAATATCGTTAGCAAACGCATAGATTTCCATCGGAATACCGTTGGCACCCGGCTCCAGCTGACGCACCATCAAGGTCATATTTTCCTGGTGTATCTTTTTGTGTGCACGCAGATAAGCAGTAAGGTAAGCACGAAAAGTCCCCAGGTTCGTCAGCTTGCGACCATTTACCGGCGACTCAGGATCAATATTATGTTCTTTATTGTATTCCGCGATTTCGCGCACCTTATTTTCAATATAATCCGTCAGCAACTGCGCGCGGCGTAAACGCTTGAGTGCGTCTTCATCCAGAAATGTTACGCTGGTTGCATCAATGTTAACGGCACGTTTGATGCGCCGGCCACCGGACTCGGTCATGCCGCGCCAGTTTTTAAACGAATCGGAGATCAACGCATACGCGGGAATGGTGGTGATGGTTTTATCCCAGTTGCGCACTTTTACCGTGGTCAGGCTGATATCAATCACATCACCGTCCGCGCCGTACTTGGGCATCTCCAGCCAGTCACCAACCGCCAGCATATCGTTGGCCGACAACTGAATGCCCGCCACCAGTCCCATGATCGGATCTTTAAATACCAACAGCAATACAGCCGTCATGGCACCGAGGCTGCTGAATAAGATGACCGGCGATTTACCGATTAACAGTGAGATGGCAAAGATGATGGTGACCAGCGCACTGATCAATTTAATACTTTGAAAGATGCCGCGTAGCGGAAAGCGGCGTCCGTAAGGTGTGGAGATAACCACATCTTCCAGCGTATCCAGCAGCGCAAAGAGTGACAGCAAAGCGTAAAGCAGCACCCACAAGTGCGTGACAACTTCAATCACCGCCAGCGCATCGGAATCGCTGTTGAGCCAGATGCGCGCCTGGGTATAAATAATAAAACCCTGTAAGGTCAGCGCAAGACGACTGAATAATTTGTTCTGGAATAACGCGCGCTGCCATAAGCGTTGCGATTGCGACGCGCGGTGGCTGATCAGGCGAATCACCACGCGGTGAAGGATAAAATGGATAACCAGCGATGTAACGGCGATGATGCCGATAACCATAAAAAAATACACCAGCTCGGCGTGTTGCAGCTCCAGGCTTTCCAGCCAATTGACCAATTCGTTCTTCATCGCAACCTCGGCGTTCAATGTCCTGTTAAGGGAAAATGAGGAGCTGGATGATACACAAAAATCAACTGAACTTCAGGGCAACCTGCCGCACTGTGATTAACGGCCATTTATTCTGCGGCTTGCGCGCGTCGCACGAAAATCCAGATCTGGCAACACAGGACACCCAGAACGCCCCCAAGCATCAACAGCGAAAAGGGCAGCGCGGTGCCGGTATACAACCAGGCGAGCAAAGGGCCGGCCAGTGCGCCGCTGCCAAAGCGCAGGGTGCCAGTTACTGCCGTTGCGGTGCCCGAGTGATCGGGAAATTTCATGATGATCATGGCATCCGTATTGGTAGAAATTAATCCCAGGCTCGCCATCAATGGCCCCACCGTAAGCACGGTGTACCACAAACTCATGTTGAGATAATTAAAGAGGCACAGCAAGCTGGCACTGATAAGCGCAATGCCGAGGCCGATACGCAACATGCGCGGTGAACCTAACCGGCTGACCACACGACTGTTGATAAAATTCGCCAGCATCAACATCATGACATTCATACCGAACAGGATACCGAAATGTTGTTCGCTTACGCCGAAATACTTGATGTAGATAAACGGCATCGCGGTCAGAAAACAAAAGAACGCAAACGACGAAAACATGATGGTGATAATTAACGGACGCGCGGAATGATGGGCAAAGACAGTGCGATAGCCTTGTAAAAAATTTACGCGACGCGAACTGTCTTTGGCTTTTATCTCTGGCAGAAAACGCCAGGCAAAAACAATAATCAGCCCTGCGTAAATGGCTTGTGCAATAAAAATAAAATGCCAGCTGCTCAGCCACATGATCGCACTGCCCATGGCCGGTGCCAGCAAGGGCGCGAGCATCATGATCATCGACATATACGACATGCCCTTGGCGGTGTGTTCGCGGTAAAGGTAGCGAATAATACCGGGCACCACGACCGAAGACGCGGCGCCGCTGAGTGCTTGCACGGTGCGCCACGTCAGGAACCATTCGATGCTGTCCACCTGGCTCAGCGCCAGGCTCGCCAGTGCGAATCCACTCAGGCCGAACAGTGCCAATGGGCGCCGGCCCAGAGCGTCTGCCAAAGGGCCGAATAACAACATACTGGCGCCGTAAGCGGCGAGAAAAATACTGAGTGATTGCTGGACAGAGCCGATGTGGGTACTCATGTCCTGGGCCATGGCAGGCATGGCGGGAAGATACATATCCACCGCCAGGGGTGTAGTGGCGATCATCGCAGCCAGCAGGAGAATCAGCCAGGGGGAAAGGGGTTTTTCAGTCATGTAGAGTCCTCGAAATACACCCACATCATACGCCGCAGGTCATCGGCTAACGAGCAGGGGCAGCGAGGGCTTTTGGACGAAAATTTCGATCAATGGCTTATTGGACCAGGAACAAGCGGGCAAAGTCATCGGCAGGCACGGGTTTGGAGAATAAATAACCCTGGGCGTAATCGCACCCTGCCGCCGCCAGCAAATCACATTGCTGTTGGGTTTCCACGCCTTCAGCAATGACTTTGATGCCCAGCTTATGGGCCATGACGATGATGGCTTCACACAGTGCAAATTCTTCTGTGTCGGTGTGCAGGTTACGCACAAATGACTGATCGATCTTCAGATAATCGATATCGAATTTTTTTAGATAAGCCAACGAAGAATAACCGGTGCCGAAATCATCCAGCGACACCTGAATACCCGCATCGCGAAAAGCGAGCAGTTTTTCATGCACGGCGTGATTAGCGTCGAGCAACAAACCTTCGGTGATTTCAATATTGACAGCATTACCGGATAAGCCCAGTTGCTGAATATGCTGAAACCAGTGCGACAGGTTATTGTTTTCATCGCGAAACTGTATTGGCGATTTGTTCACACTGACTTGCACGTCGATGTTGTGCCAATCACGCCAGCGGGCCACTTGCGACATGGCTTCGCGGAACACCCAATCACCGATATCAATAATCATCCCGGTGTCCTCTGCCAGCGGAATAAATTCATCCGGTGGCACCAGCCCGCGCGCAGGATGCTGCCAACGAATCAAGGCTTCCGCTTTGGTGATGGTGTTATGGTGTAAATCCACAATCGGTTGGTAGTACAACATAAATTGTGCGTCATTGAGGGCGTTGCGCATGTCGTTGATCAGACGCATTCGATTACGCGCGGCTTCCTGCATGGACGCGGTGAAATAATTAAAACGGTTGCGCCCCTGGCTTTTGGCTGCATACATGGCCTGGTCTGCATTTTTCAGCAGGGTATCAATATCCCGCGCATCGTTTGGATATAAGGTGATGCCGATACTGGTGGAGATATAGGCAGTATCGGCGCCCAATTGAAACGGCTCGGTTAATTTGCGCAAGATCGCTTCCGCAATACGCTCAACATTTTCGGTGTTTTCCAGATCGCTGAGGATCACGGTAAATTCGTCGCCACCCAAACGCGCTACTGTATCGGTATCGCGTACGCAATGACGTAAGCGCTCAGCAGTTTCCTGCAATAATTTATCACCCATGTCGTGACCGAGGGTGTCGTTAACTTCCTTGAATAAATCCAGGTCCAGAAATAACAGCGCAATGGGTTGATGCGTGCGAACCGATTTTTTTATTTCCTGTTCCAGATGATCCAGGAACATGCGGCGATTGGGCAATTGTGTGAGTTGATCAAAGTTGGCCTGATTCCAGATAATTTCTTCCGACTGTTTTTTGTCGGTGATATCGGAAAAGAGCGCAACACGGCGGTATGCTTTGCCTTCGCTGTTCAAGATGGTATTCATGGTCAGCCAAATGGCAAAGTCTTCACCATTTTTACGGCGGCACCAGGTTTCTCCACGCCAACGGCCATTGGTTTTCATGCTTTCGCGCAGGTTGGTGTAAAGCGTAGAGCGCTCGGAGTCGGTACTGAGTATGCCCGCATACTGGCCGATAATTTCTTCCGATGTATATTGGGTCAGTTCGGTAAAAGCGGGATTGATGTTGATGACATTGCCCGTACAGGCATCCATTACCATCATGGCTTCGCTGCTATTGTCATACACCATGGATGCCAATTGCATGGATTCTTCGGCTTGCTTGCGTTCGGTGATATCCGTATGCGTGCCGCACATGCGCAAAGGTTTACCGTCGCTGCTGTAACTGACCACCTTGGCGCAGTCCTGAATCCAGCGATAATCCCCCAGTTTGGTTTGCATGCGGTATTCGACTTTGTGCTGCGGTGTCTCGCCTGCCAGATGACGAGTGATGGATTCCCAGGCGAGTGAGCGATCATCCGGATGAATAAAATCAATCCATTGTTTTACTGTGTGTTGAATTTCCTCGTGGGTGTACCCGAGCATCTCGGCCCAGCGCGCATTCCGCTCGACCTTGTTGTTGACAATATCCCAATCCCAAAAACCCAGTTCGCCACCGGCCAACACCAGGGTTAATTGCTCCTCGCTGGCCCGCAATGCCAGTTCAGCAAGTTTCTGTTGGGTAGTATCCAGCAGGCCGGCAATAAAAAACTGCACTTGCCCGTGGTTGCGGTAGCAGGACACAGTCAAATGGACGTAGAGCACACGGCCGTCTTTGCAGACGAAACGTTTATCCAGATCGTAGCTCTCGATGTCACCGGTCAACACGCGTTGAAATTGTTCGACATCTTTGTCGAGATCATCGGGGTGCGTGATATCGGCCCAGGTGAGCTTACTGAGTTCGGCTTCGCTGTAGCCGATCATTTCGCATAAACGCGGGTTGACCCGCAGCCAGCGTTTATCAACAGAGGTGATGGCAATACCGATGTTGCCGAAATCAAACTGCGAGCGAAACAGGAATTCATTTTCTGCCAGTGCCTCAATCACTTGTTTACGTTCGAGTCGGCCCGCAAAGAGCGTACCTAACAAGGTCGTGGCCAGGGGATAGACGATCAGCACCGGCAAACCAACATCGGCCAGCACTTCAAGCGCGGTGGTGAGCGGCAAGGTGAACATCAGCACCAGCATCACCAGGTGGATCACCAGGCCGAAAAGATAAAGTTCACCTGTGGAGATGCGCACCAACTCCCGAAAGCGAAAGTGTCGCCAGGCGATACCGATAAAGCCGGAAGCCATTATCACCAGCACGCCGGTAAACGCGGCGGCACCTCCCTGATACAGGCGCAAGGCCGCTGCCATGAGCATGGCAATCAGGGTCGGCAATGGGCCAAAGAACAAACCGGCAATGCCGAGCAGTACTGAACGTGTATCGAACACTATGCCCGGTGCAAATTCCCAGGGTGTCAGCATGATAACGGTAGCGGTAATACCCAGTCCGATACCGATCATGATCTTCCACCACAGCAGCCGCTCGGTGCGTTTGCGGTCAGTGGCGAGATCATAGATAAAGATCATCGCCAACAGGAGTGCAGCATTGTGGGTCAGGGCGAGAAGGCTGGCGCTGTCCATGGAATATCTAAGGTGCCTTATGCAGGAAACAGGGTTGGCTCAGTCATTATCGTCAACGTAATGCAATTAAGTGTATGGCACGAAGTTAAAATCGGCCAGAATTCTACCGGGCGACATTGTATCGCCCCTACATGAAGGTCGACGGAGCAAGATCCTGCCGGATTACGCCAGCTTTAACCCGGCAATACCTATCAATATCAATCCCACCGATATCAACCGCAGCGGCGACACGGATTCGCCAAACAGCAGCACCCCCAGCGTTACCGTACCCAGCGCACCAATACCGCTCCATACCGCGTAGGCCGTGCCCAAAGGCAACTGGCGCAATGACAGGCCGAGTAACGTCAGGCTGGCGATCAAGGCACACACGGTGAGTACACTCGGCCACAGCCGGGTAAAGCCCTCGCTGTATTTCAAGCCAAGCGCCCAGGCGATTTCAAACAGGCCGGCAAAAAGAAGTAATAACCAGGACATGGGGCAACCTCACACACTACAGGGTCGTCCCCGAAAAAAGCAGAACGCGCGAGGTCGTCCCCGCGCGCGAAAAAAAATTGTCTCACTTGATGGTATCAATGGCAACCTGTTGAGGGCGTTGAAGAATTTATAACGCCTCGCGCCATGGTTGTTTGTTGTTATAAGCAGCCAAGCGCTGATTAACATAATCCAGCGGCAGTTCAAGACTCCGCGCATCTTTGAGTGCTTTCGTCTGCCAGTCAATCGCCGCCTTAAAATCGTTATTTTCAGCCGCAACGGCGGCGGCAACCTGAAACAGTGTTTGTTTGTCGTGGTAGCCCTTATCAACCATATCGAGGTAAGTTTTTGCCAAGGCACCGTCACGTTTCTCCGCAGCTGGATGCGTGGTCAATATCCAGGCATAACGTAATTGGGCTGCGGGACTGTTAACGGCAGCACGCTGCAACCAATAGAGCGCTTTTTCTTCATTTTTCTCGAAGCGAGCCCCGCTTAGTGATTCAACAGCGAGAATGTAATGTGCATCGGTGATATTTTCCGCTGCTGCTTTCAGTAACCACCCCATGCTCTTATCAGAGTCCGCCGAGCACATATTGCCGTACAGAATATTTTGGCCGAGGAAGAAGCTGGCCGCAGAGCTGCCATTCAGGGCCGCATCCATATACCATTGATTGGGATTATCGAAAACATCATATTTTTTTGTGTATGAAGGCAATGCATCAAGGAAATAAGCATAATTGAACTTGGCAGCATCATCACCTGCAATGGCTTTTTCTTTCATCTCCTTCATGACTTTACTTATTTTATCGTCATCAAATTTCATTTCACCCAAATGAAAAATAAACCGGCGCTTGACACCATGAACGGCAACAGGTTTGTCGTTTATTTTCATGGGTTCGAATTGCCAGCGGCGTATGACTCGAAGCGTCTCCTTGGTAAATGCTTTATCAGAAGAATAATAAACGACGTGGTCTCTGGTTGTTCCATCCTTATCGATCGTGAAGAACATATCAACCCATCCGGTTTTTCCTGCTCGTGCTGACGATGTGGGATAGTTCGGAACCACACTTTTCACAACCCGGAAACGCTTAATTAGCGGCGTACCGCCGGTGTACACGGGTGTTAATTTTTCTTCAATTGCTTTATCGCTATAACTTTCATAAAGACTTTTGTATCTTGTATCTGCGTTTTTCTTTTCGTCATCGGAGAATTTTTCAAAAATCTTTGAGTGTACATCTCGTGATTCAAACTCGTGTCCCTGTGCAGAAAGTGCAAACCATGCATAGGCTTCAACGGGGTCTTTTTTAACGTATTCTCCGCGGTAGTGCATCGCACCTATATTGAACTGCGCGGCATGGCTACCGTACTTCGCTGCCTCCATGAACTCTTGATAGGCTTTTTCCAGTTTACCTTGTTCATAATATTCCATGCCCAAGTCAAAATCGGCCCTGGAAAGGGCGGCAAAAAATAGAGCTGTAAGGATGAGCAGGTGTTTCACGATATTGAGTTGCCTGTTATTCATTGGTTGGTTCCTTGTCTAACCTGCTATAGCTAAAGTGGTTTATTGGTAGTTCGCCACTAAGGCTGCGAAATTTAACTTTAGAAAATCTTTTGTGGGGTAAAAATTCAATGGTTTCTTCTTTTAGTGTCACACTAACTACCCCCTCTTTATCCCATTGAATGTGTAATTGAACAGGGGTTTGCCAAGGGATTATGGTATTGAAATATTTACTGTAGATATCGTTGGGATTGGCTCGGTACTCTAGTTTGACTTCATGGCCGGTATCACAATCCAGATCCGAGAAAACGATGCGAAAGGGTATTTCGTGTTCATTATTTGCGTTTGGGAATATCACTTGACTATGGCTACCCTGCTCCAGCTGGGTAGTAAACTGAATTTCACCGGGTTCTCGCGAAATGCGACGCTCCCATTCATTGGATGAGCTGGAGGCTACCAAGTTGAACTGCGATTCTCCGTAAGGAATAGGTGCGCAGCCGCTGAGCCATGTGAGTGTCAATAAAATAAGAGCGGATTTCAGGGGGATGGCATTGAAACCTCCTTTTAACAAAGTGCCGGCAAGCCTCTCACGATCTGAATATTCTGGTCAAGTATTGACCTGGTAAAACAACAGGCATAAAAAAACCCGGCACAGGCCGGGTTTCTTCGCGAAGACCTGGATCAATTACTTGATCTTGCCTTCTTTGTAGACCACATGCTTACGCACAACCGGGTCGTACTTTTTGATTTCCATTTTTTCAGGCATGGTACGCTTGTTTTTGTCAGTGGTGTAGAAATGACCGGTACCTGCACTGGAGTTCAGACGAATTTTTTCGCGCATGATGCTTGCTCCTGATTAAAATTTTTCGCCGTTAGCGCGCAGATCAGCCAATACTGCATCAATGCCGCGCTTGTCGATAACGCGCATGCCTTTGGCAGAAACGCGCAGGGATACGAAACGCTTTTCGGTCTCAACCCAGAAACGGTGAGTGTGCAGGTTGGGTAAAAAACGACGCTTGGTGTGGTTCTTAGCGTGAGAAACATTGTTTCCAGTGATTGGACGCTTGCCAGTCACTTGACATACCTTAGACATTGTCTTGCCTCTTTGAAAAATCAGCGCGCTACGCTGGGTTTGAGCCTTGAAACAGACCAACAACCAGCCTAGAGCAGTGTTGGGAGCAGCCTATTCGTACCGTTTGCGACCCTTCATGGATGACTCCTGGGGACGTTGAAAACGTCTTGCAAACGCCTTTAAGTAAGGTGCTTTGCATACCCGGCCGCAGAGAGCCGCGTTTTATACCAAAACAGCCCTTCAATAGCAACGTCCGGGTGAATTTTTAGCCATATTTCCTGTTGAATGGCCAAATCCTGCGCTCAGAGCCTTACATCAGGCCCCGCTCGGCAAAAGACACCACCTCGCGATCACCGACCACCATATGATCAAGCACCCGTACATCAATCAGGTCCAGGGCTTGTTGCAGACGCTCGGTAATGCGCCGATCCGCCTGGCTGGGCTCAGCAACACCGGAGGGATGGTTATGAGCGAGGATCAATGCCGCCGCGTTGCGCGCGATGGCTTTGCGCACCACTTCGCGGGGATGGACACTGGTGCCGTCGATGGTACCGAAGAAGAGTTCCTCATAGGCCAGCAGGCGGTGCTGGTTATCGAGGAAGAGCACAGCAAATACCTCCTGGTGACGGTGGCGCAACTGGGCGCTGAGATAGCGACGCACCAGGTCCGGGCTGGTGAGCAAATCGCCCTCCTGCATGCTCGCCGACAAATGCCGCCGTCCCATCTCCAGCACGGCTTGCAGTTGCGCATATTTAGCCGAGCCCAGACCCAGCCCGCGACAAAACTCCGTCTGATCTGATTCCAGCAGCGGTCGCAGGCCGCCGTATTGCTGTAGCAGCTCGCGGGCGAGGTCGACGGCGGATTTGCCGACGCAACCAACCCGCAGGAAGATGGCGAGGAGTTCAGCATCGGAGAGAGATTGGGGGCCTTGCTTGAGCAGTTTTTCGCGGGGACGTTCGGCCTCGGGCCATTGTGCAATAGACATATGACAGTTCCTTTTGTCGTTAATATGATGAGGGTCGCTGATAGATGAAGGTGGGCAGACAGCTGCCGTTGTCGCGCACTGTACGAAAACGGCGGTAAGAATGGTATCTTAGCCGCTTTACGTCAAGCGCTTTGGCCCAAGGCTTATTCAATCTGGTTGCTGACGTAAGTAATTGATCACTCCCGCGCGGAGTTCAACGCGGCTATTGCCCTCCTTCAGTATCTTGTGGGGCGGCGGCTGGCGACAGGAATCCCATGAGTTCACTTGCCAACAAACATATCCTGCTCGGCGTTACTGGCGGTATTGCCGCTTACAAAAGTGCAGACCTGATCCGGCGGTTGCAAGACCTGGGTGCAGAGGTGCGGGTCGTCATGACGTCCGCGGCGCAGGAATTTATAACACCGCTGACCTTGCAGGCACTGTCGGGCAATCCGGTTCACACCAGCCTGCTCGACCCTGAGGCGGAAGCAGCCATGGGGCATATCCAACTGGCCCGCTGGGCGGATCTGATTCTGGTGGCGCCGGCGAGTGCGGACTTTATGGCGCGCCTTGCTCAGGGCAAGGGTGATGACTTGCTCACCACGGTCTGCCTGGCGTCGGCAGCTACCCTGGCTTTGGCGCCGGCAATGAATCAGGGGATGTGGCGCAATCCCGGCACCCAGGCGAATCTGCAAACCTTACAGGCGCGGAAGGTGCATATCTTCGGCCCGGCCGATGGCAGCCAGGCCTGTGGCGATGTTGGCCCGGGCCGGATGCTGGAGCCGGTGCAGATCGCCATTGCCGCCGCGAGCCTGTTCCAGCCGGGCAGTCTGGCGGGGCGCAAGGTCGTCATCACCGCCGGGCCCACGCGCGAAGCCATTGATCCGGTGCGTTACATCAGTAATTACAGTTCGGGCAAGATGGGTTATGCCCTGGCCCTGGCGGCGGCTGAGGCCGGCGCGCGGACCTTTCTGATCAGCGGCCCGACCAACCTGGCGGTGCCGGACAGGGTGACGCGTATCGATGTCACCAACGCGCAGCAGATGTACGATGCCAGCTTGCAGGAAGCGCCAGGCTGTGATCTTTTCATCGGTGCGGCGGCGGTCGCCGACTACCGCCCGGTCACCATCGCCGCACACAAACTCAAGAAAACCCACAGCGACCAGATGACCATTGAGCTGGTAAAAAATCCCGATATCATCGCTGCCGTTGCCACCTTGCAACCTAAGCCCTTTACCGTCGGTTTTGCGGCCGAGAGTGAAAACCTGCTGACGTATGCACGCACAAAATTGCAGCAGAAAAACCTGGATCTCATCGTCGCCAATAACATTGCCACTGAGGGCATAGGTTTTGACAGCGACGATAATGCCGTTACCCTGATAGATCCGAATAGCGAGCAGGAACTTACCCAACGCAGCAAGCAACAACTGGCGCGCGACCTGATCGCCTTGTTAGCCGAGCGTTTACCGACACAACAATAAGTCACGACCTTAATAAGGGAAGCCACGTGGACAAACCGGATAAACTACCCGAGATAAAAAAAGTCGATAGCCAGACACGCGCTGCGCAGCGCGCCCAGGAAGCGGCCAAGCGCACGGCTGCCGCGCGCCAGAAAGTGCTACTGATTGCCCTGGCGGTTGCGGTTGCCGTCAACGCCCTGATTGCCTATTTATTGCACGGTGTCATGGTGGAAGATGTACAGCGCCAACGCCAGGCGGAATTGACCGAGCAGCAGACCCGGCAACATGCAGACGCGGTGCTGCGTTACCTGGCGAAGGTAACCCAGCAGTTTGAGCAGGCGATTGCTTACCCGGATCTGGTCACGCGCCTGACGGATAATAACCCTGAACAAATCGCCGCCCGGCAGCAGAGCCTGCGCGAATACTTTGAACATCCGCTGGCGGTACGGTTAATCCCGGCGGGCACTGCGCAACTGGATCGCGAAAGCGCTGCCCCCATCCGGTTTGCGGAGCTGGATTTGATTCGCCGCGCCGAACGGCGGGAGATGACCTTGCCCGAAGCCGCCGTGGTTGACGACAACTGGTTGTTGCACCTTATTGCTGCGTTGCCGACCGATGCACAGCAACCGGTAGTGGGCACTTTGCTGGTGACTCTGGATGGCAGGGATTTGATCAGTGCCTTCACGGTCGGTGATGCCAACCTCGGCCAGGCCGTGTTGTTACAAAAGATTGCCGGCAGCACGCCGCTGACCGTCGCATCAATCGGTAACGGTAATGCCTCTCCGCATCACGAAGTGGCGATTCCCAATTCCTACTGGAGCGTTCGCTTTACACCCTCGCAACAGTTGGTGGCCTTATCGGAGGAGCTGCCAACCTTGTGGTTGCTGGTGATATCCATCACCAGTATTGCCGGTCTGGTGCTGGCGTGGCTGGCGAGCAAGGTATTGGTTAAAGCACAAGTGCCACAGAAAGCCTCGGCAAAAGCTGACGCAGCAGAAGCAAAAGCCGTTGCGAAAGCCAGCGAGACGGCTAAAGCAACGGACGAAATCCTGGCGAACCCCATTTACCAAAGCCAGGACATCCTCGACATCGCCGTCATCGAAGAGGACGACGACATCCTAGGCCTCAATCAAGCCACCGGCAAAAAAGCGGCTGGTGCGGCAGCGGCAGAAACCCTTGACGTACCCGCTGATATTTTCCGCTCCTACGATATCCGCGGGATTGTCGGTCAGGATTTAACACCGCAACTGGCAGAAAAAATCGGTGCGGCGATTGGCAGTGAAGTGTTGGACCAGGGTGAGGCAAGTATCATCGTGGCGCGCGACGGCCGCACCCATAGCGAGGAACTGAGCCAGGCGTTGGTAAAAGGCATACTGCGCACCGGTTGTCACGTGATCGACATCGGCGTGGTACCGACGCCCGTATTATATTTCGCCACCTTTCATCTACCGGATACCAACAGCGGTGTCATGGTAACTGCCAGTCACAATCCAGCCGAATACAACGGCTTCAAGATGGTGATCAACGGCGTTACCCTGGCAGACGACGCAGTGATGGATATTCGTGCGCGTATCATGCGGCAACAATTCCATCGCGGTCAGGGCAGTGTCGAGCATCGCGACGTGGTTGCTGATTATATTGATCGCATTTTTTCAGATGTGGCGCTGGCCAGTAATGTGTCGCTGGTTATTGACGCCGGTAATGCGGTTACCGGTGTGGTGGCACCGCGCTTGTTTGAAGAGCTGGGCTGTGATGTCACGCCGCTGTATTGTGAGCTCGATGGTACCTTCCCCAATCACGACCCGGACCCTGGCCACGAAAAAAATCTGCACGATTTGATTGCCAAGGTACAAGAAGTCGGTGCCGATCTCGGTGTGGCATTTGATGGCGACGGCGATCGGCTGGTGGTAGTAACGCCTAAAGGCACCATTATCTGGCCGGACCATTTGTTGATGTTGTTTGCGCGCGATGTGTTATCGCGTAATCCCGGCGCCGATGTACTTTTCGACGTGAAGTGTTCGCGCCAGTTGAACCAGGTCATCAGCAGCTACGGCGGACGCCCGATGATGTGGAAAACCGGCCACTCGCCCATGAAAGCCAAGATGATTGAAACCGGCGCGTTGATCGGCGGGGAATATTCCGGTCATATCTTTATCAAAGATCGCTGGTACGGTTTTGATGACGGCATGTATGCTATGGCGCGCTTGCTGGAAATTATCACCTTACGCGACCAGAAGATTGATGACATCTTCAACGCATTCCCGATTTTGCCCGCCACGCCGGAATTGAAGATCGCGGTACCGGATGCGGAGAAATTTGCCTTGATCCAGCAATTGATCGAAAAAGGGGATTTTCAAAATGGCAAGCCGACAACCATTGATGGTTTGCGTATTGACTTCAGCAAAGGCTGGGGACTGGTGCGCGCTTCCAACACCTCGGCGGCATTGACCTTGCGTTTTGAAGCGGAAACGGACGAAGCGCTGGAAAAAATCAAACTCTTGTTCAAGCGAGAGTTGCTCAAAGTAAATCCCAAATTGGACCTTAATTTTTAAGGGATCGCCTAAGATAATGTTGCCCATTATTTTTGAACAATCCCCAGCCTCGCGTATAGCGGGATTTCATTAACCCGGGAATCCTCTGATACACAATGTGGTATTTCAGATTTTTTCCCGACAGCTACAGGATTTGATGTATGTCTTTAACCCGTGATTCAGCGATGAATATCGCCAACGTCCTGACCGAAGCACTGCCGTATATCCAGCGCTTTACCGGCAAGACCATTGTCATCAAGTTCGGTGGTAACGCGATGATTGATGAAGCCTTGCAAAACAGTTTTGCACGCGACATCGTGTTGATGAAGCTGGTGGGTATGAATCCCATCGTGGTACATGGGGGTGGGCCGCAAATTGGTGAGCTTTTGCAAAAGCTGGATATTAAATCTGAATTCATCAACGGCATGCGCGTTACCGACAGCGCGACCATGGACGTGGTGGAGATGGTATTGGGCGGAACGGTCAACAAGCAAATCGTCAGCCTGATCAACCGCAACGGCGGGCAAGCGATCGGTATCACGGGTAAAGACGGGCAATTAATTCGCGCGCGCAAGCTGTCGTTCACACGCAAATCACCCGAGATGTTGGAGCCGGAAATTATCGACATCGGCCACGTGGGTGAAGTGTCTTCGGTGAATACCTCCGTCATTGATATGTTGATCAACAGCGATTTTATCCCGGTGATTGCACCCATTGGTGTCGGTGAAGATGGAGCCTCCTATAACATCAATGCTGACCTGGTCGCCGGCAAGATCGCGGAAGTGCTGCGCGCAGAAAAATTGATGCTGTTGACGAACGTCGCGGGATTGCAAGATAAACAAGGTAAGGTGTTGACCGGTTTAACCACCGCGCAGGTGGATGAATTGATTGCCGACGGTACGATTTACGGTGGTATGTTACCGAAGATTGATTGTGCGCTGGATGCAGTCAAGTGCGGTGTCAACAGCGCACATATTATTGATGGCCGTGTCGAACACGCCGTGTTGCTGGAAATCTTCACCGATGCCGGTGTGGGTACGCTGATCACCAACAGTAAAAACAAAAAATAACCGCCAGTTGCACGCAAGGAGCTGCGCGTGCGATTCTGGACAACACCGCCACGGACCGAGTTGAAGACTGATGAACAAAACCAGCACAAAAATTTCGCGTCGCCAGCAAATCCTGGAATCACTTGCCAAGATGCTGGAGGACAGTCCCGGTGCGCGGATTACCACCGCCGCCCTTGCGCGGGAAGTCGGCGTGTCGGAAGCAGCGCTTTATCGCCACTTCCCCAGCAAATCGAAGATGTTCGAGGGCTTGATCGAATTTATTGAAGACACGATCTTTACGCGTATTAATTTGATCCTGGCAGAAGAGCCAGCAGCACTCAAACGCTGTGAAAATATTTTGTTCCTGGTGTTGACGTTTACTGAGCGCAATCCCGGCATCACCCGTTTGTTGACCGGCGACGCCCTGACGGGGGAAACCGAACGCCTGCGCAATCGCATAGCACAGGTGTTTGAACGTCTTGAAACACAGTTGAAGCAAATCCTGCGCGAGGCCGAGTTGCGTGAAGGGGTGCGTCCGAGTATCCCGGTGTCTGCTGCGGCAAATTTATTGATGGCGTGTGTTGACGGTCGTATCACGCAGTTTGTGCGCAGTGAATTCCGTCGTTCACCGACAGAGTACTGGAATGAACAGTGGCCGTTAATTGCGCAGGGTTTTATGCGCTAATGAGCCTGTTAATCAGTGCGGGAAATTTCTTCAAACCGCTTCATATCCTGATCAAATTTATCGGAGGCGGCCTGGTACTCCCGCTCCCGTTGTTTGATCTGCAGTTTAATATCGCGTTCTTCCGCCTGCAGGGCGGCAAGGTTTTTCAATAGATCTTCACCGACTGCGCGCCCGCTACGCTCGATGCTGGCGGCTTGTTCCTGTTGCGCCACGATCTGTGCCTGCACGTTACTCAGGTTGCTGGTCAGGATACTGATATTGCCCTGCAATTCCTGGAGATTGCGCGTCTTGGCGGCTTCGATATCGGCGACGCTGCTGTAACGACGGCGCAATAATTTATCGGCTTTTTCCTGCTGTTTGCGCAGCTTGCGCTCTTCGGCGGCGCGCTCTGCTTCCTCGCCGGTGGGCGAGGGTTCCACAACCCGGATCACTTCGCCGTTCAGTGATACAACTTCATAACCCTTGGAAACATATTCCGGTGGAATAGTGGCATTGATAACCTTTACGCCTTCTTCATTCACGTAGCGGTAATAGACCCTGCCCGGTGCATCTGCGGCGTAAGCGGCCGAGATGGACAGGACACTAGCGCCTGCGAGGATGCTGATCAGTTTTATCAAGCCCTTCTTCATCATGTTACCCGTTTAGTGTTCAGGGTGCATCGACACCATAGGTGGCGCGATAACGTTTGATTTGATCGACCATGTCTCCCTGACTGCCTTGTGTCTCCAGATAATCAATAATGTGGTTCAGATTAATAATGCTCACCACAGGAATACCAAAGTGCTGCTCTACTTCCTGAATAGCCGACAGCGGACCTTGACCACGTTCCTGACGGTTGAGGCCGATTAATACGGCCGCCGGTTCGGCGCCGGCATTCTTGATAAGACCCATCACTTCGCGTACAGCGGTGCCGGCGGTAATGACGTCATCCACAATCAGCACTTTGCCCTGCAATGGTGCGCCCACCAAAATACCGCCCTCGCCGTGATCCTTTGCCTCCTTCCGGTTATAACAGTAAGGCAAATCGCGTTGATAGTGGTCTGACAAGGCAATGGCTGTGGTTGCAGCCAGTGGAATACCTTTATAAGCAGGGCCAAATACTACATCAAAGGGTATGCCGGAGGCGGTGATCGCCGCCGCATAGTAGCGCCCTAATTCGGCTAAAGCATTTCCGGTCTGAAATTTGCCTGCGTTAAAGAAGTATGGACTGGTTCGGCCGGATTTCAGCGTGAATTCACCAAAGCATAGCGCCTGGTGCCTGATCGCCAGCTGAATGAAATCATGTTGGTACTTTTCCATGCAAAATTCCTGTGTATGATCTAACTTCTTATAGGTCTAACAATAATAACCGGATGGATTAGCTGCTGAACTTAATCCTGACTGTAGCTTCTATCAAATCGACAGCGAAAATGTGAAAAAAAGTATCAAACACTGCCACGCCCGGTCATTGCGGTAACACAATTCTATAAAGCTCGGGTATCATACACAGTCCGTAATCAAGGGGCTAACATGAGAGTTATCAGTCTTAGCGTCGATGGTATTTTTCAAGCGGCGCAACGCGGCCTGTACGATTGGCTGGCAAATCAGGATGCAGATTTGATCTGCTTGCAAGATTTACGCGCATTGGAATATGAGTTGGATAAGCCCAACTTCCAGCTCGATGGTTATTTTGCTTACTTCTTTGACTCAGGCACCAAGCATTACAACGGTGTGGCGATTTACACCCGCGTGCAACCCAAGGCGTTGATTTATGGCCTGGGTTTTTCGTCTGGCGTCGATATGGAAGGTCGCTATCTGCAAGTAGATTACGAACATCTGAGCGTTGGCTCCCTGCTTGCGCCCAGCGCAACCTCCGAACTGGAATCCCAGGAAGTCAAGATCAAATTCTTTGATGATTTCCAGGCCCATCTCGACAAGATCACCCGCAAGCGTCGCGAATACATCTTCTGCGGCAATTGGGCGATGGCGCATACCGCCCGGGATGTCACCAATAGTAGCGAGAACCAGCACAATTCCGGTTTCCTGCCCCATGAGCGCCAGTGGTTAAGCCAGTTGTTTAACCAGTTGGGTTATGTGGATGCCTTCCGTCGCGCCAATCGCGATCCGGATGAGTACAGCTGGTGGCCCAGCGGTACGATTGATGAAGGTGAAGGCTGGCGGACGGACTTTCAGGTTGTCTCCAACAGCATCGGCCCGAAGGTGGAATACGCGACTATCTACAAGATACAGCAGTTTTCCAGCCACCTGCCCGTGATCATTGATTACGACATTGAGTTGGAACAGCTCTAGAGAACTGCTGAATGCCCAGGTGCAGGACCAACTGCACCTGACAGCTTTATTCCGCCAGTAACGCCTGCTTTTGCAATTGATGTAATTGCGCAATTCCTTGCTTGGCGAGTCCTAACATAGCGGCAAATTCAGTTTCACTGAACGGTTCTGCTTCCGCCGTGCCCTGGATTTCGATGATGCCGCCATCATCACCCATGACCACGTTCATATCCGTATCCGCTGAAGAATCTTCCGGATAATCCAGATCCAATACCGGCTGGCCGCCGTAGATACCGACAGACACAGATGCGATGGCTCGCTTGAGTGGTTCGCCCTTAACCTGATTCTGGCTTTTGAGAAACGCGATGGCATCGGCAAGTGCTACCCAGGCGCCGGTGATAGACGCGGTGCGGGTGCCTCCGTCGGCCTGAATAACATCGCAGTCAACGTGAATCGTGTTTTCGCCGATGGCCAACAAATCCACGGCTGCGCGCAAGGAGCGGCCGATCAGCCGCTGGATTTCCACGGTACGGCCGGTCTGCTTGCCTCGCGCGGCTTCGCGGTCCATGCGCGTACCGGTTGAACGCGGCAGCATGCCGTATTCCGCCGTCAACCAACCCTTTCCTTGACCGCGCAGGAAACTGGGCACCCCAGGTTGTACGCTGGCGGTACATATCACCTTGGTATCGCCAAATTCGACCAACACCGAGCCTTCGGCATGCTTGGTGTAGTGGCGGGTGAGACGGATGTCGCGGAGTTGATCGGCCTGGCGGCCACTGGGGCGTTGCATAACGTGATCCTTTAACTGAAGCGGAATGGAGAAAGCGGGCGGCGCAGGTGACTGTGATACCATCCGCTCCTTTGAGCAGTGGACACTGTACTGGCCAAAGGACGAACTCTACCAGCTCTTGTCCATCGCGGTAACAACACACGTCTTAGATTAGGAGAATAGCGCCCATGCCACGCAGTATGACTGGATTTGCCCGCCGCGAAGCCAAACTTCCCTGGGGGACCGTGATCTGGGAGATCCGCAGTGTCAACCACCGTTACCTGGAACCGAGTTTCCGCCTCCCGGAGGACTTCCGCGAGATTGAACCGGGCCTGCGCGAATTGATCCGCAAATCCTTGCAACGCGGCAAGGTAGAGGCCGCGTTGAGTATTCAATGGGAACAGGAGAGCGATGCGGAGCTGGGTATTAATCTGGGCCGGGTCAGCCAATTGGCCAGGGCGGCGCAGCAAATCACGGAACAGCTCGGCGAGCTCGCCGCGCCGGTAAATACCCTGGACATCCTCAAATGGCCGGGCGTCATGCAAAAGCAGGAGATGGACCGCGAAGCCCTGCAGCAGGCGGTGCTCAGTGTGTTCGACGAAGCGCTTAAACAACTGGTTGAACATCGCGCGCGCGAAGGTGCAGAGCTGGAACAATTTATCCTGCAACGCCTGGATGCCGTATCCGCACAAGTGGTGGCTGTGCGCGCCCGCTTGCCGGACATCCTGCAAAGCCAGCGCGACAAGTTGCAAACCAAGATTGCCAGCCTGCAAGTGGAGCTGGACCCCGAACGCCTCGAACAGGAAATCGCCCTGCTCGCGCAAAAAGCTGATGTCGACGAAGAGCTGGACCGCCTCGACACGCACGTTATCGAAGTCAAACGCAGCCTCAAACAAACCGATTCCCTCGGCCGCCGGCTGGATTTCCTGATGCAGGAACTCAACCGCGAAGCTAACACCCTCTCATCAAAATCTATCGTCAGTGAAACGACCCAGGCCGCGGTGGAATTGAAAGTGTTGATCGAGCAGATGCGGGAGCAGGTGCAGAATATTGAGTAGTGTTATCCATGGTGTAATTCGAATCCGCAGCGTTTGTTCACTTGCTGTTGTATCAATGAGGATCACAGGCAGGGGTAATTTGTGCTCGTCTATCTGCTGTTTACTACTGCCGCGCTGATCATTGCGCTGTTAATCATCACCCCCACCTGGCGTTTGCGCCGCCGCCGTAAACAGGCGGCCAAACCTTTTCCTGAATCCTGGCATCAACTGCTTGAACAACGCTGGCGATTGTATTCCCGCCTGCCGGACCGGGTGCGCGATCACCTGCAACAGCAGCTGCTGGTGATGATGGCGGAAACGGAGTTTTATGGCTGCAACGATCTCGTTGTCACCGAGGAGATGCGCGTGCTGGTGTTGGCGCAGGCGAGTTTGCTGTATGGCAATGTCATCTACGATCACGAGATCGATTTTCCGAATGTCTTGCTTTACCCGGACGCATTCGTCCGCGCGGGTACGGTACAGGACGAGCTGGGTCTGGTTGCCGAAGAGCGTCACATACTGCTGGGAGAATCCTGGGAGCAGGGTAAGGTGATTTTATCCTGGGCCGATATTGAGCAGAATCTGGCGCAAGTCGATAGCCATCATAATCTGGTGATCCACGAGTATGCCCACCAGGTGGATGGTTTCGATGGAGTGATGAATGGTACTCCGCCAGTGGCGGGTCGCGCCGAATTCACGACCTGGCCTAGGGTAATGCAATCTGCTTATGATGATCTGTGTCAGCGCATTGATGATGGTGATGAGTCATTTGATGCTTACGCCACCACGAATCCTGCGGAATTTTTTGCTGTTATCAGTGAGTATTTCTTTATCCAACCGCACCGGCTAAACGAATATTACCCGGACGTGTACCGTCTGTTAGCGGTTTTTTATCGCCGGGAGCCGCTCGCCTGGCACCGCGATGCATGACGCCGCCGGGGGCAACAGCACCCGGATTCCCACGAACTTTTCCCGCCCACACAACTCACAACGCCATCTTTTGTAAGTCCATATAGTGAACTAAGGAATCGTTTATGAAGGTCTGGCTTTCCATCGTTTTATTGTTCCTGTCCGCTTATTCCACCGCTGCCGACACGCCGCATTACGGCCCTCGTCTGGAAGGCTTTGACTACCCTTATCCGACCAAAACCTTCACCTTCACCTCCCAGCAGCAGGCACTGGAGATGGTGTATATGGATGTTCAGCCCGAAGAGGCAAACGGGCGCACGGTGGTGCTGATGCACGGCAAGAATTTTTGTGCAGCGACCTGGGAGGGCACCATCAAGGTGTTGGTCGACCAAGGCTATCGGGTGATTGCGCCAGACCAGATCGGCTTCTGTAAATCGTCCAAACCAACGCAGTATCAATTCAGTTTTCAGCAACTGGCGAGCAATACCCGAGCGCTACTTGATGCCATCGACGTGAAGAAAGTGACCGTTATGGGCCATTCCATGGGTGGCATGTTGGCTACGCGGTTTGCGTTGATGTACCCCGGTAAAACGGAGCAACTGGTGATGGTCAATCCGATTGGCCTGGAAGACTGGAAAGCCCTGGGCGTGCCTTATCGTACGGTGGATGAATGGTATGCGCGGGACCTGAAAACCTCCGCTGAGGGTATCCGTAAGTACCAACTCAATACCTACTATGCCGGTGAATGGCGCCCCGAATTTGATCGTTGGGTAGACATGCAGGCGGGTATGTTTCGCGGTGAGGGGCGTGAGCAGGTAGCCTGGAGTTCAGCGCTGACAGCGGACATGATCATGTCGCAGCCGGTCGTCTACGAATTTCCATTACTGAAGGTGCCGGTGTTACTGCTGATCGGCGAACTGGACAACACGGCGCTGGGCAAAGATGCAGCGCCGTCAGCGTTGCAGAAAAGACTGGGCGATTATAAAAAGCTGGGTCGAGAGATCGCGGCACAGATTCCCAAAGCCAAACTGGTGAACTTTCCTGATCTGGGTCACTCACCGCAGATTCAGGCTCCGGCGCGGTTTCACAAAGCGCTTTTTACCGGTCTTTTGCCTTGATAGGGTGAAGATCAGGGTTTGTTCTCATCGCTGGTGATTTGCACCAGCGTGGCCAGGCCCTCATGGCGCAGTTTATTCATCAGTTTTGCCAGTTGGTCCACCTCGGCCGCATCCAGCTGTTCGCCGTGGACAAACGACAAGCGTCCTTTGGTCACCAGTTCCCGCACATAGGTGGGCCGGACGCGCAGGCGTTCAGCGGCTTGGGTAATGGACAGCAATTGTTGCAACATAACCGGAATCGGGTAATAGATGGAGAAGGCGCAGTCGGCCTGCGCGGAAATGTCTGCATCACTATGCCACACTTTCCCGCTGATTACTCGCCATGAACGGCGCCAGCCAAGGAGAATCCCCTGACCCTCCGCTGATCCTGTGCCATAATTCGAGCATTCCCGCAGGCCACTCTGGCGGCCTCGCATTTACACCACCCTACAAGAATAAGGCAGTCTTGCATGAGCAATCGCGGCACGCTTTATACCGTTTCTGCACCTTCTGGCGCGGGCAAAACCAGCCTGGTGGCTGCCCTGGTCAAATCCAATCCTGAAGTTTGTGTATCTATCTCCCACACGACCCGACCTATGCGTCCCGGCGAAAAAGATGGTGTGAACTATCACTTTGTCGACCATGAGACCTTTGAGCGCATGCTCGAAGAAGGGGCGTTTCTGGAACATGCGCGGGTATTCAACAACCTCTATGGCACCTCGCAACAATGGGTTGTCGAAACCCTGCAACAGGGGATGGATGTGATTCTGGAGATCGATTGGCAGGGCGCGGAACAAGTGCGTCGGTTGATGCCCGATACCATCAGTTTATTCATCCTGCCGCCGTCCCTCGCCTCCCTGCGCCAGCGTCTCACCGGACGCGGGCAGGATGACAGCAGCGTGATTGAGGCGCGGATGAATGAAGCCATCAGCGAGATTTCGCATTACGTGGAGGCGGATTACCTGATCATCAATGATGACTTCACCACAGCACTCGCACAATTCCAGGCATTGATCACCAGCCAACACCTGAGTTTGCCGCGTCAGGCAGAAAAGCACGCAGCACTTTTGCGTGAATTGTTGGCCTGATTGGCCGGGTTTAGGTGGGCAAGCTCACAGAGCTGAGCATTTTGTGGGCAATTCCCGGGTCATGCGACTGGCGGCCAGTCCCCATCTCACGCATAATAGACACCCTTGAAAAGCAGCATTCCGGCTGCATTACCTCCTTCAGGCACGGAAATTTTATGGCACGCATTACTGTTGAAGATTGTTTGAATCACGTTGATAACCGTTTTGAGTTGGTCATGGTAGGCAGCAAACGCGCCCGTCAACTCGCCATCGGTGGTAAAGACCCGCACGTCCCCGCCGAAAATGACAAACCCACGGTAATCGCCCTGCGCGAAATCGAAGAAGGCTTTGTCGATGCGAGCATCCTCCTCGAAAAAGACGTGGCGCCTGCGCCAAAACCCGAGCGCAACTACGAACAGGAAATGTAAGCCGAGGTAAATCATCCCCCAGCCGTTGCCGATGCAGCGGCTTTTCAGTCTCTGGAGAACGGCGTTGCAGACAATTGAAGCCTTGAGTCACAGGCTTTCGTCATATCTGGATACTCCCCAAATCAATTTGGTGAAGCGGGCTTATTTTTACGCGGAACAAGCACACGACGGCCAAAAGCGCCGCAGTGGCGAAGCCTACATTACCCATCCGCTCGCGGTGGCGGATATCCTGGCGCATATGCATATGGACCATCAGAGCTTGATGGCAGCCATGCTGCACGATGTGATTGAAGATACCGGCATCAGTAAAAAGGCCATCGCCAAACAGTTCGGCGAATCCGTGGCCGACCTGGTGGACGGGGTCAGTAAGCTGACCCAGATTGAATTTGAATCCCACGCCGAAAAGCAGGCGGAAAACTTCCAGAAGATGGCGCTGGCCATGGCCAACGACCTGCGGGTGATCCTGGTCAAGCTCGCCGACCGTCTGCATAACATGCGTACCCTGGGCGCCATGCCCGCCGATAAAAAGCGCCGTATTGCCAAAGAAACCCTCGAAATCTATGCACCCATTGCCCATCGCCTGGGCATGAATGACATGCGCCTGGAATTTGAAGACCGCGGCTTTTACGCCATGTACCCCTTGCGGGCCACACGCCTTCAAGCTGCCCTTAAAACCGCACGGGGTAACCGCAAAGAACTGGTTGAACAGATCCAGACGTCCATCGAGAAACGCCTGACCCGCGAAAAAATCGTGGCGGAAGTGATTGGGCGGGAGAAGCACCTGTTCAGCATCTATGAAAAGATGCGGCAGAAGAAAAAATACTTCAAAGAAATCATGGATGTGTACGCCTTCCGCATCATTGTGGACAGCGTGGATACCTGTTATCGCGTGCTGGGGGTGATTCACAACCTCTATAAACCGGTAGCCGGTGAGTTCAAGGATTACATCGCTATTCCCAAAGCCAATGGTTACCAATCGTTGCACACGGTATTGGTCGGCATGCACGGCGTGCCCATTGAGGTCCAGATCCGTACCCGCGAGATGGACGAGATGGCCAACAACGGTATCGCGGCGCATTTCCTCTATAAATCCAACAGCACCGAAACCATCAACAGCAGCCACAGCCGCGCCCGTCAGTGGGTGCAGGGTTTGTTGGAGATGCAGCGTCGTGCCGGGGATTCGCTGGAATTTATCGAGAACGTGAAGATCGACCTCTTCCCCGACGAGGTTTACGTCTTTACGCCCAAAGGCAAGATCGTCGAGTTGCCCCACGGCGCTACGGCGGTGGATTTTGCGTATGCGGTACATACCGATATCGGCAATGCCTGCGTAGCCTGCCGCATCAACGGTCGGCTCGCGCCCTTGTCACAGCCGCTGCAAAGCGGACAAAAAGTTACCATCATCACTGCACCCGGCGCGCAACCCAACCCCAACTGGCTGAATTTCACCGTATCCGGTAAGGCGCGTAGCGGTATCCGCCATTTCCTCAAGAACCAGCGCCATCATCAGTCGGTGGCGCTGGGCCGCCGGATGTTGAGCCGGGCTCTGGCCGATATGCATATTGAGCTGGACAACCTGAGCGAAGCTCAACAAGCGCAGTTGCTGCAAGCGGCGCAGGTGGATTCACTGGAAACCTTGCTGGAGGAAATCGGACTGGGTAATCGGGTGGCCTTTGCCGTTGCCAAGCTGTTGCAGCCGGATGCCGAGGTCAAACCGCGCGGACCGAGCATTTATTCCCCGCTAACGATTGATTCTTCCGAGGGTATGCTGATTACCTTTGCTCGCTGTTGCCGACCGATTCCCGGCGATCCGATCATCGGTCATGTCAGTTCGGGTAAAGGTCTGGTTATCCACCAGGATACCTGTCGGAATATTGCTGAAATCCGCAACAACCCGGAGAAGATCAGCCACGTCAACTGGGCGCCCACGGTCAGCGGTGAATTCCTGGTAGATGTGCGGGTAGAAGTGGAGTCGGAGCGCGGCATCATTGCTACTCTGGCCACCCGGGTGACCGAGCAGGGCGGCAGCATTGAACATATTAATGTGCAGGAACGGGATGCCCACAACAGTGTGATTCACCTGTGCATCGGCGTTCATAACCGTGTTCACCTAGCTAATATCATGAGACGCATCCGCAATATGAGCTTCGTGATCCGGATCGGACGCAGCAAGAACTGATCGCATTTGTGCACCGCTGCTCCGCCAGTTTTCCCTCATTTCATTATCTGATCTTAGAGTCACCATATAGCTCTGCGCCGCGCGCGCGTTTATACTCAATCGCTTTCCGTTAATAACAGCGCGCCATCCATGCGCTTCCCAACGCAAGCAGGCTCATCATGACGAACAAAGCCATAATCCATACCACCAATGCCCCGGCGGCTATCGGTACCTATTCCCAAGCGATCAAAGTCAACAATACAACCTATCTGTCGGGCCAGATTCCTCTGGATCCCAAGACCATGTCATTGGTTGAAGGTGACTTTGCCACCCAGGCGCACCAGGTCTTCAAGAACCTGCGTGCAGTGTGTGAAGCGGCTAACGGCAGTCTGGCGGATATCGTCAAGCTCAATATCTACCTGACTGATCTGGCCAATTTCCCTATTGTGAATGAAGTGATGGCGGAATACTTTAACCAACCCTACCCGGCCCGTGCGGCTATCGGTGTCAGCCAGTTGCCCAAGGGTGCGGTGATCGAGGCGGATGGCGTGATGGTGGTCTGACGGTCGGTGTTGTAGGTTCTGGTTCACCCCCTTGAAGGCATCCGCTCTTTTCAAGGGGGCTCAGGTTCAATCCGGGATGAATTCAATAATAACTCTGTAGGGAAAGCACATGAAAAAAATCGCACTCTTATTCTGTTTGTTCTATAGCTTCAGTCTCGCAGCTTTCGCCCAACCCCTGCCACTGAAATATTTTGCCAGCCTGCCGGATGTCAGCCTGCTCGGTTTATCTCCTGATGGCAAAAAACTGTCTTCGGTGATTCGCATTGATGTGGAGGACACCTCCGGTACAGCGGTGCAGGTGGTCGATCTTTCGTCGGGTGAGAAAAAGCTGGTTCTTTTTACCGATAACGAAAAATACGATATCTATTGGGTGCACTGGAAGGACAATCGTACCTTGCTGGTCGGTACTATTTATCCCGCCGTGCGCAATGCCTGGCTGGGTACACGCGGTGCCGTGTTCAGAACCCGTGAAACGAGCTTGTTGATTGTCGACCTGGAGAGCGGAAAAGTCAGCACGCCTTTCAAGAAATCGTTTCTGAAAAAATACAAGATTGCCCCTGTTGCCAGAGATCAGGTGGTTGATACTTTGCCGGATGATCCAGACCATATCCTGATGCTGTTGCCCACCAATCAGTCATTGGTGGATGCAAGTTATGCGGGCGTTTATAAAGTCAACATCAGGAATCAGCGCATCCAGCAGATCCAGAAATCCGAAGACCATGTGTACCGCTGGATGACTGACCAACAACACCGCGTTCGGCTCGGGCACTATTACGATGCGATGGATGGGACCAACAAAATATTGGTTCAGGATACCGGTGCAAAAAAATGGCGGGATTTGTGGCCGCACCAGATTTTTTCTGAAGAGGAAATCCATCCACTCGGTTTCGGTGCTGATCCGATGACGCTCTACGTTCGCGCGTATCACCAGGGGATGATGGCTATCTTCAGGGTGAATCTGACCGACCCTAAACTCAAGCGGACACTGGTTTACGCCGACCCGGACTATGATGTGAACGGCAGTTTGTTGTATTCACCGATAACCCGGGATGTGATCGGCGTCAGTTATTCGTCATCCGGTGGGTATACGTTTTTTGACCCTGAACTTCGCCAGCTACAAAGCGCTATTGATAAAGCCCTGCCCAAAACACGCAATCACATCATCGCCTTTTCTGACGATATGCAGACTTATATTGTCTTTTCCCAAAGCGATATCGACTCCGGCACCTACTACCTTGGTCAACGCAACCCGGCAAAACTGGATGCGATTGCCTATCGTTATAAAAATCTCACGCCGGACCGGATGTCGCCGGTAAAACGCTACGATTACAAAGCGCGTGATGGCCTGGCGATAGAGGCTTACCTGACGCTTCCCCCGGGCAGCGCCGGTAAAAAACTGCCCACGATTATATTTCCCCACGGCGGCCCTATTTCCCGGGATGACGATTCGTTTAATTACTGGACCCAATATTTGGCCAACAAAGGTTATGCGGTGTTGCAAATGAATTTTCGCGGCTCCGCCGGTCAGGGGCTGGCATTTCGCAATGCCGGGCTGAAAAACTGGGGGCAGGAAATGCAAGACGATATTGAGGACGGCGCGCGCAAATTGATTGCGGATGGCATCAGCGATGCACAATCTATTTGTATCTTGGGCGCGAGCTACGGCGGATATGCCGCGTTGATGGGTGCGGTCAAAACACCAGATTTATATCGCTGTGCCGTGAGTGTGGCGGGCGTTAGTAACGTCTTCGATCTGGTGAAAGATAATCGCGCCTTCTGGCGAAGCTACAACGTGGTGGATGAACAGATCGGCAATGACAACAAACGTTTGCGCGCGATTTCACCGGTCAACCATGCAGACAAGATCAAGATCCCGGTGTTGTTGATACACGGGGACAATGATCGACAAGTGGATATCAAACACAGTGAGCAAATGCGCGATGCCTTGCAAAAAGCGGGTAAGCAGGTCACTTTTCTGGAGTTGGTTAATGAGGATCACTACCTGAGCAGCAACGAAAATCGGGTAGCGACCTTCCAGGCCATCGACGCATTCCTAGATAAACATCTCCCGGTAAATGGTGCTCATTAAAACGGATGGATAGACGTCCCTGTCTTGATATTTACGAACGCAACCTGGCTTGCGGGTTGGGCAAATCAGTGATCGTCCCCGCTGCCAGCTCGCCTGCAAGGCCCACGCTTTCATGCAGCGTGGGATGGGCATGGATCGTTAGTGCCAGGTCTTCCACATTTGCGCCGAATTCGATGGCCAGAGACAATTCCCCCAGCAGCTCGCCCGCATTAATCCCCACAATGCCTGCACCCAACAATTGCTCGGATTCCGCGTGGTAGATCAACTTGGTTTTGCCTTCGCTGCGCGCCGCACCGAGGGCGCGGCCACTGGCGCTCCAGGGATAAACGGCGGTTTTATATTGAATGCCTTGCGCTTTAGCTTCTTTTTCCGTCAACCCGGTCCAGGCGATTTCAGGATTGGTGTAAGCGATAGAAGGAATCACACGCGGATTAAAGATTCGTTTGTGACCTGCGATAACGTCGGCTGCCACATGCCCCTCATGGCTCGCCTTATGGGCCAGCATGGGCTGTCCCACGATATCGCCGATGGCAAAGATATGCGGCACATTGGTTTGCTGGGTATTGCTGACGGGAATAAAGCCGCGCTCATCGACCTGCACCCCCGCCTTGTCGGCGCCGATCAGCTTCCCATTGGGCGTACGGCCAACGGCCACCAGCACAGCATCAAACTCGCGTGCTTCCGCCGGGGCACTGGCGCCGGAAAAACTGACTTTTAAGCCGGATTTCGCTGCTTCAACAGCTTCCACTTTAGTGGATAGCAGCACCTCGAAGCGTTCCTTGTTGTAACGGCTATACACGGAGATCAAATCTTTGTCGGCTGCGGGAATCAATTGATCGGCGAACTCAACCACCGTGACTTTACTGCCTAATGCCTGATACACCGTGCCCATCTCCAGCCCGATAATGCCCCCGCCGATGACTAACAGGCGCTTGGGCACGTCTGACAATTCCAGCGCTTTGGTGGAATCCCACACGCGCGGGTCGTCCGGGATAAAGGGTAACTTCACCACACTGGAGCCAGCGGCGATGATGGCATGTTCAAACTCAATCAGTGTTTCTTTCCCTTCATTCGTCACGCTGAGCTGGTGGCTGCCGGTAAAGCTCCCCCGGCCCTGCACAACCTGCACCTTGCGGCTTTTAGCCATGCCGCTGACGCCCTGGGTTAACTTCTTGACCACGCTGTCTTTAAACGCGCGTATCTGGTCGAGATCCAGCTTCGGGGATGCGAATGTCACACCGATATCCCGAGCATGTTCAGCTTCATGAATAACCTGGGCCACATGAAGCAATGCTTTGGAAGGAATGCAGCCTACATTCAAGCAAACCCCGCCCAGTGCGGTGTATTGCTCTACGAGAGTGACTTCAAGGCCCAGGTCCGCTGCACGAAATGCCGCTGAATAACCTCCGGGGCCGCTGCCCAATACCACGACTTGCGTTTTAATTGTTTCCACCATAGGTGCCTCCGGTACAAAAAAGTCTGTGGATTATTTCTTGTCGCGCAGTAAATCGCGGATCTCAGTTAGCAATAATTCTTCCTTGCTCGGTGCCGGATTGGCGGGCGGTGTCGGTGCAGCTTCCTCTTTGCGCTTCAGGCGATTGATACCTTTAACTACTATAAAGATGGCGAAGGCTACGATGGTGAAGTCGAGGACGGTCTGGATGAATTTGCCGTAGCCGATGGTAACTGCCGGTGCTTCAGCCGTGGCTTCCTTTAACACAATCGCCAGATCACTGAAGTCTACGCCGCCGATCAGCAGGCCGATAGGCGGCATAATGACGTCACCCACAACTGAGGTTACGATCTTGCCGAATGCCGCCCCGATGACGATACCCACAGCCATGTCGACAACATTGCCTTTCACTGCAAATTCTTTGAACTCTTTGATCATACCCATGATAAGTCCCCTCTAATCCGGAATAGTGATGACAGATGACGAGTGTTTATACCACCATCCGCGCGATAAAACAGCGCGAGATACAGGAATTATGGGTGCCGCAAAAAGACTGGCAGATTTTTACACCGACGGTTGTGATGTGTGAGGTTTATTCGTCTTCGCGTCTGGCAATCACGTTGACCTGATCTTCCTCATCGACGACGACATCCAGGACCATGGGTTGGCAACAGACCTGGCAATCTTCGGTATAGGATTGTTCGGGGTACGAACAGTCGATTAACACCGTGAAGGATTCACCACAGTAGGGACAGGAGATCGGGTGTTCTTCAAGCAGGTTCATGGGGATAACCGACCGGTGGTGCACAGCGGTGGGGTCGGCTTGTCGAGCTATCTGTTGAGGTTGGCCCGACAAGCCGGAGGAGTTATTTTGCAGCAGCTTCTTCGAGTTCACCGCCGGCTTTTTTGAGGTCCTTACCAAAGCCTTCCACGGTATTGCAGCCGGTTAAGGTAAACATGCCCAGCAGAGCTGCCAGAATCAGCGTCATCGTTGTTTTCATATCAAATGTCTCCAGTGAAAAATCAGGACTGCCAGCAAGGTGAGGTTGGCTTCTGGTTGTGAAATATACACAGCGTCGAGATTATGAATCAATGCCTAAATCATCCCAAATTGAATCTATTTTGGCTTTAACTGCCGAGTCCATTTCAATCGGTGTACCCCACTCGCGCGTGGTTTCACCGGGCCACTTGTTGGTGGCATCAAAACCGATCTTGGAGCCGAGGCCGGAGACTGGCGAGGCGAAGTCGAGATAATCGATCGGCGTGTTCTCAACCATTACCGTGTCCCGCGCCGGGTCCATGCGCGTGGTCATGGCCCAGATCACATCCTTCCAGTCCCGCGCATTAACATCGTCATCGGTGACGATCACAAATTTGGTGTACATAAATTGCCGCAGGAATGACCAGACACCCATCATGACCCGCTTGGCATGACCGGGATACTGTTTCTTCATGGTCACCACAGCCATGCGATAGGAACACCCTTCCGGCGGCAAATAAAAATCCACGATCTCGGGAAATTGTTTTTGCAGGATCGGCACAAACACCTCGTTCAGTGCGAGGCCCAGAATGGCCGGTTCATCCGGCGGGCGTCCGGTGTAGGTACTGTGATAAATCGGGTCGCGCCGGTGAGTGATTTTTTCCACGGTGAATACCGGGAAATGATCCACTTCATTGTAATAGCCGGTGTGATCGCCGAAGGGTCCCTCGGGCGCCATATCATCCGGGGCAATGTAACCTTCGAGGATAAATTCCGCAGATGCAGGTACGTGCAGATCATTGCCGAGACATTTCACCACCTCGGTTTTATCACCGCGCAGCAAGCCGGCAAAAGCGTATTCAGACAAGGTATCGGGAACCGGTGTGACTGCACCGAGAATAGTGGCCGGATCGGCGCCGAGAGCCACCGCTACCGGAAAAGGTTTGCCGGGATGTTGCTGCTGCCACTCGCGAAAATCCAGCGCACCGCCGCGATGGGATAACCAGCGCATAATCAGTCGGTTTTTACCAATCTTCTGCATGCGATAGATGCCGAGATTCTGCCGTTCCTTATGCGGCCCGCGGGTGACGACCAGCGGCCAGGTCACCAGGGGGCCGACGTCGCCGGGCCAACAGGTTTGAATGGGCATTGCATCCAGGTTGACGGCATCGCCTTCCAGCAACACCTCCTGGCACGGCGCTTTGCTCACAACCTTGGGAGCCATATTCAAGACTTGCTTGAAGATGGGTAACTTTTCCCAGGCGTCTTTAAAGCCTTTGGGTGGTTCAGGTTCTTTCAGAAACGCCAATAATTTCCCGACATCGCGCAGGGCGGCGACAGACTCTTCTCCCATGCCCAGCGCTACACGCTCCGGTGTGCCGAATAAATTACCGAGCACGGGAATAGAAAAACCTTTCGGATTTTCAAATAGCAAGGCGGGACCGCCAGCACGCAAGGTGCGATCACAAATCTCGGTCATCTCCAGATAAGGATCGACTTCCTGCTTAATGCGCTTCAGTTGTCCGCGCGCTTCAAGCAGCGCCATAAAATCACGAAGATCTTTATATTTCATGGATTCCCAGGTTAATCGCCGATCTGCACATGCTGTTTAAACGTTGAGTGACCTACAGTGCTTACTTGCGTTTCATCGACAGGAAGAATTCGTCGTTGGTTTTGAAATCTTTCAATTTATCCACCAGGAATTCTGTTGCCGCGACATCTTCCATATCGTTCAACAAACGACGCAGAATCCACGCGCGTTGCAGTTCATCTTCTTTCATCAGCAGTTCTTCGCGGCGCGTGCCGGAGCGACGCACGTTGATGGCTGGGTAAATACGTTTTTCGGCAATCTTGCGATCCAGGTGCAATTCCAGGTTACCGGTACCTTTAAATTCCTCGTAAATCACTTCGTCCATCTTCGAGCCGGTATCAACCAGTGCGGTTGCAATAATACTCAAACTGCCGCCTTCTTCGATGTTACGCGCGGCACCGAAGAAACGCTTGGGGCGTTCCAGTGCATGAGCATCCACACCACCGGTTAATACCTTGCCTGATGAGGGAATGACAGTGTTGTAAGCGCGTGCCAGACGAGTGATAGAGTCGAGCAAAATAATGACATCTTTTTTGTGTTCAACGAGGCGCTTGGCACGCTCGATAACCATGTCGGCAACCTGTACGTGACGTGCAGGCGGTTCGTCGAAGGTCGACGCCACTACTTCACCGCGCACCGAACGCTGCATCTCCGTTACTTCTTCCGGACGCTCGTCGATCAACAGAACGATCAGGTGACACTCGGGATTATTGCGCGTAATCGCCTGCGCTATATTTTGCATCATGATGGTTTTACCGGCTTTCGGTGGCGCGACGATCAAGCCGCGCTGGCCTTTACCGATAGGCGCAATCAAATCGATGATACGGCCGGTGAGGTCTTCGGTAGAACCATTGCCGGCTTCAAGTAACAGGCGCTCGTTAGGGAAAAGCGGTGTGAGGTTTTCAAAGAGGATTTTGTTGCGTGAACTTTCGGGTTTATCAAAGTTAATTTCATTAACTTTCAACAGGGCAAAATAACGTTCACCTTCTTTTGGGGGGCGAATCTTGCCGGAAATAGTGTCGCCAGTGCGGAGGTTGAAGCGGCGAATCTGGCTGGGTGAAACGTAAATGTCGTCGGGGCCTGCGAGGTAGGAACTGTCTGCTGAACGTAGGAAACCAAAACCATCCACCAGAATTTCCAACACGCCATCGCCGTAAATATCCTCCCCGCCCTTGGCATGTCGTTTGAGGATATTGAAGATAATATCCTGCTTGCGTGAGCGGGCCATACTTTCCAGGCCCATTTCGGTGGCAATGTTAATCAGTTCTTCGACAGGTTTTGTTTTTAGATCAGTAAGGTTCATACACTAGGACTTTGGTTGTGAATAGTAAGTTGGGTTAGTAGAAGTTATTGCAGGATTTGAATTAATCAGGGTATTGGGGTGTTGTTCTATCGCGCGGTCTTGCTCTTATAGTCCGCAGACGATGGATCTCAACTCGATAATTACTGCTCAGATAATCAGGCGCTGGGAGGGCCCTGAGGCCAGGATTTATGCTGGGGCAGATAACACAGGAGTCTTATGCTTGTCCGTTTCTATATTGCTCAGTGATTTGGCTGTTGTTGATGAGAGTAGCTGAAATCAGGGAGGAACAAACATTGGATGTGCCGAGTATAGCGGCAAATTTTCATCAGTGTAAAGTGCAAATTTAACACAGTGTCAATAAATCGGGCTGGCAATGATCTTGCCAGCCCGACGGGATTACACAACGCTGTCGATGAAGTCGATCAATTGGGTGCGGGATAAGGCGCCGACCTTGGTCGCTTCGACATTGCCGTCCTTGAAGATAATCAAGGTAGGAATACCGCGAATGTTGAATTTCCCGGGGGTTTCCTTGTTGGCATCTACATCCACTTTGGCGATCTTGAGCTTGCCTTCGTATTGGCCGGCCAGATCGTCAAGGATCGGCGCGATCATCTTACAGGGTCCGCACCAGGCCGCCCAAAAATCTACCAGCACAGGGGTTTTGGCATTGAGGACTTCGTCAGCAAAGCTGGCGTCAGTCACATGAACGATGGCATCACTACTCATATCTAACAATCTCCAAGCCTGTTCGGCGGTTGGTGGTGGCTCGCTGACCACAAAGTGTTTGACGCATAATAAGGATTGCCATGCGGGCAGGCAAGGGGCAAAAAACAATGGCAGCCATAAAACAACACAATGGCAATGTCATGTGTCGGTCTTGCTCAGGGAGTGATTCGGGCAGTGCCGGGCACTTGTATCACTGACAAGTTATCCGTGCTTTTGTTAGCGCAAATTTTTGTCCGGGGTTTTCATCAGCCCGGTTTTTTCAAAGGTAGTGTAGAGGCTATCCAGGGTGATGGGCTTGGACAGGTAGTGGTTCATGCCTGAGGCAAATACGGCCTCGCGATGCTCCTGCAGCGCATGTGCAGTGAGTGCCACAATCGGTGTGGCGGGCATATTATGGCTGCGTTCATACTCACGAATACTGCGTGTGGCTTCAAAGCCGTCCATCTCCGGCATCTCGCAATCCATCAGGATTAAATCATAGGGCGTCACCGTTTCGCGCACGGCGTTAAATGCGGCAACACCGTTTTCCACCAGCTCCGGTTCAATGTGCAGTTTGCCCAGCAAACCTTTGATTACCATGCGGTTGACGGCATTGTCTTCGGCGACCAACACACGCAAGTGAGAAAATAACTGATAATTTTGCGCTGCCTGTTTTTGCGGCGAAAGTGGCGCGACAGCAACGCCGAGTATGGCAGCGAGTTCAAGTTTAATCATCTTGGCAGATACCGGTTTGCGCAAGACGCTGCGAATTCTGAGTTGTTGATCGTGATATTGAGGAACATCAACATTGCTGAGCAGAATGACGGGAGTGTCTTTCAGTACCGGGTCCTGCCGCATCAACGCCACCATGGCAAAACTGGTTTCGCCGGGATGGTAATCAATAGCGACAAAATCAAACGGTTCATGTCGCCAGGCGGCTTCTTGCAACATCGATAGTGCGTTATCGTTTGAACGGCCCTCTTGTAAAATAAGTCCCCAATGATCGCCGTGCTTGGTAAGAAATTGACGTTGCTTGGTGCTGCCGTCTACCAACAATAATTTTCGATTGTGCAGCAAATTATCAATAGCAGGATCGTGGTGCGGCGCCAGTGATTTAATGTCCGCCGGTAAAAAGCGTGCGGTAAACCAGAAGGTAGAGCCCCGGCCTTTGGTACTTTCTACCCCGATAGTTCCCCCCATTAATTCAGCCAGGCTTTTACAGATCGCAAGCCCCAGGCCGGTGCCACCGTATTTGCGCGTCGTTGACGTATCAGCTTGATTAAACGAGTCAAACAACATCGGATAAGCGGTGGCATCAATACCAATACCGCTGTCCTGCACGGCAAAATACAGCAGGGGTTGGTCTGGTGTGCTGTCTGGCGCGAGTTTGACCTCAAGCGAGATAAAACCTTCGCTGGTAAATTTAAAGGCGTTGCCGAGCAAGTTGATAATGACCTGGCGCAAGCGGGTTGGATCACCTTTTAATAATAACGGTGTGCCCGGGTCGACACCGCCGAGTAATTCAATGCGGCGTTTATTGGCTGTCGCGCCAAACAATTGGATGCAATCCTCAATCAGATCTTCCAGATCAAAGATAGCGACCTCCAGTTGCATCTTGCCTGCTTCGATCTTCGAGTAATCGAGGATGTCATTAATAATTTCCAGCAAGGTTTCGCCGGAGCGGTGAATAACGTCGACGTAATGTTTTTGGGCGTCGTTCAGTGGCGTATCGCGCAGCATTTCCAGCATACCGATGACACCGTTCATCGGTGTGCGGATTTCGTGGCTCATGGTGGCGAGGAATTGGCTCTTCGCCCGGCTGGCATCTTCGGCGGCGTTTTTTAACCGGCGGGTTTCGAGTTTTTCTGCTTTTTCGGACAGCAAGGCCAACTCAATCGCGTGGCGTTGTTCGATATCTTCCAGCAGGGTCTCGCGCATGTGGTTGATGGCATTGACCACATTGTCCAGCTCATCTTCATGTTGATCCCCCTTCATACGCTTGAGTCTCAGGGGAGTGGTGAGATTATCGAGATTCAATTGCCGCGCGTATTGCGCGATGGTGTCCATATGGCGCGTCAACAAGGTGTGTACCAGCCACAAAATAAACAGCGACACCAGCAGGGTTTTGGCACCCTGCACGCCGGCAATAAACATGGCCCGTTCCCATAACTTGTCGTAGATACTCGACAGGCTGGCGGTGATGATCAGGGTGCCCAGCTGTTGTTGCGGCGTGCTGGCATCTTCATAAGTGAGCGGATAACTCTTGACGAGAAACTGATTGGGTTTGTTGTCGATGTCTTCCTGGCTGTAGCGTTGGGTGCTGGCGACCAAGGTTTGCTCGGTGTTATTCCAGTCGTGCCAGATAACACTGACCTGCACCACATCCTGCACATCCAGCACGCTGTTGATCTGGATATTTAATTGTTCCTGGTCGAAGCCCCACAAGCTTTTTGTGATGCTAGCAAGGGTGCTGATACGCACCTGGTCAAGGCGTTTTTCCAATGAAGAGATATCGTCGTGAAAACTGCTGTACAGCTGCAATAAAATCGTGATCAGTGTGATCAGCGAGCTGCTGAGAATAATCAGCCCGAGCAGGCGGGTCGCGATAGGATTTTCGCGGGCGTAGCGACTTATTGTTGGCAGCATCGACGTGTGAAGTATCCAGAATTCCAGGGAAATAACATGTGCAGGCCGTCGCACATTGATTCAAGTGTAGCAGTTGTCCCTGCAAATGCCGGCAGAGTCTCAGGGCACATCGGTGGCGGTGCCTTGCAGGCCGAGTAGCGCGGCATAGCCTTGCTGGTAACCGGGATAGCGCAAGCGATAGCCGCTATTCAACAACCGCTGATTGGCACAGCGTTTATTGCCGCGTTCGCTGTCGATACGGTCCGGCGCAAAGACGGCGCGGTCTACCTTTAATTGCATTGCCAGCCAGTTGACGACTTCCGCCATGGGCGCCGGTGTGCTGTCGGTGGCCAGGTATAGTGAGTCAAGCTCCAGTCCACGACGGGCCTTGTCGATCAGGTGCGCCAGGACGCCAGCGCAATCATCCGCATGGATGCGGTTGGTGAAGGCCGCCGACAACACCGCCAGGCCCTGGCGAACCTGTTCAATCAGGCGGGTTCGCCCGGGGCCATAAATACCGCTGAAGCGCACAATGCAGTGGGGAAATCCACTCTCCCTGATGATGGCCTCTGCCTCCAGCAGTCGCTGGCCGCTGAAGCTGTCGGGTTCGGTGGGTGAGGTCTCATCCACCCAACTGCCATCCTGTTGTCCGTAAACGCCAGTGCTGGAAACGAACACTAACAAGCGGGGTGTCTGGTGCCGGGATTTGAGGCCTTCGACCAGATGCTTGCAAGTATCGACATAAGCGCGGCGATAGCCAGCGTCACTGCGTTCATCAGGCGTCATGGTGATAACGATGACATCCACCGGTTCCATCAATAGCGGACGCAATGCGTCAGGCTGGCTGAGGTCGCACTGGCGATAGGTTATTGATGGGGTGTCGACGGCGGGTGAACGCCGAACGCCGACAATCCGATACTGGTCTACCGGCAGCTGTGCAGCCAGCCGTTGCCCAAGATCGCCGCACCCGAGGATCAGTACTGAAAGTGGTAATAGTTTTTCGCTATTCACCTTTGCTTAACTCCGTATAACAGGGCACACTTGCTCACTATAACAGGCTCGCAGGGGCATTCGTCCCGCACCATCAAAGGCATTGCATCATGACACTCACCGAATTGCGCTACATCGTTACCCTGGCGCAGGAGCAACATTTCGGGCGGGCAGCGGATCGCTGCTTCGTCAGTCAGCCCACCCTGAGTATCGCCGTTAAAAAGCTGGAGGATGAATTGGGTGTGGCGCTGTTTGAACGCACCAAATCTCGCGTGCAGGCGACGCCGCTGGGTGAGCAGATTGTGGCCCAGGCGAATCTGGTGCTGGAGCAGACAGCGGCCATCAAGGATATCGCCGATGCGGGGAAAGACCAACTCAGCAGCCCCCTCGCGGTGGGTGCCATCTTCACCATCGGACCTTATCTATTGCCGTTGTTTATCCCCCATCTGCAAAAAATGGCGAGCAAGATGCCGCTGTATGTGGAAGAGGGCTACACCGCTACCTTGCGTAAGAAGCTGCGCAACGGTGAGCTGGATGTCATCATCGTGGCGCTGCCTTTTACCGAACCGGATGTGGTAACCCAGGCGCTGTTTGATGAGCCTTTTGTGGTGCTCATGCCCCATGACCATCCGTTGGCGGCCAAGTCCGCTATCAATCCGCGCGATCTGGATGACCAGAATATTTTGCTACTGGGCGAAGGCCATTGTTTTCGCGATCAGGTCCTGGCCACTTGCCCCAACCTGCAACCCTCCCTGGAAGATAACTCAGGCCGTATCCGCACCGCTGCCGAAGGCAGTTCGCTGGAGACTCTGCGCCATATGGTCGCGTCCGGCTTGGGAATCACTATCCTGCCCGCGTCAGCGGCGTCCACCTCGCATTACACCCCCAATGTGCTGGTGACGCGGCCGTTTACCGAGCCCGCGCCCAGCCGCACGGTTGCTCTCGCCTGGCGCGCCAGCTTCCCCCGTCACAAAGCCATTGATGCGTTGCGTAAAGCCATCAGCGACTCCCGTCAGGAGCATGATGGCCAGTCGTAATGAAGCCGTGGCAGCACCGCCGGATCTGGATCGCATAGCCGTTACCTCGCTCAAGGGTGTCGGTGCGACTCTGGCAGCCAAGTTGGCGAAGATCGGTATCGTTTCCCTGCAAGATCTGCTGTTTCACCTCCCTTTACGCTACATGGATCGTACCCGGGTTACGCCCATCGGTACCTTGCAACCGAACCTGAACGTTGTCATCGAGGGGGAAGTTCGCGCGTGTGACGTGGTGATGGGGCGACGCCGCAGTCTGGTGTGTCGCGTGCAGGACGGTACCGGCACTCTTTCTTTGCGTTTCTATCATTTTTCCAATGCCCAGAAGCAACGCCTCCTAACTGGTACGCGCTTGCGCGTTTTCGGTGAAACCCGGCGCGGCGCGGCGGGGCTGGAGATGTATCACCCGGAATACGACCTGCTCGATGAAGCCCAGCCTTTACCATTGCAACAACACCTGACGCCGGTTTATCCCGCCACTGAAGGCTTGACCCAGCCGCGCCTGCGCAGCTTGGCCGCTCAGGCGCTGACCTGGCTGGATACCCATGCGTTAAAAGAACTGCTGCCCGATGCCTTGCGCCGCCGCCTGGGCCAGATTCCCCTGGCAGATGCCCTGCGGTTTCTGCATCAACCACCCCAGGATGTGGATGTCCGCCAATTGCAGGAAGGTGAACACCCCTACCAACGACGGTTGGCGTTTGAAGAGCTGCTTGCCCACCACCTGAGCTTGCTACTTTTGCGTCGCCAGGCTCAGGCCGATGGCGCCCTGGCGTTACACCCCGGGCCCGAGTTGCAACAGGCTCTTCGAGCGCAATTGGGGTTTCAGTTAACCGCTGCCCAGGAGCGGGTGATGGAGGAGATCGCAACGGACATGGCCAGGCCCTTGCCCATGTTGCGCCTGGTGCAGGGCGATGTCGGCTCAGGCAAGACGGTGGTCGCGGCGCTGGCTGCCCTGATTGCCGTCGCCAGCGGTATGCAGGCCGCCATCATGGCCCCCACGGAGATCCTGGCGGAGCAACACCGGCTCAACTTCGGCCGTTGGCTGGAACCCCTGGGTATCCAGGTGGGGTGGCTGACCGGGCGCCTTAAAGTCAGCGAGCGGCGCGAACAGCTGGACGCGATTCGCACAGGCGCCGCCCGTGTCATTGTGGGTACTCACGCGCTGTTTCAGGAGGGGGTGGAATTTGCGGCATTGGGGTTGATTATTATCGACGAACAGCATCGATTTGGCGTTCATCAGCGCCTATCGTTACGGGAAAAAGGCGCAGCCGGCCATTTGCGGCCGCATCAATTGATCATGACTGCCACACCTATTCCACGCACCCTGGCGATGAGTGCCTATGCGGATCTGGATTGCTCGGTGATCGACGAGCTGCCGCCGGGCCGTACACCGGTGACCACGGTTGTTATTAGCGATCAGCGCCGTGAAGAGGTGATTGAGCGGGTGCGCCTCGCGTGCGAGCAGGGGCGTCAGGCTTATTGGGTGTGCACGCTGATCGAAGAATCGGAAACCCTCGCGGCCCAAGCGGCCCAGGTCACGGCGGAAAGCCTGGCGGAGTCCCTGCCCCATCTGCGTATTGCCCTGATCCATGGCCGGCTCAAACCAGCGGAAAAAGATCAGGTCATGACGGCATTCAAGGCCGGTGACGTCGATCTGCTGGTGGCGACTACGGTCATTGAGGTGGGCGTGGATGTCCCCAACGCCAGCCTGATGATTATTGAGAACCCGGAGCGCCTCGGCCTGGCCCAGCTCCATCAACTGCGCGGTCGCGTAGGGCGCGGCGCCACCGCCAGCCATTGCGTGCTCTTGTACGGTTCGCCACTGTCCCGCCTCAGCCGCGAGCGCCTGCGGGTGATGCGTGAAACTAACGATGGCTTTGTGATCGCCGAAGAAGATTTACAACTGCGCGGTGCTGGCGAGGTGTTGGGGACCCGCCAGACCGGTGATATGCAGTTCAAGATTGCCGATCTCCAGCGCGATGCGCATTTACTACCCGAGGTGAAAGACGCCGCCCAGGTGCTGATGGAAGAATATCCGGAACTGTGTCACGAAATCGTGCAACGCTGGCTGGGCAACAATCAGGAATACCTTCATGTTTAATAAAGCTGACCTATGCTTCCAAGGCTGTGTCTGTGAAAAATCGCACAGCCTGAAAGATGCGTTGCTGAATCTGGCGCCATCTTGTGTGATGGATTGGGCTAAACTGGATAAACCCGGTGTCCGAATGCTTTGGACGCAGCCCACGCGCACTTTGAGCTGGTCAATCAACCGTTTGTACAATAATGAAAGCCGACATCAAAGAAGGAGTAGGCCGTGACAGTCCCGACGAGTGTTCAATCATTATTGAATGATCAGAATATTCACTACGATATCGCCGCTACCCCCGTCGATGCGAACAACAACCGCCTGTGGCACGACCAGCACCTGCGCAATATGGGGGCCGCGAAGTCGGTCATCCTGCAGGATGCCAAAGGGCGTATCCAGGTCATCATTGCGGCGGACAGCCTGCTCGACCTCAAGGCGGTCAATCGTCATCTGAGCCGCGAGCTGCATGCCACCAGCCCGGAAGAACTGGCCAAGTTCTGCCAGACCCATGCGGTGCAATCTGTACCGGCGCTGCCCAAACTGGCCGGCCTGTTGACTCTGGTGGATAAAAGCCTGCTGGATCGCGACGAAATCCTGCTGGATTCCGGTAATGAAGAGCAGTTGCTGCACCTGAACCGCGCGGCGTTTCAGCATGTACTGGAAGACGCGATCATCTGTGATATCGCGGTCCCCCTGACACCGCTGGAGGCGGAAAACCTCAGCGCCAGTGATACCGACCTGATCCTCGGCGCCGTGCGTAATTTCACTCAGTTGCGCATCAAGCAACGCCTGGAAGAAACCCTGGAATTACCCCCCTTGTCGGATACTGCCCAGCGCATTATCCAATTGCGCGTAAACCCCAACGCCGATGTCAGCGACCTGGCGCAGATTGTAGAGACTGATCCCAGCCTCGCCGCCCAGGTGGTCAGTTGGGCGGCCTCGCCCTACTACTCGGCGCCCGGCAAGATTAAATCCATCCATGATGCCATCGTGCGGGTACTCGGCTTTGATATGGTGCTCAACCTGGCCCTGGGTCTGGCACTTGGCCGCAGCCTCCACATTCCAAAAGACGGGCCTCACGGTTCACTGCCTTACTGGCAGCAATCGGTCTATATGGCCGCCACTATTGAAGGGCTGGTAACCGCAATTCCCCGCGATCATCGCCCCAGCTTCGGCATGGCTTACCTGTGCGGGCTGTTGCACAACTTTGGCTTCCTGATTCTGGCAGAGGTATTTCCACCCCATTTCCGTGCCTATTGCGAGATGGCGGATGCCAATCCACACACCACCCATCAAGCCATTGAACGGCATCTGATTGGCGTCACCCGGGAGCAGATCGCCAGCGCCTTGATGTCGCTGTGGTCGATGCCGGAGGAAGTTGTCATCGCCTTGCGTCACCAGAGCAACCCCGGTTACAGCGGCGAACACCATGAATACGCCAAGCTGATCTTCGTCGCCCAGCGTTTGCTGTACCAGCACAACATTGGCCGCGGTCCCAAACTGGAGGTTCCCGAGGACATCTTTGAAGCGTTACACCTGGACCCTGAGAAGGCACGCACCACAGTCACCAACATCATCGAATCCGAAGACGAGTTAAAACATATTGCTTTACAGCTCACCCCGCACTGATCGACGTCGCTAAACCCTCCTCCCGGTCAGGGAGGCATCAGTGCGGGATGAGACAAAACCTTTTCATCGACTATGACCCGCAGCCCGCTTGCGGGTAAACTCTCAGCACCTCGCTGTGTGAGAGCAGCGTTACGTCATCGATGAGAAATTCCTATGTCTGAACATGCAAGTGCCGCTGTTGCTGCGGCCAAGATCCTTGTCGCGCGCCGCCTTACCGGAGAGGCAGGGCCGCGTTTACCCGAGCCTTGCCGCCCGGCGGATATCGAGGCCGCGCTGGCCATCCAGGCGGCGGTAACCGACCTCTGGTGCGAAAGCCAGGACGATTCCGTCGGCGCCTGGAAGTGCCTGCAACCGCCACCGGACAAGCTGGTGGTCGGCCCCATCTATACCTCCACCATCAACAGTATTCCGCCGGTCGCGATCTGGCCCAAGGGTGATCATGCGCGCATCGAGCCAGAACTGGCGTTCTTCTTCGGTAAAGACCTGCCGCCGCGCGCTGAACCCTATACGCCCGCCGATGTGGATGCCGCCATCGCGCGTACTCATTTGGCACTGGAATTGATCAACAGCCGCTACGAAGACCCGGCCAGCGCCGCGTTCCCGGAGATGCTGGCTGACGGCCTGGTCAATCAGGGGCTGTTTATTGGCCCGGAGGTGAGCGCGGAAAAATCCAGACAGGCCAGCGAGATTCAAATCCATATCGAATATGCCAACGGCGAGACCAGCGAGCACGCCGGTCGCCATCCCAATACCCATCCGCGGGCGCCGCTGTACTGGCTGGCGGAATTCCTGCGCAGTCGGGGTCAGGGTATTGTGGCGGGGCAAGCGGTCATCACCGGTTCTTACGCCGGTGTTATAGAAGTACCATTGAACACCAACATCAAGGTCTACTACACCGACCTCGGGATGTTGGAAGTCAGCTTCACGGCGAAGTGATCGCGCATATCATCCGCCGGTAAAGACAACTCAGGAGTAGTGTCTATGTCTGAATCAAACGCCGAAAAGCCCTTTTTTTCCTGCCAGATTCCGGTTCGTTGGGGCGATATGGATGCCTTCGGGCACGTCAATAACACCCTGTACCTGCGCTATATAGAGGAGGCGCGCTTCCAGTGGATGATGAGCAAAGGCATCCCCATCGGTGGCGATTCCTACCCCGTGGTGGTGAAGATCGGTTGCACCTTTTACCGGCCGGTATTCCACCCGGAAACCTTGCGCATCGATTGCTATATCTCCGATCCGGGCCGTTCCAGTTTTATGGTGGATTACAAGATCTACACCTCGGCTGACCCGGAGAATCCGGTAGCCGACAGCTTTTCCAAGGTTGTCTGGGTCGACGGCAAGACAGGAAAATCCATGCCACTACCGGATGCAGTGCGCGCCTGGTTTGATTAACCGGCTCAGTCGTCCAGTAGGCCGAAATCTACCGGTGGCAAGTGTTCAACAGCCGGTTTAGCAAACAAATAACCTTGGAAAAGGTTAACCCCCATCGCGCGCAGGGTATCCAGCTCTGCGCGGGTTTCCACGCCTTCCGCGATGATGGTGATATCCAGCTCCAGCGCGGTACTCACCACGCCTTTCACAATAGATTGACGAACACGATTACTGTCGAGGTTGCGGATGAGATCCATGTCCAGCTTGATGATGTGTGGCTGAAATTCGGCCAGCAAATTCAAACCGGCGTGACCTGCGCCAAAGTCATCAATGGCCGTAATGAAACCGCGGTTGCGATACTCGGAAAAAATATTGGCCAGGTGGTCTGGGTCGCGGATGGGTTCGGATTCGGTGACTTCGAAGATTATTCGCTCACACGGAAAGTTATTCTTTCGCGCCGCCTCCAGAGTTGAACGAATGCAGGCGGCGGGGCGGTAAACAGCGTTAGGCAGAAAATTAATGCTCAGATAAGACTGCATCTGCAAACGGGTAGCCCATTCGATAGCCCGTATTCGGCACAATTGATCAAACTGGTACCGGTTGGCCTCGGTGACCTGGCTGAGGATGGCGTATGCACCCTCGCCGTTGATGCCGCGTACTAGCGCCTCATGGGCAAAGACCTCGCGTTTACTGATATCTATAATCGGCTGAAATGCCATGGTGAATTCAAACGGCAGGGGCGGCATGCTTTTGCAATCCACGCATCCGGCGGGTCGGCTATCTATCTTTTCTGACATTCACAACCTCATGATTCATCTCGGAAATTTGCCTGTAACGGCCCTCAAGTTCCCCAAAGTATAGGCGACCGGACGTTAGGGGGCAGTCAGAAAATCATCGCCACGCCACGGGCAGATGCGCCTCGCCATTCGGTAGCGCCAAGTAGAGCTCGCAGAACAACCGGCAGGTCCCGATTGCCACATCAGGGTGGCCAACTGTACATCCACACAGTAAAATCGGACGAACCCCTGAATCAGCGCTGGAAAAACGGTAGACTAGCCGCCTTTCCACCGCCACCCGACGATAGACGTGCTTATGGATGTTTCGCTCCTGCTCAATCACCTTAACGATGCCCAACGTGCCGCTGTGTCAGCGCCGGCGGGCAATCAGCTGATCCTCGCCGGCGCGGGCAGTGGCAAGACGCGGGTGCTGGTGCATCGCATCGCCTGGTTGATCCAGGTCGAGCGGGTATCGCCCTATTCCATTATGGCGGTGACCTTTACCAACAAGGCGGCGCGGGAGATGCGCGGGCGCCTGGAAGAGCTGTTCAGCGAAACTCACCAGAACATCAACACGCGCAATATGTGGGTGGGGACATTTCACGGTTTGGCGCATCGCTTGTTGAAAGCCCATTGGCAGGACGCGAACCTGCCGCAGAATTTTCAGATCCTCGACAGCGATGATCAACTGCGCCTGATCAAGCGTGTGTATCAAACCCTGAATCTCGATGAGAATAAATGGCCGCATCGCCAGGCCCAGTGGTACATCAACGGCCAGAAAGATGAAGGCCTGCGCCCGCAGCATATCCAGGAAACCGGCGACCCGTTTGTGCGTACCATGTTGCAAATTTATCGCGCTTATGAAGAAGATTGCCAGCGCGGCGGCATGGTGGATTTTGCTGAGTTGCTACTGCGGGCCCACGAACTCTGGTTGAACAAACCGCATATCCTCGAACATTACCGCAATCGTTTTCCGTTTATCCTCGTCGATGAATTCCAGGATACCAACAGCGTGCAATACGCCTGGTTGCGCGTGTTGGCAGGTAAGCAATGTTATGTGACGGCGGTGGGTGATGATGATCAGTCCATCTACGGTTGGCGCGGTGCCAAGATTGAAAATATCCAGAGTTTTGCCGACGACTTTGGTAACGCGGAAACCATTCGCCTCGAACAAAATTACCGTTCCACCTCCATGATTCTTGAAGCGGCCAACGCGGTGATTGCACATAACTTTGGTCGCCTCGGCAAAGAGTTGTGGACCGAGGGCGCCGAGGGTGAGCCGATTTCGCTGTATGCAGCCTACAACGAGCAGGATGAAGCGCGGTTTATTGTGGAACGCATCCAGGAATGGATTCGCCAGGGTAACAACAAAAATGCCTGCGCGATTTTGTATCGTTCCAACGCCCAGTCGCGCGTACTGGAAGAGGCCTTGCTGCGTGAAGGCATTGCCTATCGCATCTACGGCGGCCAGCGATTCTATGATCGGCTGGAAATTAAAAACGCTGTGGCCTATATGCGTTTGATCAATAATCCCCACGATGATGCGGCGTTCGAGCGCGTCATCAATACGCCGACGCGCGGTATCGGCGGTAAAACCGTGGATGATATCCGCCAGTTTGCGCGGGAGAATGGTTGCTCACTGTGGCGCGCTGCTGAGATGATGATTTCCAATCGCGTGTTAACCGCGCGCGCTGGCAATGCGGTGCAAACCTTTATTACCCTGGTCAGCAAACTCGCTCACGACGCGAATGAAATTGATATCCATGGCGATGTGCCGACGCTGGATCAGATTGCGCGGCAGGTTATTGAAGACACCGGGCTGCTGGATTTTCATCAAAGTGAAAAAGGTGAAAAAGGCCAGGCGCGCAGCGAAAACCTGCAGGAATTGGTTAACGCCTGTCGCGTGTTCGATGTGGATGAAGAAGATGAAATGTCGGCGCTGCAACAGTTTCTCGATACGGCCGCCCTGGATGCCGGTGAAACCCAGGCTGACGAATTTGAAGATGCGGTGCAGATGATGACGCTGCACTCGGCAAAAGGTCTGGAATTTCCGTTGGTGTTTATGGCCGGTGTGGAAGAAGGTTTGTTTCCCCATAAAATGTCGGCGGATGATCCCGACCGTTTGGAAGAAGAGCGCCGCTTGTGTTACGTGGGTATTACGCGGGCGATGGAAAAACTGTTCATCAGTTATGCGGAAACCCGGCGTCTTTACGGTAACGAAACATTTAATGCGGTGTCGCGGTTTGTGAAGGAAATTCCGAGCAAGTGTATTCAGGAAGTACGTTTGAAGACGGCGGTGACGCGGCCGGTGAGTTATCAGCGTAATGCCGGTAATGCGGCGCGTTTGAGTGACAGCGGTGAGGGGACGGGTTTTCATTTGGGCCAGCGGGTGCAGCATGCGATTTTTGGCGAGGGTGTGATTTTGCATTTTGAGGGCCAGGGTGCTGGGGCGCGGGTGCAGGTGAATTTTGATAATGAAGGGAGTAAGTGGTTGATGATGCAGTATGCTAATTTGGCGGCGATATAGAGGTTGTTGAGAGTTGTGCTTTGCAATCCGTTTTTCATGCGGTTATACGTTTCGAAAACGCATGAACACTTCCCTGTGGCTCCCTCAATTCATCCGTGAATTGAGGGTTTCGAAACATATAACCGCATGAAAAACTTACAATGTGCGAGTGGCGAGAATTAAAAAACACAATATTAACCACAATAACGAATAACAATCATGACTGAAACATCCCCACAAAAAGTTAATTGGTATCCCTTGGTAATCCTGGCGCTGGTGGCAGTGTTGGTGTTGGTATTTTCGCTGTTGGTGCTGGAAAAGACCCGGGTTAAGTCCACCGGTGCGGAGGCGTTTGAGAAGGCGGTTCAGCCGAGTTATCGGTGGCGGATGGTGACGACCTGGCCGAAGAATTTTCCGGGTTTGGGGACTACGGCTGAAACCTTTGCCGCGTATGTTAATACGATGAGCGATGGCCGTTTGCAGGTTCATGTGTATGGGGCGAATGAGATTGTGCCGGCGATGGGGGTGTTTGATGCGGTGTCGTCGGGCAGTGTGGAGATGGGGCACGGCGGAGCTTATTATTGGCGCGGCAAGGCGCCGGCGGCGCAATTTTTTACGACGATTCCGTTTGGCATGAATGCACAGGAGATGAATGGCTGGTTGCATCATGGCGGTGGGTTGGAATTGTGGCGTGAGGTGTATGCGCCGTTTAATTTGATTCCGTTTGCCGGGGGTAATACCGGGATTCAGATGGCGGGTTGGTTTAATCGTGAGATCAATCGCATTGAAGATTTGCGCGGGTTAAAGATGCGTATTCCCGGCATGGCAGGTGATGTGTTTAATCGGGCGGGTGGTACTTCGGTGAATATTCCCGGCGGTGAGTTGTATACCGCGTTGCAAACCGGTGTGATTGATGCGGCGGAGTGGGTTGGGCCGGAGAATGATCTGGCGTTTGGTTTTCATCAGGTGGCCAAATATTATTATTACCCCGGCTGGCAGGAGCCGGGTTCTACGCTGGAGCTGATTGTTAACAAGCAAGCGTTTGAGTCACTGCCGAAAGATTTGCAGGCGATTGTCACGGTGGCATCGCGTGCGGCGAATCAGGATATGCTGGACCGTTATACCGCGCGAAATAATGCGGCGTTAAACGAGTTGGCAGAAAAAGGTGTGGAGGTTCGGCGCTTGCCGGATGAGGTGTTACAACACCTGTACGACATCAGTATGCAGCTCTACGCTGAGCAGGCGGCAAAAGATCCTATGTTCAAAAAAGTTTATGATTCCTATCAGGCATTCCTGCAAATGGCCACTGAGTATCACAAGGTTTCGGAACACACCTATTACGATGTCCGCGAAAAAACGCAACAAAAAGCGCAGTGATCGTAGGTCGGATTAGCCGCACGCGCGGCGTAATCCGACTCCACCACTTGTACAATCACTTCACCATCAAAAACTGTACCTGATTACGCAGCTCTTTTTTCTCCTGCGTATCAAAGGGCAACACCAGATCATCCTGCCCGTCGTTATTCACATCCATCACCCGCACCTTGGAACCATCGCGCGGAAGTGCGACGTTAAATTGCAGGCGCTCCCGATCAAATAATTGTTTTTCATCACTGCGGTTAACGATCAGCCGCTGCTGCTTTTCACCGACCCACAAGTCTTTGTAGGTTTTATCAACATGGCCGGCCAACTGAAACAGCGGCAGGTCAACGCGACCACCGCTGATGCTGATACTGGCGGTCGTCTTGTGAATATGGTCCGACTTTTCGTTGAAGCTCCGGTCTGGTTTCATGCGATAAAATTGTACTTCCATCCCGGCGTTGCCGCTGATCAGCGCGCGCACCATCAGGCCCAGGCCAAAATGCACACTCGGTGTATAAAAATCCTTGCGGCCGTCGCCATCGATATCCGCGAATACAGATTCAAATTGTATTCCATGGGTATTGATGCGCGTGTTCGGCTTTACCTCGAAATAAAGACCCTCGTCACCAGCGCGACCGTAATGAATCAGGTAATCGTAATGTTGCTCCAATGCATCGGCAAACTTTTCACGGCGGATGATGATGTCCGCCAAATCGTCGCCATCCAGATCGGTCACATCAAATAAGCGATTGATCAGCAGACCGTCGTAATTGCGTCCATCGCCCGGGCGCAAGCTGGCTTCGCTGTCGGAAGAAATTGTCATGCCCGGGCGATAGATCCTGGCTTGTTCAGGAAAGCCGCCATCTTTATCTTGGGTAAAGATCAGCAGTTGATCATCGCGAGCAAAAACAATATCGGTTTTATCATCAAGGTTGATATCCACAAGGTAGGGTTTGCGGGGCGAGTAGCGCGGAACTTCTTCGTAGGTTTCCACTATCGCATCAACAGTCAGGGGAAAATGGGCAAAGCTGCCGTCGTCGCCCTGCAACCACAAGTGATAACGGGTGAAGTCGGCGATCAACAAATCACTTAAACCATCGTTATTTACATCAACCACCATATCGGTATGGCGCAAACGTTTTTGATCTGCCAGTGTATAAATGGATGAGGTTTTTATCAGCGGGGATAGGGTATTGTTGCTCAGCGAATAGTGGCTCACGCCCTCGGTGGTATGAAATACCAATTGTTTTCCTGTGTGGCCGCTGAGTTGCATCGCGCTGAAAAATTGTGCTTGTGTGGGAATGGTGATAGAGCGCGCACTGAAATTTTCCAGATTAATTATCGACAACCAGCGCCCATCGGCCGCATGGCCAGAAACCGCCAGGTGATTATTGATCGGCGGATTATCAGATAGAGAGTTATCTGGCAGCGAGTTATCAGACGGGGAATTATCAACCACTGAGTGATTAGCAGGGGATTTGTTAGCCTCCGGGTCACCGGGAAGCAATACCAGGTCGCCATTCGCGGGATGTGTTAAAGGAACGGTCTTGAGGCTGAACGCCAGGGCGTGAGCCTGTAAAGCAATGCACGCCGCCAAAGTGCCGACAATTACTGGAAATTTTCTCACAATCCCTCCGTTGATAACCCTGTAGCGGTATAGACAAGCTGATCCGCGATTCTTTCAATGTCAGGCTGTAAGCTTGAGGATCATCGCTACGAATGTGACTTGCCACGCGCTTTGGCATCCAAAAAAAACGGGAGGCCTGTGCCTCCCGTTTTTAAACCCACGGATAACCTGTTGCTTGATCGCTTTACTGCTTGATACCTTCGACATGTAATTCCAGTTTAACAGTTTGCGAAGCCGGGCCGAGGTCTTTGGTGATGTTGAAATCTTTCAAGGCAATTTCGGTTTCACCTTCAAAGCCAACGCGGTAGCCGCCCCAGGGGTCTTTACCTTCACCGACTTTATCGACTTCAATGGTGATGCTTTTGGTTACGCCATTCAGCGTCAGGTCGCCGATGATATCAAACTCATCACCGTCATCGGGCACGATCTTCTTGCTGACAAAGGTTGCCTTGGGAAATTTTTCCACGTTAAGGAAATCGCTGCTGCGCAAATGCTTGTCGCGCTCGGCGTGGTTGCTGTCAACACTGGTGGTGTCGATGGTGACATTGATGGTGCTGGCAGCCACGTTTTTGGGGTCGTAAGTAAAATCGCCGCTGAAATTATTGAAGCGACCGGTGAGGTAGCTGTAACCCAGGTGCTGGATACTGAAGTTGATGGAGGCGTGGGCGCCTTTGGTGTCGATAACATATTTATCCGCCAGTGCCGGTAAACTGGCAAGACCGGCAGCCGCAAAGGCTAAAACAGCAAGTGATTTTTTCATCCTAATTCTCCTAAATGGACCAGATTGAACCAAACAACACGTGAAAGGAAATTGATATTACCGGGAATTGCCAGGTGATGACTGTTCATCGGCAGGCGGCATTTTTTTAATCGGTTTTAACATACGCACCAGGGTTTGATCGCGGATCACAAAATGATGCACCAGTGCGGCAAGGGCGTGTAAAGCAGCGACTATGACAATAGCCCAAGCGAGGAGTTCATGGACCAGGCCAGCGCGGTCCACGTTAGTCGTATCCAGTTGGGTGATTACGGGAAAGTGAATAATATCGAACAGGCTGGCCGGTTTTCCTTCGGCGGTAGTGATCAGGTAACCGCTCGCAATCACGATAAGAATCAAGCCATACAGCAGATATTTCACCAGCGTGGCGAGGAACAGGGTTGTGCGGGAATGATTGGGTAATGCAGCGGGTTTTTTATTCACCAGGCGCCAGACAATGCGCACAACCATCAGCAATAACAGGATTAACCCGAGGCTGACGTGCAAGGCCGGTCCCTTGTGATACCACTCCGAATAATAATCCAGACCCGTCATATAGATGCCCAGCCCGAACAGGAAAAAAATCAGCAGAGCAGACACCCAGTGCAAAAGAATGGTGAGTAATCCGTATCCAGTGGTAGCGTCTTTTAGCATCACGTGTGACTCGACAAGTGAGAGCATTGGTCAGGGCTTTCTTCCATCACCTAGTGTGGCAGGTCAAGGTGACGGAAAAATGTAAGATCCAGTCTAGCAGCTGCCGCGTTTGCTGCGGTTAAAGAAATGAAAAGGCGATCGGTGGTTCTGTGAGCATCCGCGCAGTTTGTGCGCATCAATCGCGCGGTACGGGTCGGGTGCGCCCGTTATCATCAATGGCGACGTAAACAAATTCACCTTCGGTTACCTTGGCCACTTCACCGGTTTTGCAGACTTTAATCCAGACTTCAATCATCGTACGAATCGAAGTGCGTCCAATCTCTTGCGCGGACGCGTAGCAACTGACCGTCGCCCCCACCGGTACCGGCCGCAAAAAAACCATACTGCCCACGGCAACGGTCGTCACTCGACCTTTGGCGACTTCCTGCGCCAGGATCGCTCCGGCGAGATCCATCTGTGACATCAACCAGCCGCCGAAGATATCGCCATAAGGATTGGTGTCGGCAGGCATGGACAGGGTTTGTAATGTCAGGGTGCCGGTTGGTGTAGGTTCTTCATCGAGGTGATGCAGGGCCATAGAAAATTTCCGTCAATCAAATATTTAACATCACAGTGGGTGGCACATGCTCTATCCCGGGCGGCTTGCACTTCAAAGGTAATCCGGTAACCAGGTAGCCAGTGCCGGCCACAACGCCAGTGCGCACAACAATAACACCTGCAACAAAATAAAGGGCATGACGCCACGATAAATATCCAGCGTGCGCACTTCAGCGGGCGCGACACCGCGCAAATAAAACAAGGCAAAACCGAAGGGCGGTGTTAAAAAAGATGTCTGCAAATTTACCGCAATCATGATGCCAAGCCAAATAGGATCAACACCCATGGCTAACAGGACCGGCCCTACAATAGGCACCACCACAAACGTGATTTCAATAAAATCGAGGATAAAACCGAGGATAAAGATGACCGCCATCACAATCAGTACAGCGGTAAAGGTTCCCCCGGGCAACTGATTAAAGAGTTGGTGAACCAGCTCTTCCCCGCCGAAGCCGCGAAACACCAATGAAAACAACGAGGCGCCGATAAGGATCGCAAAGATCATCGCACTGACTTCGGTTGTGGAGCGTGCAACGTCGGTGAGCCGTTGCCAGCTTAGCTGACGTTTCCACAACGCCAACAGGCTGGCACCCAGGGCGCCGACCCCGGCGGCCTCAGTCGGCGTGGCTATCCCCAGCAAGATGGAACCGAGCACCAGTGCAATCAACAGCAACACCGGCAACAAGCTGGGAATAACCCGCCATAAAGGCACCTGCTCGTCTTGAATAACCGTTGGCACTTGCTGCGGCCGGAAGCGCGCCATCAACAACACATAAGCAATATAAAAAATGACCAGCAAGGCGCCGGGCACGATGGCCGCCACAAAAAGATCGCCCACCGATATAGTGCGCGGGTTAAAGATGCCCTGATTGAGTTGCGCCTGTTGGTAAGCGCTGGACAGAACATCACCCAGCAAAACCAGTGCGATGGATGGCGGAATGATTTGTCCCAGGGTGCCGGTGGCACAGATGGTGCCCGTCGCAAACGCCGGCGAGTAACCCCGCTTGAGCATGGTGGGCAGGGATAGTAACCCCATGGTCACGACCGTTGCGCCCACAATCCCGGTGCTGGCGGCGAGTAACGCGCCCACCACGACCACAGAAATCCCCAGGCCGCCCGGCAGCCTGCCACAGGCTTTGGTCATGTTCTCCAGCAAGGCCTCGGCAAGCCGCGACTTCTCCAGCATCACTCCCATAAAGACAAACAGGGGTACAGCCACCAGGGTGTAATTGGTCATGATGCCGAACAGGCGGGCGGGAAAGGTGCGCAACCAACTGGGATCAAAATAACCAGTCACGATACCGACACCGGCAAACAGAAGGGCGACACCCGCCAGGGTAAAGGCCACCGGATAACCCAGCATCAGGGCCACGCAAACCGCTGCAAACATCAACAACGGGATAAATTCCACCAGCATCATTGGCTTGCTTCCTCCTGCGGTGTCGGTGGCGTAACGCCCATCAACAGCAACAGATTGCGCAGCAACTCGGCGATGGCTTGCAGACTGAGGGTGAGAGCCATCAAAGGAATCAGCGACTTGAGCAGATACACCGCGCCCACACCGCCGGAGTCGGTTGAGCCTTCGCGGATCGCCCAGGAGCTGAGCACGAAATCCCAGCTGACAAATCCGGTGAAGATGGCCAGTGGCAGCAGGAATATCAGACAGCCAAGGCTGTCTACCCAGGCTTTGCGGCGCGCCGTAAACCGGCGGTACAGTATATCCACCCGCACATGGCCGCCGCGTTGGAGGGTATAGCCAGCGGCGAGCAGAAAGACTGCCGCATGCATATAAGTAACTGACTCTTGCAGGGCAATGGAACCCACATCAAAGCCGCGCCGCAAGATCACCACGATACAGGTAGCGATCACCATGATCACCGTAAGCCAAGCGATACTGCGGCCGATAAACCGGGTGATACCGTCGAGCAGATCAAGCAGGCGCTGGGGCCAGGGAGTGGTCGTGTGAATGGAATCCATAGCAATCCGGTGCCCCATTATTGTCATTGTCGGGAGGTGGGGCGCATTATAACGTTAAATCCCTGTTACGCCCGCGCGACTTACTGGAAACATCACTATGTATCAAACGTGCCTGACGCTCTTCTGGCTCGCTGCTACTGCCGGGTTGGTGGGCTGTAGTGATTACCCGCTGGAACAATTGCCGGATGAGGAGCTGCGCCAGCAACACCGCCAGTGCCGGCAACAGCGACCCGAAACCTATCCGGAGATCATGGTGTGCGACAACGTGCAGCGCGAATGCGAGCGGCGGGCGGTGGAGCGGGAGCGGGTGTGTGAAAGGGAGTGAGGACAACCCCTTCGACTTTCCATATTGATGTCTACTTAGGGCGTTTGTGTTTATTGATTTCTGCAAGGGCCTTAACCACAGCATTATTCGCCTTGACTAAAGCATTTCCAGGGTCAGTTTCATTAGGCAGGACGGCAAATTGCTTTTCTTTGTTAGTTAAAGGCTTATCGGTCATCGTCATAATCCTCTTCCAAATCAATAATCATTTTTCCTTTTTTATCGGTCGCACCGGATGCAAGCCCTTCAGGCTCTTTTATTTTGTCTTTATTGGCTTCAAGTTCCTGAGCCAGTTTTTTTAAACCGGCTTTGACTCGCTCCTCTCTCGATAACCGCTTGAGTTTTTCCGCGTGTGCAGTATCAAAGTGTTTAATATTATCGCTCATTACACAATTTTCCGAATGCAGCTGTTGCTTCTGAGATCATATTTGAAGCCTTTTTGTTCATAGTAATCCCTGACGTTCTTGTTGATCGGATTCATTATTTTGACGTGCGTTGCTCCAAGTAAAGTTGCGTAGGCGTAAAGTGCGAGATAGGTCAAGTCCAAATGAGGCTCGCTGGCCTCTGGAGATTTTTCAATATAATCCAACCTGAGCCCAGTGGCATGATATGTCGGTCTTCCCATAGCAAAGCCGATCAACCTTTCGCCCTTCCAAGTCGCGCATTCAAAGCGTTTAGGGTAATTCGTCTTCCAACTGTGCCATGAGGTTGGCCAATCCCAATCGACCAATCTGGCGGGATGGCTTTGCCAACGTGCAAAAGCCGCATAAGAGGTATTATCCACAAGCGTGAGCTTAGTATCAGGTATTCTCAGCGCCTGATTTGCCATTTTTAGGGATTGTTTTCGCAACTCACCGTATCTGTGCTCCAATTCATCACGCATCCTCAATTTATAACCAACCATCCAAAATCTCCTTTATGTGACAATTCGGGTTCATTTTCAAAATGAACCCGAATCATTTCTCTGTCGTAGTTATCAAAAGGAGTAATTGGTCGACCTACGGCGCCTGAAGCTTGGCCAGTTGTGCCTTGGCTGCTTCGCCGATTTCACCGCCGCCCTGAGCGGCTTGTTGAAAGTAGGTTGCTGCAGCGGAGCGTTGGCCTTTACCTAGGGCGATTTCGCCCAAATAGTACGCGGCCAACTGGGTTGGCAGGAGTTGCTGGCTGGCGACCAGGTCTTTTTCAGCTTGGGCAGTATTGCCTAATTGCTTATGAGCCACACCGCGATAGACATAAGGGCGGAAAAATTCCGGGTTAGCCTGGATCGCCCGGTCCAGTGCGGTTACCGCCTCTTTCTCTTTCTTTTGTTGCAACAGCAACTGACCTTTTAATTCCCAGAACAAATTCTCCTTCGGCTGCTGCTTGATAGAGTTTTCCACCAGGCTCAGGGCATTGGTGTAGTTTTTCTCGCTGGCGGTTTTCATGGCCTTTTGATAGTTGGCATAAGCAGTCTGGTCCTTGCGTACCTGGGCCATGGCCTTGTCGAAAGCGGCTTTGTTGCGCACACCGCCGGGATTGGCCTGGGCCATGGCCCGGTTGGCTGCAACCCGCTCTTGTGACGGTGGATGGCTGGCGAACAGACCTTCCAGCCAATTGGTCTGCCGACCCTCGGATAACTTCACGAAAGTTTCCTGCAATTCCACCGCGCCCATGGGATCGTAACCGGCCTTGATCATGTATGCGATACCGTACTCATCTGCCTCCAGTTCGTGGCTGCGGCTGTATTTGGACATCCAGGCATTGGCGCCCACACCCAGCGCACCGACCGCCAGACCGGCATACTCGGAATCCTGGGTAGAGGCGGCGACACCGGCAGCCAACAGGCCGGTACTAATCAAGATATTCTGGGTTTGCTGGGAGGCGCCGTGCCGGGCAGCCGCGTGGACAATTTCATGGCCTAACACAGCGGCCAGTTGCGCCTCGTCTTTCAGTTCCACCAGCAGGCCGCGGTTGATGGCCATCTTGCCACCGGGCAAAGCCCAGGCATTGGGCACATCGTTGTTGAGTACCACAAATTCATAGGGTAATTGCGGGCGATCACTGACGGCGGCGAGCTTTTGGCCAACCTTGTTGACGTATACCGTCAGCTCGGGATCGACAACATAGCGACCGCCCTGGGATTGCTGGCTAGGCTCGTAGTTCTTGGCACCGATGGCCACTTCCTGTTCGGGCGATACAAAAGACAACTGGTTTTTGCCGGTAACAGGATTTACCGCACAGCCGATCAAACCGCTGGCGAGGATATAGCAACCCAACAGGGTAAATAGTCGTTTCATGATTGTCCTCCTTAAGACCAAGGCCACTATGATGCCACACAAATTATCGGAACAAAGTGACGTTTATTCCGCACGCGTCGGTTTACAGACCTTGTAAAAGCCGCAAATACTGCACGGGAAAAAGCGGCTGTACTTGACCGCACCAAACGCCAATCGGCTTCCTCCGGTCAATATTGAGCGAGGCTACAGAACCCATAAGGGATATCCCTGTGACCCGGCGAGCTGGCGCCGCTATAATGCCCGCCCACTGAACAAGCGACGAGACGATGTGATGAAAGCCCTACAGATGGTGGAGATGTTTGCCGGGGTTGATCCCCAGGGCAAACCGATAGCAGAAAAGATTCCGGTGCGTGAACTGGAGAATGGCGACTTGCAACTGGTGCAATCGCCCGCCTTTGTGAAAGGCCTGGCCAGTGGCGACCTGATCCGGTTTTCGCCCCGCTCGCGGGAATTTGAGATCGCCCAGCGCAGCGGCAATTTGAGTGTGCGCGTATTTGCCCGCAGCAACATCGAAGAACTGGCGGATCGTTTGACGGCGCAGCTGGAAAAGCTCGGCGGTGAACTGGACCTGCAAACCCCGCGTATGCTGGTGTACTCCATCCACGTCAGTTGTGGTTTCACCGCTATCGAAGCCATCCTTAACCGCGAAGTGGTCGGTGAATGCGGGTGGATGTATGGCAATGTCTACGATCCTGCCGATGGCGTTACGCCGCTGAACTGGTGGCAGGAATTGTTAAAGCCTGAGTAATCCAACCTTACATGCTTATGCAGGAATACCGCGCGTTATGCTGTTATTGATCTCCCCCGCCAAGACTCTGGATTTCGACACACCGCCCCGGACCAGCGTGGCCACCCAACCGGATTTTCTCGATCACTCCCAGGCCCTGATCGATGAGCTGCGCCATTTGTCACCGCCCCAGATTTCGGAATTGATGGGCATTAGCGACAAATTGGGCGACCTGAATTTTGGCCGCTTCCTCAATTGGCAGACACCCTTTACGCCAGCTAACGCCAAGCAAGCGGTGCTGGCGTTCAAGGGGGACGTCTACACCGGTATGCAGGCCGACACCTTTGCGAAAGGGGATTTCACCTTTGCCCAGAAACACCTGCGCATCCTGTCCGGCCTCTACGGCTTGTTGCGACCCCTCGACCTGATCCAGCCTTACCGCCTGGAGATGGGTACGGCTTTCGCCAACGCGCGCGGCAAGAACCTGTACCAGTTCTGGGGTGACATCATCACCGACCGGATCAATGAAGAACTGGCGGCCTTGAAGAGCAAGGTGGTGGTCAACCTCGCGTCCAACGAGTATTACCAGGCCGTCAACGGGCGCCACCTGGATGCCGAGGTGATCACGCCGGTGTTCAAGGATCGCAAGAACGGCCAATACAAGATCATCAGCTTCTTCGCGAAAAAAGCGCGCGGAATGATGAGCGCCTACATCATCCGCGAACGACTCAAAAAACCCGATGCCATCAAAGGTTTCAACACCGCCGGTTACGTCTACAACGAAGCCATGTCGAACCCGAAAGAATGGGTATTTACCCGCGACGCTGAGGCATGATTGAGGTGGTGTTGAGCTATAAGGCGCGGCGAATCAAGCATATTCGGCAAATCACAATCTTTCGCATTTGAACTAGCGAAACATTCTTAGAATCCTGTTGCGTTCGCCCGTGTTCCTCATTAGAGTTTTTGCCAGTTTTGGTGCGCCAAAACCAACCGGGACAAGGAGTGGTCGATGTGTTGTAACGACCCTGTCTCACCCCCCAAACCTCCCCATAAGAAAGGCGTCGATATGGCAGTCAGCACTCACTATGTAGCTCGCGCAGTGGAATGCATGGCTCGTGTTGCACCTGTCTCTTACCGTCGGATTTTTCACGGCGTGGGCATTTATCATCAGGGTGTCCAGTTCGCCATCATCGTCAATGATCATCTGTATTTTCGCGCAGACGAATACTCCCGCTCGCTCTATGAGCAACGCGGCATGGCACCCTTTCGGCCAGCGGCGGCCGATATGGTGGAGTCAGCGTTTTACCAAGTGCCGGAAGCCGTCCTCGAACGGCCAGCCGAGTTGATCTACTGGATGCGCACCGCCGTAGAAGCGGCGCAAAACGGTTACTCGCTGGAACAGGACGAGCCCTATATCGACGCCCCGGTGCGTCATCTGCACGCGCGCTGATTTGTCGCATTCTGTTGTAAATCGTCTAGGCTAATAAAACCCCGACCCATTCCGGCGGGGCTTATTGTTTTTCTGCAAGGAATTAGCCTATGGCTATCCGAATCCTCGTCGTTGACGACGCGACTTTTATCCGTGACATGGTCAAGAAACACCTGCGGGAGAAAATTCCCGGTGTCGAGGTGTACGAGGCCGTAGATGGCAGCCGCGCCCTGGCGGCCATCAAAAGCCAGACCATGGACCTGATCCTCTCGGATTGGGAAATGCCCAATATGAGCGGCGAAGAACTCCTGCGCGCCGTGCGCAGCAGCGACCAGGGCGCGGCCACACCCTTCGTGATGATCTCCAGCCGCGGTGACCGCAACCACGTCATCAAAGCGGTCGAGTCCGGCGTATCCGACTACCTCACCAAACCCTTTACGCCCGAAGAACTACTGCGCAAAGTCTTCAAACAACTCAAAGCCGTCGGCAAGGCACCCACCCACGCCAGAGGCCAAGCCAGCACCCAAGGCATTGCCTTCGCCTCAGTAGACGTACTCACCGGCACACGAGCATCCCAACCCGCAGCCAACCCCCTCACCAACCCGGCCAGCAGCGCCAGCCTCCTGACCGGCGGCGCGGCCAAACCCAAACCTGCCGCCAGGGCAGCGAATATCAAAGGCAAAGCCCAGCTGCGCTTCTCCAACAATGCCAAACCCTGCGCCTGCGTCATCCGCGAACTCTCCCTGCAATCCCTCGGCGGCCTCATGCAACGCAGCGACAACCTGCCCACCGTCTTCGACCAAGCCGTCGTCGACATCGAAATGGGCGACGGCGGTGACCTCGCCCGCGTCAACGGCTACGTCCACAGCATCCAGGCCGGCGAAAACCGCGCGGAAACCAACGTGGTAAAAATTGTGATTCGCTTTGTGGATAACGACGCGGAAAAATTTGAAGTGCTGTCGCAGTATATTGCGCAGATGTGAAATCAGAGACGGTTGTTAAACGATTAAATTCTACGATGCTTTTTGCAGCCTGCACCAAGTGAGTTTGGCGTTGGGATAGTGGTTCCGAAACCCTCAAGTCATGGATGACTTGAGGGAGCTACAGGGATGTATTTATGCGTTTTCGGAACCACTATCCCAATGACAAACGGGCTACGAAGTTTTGTAGCTTAGTTTGGCATCACAAATAATCCGCATATTTCTCCGCATACTTCCTCACCTTTTTATGCGCCGCATTGTCCTTGGCAATCTGTTCCAGCGTCCCCCTGTACTTACCATTCCCCGACTCACCCAAGGTACGACACATCCACGCCATCGCATCCAGATGCTCCGGACTCGTACTGCTCTTATACTGCGCAGCCAAAATGCCATGCACCTCATCCATCAACTCAACATCCGTTTTATGATGGTTATAAACCAGGCGAGTACCCGCACTGACCAAATCCGGTAGATTCGCATGCAACATATTCCTGATTCGCAGCTTATCCAGCTCTGCCTGGGACTGCGCAAGATGATTATCTTTTGTAATAACCGGATTCCAGATCTGGTTAACAGCCAGGCGTTGGGATGCAATCTCTACGTGCCCGCGCAGTTTTCTCTTGCGCGTCTTCATCGCCAGGACCTTGTCAAACAACGGCTGGTATTTTGGATTGCCGGACAAGGCAAGACCCTTGGCCAGCCAGGAATTCAGTTCAATCGCAGCGGACGATTGCGCCGTGTAGTTTGCCTCCAGACGCTCCGCGGCAACATCAAAGATTTCCGGATCGGAAATACCAGTCCATTCCAATTTACTGATCGCCGCCCGAACCTGGGCAATATCGCCGGCAAAGGCATTTTTCAGTGGTTGCAACTCGGCCTCCAGCACGGGGCTGGATTCAGCGTGCAGTGCCTGGGTGTAACCAAATATAAGTAACAGGGAAAACGCGCAAAGACGCGCGCGATGTAAAGTGTTCATCCTTTCCTCCAGGGGAATTGATTATTGGGGTAACCGATGGACCATGTGCAACGAGGGGCAGTGGAAACTGCCCCCAGTCTATTTATTTAAGCTCAACCACATCACCCAGCAAAGCCACGCCGGACATCAGCGCGCCGGAACCGCACTTAAAGGTGTCGGTGCTGGTGGTCATGCTGCCGCGATAGTTGGAACGGATATTCACCACCGCATTGCCGCCTTCTTTTTCCGCGCGGTCGCGCAGGGATTTCAGGGCAGACAAAAACACCCACTCACAGGCCTGGCGATCAGATTTACCCACGCCATTGGTTTTTTTATTGGAGCCGAATTCACCAAAACGCTTGTTGACCGGGCCATGTTTTTGCGCTCCGAAATAGAATTTGATGTTATCGCCGAGAATATTTTTGGCGTTTTCCGTGGCCAGGGCTTCAGCGATGGAATAGTCCTGAATGTCATCGCGCGCCTGGGCGGAGATGGCACAACACATCAGCGCAGCAGCGGCGCAGGCAAGGGAGATAGCTTTCATAGAATGTCCTTAAAGCAACAAAAACGTGTGAAAGGGAAACGTTGGCTCAAGCCCTGATGTGGGGATCAGTGGCTCGATGGGAGGGAATAGTAGAGAAATTTTGATGACAGCAGAATCTTTTTTATGCCAAGGGCGGATTCATTGCTTTATACCAGCGGTGGGTTCAGAGCCTTAAACCTGAGGCTGGTTCAACACCAGGCGCCCGCGCATCACCGGTTGCTGGCCCTGTTGCGCCAGCACCTCATAGATGGCACCGCTGCTGCTGTTCAGCAGACATTGGGCATCAATATCGATGGGGGTGTTGTTGTCCACGGCGCTTTCCAGCAATTCAACAGATTTTACCGCGCCGAGGTAGGCGGGCCGGCTCTCACCCAGTTTGCTGTGCAACAGGGCGGCGTGGACAGCGGCGGCCTGGGCCGCGTATTCAATCAACATCACGCTGTGCAGCTGATCCTTCTCGAACAAGGGATTTGAGGCGCGCGCAAAGTCGGTACTGCGGCAATGGATGCGTTCGCTATCCCAACTGACGACCTCGTCGAGCATACACATGCTTTCGCCGTGGGGGATAAGGTCGACAATTTCGCGGCGGGTTAAAGGCACGGCTTTACCTCAATGATCAGGGCGGGATTATTGTTAGCCGTCAACAGCATACGGCCTGTTTGTTGCCGCGCAATGAACTCCAGCAACGGCAGGCTGCGCGCCGCGGGATTACTCAGGCGCATGGCCTCCAGGGCAGCCACCTGCGCTGGCGTGGGCTCGGCTTGCCCGGTCACGGTCAGGGTCAACTGCGCCAGACTGCGGCTGCTGGAAACCGGGGACAGCAACAAAGCCACACCAAAATCCTGGCTGATCGGGCGTTTACTCTGCAGCGGCTCAGGCGGTTCGATATCGTAGACGGCCAGCAGGGTGGGTAGCTGTTCGATAACACACAGATTCGCCGCCTCCAGCAAACCGGCGCAGAAACTGTCGTCAAAGGCCGAGATGCTGGTGGAGGGCGCGCGGCTGCCGGTGGCGATGCTCCAGTAACCGGCGGCGGAGTTGTGGACCGAGTTGTGGAACTGGGTGGGCGATACCAGGCGTTCTGGCTCGCACAGGGCCTTGCAGATCTGGTCGATGATCGGGTAGTCGCCACCGGAGGAGGCAAACACGGCGGCGCACTGGCGAACATCCGCAGGGGTATCCCGAAGTAAGTCCTCGCACACACGGAACGCCATGCGCACCAGGTCAGTGGCGCGCCGCCGTTCGTTGGCCGGCAGTTGTTCCGGCTTGTAACGCTCCAGCGCAAACGCCTGGTAGGCCTGCTCGCCGCGCAAGATGGGCAAGCTTTCTTGCCAGCCATTCAAACCCGGCGCTGCCAATCCGACAGCCTCGATATAGACGTTCATCCGCGTTCCCCCACCACCAGGCTGCAATTGCTGCCACCGAAACCGAAGGAATTGGTCAGGACGCGCCGTACCGGCTGCTGCACGGCCGTGCGCGGCAAGGCGATATGCATGTCAGTGTCCGGTTGTTGCAAATGCAGATTGGCCGGGATGCGGTTGTGGGTGATGCTCAGCAGGGAAAAACCGGCTTCCACGATCCCGGCGGCGCCCAGGGTATGGCCGGTCCAGCCTTTGGTGGAGCTGGCCCAGGTGCGCTCGCCAAAGGCTTGCGCGACGGCTTTGGATTCGGCGGCATCGTTGGCCTGGGTGCCGGTGCCGTGGAGGTTAATGTAATCAATATCCCTGCTGGCGAGTCCTGCTTTGTTCAAGGCCATCTGCATGGCCAGCAAGGCACCCTCGCCGTCCGGATGGGGCGAGGACATATGGTAAGCATCGCCACTTTCGCCGTAGCCCAATAATGCCACCTGGCTATCCTCATTCTTCTCTAACAGGGCAAATCCGCCCGCTTCCCCGATAGAGATACCGCTACGGTCTTTATCGAACGGTTTGCATTTATCCGGCGAGACCAGTTGCAGCGAGTGAAAACCGTAAAGCGTCGTCAGGCACAGGGAGTCCACGCCGCCCACGATGGCCGCATCGCATTGGCCGGTGGCTATGGCGCGGTAAGCGGACGCAAAGACCTTGGCACTGGAGGAGCAGGCGGTAGAGATAGCGATACAGATACCGCGCGCGCCCAAGGCCTGCTGCACAAAGTCCGCCACGGAAAATACATTATGGGTAGAGCGGTAGTGATACCAGTCGGGCAAATGGTCGCGGGATTCAAAATACGCCAGTTCAGTCTGGTGGATGCCCGAGGTGCTGGTCCCGATAAATACCCCGACCCGTTCAGCGCCGTAGGTGTTGATGGCGCGGGCCGCTGCGGCGAGGAAGTCGTCCTGCTGCAAGGCAAGCCAGGCGAGCCGGTTATTGCGGCAATCATAAGAGGACAAGTGAGACGGTAATGACTGGTGGTCCACGCCGTCCACTTCGCCGATCCAGGTGGTCAGGTCGGCGATGTCAAAAAAGTCACAGGGTTTGAGCCCGCTCTCAGCGCGTTCGATCTTGTTCCAGTTGGCGGCGCGTCCGGCACCCAGGCAGGTGGTCAGGGTGTAATCAGTGATGGCCAGTGGAGTCATGCTGCCAGAAATCATAAAAATTAAACCAGTTCATCGGGTATTGCCGCGCGTGATATTCCAGGCGTTGGCAGTAAGTGTCCATGCCTTGTGCGATGGCCTCGGCACGATCCCGGCGGCCTGTGCCCAGGCGTTCGGTGATCAGCTCGAAATGCAGGGCGTAACGATTGCCGCCGTGATACACCCCGAAGCAGGCAATCACCGGCGCTTGTAACACGCTCGCCAGTTGCCAGCAGCCTACCGGAAACGGTGCGGGCTCGCCGAAGAAATTCTGCAGCACGGTGCGCTCGCCACTGCCTCCGCGATCCGCCATGATGCCCACCAGTTCGCCCTTGGCGATGCACTCACTCAGCAACAGCGCGAGGGCCGGGCCGGGTGTGCGGGCATCAATCACGCCGCGCGCCAGTGCCGGGTCAAGCCGTTGGATCAGGTTGAGCGCGTTGGGGTTGTGTTGGATATCCAACAGAATGCGGACCGGTAACGCCTGTTCGCGCACCCCCATCACGCGCATCGCATCAAAGCTGCCGAAGTGTGCGGCGAGCAGTACGCAGCCCCGGTCCCGGTAATACGTAAATAATTCGCCGCCGTGTATCTCCAACTGGAATTTTTTTTCGCGCCCGGCCAGGAACAGGATGCGATCCATGGAGACCACAGCGAAGGTCAGCAGGTGGCGATAGATTTCCCACCAGCGGGGTGTGCGTTGCAGCGCGCGCGTCAGGAACTGGCGCGAGGCGCGGCGCGCCCGACCGACAAATAAAAAATAATAAAACACGATGGGGCACAGCATGACGAAGATCGCCCCGCGCCCCAGGTTGAGCGCCACCCAGGTCAGTAATCCCAGCAGAAACGGATTGCCTTTTTCTCTCTGTTGCCGCCAGTCATCACGCATGGTTCGCGTCCGTCCGGTGATACAGGCATTGGGCTTTGGCTACCGGTTTGTCTGCGCAGAAGATCTCCACCGCGAGGCTGCCGTTGTTGGTTGTGACCTGCAGTTGCAGAGTGTCGCCGGGTTTGACGATATTCAGGAACTTGCACTGCTTGATCAGGTAAACCGCCAGGTTTTCCTGCTGCAAGCGTTCGATCATCCAACGCAATAAGAGCGCGCCGGGCACCAGCGGGTTACCGGGAAAATGGCCGGCAAATGACGGATGATCCCAAGGCACTGAAACGTCCAGGGTAAATTGGGCGGCAGCCTCAGTCATGGGTCTGGCTCCATAAGGTGTGCAAGGCAGCGCGGGTTAATTTACCCGTGTCGTTGCGCGGCAATCGGTCGACCTTGCGCAGCGGGCGCGGTAAAAACGCCGCATCCATCTGTAACGCCAGCTGTTGCAGGATCTGTTTTACCGGCAAGTCGCTGACCACCAGGGCCACGGGACGTTGGTTGGCGGTCTCCTGCTCGGGCAGGAAAAAGACGCCGTCGTGCACACCCTCAATGGCCAGTAATTTCAAACTCAAGTCTGCCAGGGACGCACGTTTGCCGGCCACATTGATCATGTCAGCGTTGCGCCCCAGCAGTAAAAAATGATCATCGTCCTGCAGCGCCAGTTGATCCTGCAGCACCGCCTCTTCCGCCAGGTGCGGCGCGCGCGCCACCACACCGCTATCGGTAGCTGTGAGTGAAAAACCGTCCAGCAACTGCCAGTGCCGGGTGTGCGTGGACGCGCGCGTCGCCATGCTGCCGGCTTCGGTGCAGCCGTAGATTTCGCGCAGTTGCGTGTGGAAACACTGCTCCGTGGCGGCAGCGAGCTCGGCGTCCAGCGGCGCGGTGGCGGAGACCACCCCGGCAATGCCGGGCATAGGTAATTCCGCATTCACCAGGGCGCGCAGATGTACCGGCGTACTGACCAGCATTACCGGCGCCGCCGCTGCGGAGAGCAACACCCGCTGAATATCGGCCGGATAAAAGGGCTTGTCGCGGTGGAGGCGGCATTGGCCCTGTAGCGCCATCATCACCGTCATCTCCAGGCCGTACATGTGCTGTGAGGGAACCGTGGCGACGACGGTGGGATCGGTCAGTTGTCCAGTGAAACGCGCGGCGAGCAGGCGTGCGGTGCCCGCCAGCGTGCCCCAGGTTTTTTTGTTGGCCGAAGGCGTTCCGGTACTGCCGGAAGTAAAGGCAATCGCGGCCAGTTGTTGCGCAGGAATCAGCGGCACTGGCAGCGCTTCTGTAGTGGTATTGCTTTGTGAAGATTCAAGCAGGGTGCGGAGATTGATGCAGGGAATATCCCTGTCAATGTCGCTGTCACTCAGGCAGTAGCAGCCGGGGTAATCCCGCGCAATCTGCGCCAGGGTGGCCCGTTGTCGGCCGGGCGGCAACAGGTTCACGCTGTTGTTTAACAAGGCCGCACAGAAGGCGAGCAAAAAGTAATAGCGGTCTTCACACACATTAAAGACGAACGCGGCGCTGGGTAAACCGGCGCGCACCATCGCCAGGTCACGCAGGAAATCCGCCTGGGTCAACACCGATTGATCACTCACTAAAAATGCCGCATGCGCGCGGTACGGATGCAGCAGCGGCAGCAGCGCGTTATCGGATAGTGAAATCAATTCAGTGGGCAAGGGCATGATGGAGATCAATGGCGAATATTGGCTTGCACGACAATCCGCAGGTATTCAACAAACCCCGGGTGGTTGTGCTCGGGAAACAGATACTTGCGCAGGATAAATTCGCCCACAAACAGCACACCCACCAAGCCGTAATTGATGATGTTGGTAAACCAGGACCAGATCTCCGGTTGTTCAAGCCAGGGCAGGATCATCGACCAGAGCATCATCACCAGGAACACCCCGCACCAGAACTGCGTTATACGCCGAGTGTACTGGCGCATGGCCGGTGACAGCGGGCCGCGCGAGGCTTCGCCGATGGCGGTGACCAGAGGTTCCTGGCCCGGCAACAAGGTGCGACCAAAGACAAACAGCAATAGCAAAGGCAAGAGAATCGGCGGCAGGTAGAGCACGTAGAGGGTGATATCCAACAACCCGAAACCCAGGGCGACCAGGCTGATAACACCCAGCACCCCCCAGGCGATTTTATTGCCGCGCTGCAAACCCTTGAACAACAAACCGCAGGCAAAACAGATAATCGCGGCCACTTGCAGTTGCGGTACATCTGTCACCACGGAGAGGTGTACCAGCAGGGGGTAGAGGATGATCAGCGCGATTGGCATGGCCCGGTAGAAAGGATCAGCGCTGGCTGTTGATGTAAGCGCACAGCGAGCGCAGGCTGAAAAAGATCGCCTTGTTGTTTTCGTCGTCGGCTTTTAATTGCACCTTGTAATGTTTGGCCACCGCGAGGGAAATCTCCAGTGCGTCGATGGAGTCCAGCCCCAGGCTGTCGGGCTTGCTCGGGTCAAACAAGGGAGCTTCCGGGTTGATCTCTTCTGCGCTGATGTCTTCCAGGTCCAGCGCGTTCACCAGCACCTTGGCCAGCTCATATTCCTGTTCGGTTTGCGTACTCATTTACTCGTCCTGTTAATTGGGCTTGATGCCGCTGTATTCACTGAAGATGCCTAACACGACATCGCGCTTGACGCCTTCCAGGCCGGTTTTTTTCAGGGCAGCCACGATGGTTTCCGGCGGAACACATTGTTCGATGGTGTCCCAGTAATAGCGCATCAACACTTTGGTGTCGGCACTGCGGCGGAAGATGCGCGCCAGGTTGGGGATGATGCCTTTGAGATACACCTTGAGGATGAAGGTCCCCAGTTTGCCCCGTGGGCGGGTAATCTCCAGCAACAGGATCTTGCCGCCCGGTTTAAGGACGCGCTGGTACTCGGCAAAGGCCGCACCAAGGTCGGCCACATGGCGCAGGGCGTAGCCCATGGTGACGTAATCAAAGGTATTGTCGGCAAACGGCAGGGCTTCGCCCAAACCCTGGGACGCTTGTTTTACGCCCAGTTTGACTGCCTGGGTCAGCATGCCTTTACTCGGATCAAGGGCGACCACCAGCCCTTCATCGCCAACGATCTGCTGGGCCAGCCAGGACACCACACCGGTGCCGGCGCCCACATCCAGTACGTTATCGCCGCTGGTGAGCCCTGCCCGTTGCAACGCCTGACGACGGTACCAGCGGCCCGAGCCAAAGCTCATGACATCCGTCACCCAGTCGTAGTGTTCGGCGGAGGAGTCGAACATGTTGTCCACGCGTTTGCGACGCTCTTCTTCTTTATTGTAATAATCCTGCAGCACCGGGTGCGGTGCGATACGGTTCTGGTCGCCGCTCGACATGGCAGTTCTACCCCTGAAGTTGAAACCCGCGTACTTTACGGGAGCACCGCAGGCGAGGCAAGGCGATATTTCGCGCGGAAGTGGCGCAATTTTCATTGTTGTGAGCGTGGCTTCCGCCGGGGTTTCTGCCTATAATCCGCGCACATTTGCGGGTTATTCAGACAAGTTGGCGGGGTTTTGCAGTGCAGGCAAGCGGGTTTTTTTGTGGCTATCAATCAGGTGATGCGCTGGCAGGTGGTGGGCCGGGTATCGCTGCGGAGCCCGGCTGCCTGGCGAAGGTCATCTTCGATGAACACTGCCGGGCGCCCGCCCAAGCCGGCATCATCAGTACCGGCCTGCGTCTGCTGGAACCTCTCGGTATCCATGAAACCCTGAGTACAACGGGCGCCTGCGTCTCCGGCTATAGCGATAACCTTTACTGGGCCCAAAGCGACGAACTCCTGTTGCTGGCAATCTGGGTGGATGAAAACGGCGATGAAGGGAAGGAGGCATTGGAACGCCTGACTGAACAGGCCTACAGCCGTCTGTTGAGCACGATTCAGGCGCGCGGTTATCCCTATATGGTGCGGGTATGGAATTACCTGGCCGATATCAATGCCTTGCAACAGCAGGAAGAGCGCTACCGTCAATTCTGTGTCGGGCGCTTCGATGCCTTTGCCCGCCATGGGGTGCAGGACAAGGATTTCCCCTCTGCCTGCGCCCTGGGCCACAGCGGCGGTGACCTGGTGATCTACCTGCTCGCCAGCAAACGGCCACCGATTCACTTCGAAAATCCCCAGCAGGTCAGCGCCTACCACTATCCCCAGGACTACGGTCCGCGCAGCCCCTCCTTTGCCCGCGCCAGCCTGCTGATCCTGAATGACGGCACCGGCAAGTTGTTTGTCTCCGGCACTGCCAGCGTGGTGGGCCATATGACCCGCCATGCGGGGGATGTGCAGGGCCAGTTGGCGGTGACTTTGCACAACATCGACTCCTTGCTTGCCCATGTATTGGCGAGCCAGTCGCGCGGCAGTGATGATCGGCTGGAGGTTGAGGTGTTGAAGGTTTACCTGCGCCAGCCGGAGGATTTGCCCTTGGTAAAAGCTGGAGTGGTACAGCATTTCGGCGAGGTGCCCATGGTGTTTGTGGCAGCGGATGTGTGCCGCAGCGACCTGCTGCTGGAGATCGACGGCCTGTGGCGATGGGTGCCTTGACCAAATCTTCATCGTCCTGGCAGCGGCTGCGTCGTTCGCGCACCTGGCGCCTGCCGGTTACGGCCCTGGGTTTTGGTGTGTTTGGCGGCGGTGCGGTCATCTTGTCCCTGACGCTCTTCCCCTTGCTATACCTGCTGCCGTTCAAGCAAAAGCACCGCTGGACGCGGCGGCTGATCGCCAGCGTGTTTCGCTTTTACCTGGGCTTGCTGCGTTGGTTGGGATTGCTCAGTTATGAGCTACACCAGATTGACGCGCTGCGCCTGCCCGGCCAACTCATCATCGCCAATCACCCGTCACTGCTGGATGTGGTTTTTATCATTGCCTACACCGGCGATACCAGCTGCGTGGTCAAGGGGAGCCTGTGGCGCAATCCTTTTACCGCCATCGCGGTTCGCGCCGCCAACTACATCAGTAATGCGCGGGATGATTTATTTACGGCGTGCCTAGAGACAATACGCAGCGGCCAATCGCTGATTATTTTTCCGGAAGGCACCCGGTCGCAGCCCGGTGAACCGCTGCGTTTTCATCGGGGGCCATCCAACGTGGCGCTGAGTGCCGGTGTGCCGATCAGGCCGGTGGTGATTCGGTGTGAACCGGCGGCGCTGCTCAAGCACCAGAAGTGGTACGCCATCCCCGCCGAGCCGCCGCACTTTACCCTTGGGGTGGAAGTGCCAATCGCCACGGCGCCTTATCGTGAAGGCTGCTTGCAAAGCGCAGCGGCACGGCACCTGACGCGCGACCTGGCGGCTTTTTTCAACGCGCGTCGGTAGCCCCGCCACCGGCCGCGTATTGTAGGCAAAGTTCAGATCCCTCTGTTAAACTGCCAGCATCCTGCCGTGTGCGATTCAAGCCCCTTTTCTCGGGGGACGCAACGTGGTTCTGCCGGCTTAATCAACCCCGTTACAAAAGGCCCGTTGCGCTTTTTGATGGAATGTTCCGATATGTATTCAAAAGAAAAAATCTACGGTTTCCTCCAGGAAACCCTGGTCTCGCTGTTCGAGATCGAACCTTCTGCGGTAACTCCCGATGCAAATCTTTATGAAGACCTGGATATCGACAGCATTGATGCCGTCGACCTGACCGTAAAACTCAAGGAATTTACTGGCCGCCGCATCCAACCTTCCGACTTCAAGCAGGTCCGCACCGTTCAGGACGTGGTGGATGCTGTCTATGAGTTACTCAATAAACCTGAGGTGCCCGACGCCGAGACTGAGCAAGGCTGATCGATGGCGGTACTTGCTGAAAAAACGGCTGGCCCAGCGCACCTGCCCTACGTGGTCAGTGCCCGTGTCGCGGGTCTGCGCGCCGACCTGCAACTACAGGTAGACGCTAATCTGGGCTGCTTCGACGGCCACTTTCCCGGCTTCCCTATCCTGCCCGGTGTTATCCAGATCGATTGGGCGGTGGCCTGCGCGCGTGACTTCCTCGCCTTGCTACAACCGGTTAAAACCCTGGATCGCCTCAAGTTCACCAACCCCATCCAGCCGGGCATGCGGCTCGAATTGACCCTGGAGATGGATGAATCCGGCGATTTTGCCCTCTTCCGCTACCACGCCGGCGACACGGTCTTCTCCGTGGGGCGCCTGAGTTATGTCTGAGTCTGCCTTCCGTCCCTGCGCAATTATTCCGGTCTATAACCATCAACAACGTATTGGTGCCGTGGTGGCCCGTCTGCTTGACCATCAGCTGGATTGCATCCTGGTAGATGATGGCAGCGAGCCGGTGTGCGCTGCGGTGCTGGCTGATATTGCACAGCAGAACGCACGGGTCACCTTGCTGCGCCTGGCGCACAACAGCGGCAAGGGTGCCGCCGTCTGCCATGGCTTGCGCCACGCTTATACCGCCGGTTATACCCACGCCCTGCAGGTCGACGCCGACGGCCAGCATGATCTCAACGATGTCCCGGCATTTTTGACGATGGGCCGCGAACACCCCACCGCCGTCATCAGCGGCTGGCGCAGCTATGATCAGATGCCACCAGCACGGCGGCGCGGCCGCAAACTCACCGACTTCTGGGTCTGTGTTAACAGCCTGTCGCGCCAGTTGAAAGATTCCATGTGCGGTTACCGTTTGTATCCTCTGGCCGCCACCATGCAGTTGTTGCAACACCATCGCATCGGCGCGCGGATGGATTTCGATACCGATATCCTGGTGCGGTTATATTGGCAGGGTGTGCCGGTGAGAAATATCCCGACGCACATTGTTTATCAGGACGATATCGCCTCCCATTTCGATATCCTGCGCGATAACCTGCGCATCGCCTGGATGCACACCCGTTTGTTTCTGGGCATGCTGCGCCGATTCCCGCAATTGGTGATGCGCAACGTCGACGAATAAATTTTTCGCGCAGGAAAGCTGTTATGTACGCAACCGAAACCGACATCCTGGTGCCCTTTCACGATGTGGATTCCATGCGTGTGGTGTGGCACGGCCATTACGTGAAGTATCTGGAGATAGCGCGCTGCGAATTTCTTGATTCACTGGGTTACAGTTATGCGGCCATGGAGGAGACGGGTTATGCCTGGCCGGTGATTGATATGCGCTTGAAGTATGTGAAGCCGTTGCATTTTGGTCAGCGGGTTCGTGTGCGTTGCATGTTGCGCGAGTGGGAGTATCGGTTGAAGCTGGATTATTTGATCAGTGATGCGAAGACGGGTGAGCGGTTGACGAAGGCGTATACGATTCAGGTGGCGGTGGATCAGCAGACGGGTGAGATGTGTTTTGAGTCGCCGGCGGTATTGCGGGAGCGATTGGAAGCGGTGATGGGGAAATTGCCGGATTAAAAAATTGTTAGTGGGTGACGCAGGGCTTACGAAGTGTATTACGAGACACGCTGTGAATACGTCCCTGTACGCTCATCATCGGCATCCATGCCTCTGATGGTCTCGTAATACACTTCGCAATCCCTGCTCTGGAAGAGTGGGGCCACGATATTAAAATCCTGAATTTTAATTCTCCGCTATTAGGTATTGATGCTTAATGTTTAGCACAGAGGTCGGTTTAGCGGGGCTACTTCTGAAACCTTCACGTCATGGACGACGTGAAGGAGCTACAGGGATGTATTCATGCGTTTTCAGAAGTAGCCCCGCTAAACCGACCGGTCCCGCTTAGAAACTACAGTCAATGCTGCGAATGCACTTGCCATAGGTTTTGTAATGACCAAAAACAATAGCTTTATTTTTTTCTTGCTAGCTTTTTTCTCAACTTTTAACGAAGCTGCATTCGCCAACAGTGAAGAAAGTGCAATTCAAAACGTTATCCAAAAACTCAACTCGGTCACCGTCATTCACGGAAACTTCGAACAACAAAAACGACTGCAAGGTCTCGACTACCCACTCACCTCATCCGGCCAATTTATCTTCTGGAAAGGAAAAGGCCTCTACCTCGCCAGTAGCAAACCCTTCTTCAACGCCAGTACCATCACACCGGATAACATTATCCACTGGCAGGAAAACGGCACCGGCAGTATCTCGGAAGAAAAAAGCGGTCTGGTTCAGCGCGAGATCAGCCGTACGTTGCTCGCGTTCTTCAGTGCCGACGTGAAATTAATTGAAGAACGTTTTACCACGCAATGGCAGTTTGACGGCAATGATTGGCAGCTGTTGTTGACGCCGCGTCATGACATGGTGCGCAAGCAAATGCGCAGCGCCGAGTTGCGCGGGGAAAATTATATTGAGTCCTTGCGTATCGTCGGCGGAAACGGTGATGTGACGCAATTGAATTTTACCGACATCAACAGCATTGATTCGCCCACGCCGGAACAATGCCGTTGGTTTTACCTCGACGATCGAGCAAAGCATTGCGCAACCGTGCCTTGAGTGCAGGGTAAATAACAACATGATTAGCACGCGCAGCATTCGGCATTCCTTCTTCGCTCTCCTGTTTGCACTGGTCAGCTTGTTTGCCGGCGCGTTGTTGGTACAACAGCTACAGCGCGGTTTGGTGCTGGAGACGGATCTGCAAGCGTTATTTCCCCGTGATGAAGACAGCCACCTGATCAATCGTGCCAGTGATCGGTTAACTGAAGAGTTCGGCAATCAACTTTTATTGGCGGTGAGCGCGGATGCGCGTGAGCAAGCTTTGCGTGCAGCGGGTATCTTGCAGCAGGCTGTTGTCGATAGCGGTTTTATACACGTGCAACAGGATGAACAGTTTGAATCGCTTGCGGCACAGCAAGCATTGTTGCAGGCGCATCGCTTTCATGTGTTAACCGACACGCAGCACGACTGGCTGCAACAAAATAATCAACAGGCATTGCTGGGTCGCGCACAACAAGCATTATTTGGATTCTCTGCTGGCGCAGTCTTGTCGCCCGCGCAGGACCCTTTGGCGTTGTTCGGGGATTATGTTCAGCGCCTGCAACCTTATGTGCCGGGTGAGATTGTCGACGACCAGTTGTTGATAACCACCGGCAAAAATAACATCGTCATTCTTTCTGCCAGCTTAAACGGCGATGCGTTTAATCTATCTATTCACGAACAATTAAACGATTGGCTTGCCGGGCTGCGCGCAACCCTGGCGGCCGAGGTGCCGGGTGTCCATTTGTTGATGTCCGGTGCGGTATTCCATGCGGCTGAAGCCTCGGCCAGTGCACAGCGCGAAGTCACTGTTATTAGCCTGGGCTCGACACTGGGCATTTTGTTGTTGTTTCTGTTGAGTTTTCGCCGTATCAAACCCTTGCTGCTGAGTTTTGCGTCGGTGATTTATGGCAGCGCCGTGGCGCTGGCCATTAACCATTGGCTGTTCGGCGACGTGCATTTAATGACGCTGGTCTTTGGCGCCAGCCTGATCGGCGTCGCTATTGATTATGCCTTGCATTATTTGTGTAAACATCAGCAACTATCCTTGCAGCCGCAAGGTTTGCAGGATGAATCGGTGTTGCAGCATTTATTGCCGGCCCTGAGTCTTGGTTTGCTGACTTCGTTGTTGGGTTACAGCTGCTTGTTGCAGGCGGAGTTGCCAGGCTTGCGTCAGATTGCCAGCTTCTCGCTGATCGGTTTGACCTCTGCCTGGTTATTTGTGGTGGGTATTTTTCCGCTGGTGTTTCGCACCGCCCTGCCGCAGCCTGTGGCGTTTGTCCAACGCATGGCTGCCTGGCCCTGGCGCGGACTACCCGTGCTGGGTAAAAAACAATTGCTGTGGTTTGCCGGTATGTTGTTGGCGGTGCTGATGCTGTTACTGAGTCAGTTGCGCGTCGGCAGCGATTTGCGCCTGCTCTATCAACCCTCGCCGGATCTGTTGCAATCGGAAAAAACCTTGCAACTCAGTCTGCAGGGATTTGCGCCCAATCAATATTTTCTGGTGCGGGGGGCGACGCCGGAAGACCTGCTGCAAATAGAAGAACAGTTCCGGCGCGACCATCTGGACGCGTTGCTCGCTGAATCCGCTGTGCGCGATTACGCGGCGGTGAGCCGCGTCGTGCCATCACATCAACAGCAGCGGCAGAATTACAACCTGCAAGAAGCGCTCTACCGTGAGCAGGGCATCGCCGAAACCTTTATGCGCCGTGCGGGCTTTGGTGTTGAGGCAGTTGCTGCGCTACAACAAGCGTTTTATTCGGCCCGCCACCAGCTGCTGGATGTGCCGGCCTGGCTGGCGGTGGCGCGGCCCGACCAGCGTTTGTTGTGGCTGGGTGAGGTGGATGGCAGCTACGCCAGTGTCATCGCATTGCGCGGCATAACCGATGTGTCGGCCCTGGCCGCTGCAGCGCGGCAGGTCGATGGCGTGATCTGGGTGGATCGGGTAACCCAGATGTCGCAGCGTCTCCAGCATCTGCAAACGTCGGCGATGATCCTGTTGGCGCTGGCCTACCTGGCGGTGGCGGGCCTGATGTGGTTGAGCTTCCGCCGTCGGCAGGCGATGCTGCTGGTGTTGGTGCCGTTGACCGCCAGTGCCATCACCCTTGCATTACTGACCGCGTTCGGTGTGGCGATCAATCTGTTTCACGTCTTCGGTTGTTACCTGATTCTGGGCCTGGGGATGGATTACAGCATCTTTGCCTACAAATCCGGCGCTGATGATGCGAGTTGCCGTCGCGCCATCCTGTTGTCGGCGCTGACCAGCGGCTTGTCGTTCGGGTTACTGGCGCTCAGCTCCACGCCGATGGTAAGCGCATTCGGCACGACCCTGTTGTTCGGGAGTCTCGGCAATCTCTTGCTGGCCCCGCTGCTGAGTCGATTAAGGAATCCGGTATGAAAACATTATGGCTGATAGCGCTGCTGTTGCTGGGTGGTTGCGCACTCTTCGGTGGCGGACATTTTCCATTCACAACCAGCAATAGTGAATACTCACTGCTGGTGGCACAGCAGCAATGGCGGGTGCACCGGGATGGCAAGGATTACCGGCTGCAAACGGTGGTGCAGATCAATGAGCGCCGCTGGACGCTGGTGTTTATGGACAGTCTTGGTCAACGCTTGGCAACCCTGGTACAGGATCAGGGCGAGCTCGCCCTGGACATCCACAAATCCCACCCGCTTGATCGGCGGTGGACAGAGCTGGCGCAGAGCCTGCAATTTATCTATTGGCCGCTGCCGGATCTGCGCCGACAGGCTGGCGAAAGCTGGACGTTCAGCGCTGCCGCAGGGGTTCGACAGGTATACTTTTCTGGTATATTGGCCGGCCAGGTTGATTATTTAGACGACAATCCATGGCAAGGGACCGCGCGCTACACGAATAATAAAAGCGATCTTCACTTGGTGATCGAGAGTCGCCAGCTGCGCTCGCACCCCAGATCGCCTGAAAGCCTGACAGATAGCTCAGAGAAAGATAGCCTGATAAATAGCCCCCATAAAATAGATGGTCCCACGAAGAAACCACTATGAAGACATCACCACTCTTTGAATCCGTAGAGGATCTGGTGCTCCATCGCCCGCCTTTGCTGTTGTTGCAGTCCGTCTCCCATTGGGATGTCGGTCACGTTGAGGCCATTGCCGATCCGGTGGATTCCTACCTGTTCGCCGACGGTGAAGGCAAGGTACCGGCCTGGGTGGGACTGGAGTATATGGCCCAGGCGATCAGTGCGTACGCCGGTATCATTGCCCGCCAGAACGGTGAAGAGCCGAGTATCGGTTTTCTGCTGGGCACCCGCCGCTACGATACCCATGTGGACAGCTTTACCCCCGGCCAACAGTTGCGGGTCAATGTGCGCGAAGTCTTTCGCGATGAGAATAATCTGGTGCTGTTTGACTGTGATATACACGCCGGTGAGGACTTGCTTGCCAGCGCCCAGGTCAAGGCCATCCAGCCCAAAGGCACTATTCAGATCAAACCGGACGAGTCAGTCAAGGAGTCGTAATGACGCAGAAGCGTGTATTAGTGACCGGTTCCAGCCGTGGAATCGGCCGAGCCATTGCCGTTCGCTTGGGGGCGGATGGTTACCATGTCGTGATCCATTGCCGCAGCCAGCGTGACCAGGCTGAGGCGGTCAAAACCTTTATCGAGCAAGCCGGCGGCAGCGCCAGTATCCTGCAATTTGATGTGGCGGATCGCTGCCTGGCCAGCGCCGCCCTTGAGGCGGATATGGAGCAGAATGGCGCCTACTATGGCGTGGTCTGCAACGCCGGCATCGCCCGCGATAATGCCTTCCCCGCCATGAGCGGCGAGGACTGGGACGCGGTTATCCACACCAATCTGGATGCGTTTTACAACGTCCTGAATCCCGTGATTATGCCAATGGTCCGCCGCCGCGCGCCTGGGCGAATTGTGACCCTGTCATCGGTGTCGGGCATCATGGGTAACCGTGGACAAGTCAATTACAGCGCCGCCAAGGCCGGGATTATCGGGGCGACCAAGGCGCTGGCCATCGAGCTGGCCAAACGCAATATCACGGTTAACTGTGTTGCGCCCGGCCTGATTAACACCGAGATGCTCGACGAAGCGCCGGTGGAGGAAGCCCTGAAGCTGATCCCCATGCGCCGCGCGGGGGAGCCGGAGGAAGTGGCCTCGCTGGTGAGTTATCTGTTATCTGATCAGGCCGGTTATATCACCCGCCAGGTTATCTCTGTGAATGGCGGGATGTTGTAAATGAAACGAGTTGTGGTAACGGGGATGGGGGTTTTAACTTCCCTGGGTGATAACTGGCAGGATTTTTCTACCGCCCTCAAGGCGGGCGTCAGCGGCATCAAGCATATGCCGGATTGGGAAACCTACAAGGATCTCAACACGCACCTTGCCGGCCCTATCGAAGATTTCACGGTGCCGGCACATTACCCGCGCAAGAAAATCCGCTCCATGGGCCGGGTGTCCCTGCTGGCTACCCGCGCCACCGAAGTGGCCTTGCAGGATGCCGGGCTGCTGGATGATCCACTTCTCCAAAGCGGGGCGGTGGGCGTCTCCTACGGCTCCTCCACTGGCAGTACTGACGCCACGCGCGACTTTGCGGTGATGCTGGATCGCCGCGACATCGGCGGCGCCACGGCCACCACCTATATCCGCATGATGGGCCACACCTCGCCAGTGAATGTAGGCGTCTTCTTTGGCTTGAAAGGCCGGGTTATCACTACCTCATCCGCCTGTACCTCCGGCAGCCAGGGTATTGGTTATGCCTATGAAGCGATCAAATACGGGAAGCAGACCCTGATGGTGGCGGGCGGCGGTGAAGAGCTGTGCCCATCGGAAGCGGCAGTGTTCGATACCCTCTACGCCACCAGCACCAAGAACAAAACCCCCACGCTTACGCCCAGCCCGTTTGATAAAGACCGGGATGGTCTGGTAATCGGCGAAGGTGCGGGCACATTGATTCTGGAAGAGCTGGAGCACGCCAGGGCGCGCGGTGCGCGGATTTACGCGGAACTGGTCGGTTTCGGTACGAATTCTGACGGCGGTCATATCACCCAGCCGGACGCGAATACCATGAATATTGCCATGGCGCTGGCCTTGCAGGATGCGGGTCTGGATGCCTCCGCGATTGGCTATATCAACGCCCACGGCACGGCGACAGATCGCGGTGATATTGCCGAAAGCCGCGCCACCGAAAAACTGTTTGGCTCGCAGGTGCCCATCAGTACCCTCAAGGGTAATATCGGCCACACCCTCGGTGCCTGCGGCGCCCTGGAGGCCTGGGCCAGTATCCAGATGATGAACGAAGGCTGGTTCGCCCCCACGCTTAACCTGCGCAACCCCGACCCGGAATGTGGCGAACTGGATTACATTATGGGCGCGCCGCGCACCTTGCAGTGCGAATACATCATGAGTAACAACTTCGCCTTCGGCGGGATCAATACCTCATTGATTTTTAAACGCTGGCAATAATCAAAACGGCCACCATTGGGTAGGGATTTCCTGCTTGCGCACCAGCGCGGCGATATCCATGCTCACCGCCACACCGGCATGGACCAGCACACCACCCCAGATCGAGCGGGATTGCAGCGCAAGGATGCCCAGGAACAAGCCAAACAGGATGGCCCCTGTCGCCTCCAGCCAGAGCTTGGGAAAATGAATCATCAGGTAAGGTACACACATCACCCACACCGCGTTAGCGCCCATCGCCGGGCGCAGAGCCTGCAAGATAAACCCGCGAAAGAAAAACTCCAGGAACACAAACTGGCTGAGATACAACAGCTCCCAGGCCAGCAGATCAAACCAACTGCGCCCGGCTAACTTGTAAAACGGGTAATGATTGACGAAGTCCTCGCCGAAACTCACCAGCACCACAAACACCAGGATCGGACTTAACAACAATACATAGCCTCGCCAATGATCAGCTGTCTCATTGAAACGCCAGCCGAAATCGCGCATGCGCTGTTTGAAACACAATCGAATCACCAGCCAGGGCAGCAGTACAAAACCGATCAGGTGACAGCCCGTCCACCACACGTAGCCCAACAGGTGATACCAGCTGGATGCCTGCCAACGCTGCGTCAATTCACTGCCGATGACCAGGGGAATATTGCTGGAAAACTTGGCGTAGTGAATAAAGAGCAACGCCACTGAGACACACGCCAGAGTAATAAAAACGCGACGCAGACTCTGCCGACGCGTCAGGCTGTAGGAATTTCCTGTCTCATCAATCTCATCAAGTGATTGCAGGATTCGGCGTGGATGCAGTGACTGGACAAGACGCATATGTTTTCATGCCGGTTGGATTGTTGATAAAGGTGCCATTAAAACCAATTTCAAAGGAATTGTCGCCCACCCTTCGGCACGCACTATACATTCATTTAATCTGGGCCATACTTAGGACATAAAAACAATGATCCGCCGGGATTGGTCGTTTGATATGGATAAGCACAGATTTTGTAAAACGCTTATGGGGTTTATCTTGCTGGCCGTGCTGAGCCCGGTGGCGCAAACCTGCTCCGAGCGAGTGGGCATTGACGGAATACCGCAATTGGTTGTGCCGCAGGAACCTACGGCGAGTTGGGAAAAAGAAAGCTACTACACCGGCTTACTGCGTTTAATTCTCGCGGAAACCGTCCTGGAATACGGCCCCTGCAATGTGGTGGCCACGGATAATATCCTGACGCGTATGCGCAGTGTGGCGCTGATCAATAATTTCGGCATCGATCTATTTTGGGGTACCACCAGTATTGAACGCGAAACCTTGCTGCGTCCCGTGCGTATTCCGTTACTGAAAGGCTTGATGGGTTATAAAATTTTCTTGATTAACCCGGAGGATCAGCAACACTTTTCCTCTATCACCAGTCTGGAGGAATTACAAAAGCTGCGTGCAGGGGTTGGCGCGGATTGGCCGGATAACAAAATATTGCGCGTCAACGGTATAGAAACGGTCACCTCAAGTAATTATGAAGCCTTGTTTCGCATGTTAGCTGCCAAGCGCTTTGATTTTTTTCCGCGCGGCGCCAGCGAAGTCTGGAGTGAATATCGCAATCACCCGGAAGTCTCATTGCACATTGAGGAAGACCTGGTGCTGGTCTACCCGGCACCGGTTTATTTTTTTGTGAATATCAATAATACAAACCTGGAGCAGCGTCTCGCAAAAGGTTTGCATGGCATTATGGCGAACGGCAAATTTGATGAATATTTCTATCAACACCCGATCATTATTGATGCGATAAAACGGGTGCGCATTGATGAACGGCGCAAAATATTTTTAACCAACCCCTTGTTGCCGCGCACGGTACCCCTGGCGCGTCAGGATTACTGGATATATGCCTGGGATAAAAACTAATACCCACTGCTGATGAAATTGATCAAATTATCACTGTTGTTAATCTTGTGCTTGTCCTGTGCTGCAGGTCAGGTGTTCGCTTGTGTCAATCGCCTGGAGGATCCCTCGGCAACGCCGCAATTAATTCTGCCCAAAGCCAAACCCAGTAGTTGGGAACAGGAAAGCTATTATCTCGATTTATTGCGCTTGATCCTGAAACGGACTGAAACGGAATTTGGTCCCTGCGAGATTGATCAAACCGAACACATGCTCACCCGCATGCGCAGTGCAGCACTGATCAGTCGCAATCAGGGTGTGGATTTATTGTGGGGTGCTACCACTATCGAGCGGGAGGCATTGCTGCACCCTATTCGTATTCCGTTGCTGAAAGGTCTGATGGGCCACAAAACCTTTTTGATTCATCCGGACGATCAACCGCTGTTTTCGAAGATTAAAAACCTTGAAGATTTACAAAGCCTGCGTGCCGGGCAAGGTGCCGATTGGCCGGATGTCGAGATTTTCCTGAAGAATGGAATCCCGGTGGTCAACAGTGCTAATTATGAAGCCCTGTATAAGATGCTGGCCGCCAGGCGCTTTGATTTTTTTCCGCGTGGGTCCAACCAGATCTTGTCAGAGTTGCGCCACAACAACGATAAAAATATCGTCGTAGAACGCGATCTGGTGTTGGTGTATCCGGCACCCTTGTACTTTTTTGTCAAAAAAGATAACGAAAAACTGGCGCAGCGAATAGAAGTCGGTCTGCGCGCGATGATGCGCGACGGTTCTTATGATCGCTACTTCTACCGTCATCCTCTGATTGTCGATGCTATTACGAATCTGGATTTGCAGGGGCGGCGCGCGATCCACATTCACAATCCCTTATTGCCACCGGGAACGCCGCACGAGCCGCAGGAAGATTGGATGAAAAAAGTGAAGCACTACAATCCCGAATTATTTGAGCCTTAATTCAAGCCTGGTCATCTTGCTTGAACGGAAGGTATTCCTGGGCCGCCGACAAATACTGCATAACGCTGTGGTTTTCTTCAATCAGGAACCGATCAATCGCCGTGCGAAATGTGTCCGTGGCAATCCAATGATTTGACCAGGTAGCGATGGGTTCAAAGCCCCGTTGGATTTTATGCTCGCCTTGTGCTCCTCCATCAAAGCGTTGTAAACCCTGTGCGATAGCATAATCAATGCCTTGGTAGTAGCAGGTTTCAAAATGCAAAAAATCAAACTCTTCCCGGCAACCCCAATAACGCCCATAGAGTGTTGTTGTATCCTGTAAATAGAGTGCGGCGGCAACGGCTGAGCCCTGGTGTCTGGCAATAATCAGCAGCGTGTTGTCGGGCAAATCTGCACCGAGCCGATGAAAAAAATTCCGCTGCAAATAGCCACTGTGCCCGCTGCGTTTAAGGTAAGTCAGGCGATACAGCTCAGCGAAAAAATCCCAGTCGTCAGCGCTTATCGCGGCGCCCTGTTTCCACTCAAAGTTAAAACCTTGCTCCTGGACATGGCGCCGTTCCTTGAGGATATTTTTGCGTTTGCGCGATGACATGCGCGCGAGAAAATCGGAAAAATTTTTATAATTACGATTAAACCAATGAAACTGGCAGCCCAGGCGCGGTCTTATAGCCATAGCGCTCAACTGCTCTTTCAATGCTTCGTCGGGGAACAGGCAGTGCCAGCTGGAAAATCCCTGTTGGAGAATATGTTGTTGCAGGTGCTCAACCAGAATCGGAAGCACATCCTTCGCGTTTGTGTGTGGGCTCACCAACAGACGCGGTCCGTAACAAGGTGTAAAGGGAATGGCAGAAACCAGTTTCGGGTAATAAGAAAACCCATATCGCTGCCAGGCGTCGGCCCATGCCCAGTCAAACACATACTCACCATAGGAATGGTGTTTGATAAACAACGGCATTGCCGCTACGACAATATCCGCATCGCGCATGATCAGGTGATGGGGCTGCCAGCCACTGGCGAGTGTCGTACTCTTGCTGTCTTCCAGTGCAGCAAGGAACTCGTGGCGAATAAACGGATAGTCGGTGGGGCAAAGCGCATTCCATTGCGCCGCGCTGAGCGCATGAATTGAGTGAATAAAATCGATGTGCATAACCGGTGCACTCACTGCATGTTGAAGGTATTGGACCTGTCAGGTTTCACTGCACGGACAATAGCACAACTCGATTGGCTATGCGGTAAAGAGGAATTGTCGAATGTCGTTGCCTGAACCTGTCAATGTGTCACAGCCACAGAATCTTTCCGCCGTGTTGCTGGCTTTCGCCGCGAACCTCGACCGGGAGCGTATCCAGTGGGGAGAGCTGGATCAGTTGCTGGGTGACCGTTCGTTCGGTTTTTTATTGTTGCTGTTCGCCTTGCCCAACTCCATTCCCCTCGTCGGTATTCCTGGTGTCTCTACGGTGACGGGCATTGTGTTGATTGTGATCGCGATACAAATGATCGGTGGGTTGCGGCGGTTGTATTTACCGGAAAGGATACAGCGGCGTTCGTTCAGTGGCACAGGCTTTAAAAAATTAATTCAACGCGCAGCGCCCTGGCTGGCAAAACTGGAACGGGGCTTAAAACCCCGTTGGCCCTGGCTGACATCTTCCCGCGCCGAGCGCTGGTTAGGTGGTGTGTGTTTGTTGTTGGCCTTGCTGTTGATCCTGCCGATTCCTTTTGGCAATTTTTTTCCCGGCTTTGCCGTGGTGTTACTGGCCCTGGGATTGATTGAAAAAGATGGGGTATTTATCGTGGCCGGTCTGGCGATGACGGTTGTCAGCGTCATCGCTCTTGGCGGCCTGGTATGGACCATCATCACCGGCGCTTTATTATTTATACAACAACTGGCCAGTTAGTGGGTTTTGGCATCGGCGCGCAATAGCTGCGGCGTCATTTCGGATTGGCGATGTTTTTCATACAGGTTTACAAAATTCAGGATCACATCGCGCGCAAGACGGGTTTCGGAATTGGTGAGAAATACCATGCCGATTTGCAGGTCACGATTAAAAACCATCTCGGCGCGGTAGCCCTGGACCCAACCGCCATGGTGTACGAAATTTTTGTGGGCCCCGAAGTCAAATACCCGCCAGCCCAAGCCGTAATAGGTATCGATCATGTTTTTTTGTGCGCCGTAGTGGGAGTGGGCCACCGAGGTCTTGATGATCTTGGCCTGCATATCATCCAGTGTAGTGGCCGGCAAGACATCCGGGCGCTGGCCCAGGTGGGCAAGCATCCAGGAAGCCATATCGCGAATGCTGGCATTGGCACCGGCGGCGGGTGCGACAGTGTAATAATTGGTATTGATCTCGACGTTTTTCCACTGGCCCCTACGCCATACATGGGGCTGGGCATAGTTGCGGTTTTGTTCCAGGGCCTCCAGACCGAAGGACGCGCTGTTCATTCCTAATGGCCGAAATAAATTGTTGACGACGAAGTTTTCATAGCTCTCGCCGCTCTTGGCGTAAATGATGTCGCCAATCAGGCTGAAGACCACATTCTGATAGCCGTAACAGCGATGGGGCGGGCAGATAAAATCCAGTGTACCGAGACGTTTGACCGCCTCTTCATAGGGCACGCGTGCTTCAATCAAATTGGTGTACGCATGGGCTGGCAGACCGGTGGTGTGGGCGAGGATGTCGCGCACGGTAATCAGCTTGCCGTATTGGGCGTTTTTAAAACTGACGTTGCTCAAGGTGCTGGCAACGGTGCTGTCCCACAGTAACTTGTTTTCCTGGACTAGCAGTCCGGCGGCGGCAGACGCGATGGTCTTAGAGACCGATGCCAGGCGGAATACCGTATCCGGCGTAACCGGATCATGGGTGCCCACCTTTCTTACCCCGTAACCGTTCATCACTTGCACCTTGCCATCAGCGACGACCAGCAGCGCCGCACCGGGCACACTGGGCGCAACCGTCTGGGCAATGTACTGCTCGAATTCGGTGATATAGGCGGGGGTGGTGCTGGCCGGTGTCGATAGTTGGGCCAGTGCTTCGGCGATCATGGGCGGCAAGGTATCGTAACGATCATTATCCGCAATATTCGCGCCGGGAAGTTCGAAGGCATGGAGCGTAAGGGGAGTCAGCGACAATAAGCTGGAAGCCAGGATTGTTTTCAGCCGTTGGAAGTACTTCGTGTTCAACATAGGATTTCAGGATCAATGTAAATAAAGAATGAATATTGTCAGCCGTCCCATCAGTCAAAGGTGCCGATGAAAAGGGGACGGCCAATCAACCGGTTTACAGAAAACATTCCTTATACAAAATCCCTTACCAGAATGGGTTTTTGATTGGCGGGCACCGCTACAGGGAGCGGTGCCCCGGCATCACAGGGTCTTGATAAATTCAATCAAATCCCAGCGCTGCTGCTCGGTCAAAGCGGGCAACACTGTACCATCTGGCTGTGTTGTTGGGCCAGCCCCGTATTCGTGGCCGCCATTCATATCGCCGGCCCGGAAGGTCTGGAACCGAAAACCTTCATAACCCTCGGAGCGAAAGCCCATCTTCACCGGGTCATACTCACGGCTGCCCACCATAAAGTCATCGGGGCGATACTCGCCTTCATCCGCGTCGCCCGGCTGCTTCCTGGGTAGAAGCAGGTCATACATTGTCGGCACCGAGCCATTGTGCAGGTAGGGTGCGGTGGCCCAGATACCGTTGAGTGATCGGGCCTTGTAAGACAGTAGCGAGTCATAAGGATTCGCGGTGGTGTCCGGCTTGTAGTTGCCCGCCTTCATGCTCGGTTTGATGTCATTATCAAAGAACGACATGGCCAGGGTATACAGCCAGTCGAGCCCGCGTCGCAACGCCCATTTGTCCGCATCTTCCGTACTCACCACGCCGGTGGTCACCGAGGTGAGTATCTGGATCACGGGTGCATTTTCTTCCAGCACCAGCGGCCCCACATCGGTGCTCTGGTAAGTGTGGACGAAATTGCCGGACTTGCCTTTGTAATCGACGCTGTTGCGGGCCATGACCGGGTCAGTACCGATCGCGTCGATATTGGACATCTTGCCGATCACTAACCGGTCCCAAGCGGAGCGGTCAATAATTTCGTGGCAGGACTGACAGTAATGACTATAGATCACCCGCCCGCGATTTGCTTTTTCCTGATCGATCTTGCCCAAAATATCTTGCGGCCACTGCGGGGATTGCAGACTTTTCAAATGGGATTCGAGCCGCTCAAGGTTGACCAGGTCAATCGAGGATTTGAAGTCGACGCGTTCCTGCTTTTTGCTTTGTCCGGTCAAATGCGCAGACAAACTGAAGCCGGGCTTTTTGGCCGTCCAATCGAGAATGCCGAAGACACCGATCACCTCGCCGGCATTGCGCCCCAGTGGGCCTACCCCGGAATTACCCGCCAGACCGTTCCACTGTACGTAATCCGAATGGGCAATGTCCCACAGGAAGGGATAACTGACCGGTGCATTGGGCTCGTTAAAGATCGAATTGCGCACGCGCAACATTTGCCGCTGTGACAGGTTCGGATAGCCGGGTGCATCCGACTCCAGCCGTTGCGAGATCAGCGCAAATTCTTTATCGCCAATGATGGTGTTGCTGATGTCTTTGAGTACCAGGTCCACTTGCCCGGTGGTCAGCAACGGCTGGTTGGTGGCCGATACCACATCAAGCAAGATATCGCGCATCTGCTTCTTGCTGAGTACATGCTGCAAAACGCGATTGTAGATACGGCCGAAGGCATCCAGCCGCGCAAAACCGTAATCGATATGGCTGTGGTTGATGGTGTTGTAAAGCTGGATGTTATAGGTCCATTTCTCGATGTCGGCGGCGATGGATTTTTCATCGTCATAGCTGTTATCCAGATCGAGTACGCGCTGAATAAATCGTTCGCGTTTTTCACCGGGTGCCGCAACTGCCTTGAGTGATTTTTCCAGGGCAACCAGGAAACCGACCATATCGGCCATTGCCGGTCCGCCATCGATGCGCATGGCTTTGCCTTGGTAATTGATTTGACTGGTGTGGCAGGCGGCGCAGGTGTAACCGACGTAATCCATGCCCTGATAGGTATCTTTAACAAAGCCTACCGGCAAACCGTCAGGGTTAAAAAAGGTCGGCTTTTGCGGAAGGTAACGAAACGCATCCATCTGCTGCGGGTCGCGCAGCAGCGTGGTGGCATCGGCTTGCTCGAGCACCAGGAAAAAATCGTAGGGAAGTAAACCGGAACCCTGGGTAGTGTTATAAAACCACAGGCTGTCTGCAGCATCCCATCCTTGTTCGAGATAGATCGGCGTCGAATAGCTTTCGCCAAAGAGCCCATTCTCGATGGGCATGGCTCCGCGATCCGGATCGTTGTCCCAATGTTGATAGATCTTGCCTATGGCGAGGCTGACCATCATGCTGATGATCACAGCGAGAATGACGTAGAAGATAAACTTGCGGTAACGTTTAACGAGCCGGAAAGCAGCGAGGCTTCCGGCAATCAATTTGATGCTCATACTGAAACCCTTTTTGTATATCCGTTTTCCCAAACCGTCGGCTGGCTGTCAGGCACAACCGTCGCTGAATCATTCAGTGTTCTACAGCAATTTCAGTATAGCGATTAAATATTTCGCCGGTAATGGGCGGCGACTGGGGAGCAAAAAAATTTTATTCGGGTTTTCGTTGCGCTTTGGTGGTGCTGACCCAGTCCTTTATATGGTCTTCTAATAACGTCAATGGCATAGCGCCGCCCTGCAATACTTGTTCGTGAAAAAGGCGCAGGTCGAAAGCCGTCCCCAATTCAGCCCGGGCGTATTCGCGCAACGCGAGGATTTTTTTCATTCCCAGGGTATACGCCGTCGCTTGGCCAGGCATCACGATGTAACGCTGCACGGATTTAACAATGTCCTGCCGTGTGTTGGGGGTGTTCTCCAGCAAATAGTGAATGGCTTTTTCATGGTTCCAGCGTTGGGAATGAATGCCGGTGTCCACCACAAGGCGGCTGGCCCGCCAAAGCTCCAGGGCTAACCGGCCAAATTCGGCGTAGGCATCTTTGTACAAACCCAGCTCCAGGGGTAGCAATTCTGCATAGAGCGCCCAGCCCTCTACAAACGCGATGTAACGCACGTGTTGCCGGAACACCGGTAGATCGGCTTTTTCCTGCGCAATTGCGATCTGCATATGATGGCCGGGTATGCCTTCGTGGTAAGCCAACGCCTGCATCTGATAGATCGGCATGGCCCGCATGTTGTACAGGTTGGCGTAGTAGACGCCGGGCCGTGTACCCTTGGCTGCCGGGCGACGATAAAAAGCCTTGCCGGCGGTTTTTTCACGGAAGGGCTCGACCCGGCTAACCAGCAATTGCGCTTTGGGTTGTGAAATAAATAGTTCGTCCAGATGCTCGCGCATCTCATCAATAATACGCGTTGCTTCGGTCAGATAAGCTGCACGACCGGCGTCGGTATTGGGAAAATAAAAACGCGGGTCGTCACGCATGAAACGGAAAAAATCCTGCACGCTACCAGTAAATTTCAATTGCTGCATGATACGGCGAATCTCGCCATGGATGCGTTCTACCTCCGCCACGCCAAGCGCGTGGATGTCATCAGCGCTTAAATCCGTGGTGGTATTAAAAGCCAATGCAAAGCGGTAGTAGTCTTTCCCTTTGGGAAATTTCCATACACCATCGCGCGTGTCAGCCTGTTGCTCCAATGCTTTTAAATAGCGGATCAAGTAGCGGTAACCGGGTTCAAACGAATGCTGTAAAGCGTGGGACGCTTGTTGCAACAACGCCTGTTGTTCTTGGGCGGGCAGGTTCAGGGCCGTGATCTTGGTGCGAAAGTTGCCGAGGATCGGACTATCTTCCTGGCCATTAAATGGCTGGCCTTGTAGTAAATTTTCGCAACTGCTGATCACCAGGGGAAACACAAATCCGGGCGGCACAATCCCGGCCTGCGCATTTTCCTTGAGTTGCTCGACCACCTGGTGCAACAGGGTGTTTACGCCATTGATGCGCTGTATATACGCGTGGGCATCGGTAATTTCATCAATCTTGTGAGAGTTCATCAGTAGCGACGCGATTTCGGTATGGGTGCCGAACATTTGATTGACCGGGTAAAGGTAGTGTCGCCAGGTGTATTGATCGATGCGCTGTTTCAGGGTCGCTTCCATCAGGTAATAGTTGAAGCGGTTTTCCGGACTCAGCTTTTTTATATCCAGTTGATACAACCTCTGGAGTTGGTTGCGCAATAACTTGTCAGTCTGTTGTTGGTAGGCCGCACTGAGATCATCCCATTGTCCGTAGTCGGTTTTGAGACCGAGGTAAGTTTGCTTCATCGGGCTGCGCGCCAGCGCTTCATCAAAAAACTGCTGGAATAACGTTTCGGCTCGCTCATCTTCATTCGCAGCGGCGGTAGCGGACAGGGCGAACGGCAGGAAAAGAAGGGGAAGAAAATAACGCAAATGGGCGGCGAACCTGATGATGAACTGCATGGGTAGGTGTCTCCCGGAAGGGTCCGGATTAACAAACGTTAGCGCTTCACCTTAACACTATAGATTCGTGCTCCAAAGGTACAGGACCGGGCGGTTGTTCAGCCAATGTTCATTAAATCCGTGCAAGCATGGGCTCTGAAGGCGCTCATCTATGAAAATATCTGCTAATGTTTTTACTGGCTTCCCCGGAAAACTGGCACTAAATTGTTAATTCATCCTCATTGTGTAAAGAAACTTTACTAATCTGGTTTGCTCCAATCGCCGCTTGTTGCAAACTCCCGTGGCCTTTGAGCCGAAAGTCTTCACAGTGAATGTCTTGCTTAGAATTAGCTTGACAGGGTTGTCGGGATGAGCTTTCGCATTTGGTATATAGATGGAGTACAATCCGGCGCTTTATTTAATAATAAAGTCTCTGCCTGTGGGCCTCCTGGGCTTGGGCTGTAAGCGGTCAGCACGCTTCCGTGCAGGTAAAGGGTAACGATCACGTTTATGCAAGATAAATTCATTTCTCCCCGGTTGGCGCTGGATCAGCGCACGGCTCAATTCGAGCAGGTGCTGCGTCGTGGTGCCGCCCTGCTGGGCAAGGTGCCGCTGGAGCGATGGAAGTGGCTGGTTACCCTATTATTGGTTGTATGGTTGAGCCACAGTCTTGCGCGATTGTTCTGGCTGGTCGCGCCGACGCCCGACATTCCTGCAGCGACGGCTTCTGCGGTCGCCCTGCCAGCGGGCCAGTCTCCCAGTGACGCTCCGCCCATCGATATTGCCTCCCTGACGGAATCCGAAGTCTTCGGCAAGATGGATGCCGCGGCTGCCGAAGAGGCCTCCGCCGCACCGGCGCCCTCGGTGATCGAAGATGATGCAGTGGATACCCAGCTAAACCTGGTGTTGCGCGGCGTGATCGGTAGCAGTGTTGATGCTTCGGCCCGAGCCATCATTGCCAACGGTGCCCAAGCCGATGTCTATGCGCCCGGTGATGAATTGCCAGTGGGTCGCGGCGTAACCCTGGCCAAGGTGCTGGACCTGCGGGTCATACTGAACAACAACGGCCGTTATGAATCACTCTGGCTCTATAAAGATGATCCTAACGCCCGTATTGCCGCACCCTACGTGCCGCCGGCCGAACAGAATACGGGGCGCAGCTGGACGGACGAGAATGGTGAAGGCGGCGGACAGCAGCCCTTATTTGTAGAGCAGAATCCCGGATACGATTCACCGTCACCCGATGCCAATCCCATGGGTTCTGCTGACCCTTCCGGTGAGGTGGCCCGTTCGTTGGCAGATGTCGTGGCGATGAGTATCCACCGCGAAGGTGGCCAGGTGGTGGGTTACAAGATCCGTCCCGGCCGCAACGCGGAGCAGTTTTCAGCCCTGGGGTTACAGCCGGACGATATCGTCACGGCAGTAAATGGTGTGCCGCTCACCAGCCCCGGTAAAGTCATGGAAATTTATAAAAATATGAGCAATGCAACTTCCGCCAGCCTCGAAATTAAACGCGGTGGTAGCGTCTTGTCTGTCGATGTTGTGCTTCAATAAGTGAGGATGTCCAGTGAACCTTCGTTATAAACCTGCCAAGCTCGCCGCCGTGCTGATCGCATTGTGCCTGGGCTTCAACACGGTCGCCGCAGAGCAAAGTTGGACGGTCAACTTCAATGACACGGATATCCAGCAAGTCATCAAATTCATGGCGGATGCTACCGGCAAAACCATCATCATCGACCCGAAGGTACGCGGACCGGTCAAGGTTATCTCCGCCAAGCCGCTCAATAGCGAAGAACTCTACGATCTGTTTCTTTCTGTGCTGGATGTGCATGGTTACACCGCGATAGAAAGCGGCTCGGTCGTGCGCATCGTCCCCAACCGCGACGCCCGCTCGTTGCCGGTACCCAACGAAAGCAATGTGACCGAAGTCGACGATACCTACATTACCCAGGTTATCCAGCTTAAAAATATCAGCGCAGCCAAGGTGCTGCCGACCCTGCGCCCACTGGTGCCGCAATACGGCCATATCTCCGCGTACGACTCCAGTAACGCCCTGATCATCACCGACACCCGCGCCAACATCATTCGCTTGAACGAACTGATCGCCAAGATTGACCAATCGGCGGTGATCGGCACCGAGCTGATTGAGTTGCGTTACGCCCAGGCAGCGGACATTGTAAACATCATCACCACCCTGGAAAAACCTGATCCAAACCGGGGCACTACCACCTCGCCCGTCGTGCTGGTTGCGGACAAGCGCATCAATGGTGTGATCATCAGCGGTGACGATCTGCAGCGCCAGCGGGTGAAGATGCTGATTGACCAGATGGACCGTCCGCAGACCAAAAACAGCAACATGCGCGTGGTGTACCTCAAGTACGCCAAGGCGGAAGAAGTCTCCAAGGTGTTGACCGGCATGGTGCAAAACCTGGCGCAGGCTAAACCAGTTGAAGGTCAGGCGCCTGGCGGCACTGCAGGCATTCAATTTGATGCAGATACCAATGCGGTACTGATTACCGCTGACAGCGACGTGATGGAGTCGTTGCTGACGGTAGTTGACAGCCTCGATATCCGCCGTGCCCAAGTGTTGGTGGAAGCGATTATTGTGGAGATTAGCGAAAACAATGGTAAAGAGCTGGGTATTGAATGGATGTACCGTGACAGTGAATACGGTTTTGGTAGTTCCGGACGTGGTGATCGCGGTATTCTCGGTGGCGTAGCGGGTGCTGCTTTTGAAGGAGGGGATTCAGGCTTGGCTAATCTGGCATCCGGACTGAGTGGTATTGCTGGTCAGGCATTTGGTATTGGACGCTTGGGTACGCGCACTGACTTTGCCGCCTTGATCAAGATACTGCAGGAAAACAACAAAACCAACATTCTCTCCACTCCCAATTTATTGACAACAGACAATCATGAAGCGTCAATTTCCGTTGGCCAGGAAGTCCCTTTCGAAACGGGTTCTTATACGTCGACGGGCGGTACTACCAATCCATCAAGCCCCTTTACCACCATCGAACGTAAAGATGTGGGTGTGATGCTTACTGTTACTCCCCATGTGAATGACGGGGACAGTGTGGTGCTGGATATCAGTCAGGAAGTTTCAAGCATCGAAGATACGACTACCCGCGGCATTATTACCAATAAACGGACCATCGAAACTCAGATTCTCGCGGAGAATGGTCAAATTGTTGTCTTGGGCGGGTTAATTAGAGACGAGATCCGAACCACTGATCTTAAGGTGCCTATTCTCGGCAGTATTCCTGTCATCGGTAATGCTTTCCGAAGTCAAACGTCAGATGTTGTCAAAACCAATTTGCTGGTCTTTATTCGTGCCACGGTGGTAGAAGACGGCAAAATGATGACCGGCGCCACGGCGGAAAAATACAGTGCTATCCGCGATATTCAGTTAGAGCAACGTCGTAAGGCCGGTATGCTGGTTAATAGTCGCGAAGTTCCAATATTGCCAGAGTGGGTTGATGTGGCGACACTGCCTAAGCCCGAAAGTGAGGAATCCCTGCCGACTGAGGTTATTGACCTGCGCTCCAACTCCATCGATCCACCACCGGCAGAGGAGTAATCGCCGTGACGGATGAGTTGGCCACACTCGAAGAACCTCTGGCCGCCGCAACGCTGTCAGAGGACGAAGAACAGGCTGCCAGCGCAGCGGCAGCGGAACACGCGCGCCTGCCCTTCAGCTTTGCCACCACCCACGGCGTGATGCTGGAGGAAGACGGTGGGCGCAAGTTGCTTTATCGCCCCGGCTTAACTATTGATGTACTGCTGGAGCTACAGCGTTATCTGGGCTCGGATTTCCAGATGGAAGAAGTCCCTGCGGATGACTTCCAGCGCCGCCTGACGCGCGAGTACCAAAGCGGTGAAGGTGCTGCCCAGCGCGCGGCGGAAGACCTGGGCGCCGAGTACGATCTATCCTCCCTGGCGGATGACTTGGCAGATCGCACCGACCTGTTGGCCGGCGATGATGACGCGCCGATTATCCGTTTGATCAATGCCATTTTGTCCCAGGCGGTGCGGGAAGGCGCTTCGGATATCCACCTGGAGCCTTTTGAAGATCGCGTTTCGGTGCGTTTCCGCATCGATGGTGTATTAACCGAAGTATTGTCACCTAAACCGGAATTGGCCCCGGTGCTGGTCTCGCGCCTCAAGGTGATGGCGCGCTTGGATATTGCCGAAAAACGGCTGCCGCAGGACGGCCGTATCACGGTGCGCCTGGCGGGCCACGCGGTGGATATCCGGGTTTCTACCATCCCATCGGCATTCGGTGAACGTATCGTATTACGTCTGCTCGACCAGGCCGCTGGCCAGCTCAAGCTGGAACAATTGGCGATGCCGAAGAATGTCCACGATGGCCTGGCGCGGGCGCTGTTGAAACCCCACGGCATCATCCTGGTGACCGGCCCGACGGGTTCCGGTAAAACCACCACCCTGTATGCCGGCCTGAGCCACATCAACAGCCGCAGTCGCAACATCCTGACCATCGAAGATCCGGTGGAATATCTGTTGCCCGGTATCGGTCAAACCCAGGTTAACCCCAAGGTAGAAATGACCTTTGCACGCGGCCTGCGCGCCATCCTGCGTCAGGACCCGGACGTGGTCATGGTGGGTGAGATTCGTGATGGCGAGACTGCCGAGATTGCCATCCAGGCGAGTTTGACCGGTCACCTTGTGTTATCCACCCTGCACACCAACACCGCCATCGGGGCGGTGATGCGTCTCAAAGACATGGGCGTAGAGCCCTTCCTGTTGGCGTCGAGCCTGGAAGTAGTCATGGCCCAGCGCCTGGTGCGGGTATTGTGTGAGCACTGTAAAGAACCCTACACCCCTAGCGAGGCGGAGCGGGACATGCTCAAGCTCCCGGCCAATGCCAGCATCTGGCGCCCGGTGGGGTGCAAGCACTGCAACAGCCAGGGTTATCGCGGCCGTAAGGGTATCTATGAATTAATCGAAATTAACGAGCGTCTGCGTCACCTGATCCACGAACAGGCGGGTGAGCAGGAATTGCTGGCAGAAGCGCGTAAACACAGCCCGTCCATGAGTGATGATGGCCGTAACTGTGTACTCAAAGGTATTACCAGCATCGAAGAAGTGCTGCGTGTGACGACGCAGCTATAGTCGTTATAAATAGCAAGTTGACCACAATGGGGACGCACGTTAAGGCATGGGTGCATACAGTTACCGCGCATTGAACGAGACGGGTAAGGCCGTCAAGGGCATCCTGGAGGGCGATTCCGAGCGCCAGGTCCGCAGTCAGTTGCGCGCGAAAAAACTCAAGCCACTGGAAGTCATCAGCATTACCGGAAAGGCCAGCAAAGGTAATGAGGATTCCAGCTTCTCCGGCATGCGCAGCCGCTGGGGGAAACGCCTTAATACGCGGGATCTCAGCCTGATTACGCGGCAGTTGGCGTCCCTCGTGCGTTCCGGTTTACCGCTGGATGAAGCGCTCCATGCAACTGCGCGCCAACAGAACAAACAGAACATCAAGCAGATTCTGCTGCAGGTGCGCACCAAGGTGTTGGAAGGTTTCAGCCTCGCCCAGGCGTTGGGGGAAAACCCGGCTGCATTTAATGAAATGTACCGCGCCCTGGTACGGGCCGGTGAAAGTTCCGGGTACCTCGGACCGGTATTGGAACGACTCGCCGACTACACCCAGACCAGCCAGCAGGTGCAGCAACGCCTGAAGATGGCGATGATTTATCCGGTGGTGCTGCTGGTTATCAGCATGTCGGTGATTGCAGCCTTGATGGCCTTCGTCGTGCCCAAATTGGTAGGCATCTTTGCTCATAGCCAGCGTGACCTGCCGCCACTGACCCAGGCATTGATTGTCACCAGTGATTTTGTGGTCAATTACGGCATCTATTGTGTAATTGCCCTGATCGGCTTGGTGTTTGGGATCAAGCGATTGTTGCGCAATGAAAACCGCTTGCGCACTTGGCACAGCTGGCAGTTGCGTCTGCCGGTGATCGGCAATCTGGTGCGGCAGATAAATAGCGCCCGCTTTGCGGCCACGCTGAGCCTGCTGTCATCCAGTGGTGTACCGCTGTTGCAGGCACTGAATATTGCTGGTCAGGTAATGAGTAACAAATTGCTGCAGGAATCCTGTGAGCAGGTCGCAGCAGCAGTGCGCGAGGGGAGTAGCCTGTATCGCGCCATGGAAAATGCTGGCACCTTCCCGCCCCTCCTGGTGCAGTTGGTATCCAGCGGTGAGGCCAACGGTACCTTGCCGCAACAGTTGGACAACGCGGCCCAGGACCAGGAGCGGGAACTGGAGATGATGCTCGGCATGGCCATGGGCCTGCTGGAGCCTTTAACGATTGTGTTTATGGGCCTGGCGGTGTGCCTGATCGTAATGGCTATCCTGCAGCCGATCTTTGAGATGAATAGCCTGATTTAACATCCGGTCAACCGATCGGATTAACCAAACAAGATGTAGCGAGCATTTTTTATTCGAATCGTTATGGGAGTCACTATGAAAGCGGTTAATCAATCTATATCCAACCACAAGGGAATGCGTCGGCAGGCGGGTTTCAGTTTGATCGAAATCATGGTGGTGGTGATCATCATCGGTCTGTTGGCCAGTATTGTGGCGCCGGCGGTGTTGGATCGCGCAGATGAAGCCCGTATCCAGAAAGTCCAGGCGGACTTCAAATCCATCCAAACGGCGTTGAAGCTCTACCGAATCGATAACTTCGTCTATCCCAATACCGAGCAAGGTCTGGAGGCACTGGTAACCAAACCCAGCATCGCCCCGATTCCACGCAACTGGAAAAGCACAGGTTATATCGAAACCTTGCAACAGGATCCCTGGGGGCGCCCCTATCTGTACCTCAGCCCCGGCGAGGCGCACGAATATGACATTTACACCCTGGGTGCAGATGGTGTCAGCGGCGGTGAAGGCCCCAATGCGGATATCAGCATCTGGGATCAGCCGGCTCAGTCGGAATAGAGCGAGTCTCTGATGCGTATTGAGCTTGCCAACGTCTCTGTGGATAACTATGGGGATAAGGTTGTGGGCAAGCCTGTGGTTAATCTTGTGGATAACCAAGTAAGGCAACGCCGGCAAGGTGGCTTCACCTTGCTGGAGATCATGGTGGTGATCCTGATCCTCGGTTTTTCCCTGGGGGTGGTATCTCTCTCGGTCGGCGGTGATGACGGCGCGACCGCCGCCCACAAGGAAGCGGAAGACTTTATGCTCACGGCCAATTTTGTTGCCGAGCAAACCGTGTTGAACAGCCAGATTATCGGGCTGTTTTTTGAGCCGCGCACCGCCGCTGATTCTATTGATATGCAGTGGTGTTATCGCTGGCAACAGCGACGCGATAACACCTGGCAGGAAATATCATCCCTGCCGGAGCGTTGCCTGCCGGCGCGCTTGCAGGTGGAGATGATCGTGGAGGATGAACCCTACGAACATGACCCGGATCTGACGCCGACTCCACCGGTGTTGGTATTTTATCCCAGCGGTGAATCGACCCCGTTTGAGCTGGCGATCTTTGAATCACAGGGCGGCTTCACCGAAGAGGAAACGATCCAGCGGATCGAGGTGGACATGATGAGCGGGATTCGCTGGCGCAATCGCGACGAGGCTGACGCAGCTGCCGAGGCAGCGGGATACAGATAATGGCACGACAGAGTCATCATCGGGCAAGACATTACGGGCGGGGTTTCACCCTGATCGAAGTCATGGTTGCCCTGGCCGTGGTAGCGATGGCTCTGCCAGCGATGCTGACGCTGGTGATGAGTCAGTTGGATGGCACTGTCGCCATCCGCGAAAAGACCCTGGCGTTTTGGGTGGCGGAAAACGAATTGACCCGTATCCGGATGCAGCAGCGCTACTTTACGGATATGAAACTGCCGGACACCGACAAAGGTACGGTGAATATGGGCAGTATGCAGTGGTACTGGGAGATGACGCGGGAAGAGACCACCATGGAAGACTTCTACCGGGTCGAGATCCTGGTTTATGCCGGTGGGCCGGTGAACCCCAACAGCTCTGGCAGTTCACCTTCCAGTACCGCCAGGCGCAACCTGGCCAATAAAGAACCCATGGCGCGCCTGGCAGGATTTTTAAGTGATTAAGCGGCGGCATACAGCGGGTTTTACCCTGCTTGAGGTATTGATCGCGCTGGCTATCGCGGCGGTGATTGCGGCCATGTCTTACCAGGCGATTGAAGGCGCTACCGGTGGCGCCGAGCGAACACGCGACGTGATGGCGGAGATCAACCAGTTGGACCGCACCTGGCAGATCATTGCCGCAGACATGCGCCAGGTGCTTAAACCGGAAGCTGGCTTCCAAGGTTCTCAACGTCCGCGTTTCGAATTCAGGGCGGAAAGCCTGGAGCGTACCGGTGATGACGTTGAACAGGTGCTGATGAGCTTTACCCGGCGCGGCTGGATTAATCCCATGGAACGTCTGCGCAGTGACTTGCAGCAAGTCAGTTATCGCATCGCGGAAGGTAAACTCTGGCGCGACTACCTGCCGGAGCGGAACGTGCCCATTGATGAGCTGGATTTTGAAGAAACCGCACTTAATCAGATGATGTTGGAAGGGGTAAGAGACGTGCAATTGCGCTTTCTCCCGATAGAACTGGTGCAGCAGCGCGGTCCCATTATCCTGGGTGGACAAGACTACACCCGCGATTGGGAGCCGGTGTGGCCAAGGCCGGAGCAGTCTGGCCAAGCCACGATGCCCGCTGCGGTGGAGATCACCATTGATGTCGAGGGGATGGGTGTCAGTGCGCGCCTTTTTGAGCTTACCCAGTAACCGGCAGGCAGGTGCTGTTCTGATCATGGCCTTGTTGATTGTGGCTGTGGTTGCGGGGTTGAGCATTAAATTTGCCGGGGATTACCAGCTCGGGTTAACCCGCGCCGAGAGCCGCTGGCACGGTGCCCAGGCCAGAGCCTACATGCTCGGCATGGAGGATGCGGCCCTGAAATTGCTCAAAGAAGCGGACCAGGACCCTGACGTGGATTATCTGGGAGAAGGCTGGGATACCGAAGTCCCGTTTGAGATTGACGGTGGATGGTTGCTGGCGCGGGCGGTGGATGCCAGTAGTGCAATTGACTTGAACTCGCTGACCACAAGCAACTTTGGTGAGCGCCCTTTGACAGATCCGGAGCGTTATACCGAGCATCAACGTCGATTTATACGCCTGTTGCAGACTTTCCCGGATCTGCCCATCCAGTTGGAGGAAGCCTGTCAGATTGTCGAGGCTATCGTCGACTGGACTGACCCGAATGATGAAGAGTCGGGGTTTGGCGGGGCCGAATCCTATTATTACCAAGGGCTGGAGATGCCCTACAACGCGGCTAACGGGAATTTCAGAAGTGTGGATGAGCTACGACTGGTGCGCTACATGACCCCCGAGCTGATGATCCTGTTGCGGCCTTACATTACGGTATTACCTTCGGCGGTTTCCCCGGGTGGACAACCCCCCCAGGGTGGGCAACAAGGGAGTTCATCCAACATCAATGTAAACACCATGCCGCCGCACTTGCTGCGAACGCTGAACGCTAAAAATATCCTGGCACCGTTAGGAGAGATGGAAGCCGAGCAGCTGGCACAAGCCATGCCTGCGGAGGGTTTCTACAAGGCAGTAGAAGAGTTTAAAGAAAGTTGGAACAACGCGGTGGGCGGTGAACTGGATATGAACGGGCTCGCGGTCAAGACAGATTATTTCTGGCTCTACATCCAGGTCGATCTTGTGGAGCAGCGACGCGGCATGCAGAGCTTGATCCAGCGCGACGGACAGAATTTTAAAGTGGTATTGCGCAACGATACCTACTAAACAAAACACCATCTGCACACGGCGGATAACAACACAATAACAGCCCTCTTTGGGCCGGCATTCAACAGGTGAAGCAAGGCGTTATGTCAGATCAACTTGTGCTCTATATCAATCGCGCAGCGGATACCTATCGCTGGTGCTGGCTCGATGCCAGCGGGCGCGCGCTCACCGATACGGCTGGCAGCGGAGATCTGCAAGCTCTGGAGGCGAGCCTGGGAGCCGGTACCCACCAGGCCTGGTTGATTGTCCCCGGCACCAAGGTCATTACCCGCGAACTCGAATACAACGAGAAAGAAAAGAAACACCTGCGTAACCTCTTGCCGTTCCAGTTGGAAGATACGGTTATCGGTGACGTCGACCGTTTTCATTTTGCCCTTGGGCCCTTGAATAACGGCAGAGTCTGCGTTGCCTACATAGAGAAAGCCTGGCTGGAACAGGTTTTCGAGCAATTGAAAAATATCGCAGTGGAAGTCACCCATTGTTGGTCGGCACCCTTGGCGCTGCCGTTGGTTAGTGCAACTGTGCCGGCGGAAGGTGCTGAGCTCACCGCCGAGTCCACCGATCATTGGACCCTGCAGATCCATGAAGGCGTGGTCATGGTGCGCTACACCGAGCACCTGGGGTTCAGTGTAGACGTGCCCCATGCACGCTTGGCGTTGCAAATGCTGTTAACCGCCCAGGAGCGGGTCGATCAACTGCCGCAACTGACACTGCGTGCTGTCAACGAGCGGGATCTGGTTGATCTGCGCGAGTTGCTTCCGCCATCTTTGAGTGAGCAGGTCATTAGCGAAGTGCTGGTGGATTTTTGGCAGTTTGATTACAGCGATTCCAGTATTGACCTGTGCCAGGGGGACTTCTCCCAACGTCTACCCATTGAACGCTGGTGGCGCAACTGGCGCTCGGTAGCCGCCCTGGCGGCCGTCAGTCTGGGGGTTTACATCGGTGTGCTGCTGTATCACATCCATGTGTTGAAAGATGAAAACCTGGAGATTCGCCGGCAGATTGAAAGTGTGTATCGCACGGTCGTGCCCCAAGGCGCCCTGGTGGATGCCGAGAAACAATTGACCGGTATGGCGCGCGGGCTGCAACCGACCGGGCAATCGGCCAGCGCGATGGAGCTTATCTCCCAGGTTTTGCCGCCCCTGAGTGGCAACGACTCTATCATTCTGCGCAGCATCCAATATTCGGCGGATACCAGCGAAATTAACTTGAACCTGCAGGCCAATGCGTTTAATTCCATTGAACAGGTACGTACCAATATCGAACAAAAAGGCTTGAAGGCGGAGCTACTCAGCTCCAGTGCCCAGGGCGAGATTTTCTCGGCGCGCCTCAAGATCAGCAAACTTAACTGACCTACGCTTATGAACGAACTCCTGGCTCATTTCAGTCGTTTCAATCGCCGCGAGCAAACCACCATGCTGGTGGGCGGTATCGCGGTGTTGCTGTATGTACTGTGGATTGCAGTACTGGCGCCCTTGCAGGCCAAGCGCGATAACCAGGTGCTGGCCAACACCACCACGACCCAATCCCTCGGGCGGGTAAAATTATTGGCAGCTCAGATCCAGCAATCGCGTAATCAGGGCGGGCAGTCTGCCGGTTCCGGGGAGAACATCAGCCGTCTGATCGACGCCAGCCTGCGCGCCAACAACCTGAGTATGAGCGGCTTCCAGCCCGGCACCGCCGGTGAAGTGCGGGTGCGGCTGGATCGCGCGCCCTTTGAATCCCTGATGCAGTGGCTCTACGACGTGGAGTACAAACACAATATTGCGGTGCGCGACCTGTCTATTGCCTCGACCAACGAGCCGGGGCAGGTCACCGTCAATATTCGGATGCAGAAATAAAACCATGATGGCGAGCGTGAAACCCGCAGAGCCGGTGAGACTGAACGATGAACAATAAATTCTGGATTGCCTTGGGTGTTCTTATCTGGCTGGTGTTTGTGATCAGCCAGATCCCGGCGGTATGGGGTGCCTGGTTTATGACGCGCGGTAGCGATCAACTGGCGCTTAGCGGTGTGAGCGGTAGTTTATGGGAAGGGCGTGCAAGCCTGGCCAGTGTCAAGGTCCAACAAAAAGACTACTCCCTCGGTGAACTGCGTTGGGAGCTGCACCCGCTCTCATTAGTGTTTTTGAATCCCTGTGCCACGATCCACACCAAGCAGGATCGCCAACAGATAGACGGCGACGTCTGTACCAGCCTGGGCGGTGATATTGAACTACAGGACGCGGATATCACGGCACCGGCCGCCTTATTCCAGGGGGCTCTGCCGCTGCCCTTCGACGGCCAGTTATCGGCGCGGATCGAAGAATTGGAAGTGGGTAATCAGCAGTTGCAACGCCTGAATGGCAACCTGACCTGGAGTTCGGCGCGCATTCACAACGGCAACAACTGGATGGATCTGGGTAGCTTTGCGGCGGAACTGAGCCAGGCGCCGGAAGGTGTCAACGCCAATATCTTCAACATCGATGGTCCGGTTCAATTGCAATTGCAAGCCATGCTGGCATTGGCCGGTGGCGGCACTGTCAAAGGCCAGTTCAGCATGAGCCAGGCCTTTGCCGAGGAGATCAATGCGGGTGCCTGGATTTCCATGTTTGCCCAGCCGGACGGCACAGACGACGCCGGTAATAGTCGTTATCGGGTCGATATGAGTCTGTAACCCCTCGTTCTTTAGTGGCGCCTCAGTATAGGCGTCACGGTTTTCTTTCCCTGCACTTCCTGCCATCCCGTACAAATTGCTGCGCTGTGAACTCCATCAAAATTTCACCGACTTCATCTTAACTACCACGCCAGGGGCCTGCGTTCTTTGGCCGCGCCAGCCCTTATTTGTGGCGGCATATAGTTTTTAGGGATAAAAACAACGTTGTCTTAAAGCGGATTCACCGTTGTTGTCACTGCGGCTCCGTTCTAGGATCGAAATGCTGTATCCCTTCTGTAACAAAACCGCCTCGCGCTGCCCCTCGGTCAAGGAATGGGGCTGGGTGAGGTATTGATCGTTCACACTACTGATAATCAAAAGGTCATCCCAATATGACAGTCATAGCCAATAACAACAGGTGTGGTAACCGGGCCGGTGGCAGCGGCTCAACAAGCAATTTCAATACATTCATGGTCGGGCTGGTGCAAGGGTGCGCCGGTATCCTCGTATGGGCGATGATGAGTCATGCCTACGCGGCAGATTGTTCATCCATCCCGCAATGGAGCAACACCGCTGTTTACACCCAGGGAAATAATGTTCAGCGTAATCTAAATGTCTACCGAGCCAATTGGTGGACCCAGGGCGCTGACCCGGTGACGCATTCGGGGCAATGGCAGGAGTGGACGGCGATTGGTGTCTGCGATGGGGTGACCAGCAGCTCATCATCCAGCGTGATCAGCAGTTCATTGCCTTCAAGCAGCTCATCGGTTGCGTCGAGTGTGATCAGCTCATCGGTCAGCAGTTCATCGGTCGGTGGCAGCTGTGCATCACCGACTTATTCAGCAGGCACGGCCTACAGCGCAAACCAACTGGTCCAGAACGCTGGCGATGAATACCGCTGCACCATCGCCGGCTGGTGTTCTTCCAGTGCAGCCTGGGCCTATGCGCCGGGTACCGGAGCCCATTGGCAGATGGCCTGGGAATTGGTGAGAAGTTGTGGGGTGATGTCTTCTTCCTCAAGCTCTGTCGTTTCATCGAGTGTTGGTTCTAGCATCAACAGTTCATCATCCAGCAGCGGCAACAGCGACGACGATTATCGAATCATCTCCGGCTATTGGCACAACTTCGACAATGGTTCGGGTGTGATTCCGATCAGTCAGGTGTCCGATGCGTTCGATGCGATCAACGTGTCCTTTGCGGAACCCACCGGCGCGGCACCCGGCATGATCGGATTTGTCCTTGATCCGGCCTTCAACGCACAGGAATTCAAAGCCGGCATCCAGGCCAAACAAGCCGCCGGGAAAAAGGTCATCATCAGCATCGGCGGTGCCAATGGTCAGGTGCAATTACCCACGCTGGCCGCACGTAATAACTTCGTAAATTCGATGATCGCCATCATTGACGAATACGGCTTCGACGGGCTGGATGTGGACTTTGAAGGACATTCGCTATTCCTTAACCAAGGCGATACGGATTTTCGCAACCCCACCACACCGGTTATCGTGAATTTGATCGGTGCCCTGCGCGACCTTACCGATCATTACGGCGAAGACTTTATGCTCACCATGGCTCCGGAAACTTTCTTCGTGCAGTTGGGATACAGCTTCTACGGCGGTACCTGCCTGGGTTGCGACAGACGTGCCGGCGCCTATTTGCCGGTGATCCACGCCATGCGCGATCAACTGGATTGGTTGCAAGTGCAGAACTACAACTCTGGTCCGATTATCGGTTTGGACAATCAATACCACACCATGGGCGTAGCGGATTTCCACATTGCCATGATCGACATGTTACTTACCGGCTTCACCATCGCCGGCACCAACGACTTCTTCCCGCCCTTGCGGCAGGATCAGGTGCTGCTCGGCCTGCCCGCGAACAACAATGCCGGCGGTGGTTTCACCAGCGTGTCGCAAGTGCACAGTGCGTTAAATTGTTTGATCAAGTTGCAAGGCTGCACCACTTATCAACCACACAACGCCTGGACCGATTTGCGCGGCGTAATGACCTGGTCGATTAACTGGGATAAGTTCAACAACTTTGAGTTCTCGACGAACCATCGGCAGTATTTGGATAGTTTGCAGTAGTTCTCCTGACCGGGATGGCGGACGCTGTCCCGGTTTTCTCCGTAAAAGCCCACATTGAGAACGTTGTCCATTTGGATGTTATCTCATCATCTGTAATGAACGGAGCTATGGTTGCTCTGTAAAGCACAGTTTTCAACTTTCGTACATTACCTTAATCAACTCAGATATTTTTTCTAAGCTATTGATAGGTTTGCGTCCTGCCAAACAGGCCACTGGTCGTGGCGTGTGTCAGGCGATTCAGTTTGTCGTAGGCAAAGTTCTCGGTGATGGTTTCCTGCACTGCGCCGCTGTTGTTGGTGCGCGCGGTGGTGCGTGAATACAAATTACCGAGGCTGTCGAAGGTGTAACTCAGGTTTTGGATATCACCGTATAAATTGGTGACCTAGTTGTTATTACTCAATCTGCCGGATTTAATGCTCCTGAGGTGACTGCTGGTGGCATCAAACTCGGCTTGGGTGACAACACCATTGCTCCATAACTGGCGATGAAATTACTCCTTCATTTTCTGATTGTTAAAAGCAAAGCCGGATGCCGAAGTCGGCTTGGCTAAATCGCAGAGCGTAAAATCTGACTTGGCGCATAAAATCAACGACATTGACCCTATTAAACGTGTTGTTGGTCGCCTTGATTCTCAGGCCATTCTTTCTATCAATGAGAGAGCAATTGCTTCCTTTGATTTTTTATTTTTTGCTATTTTTTGTTGGAAATCCTCCGTTTTATTAATCCAATTGGAGTATTTGCTATCACGCAAATCAAGATCAAATTCAAAAATCTGTTTATCCTGAGTGATAATTAAGCCGCAATACGTTTCATTCCCATCAGGAAATATGGATATTAAGAATGAATTTTTATATGCAATCTCTTTGTTGATAAGTTGATTATAAAATTCCTCGGGTAATAATTTTTTGCAATGAAATTTTTCATTAAGATCAAGTAATTCCGTTTCGGTAATCTCATTAAATAAACTGTTCATAAAGTCAAATCCCTCCGGGGAATGCAGAAATTAGCTCGCCAGTTCTATTTGTTATTACAGTGAATGTATTAGTCGAATGGCCACCCATATTCCCTGCCAAATTTCCAACTGTTTTATCGGAAGTGACAGTTCTGGCGAAATTTCCATTCTCTAAATTTCTTGCAGTAGATTGAACAGTCTTTTTATCACTTAACAAAGCTCTAACTTCCGACTGTGACAAAGTAAACTGACTTTTATTTGAAGATTTGGCTGGGTTTAAGTGGCGATCAATAACGTGTTTAAAACCTTTATTTGAAATATTAATTCTTGACTGAACTCTTCCTGGAACAGCCGCTGCCCTCAACGCTTTTTCTGCTTTTTTTGCAGCCCTAACCTCCCATGCAACCTTCGCTATAACACCTAACTCACCACCCACAGCCAAAGATGCAATACCCAGTTGCTGCTGAGCCATCTCAATGCGCATATCTTGCATACACTGCGCATCGCCATTACACGCCTGTTGTATGCCCGGCTCAAAATTATAAACGCTAAATGGCCCAGCTCCCCATGAAGGTACGTTATACGATACGGTCTGAAAAATACTGCCAGCACTTACCGAATTAACCGTCGATAAATCTACTCCGTTCCTGGTATCGCTTAGAGTGCCATCCGGATTAATAGTTGCAGCAGTCGTCCAGTGCGTGGCAAGTACATATGACGTTGTTGTAGCCCATTGCCATGAAGCCGATTGATGGTAAGAGACATTCATAAAGTACTGCATCATATCGCTCATATACCCCGTCGGATCGGTATAACTCAACGGATTATTAAACGTGTAACTGTACCGATTGAAACTCTGGCTGTTATACGGCGACTGGATAAACAAATCTGCACTAAGAAATCTTCCCAGACTAGGATCATAAATTCGCCCGCCCATATGAATCAGGTTATGGCTATCAAGCTGGTCATGACCTGTATAACCACTGGTAGTGGTGGCGTTGAAAGTGTTGAGTTCTGCGCTGGTTAACGGCCCCGGTTTCCAATCCGCTTTTTGCCTCTCACCCCAGGTACTGAAACTCATGCGGCTAACAAATTGCCCGAGCGCATTGGTAATGGATTCCGTAGAACCCAAATGATCACTGTGCAGATACTGCGTATCAGTGGCAGTTTGCGTGCCACTGACGAGTGTGCGGGTACTGAGTATCACCCCATCCACATAACTCTTTTGTATGGTGGTTGATCCGTTAACCGTGACTTCATAAACACCGCCAGCCAGCTTGTAAGTCGTACCGCTGCTACTGACCTGTTTGTAAAGTTCGTGATCCGGCCCGTAGAAGAAATCGGTGGTGGCGCTTCCTGCAATACGTGTGGGTTTGTTGAAGACATCGTAAGTGAGTGTTTCACTGCCACGTGCGATCATGTTGCCGTAGCGGTCGTAGCTATAGTTGATGCCGCCCGCAGAGGTCACGGCATGAATACCCGCATTGCGCACGCGAGCGTAGGCGAGTGTGCCCACATCGTTATTCACGCTGCTGCCGGTGAGGGTATCGGTGCGGTTGACGAGATTGCCGAGACCACCGGTATCGTATTGATAGGTTTGCGTCCTGCCAAACAGGCCACTGGTCGTGGCATGTGTCAGGCGATTCAGTTTGTCGTAGGTAAAATTCTCGGTGATGGTTTCCTGCACCGCGCCGCCGTTGTTGGTGCGCGCGGTGGTGCGTGAATATAAATTACCGAGACTGTCGAAGGTGTAACTCAGGTTCTGGATATCACCGTATAAATTGGTGACCTGGTTGGCGCCACTCAGGCGACCGGATTTGATGTTGCTCAGGTAGCCGCTGGTGGTATCAAATTCGGTTTGGGTGACAATCCCATTACCCCATAACTGGCGATTGAAATTACCACGTGTGTCTATAGTATTGCCAAGAACCCAGAGCACTTTGGGTGAGGCGCTATTAGTGACGTCGGTGGTTTTGGTTTGGTAACCAGCGGCATGATACTCACGCTGGATTTTAAAACCGTTGGGATAAGTCGTCGTCGTTGGGCGACTGAAGTTGTCGTAGGTGTAAATAAATTCACCGCCACTCAACCCCGAGGTTGTGACTACCTGACGGCTTAACCGTGAGAAACCATCGTAAAAATATTCTTCGGTAAAGCCATTACCGGTGCGTGAAGTGAGTTGTCCTTGCTGGCGGGTATCCCACAACCAGCTGTACGCCGTGGTACTGCCATTGGGTAATTTATCCAGGCGACTGATTTGTCGACCCAATTGGTCGTAGTCCCAGGTGATGGATTTTTCGATACCACTGGCACCTTGTTGCCAGGTTTGTTTACGCAATTCTCCATGCCCGTTATAGGCAAAATGGATATTCCCTGCATCCGGATCACTGATAAAGGTCTTGTTGCCCGCGAGATCATGGGTGATATTGATCTGGGTTGCTAGGTTATTATTGACTTGCGTACGTTCCAGATTGCCCAGGGAGTCATATACATAATTGACGGTATTGGATAACGCATCTTCCACTTTAACCACTTGCCCCAGTGCATTCAGGGTGCGGCTGCTGGTTTGTATTTCAGAGCCACCGGTAGGTTTGATCACCAGAATAGAGTCGGTTACGACAAGGCCATCGCTGCTGGCCATGTAAGTCGTGGTTTTGCTGCCACCATCGGAGCCGGTAATGGTATTGGCACGACCTAGGGAATCGTAATTGCTGAATACTGTCCAGGCAAAAGCAGAACTGGTATCCGCATAAATACCATTGGTTGCGTAGGGTTCCGACACGCGATTCAGATAACCACTCGCAAGATATTCTGTTGCCTGATTCACTACCTGTCCATCAAGACTGTAGGAGACACTGCGTACTTCACGTTGCAATGCATCATAGAAGGCAATACTGAGCGGTGAACCCAATTTGCCTGATTGACTACTGTGCGTAGTTTGTGTGGCAACACCATAATATGCACCGCTCGGGCAAGTAACCGGTGCGTTGGTGCAGTAGAAGGAAATACTGGAGGTAAGGCTGCCATCGGGTGAGCGTACCGATACCGGCCTGCCGAGGGCATCATAAGTATTGGTCGTGGTTTGACCCAATACTGTTTCGGTTTTGATGGTGCCAAAACGCTTGTCGTACGTCAGTGTTGCCTGATGGCCTTTGGCATTGGTAATGGTTTGCGGGTAAATGCCATCCGTGAAATTACTGAAGCTGGTGACTCGCTCGGGTTCATCGGTGCCATCCATATCTTTCGCGACTTCGGTAATGCTGCTTACCACACCATTGCTTTCGTAAGCATAGGTTGTTGTGCTCTGGATGGCTTCGTTTTTAAAGGCGGTGCGGGTCAGGATGTCGCGCTGCGGGTTGGGGGTGAATTCTGTGACGATGGTTTTTAAATCGGCACTGCCTGCTTTGGAAATATGCTGCGTTGATTTATTGAGAAAATCATCGTGGCAAGCGATAGTGGCATAGTCATATTCGTTTATGACTTGCTGATTGCTCAATTCACCAGTGACTTCGGCACCACTGAACCCTTTACCCATTTTGGTAGTTTGCCCGGTGATATTGCCGCAGGTATCAAAGGTGTTAATCATTTTACTCACACTGACGGGCAAGTTTTCGCTGGTGGTGGTCAGCTCATAACTTTTTTGCAACGAGTCACTGAGATAAGGAAAACGGGCATTTTGTGAATGAATGGCGTAGGCATTATTCACCACAGAAATAAGCTTGCCGCTATTGTCTTTCACGGTTTGTTTGCTGATGCGACCCACAAAAGGCCAATCCTGACGGTATTCACTAACGGATGACACACCGGTAGTGGCATTGGTAGCGGTAATGGATTTGAAACCAGCAAATCCGCGGTGAATATCCTGGCGGCCACCGTGGTAATGGTAATAAGTGTGATTGAAGCCGCCCACTCCGTTACTGGTAGATACTTTTTTCACCACCTGCATCGCACGGTTTACCGGCAGTTGAGGGAACGTAGGTACAGTGTTTTCCGGTGTGTAGAGTGGTTGGCCGTTGTTGGCATCGCCAGTTAGGGGGCTGTAGGACAACTCTGTGACGACACCAAAGCCGTTGGTGATTTTATTGATTAAATCAGGTTGTTGTTGTTTGGCTAGATAGACCTTGTTGCTGATATATATATCAGGAATTCCATCATTATTAGCGTCACCTCTGAAAGGATTAACAGCTTGTTCTTCAGAGAGAGCTACAGCATCTAATAGATAATTAAACATGCCATTGAATGGATCAATATCGCTATCCACAAATTGCAACGTGCCATTGACATAAGTTGCGTAAAATACCCTCATCCGGGTTACGGCAGAGGACTCTTTTGAAAATACAATAAAATCATCGAGTCCATCTTTGTTGTAATCCATCACAAACGAATATTGCCCTACAGAACCATTGTTCATTGGTGCAATCCGTATATTCGTGCCTATTAAGGGCAGCTCTGTGTGTGGCACTATTTTCCCGGTAGACAACTTGATTGCCCACCTGTTTACTATGTTTGGATTTACTATGACTGGATCTGTATGGGTATCTGGGTAGAGTACGTCTTTATTACCATCACCATTGATATCTATCCATGTACGCCAGGAACCGAGGTTCCCTCTCATATAGGCACTCGCAGGAGCGTTATATGTATTGCCTGTACCCGGCATTCTGATTTGGGGATTAACACTGCCAACCCTTCCAAAACCAGCAAGTGTTCCACCAAAACTGTTACCTGTATTCGGGTATGCATATAGCGCATTATTATAGTTGCCTGTTCCTTGATAATACCCGTGAAATTTAACTACGGTTTGATCTGGAAGGCCGTCATTGTCAACATCCACATGACTGAGCTCAGTATAAAAGCTTGGACTCTCTGGATTTCCTCCAACGACAGAAGAGCTAACGAATGTCGCATTGTTTTGTTGTATCCAGAATCGGTTATCGATTGTGATATCGGTCAGCCCATCGTTATTTAGATCCACTGTCTGCACATTAGGTTCGTAATTGGCATTACGCACCACACTGCTGATTAACTGTGAGGTCATGGCACTTGAAGGCGCCATGCGGCTCAAATAAATATCCAGATAATTTGTTGTGCCTTGGGTGCGGCGAACACCTGTTATTGCTGCTTTTCCTTGTCGGGTTTGGATTACATAAAAGAATTGTGCATCGGTATATGTTGAGGCAACAAAGTTTCCGGTTGCTGTGCCCCATCCAAGCAAACGTTTTTTGCCAATCGTGTCTACATACCCATCTCCATTAAAATCTTCCCACAAAGCTACATCAGTCACTGGTTGGTTATTGGTATAAAGCAATGGGTGCGGAGTAGTTTCAAAGCCAAGAGTCCCCAATTGCCAATCAAATGTTAGTGGTTTCGCACACCTCCATGTACTGGATTCATAACCGCATTCTTGAATGGTATCGACCAATTCACGGTTGGTTGTTTGGCTTTGTTTGTAGTTTATTCGATACTCTTTGATTGGAGATGCTGTTGATGAGCCTGCGTAAGTGGTGATTTTTTCCAACACTTTCGTGAACTGATATTTGTTGCCAGCATCATATCCCCACGGAGTTTGGCCGTTGCGGTTTTTGTAACTGAACACGGCAAGCGCTGTAGCACCTAACTGTATTCTTGAGGGGTAGTGTTCACCATTAGTGTTATTTTGTTCGTAAACTATTGTGTATGTATTACCATAAGCATCTTCAACTTTATCCAGTGCCCATGTGCTAACTGGACCGTTATATTGATTAGTTGCATAGACTTTACTGTTTTGTGAGTTTGCCTGTTCTCCGTAGGTGAGAATACGTCCGTCTTTTGTCCAGACTTTGAAATAATCATGACCACCATTTGCACTTGAGCTGTATGCAACAATTCTTGTGAAGCTATCGATTTCTGTCTTGTACTCCTGCCCTGTTGCCCAATAGGTAGCATCATTCGCTGTGTTTGAACTGGAAGCAACGACCAGCTTTTGTCCATCGAGACACAATCGATCCCCGGTGGTGTAACGTGGATTGGGTTTTTGTGCTTCAGCGCCTTCAGTGGCAAAGCTGGTACGGCAACGAGTAATAGCAGAAAGCCCACCCAGTCCCCAGCCCACCCCCATTAATCCATTACCACTGCGGCTGTTGTAGTTAAGGGATAGCTTCGGTTTTAAATCACGAACAGCGGGAGGCAACTCGATAGGAATTGAATAGATTGCTGCACCATTTTGAATATTTAAATTGCCTTGGGTGGTTGCCACCATTTGGTTCGCTGTCAAGTTAGGTAAACCTGAGTTAGTCAATGAATAAGCAAATAGAGAAGGCGCCTGGGTGTTGAAATCAAAAGCGGTATGTGGAATCACTAAGGTGGATGCAGTTTTCCATCCGGAACAACCCGTTCCATTACAAGCTCTGATTCGATAGGTGTAGCTAATCCCTAACGCAACAGCAGGATCTGTATAGCTGGTGACATTGGCGGATGAAATTCCGGAACCATTTTTTTGCAATTCATAGCGGGTTGCGCCAGTTGAACCGGCCCAACTGATTGCAACGTTAGCCCCATTCATAATCGCGGAGATGGATGCAGGTATTCCTGGAATGGGCGGAATAGTTACGCTGCTGGACTCGCGCCATGCTGAGCAACCAGCGGAGCTACATGCACGGATTTGGTATATGTAAGCTGTATTTGGAACGGCTGTAGAATCTGGGTAAGAGGTACTGGTTACTGTTGTTAAATCACCTGAATTGCGTTGGATTTCATAGCGGGTAGCACCCGTGACAGGCGCCCAACTTAAAGCAATTGCGGGGCCGTTGATGCTGGCACCCAAGCTCGCAATTTGTGCAGGAACAATAGCAACCTCGACTTGCGATGAGGTTAGCCAACCAGAGCAACCTGTTCCGTTACAAGCACGAATCTTGTAAGTAAAGGTTCCCAGTCCAGATGGATCTGTATAGCTGGTTGTATTAAGTGTCTTGATAGTGGCATTGTTACGTTGTAGTTCATAAGACGTCGCCCCGCTGGATGAAGGCCAGTTAAGGGAAACTGATTGGCCACTGGGTGTTGCATTAATAGAAGCCGGAGGAACGGGAATGGCCGGAATAGTGACACTGTTGGAAGAAACCCACGCTGAACAGCTAGTACTATTTTTGCAAGCACGAATTCTGTAAGTGTAGGCAATACCTGGAGTTGCTGATGTGTCGGAATAAGGTGTTCCCGAGTCAGTGGTTAATGCATTGTTGTTACGTTGAATGTCATAAGTCGTTGCGCCACTTGAAGAAGACCATGAAAGATTGATTTTTGTGTTGGAGACAGCGGCAGAAAAGTTGGTAGGTGCAGCTGGCGGGAATGAAACAGTAATAGTTTTTGATATGAATGTGCAGCTTTCTCTGGGACCTACTGGAGTATTAATTCTGTCGCAATCTTTTAATCCATACTGATATGTCCCCTCTGGTTTTCCTGTCACATTGAAAGTGTGTGTGCCTGGCATGCCACTTCCAAATATAGAAGGGTCTACGAATTCCCCATTAGTTAATTCATACAGGTGCGCGTAAGTTCTATCGCCACTCCAGCTGATCGTAAAGTTGCCATCGTCGTCAGTGGCGGGTACGTTAAAAGTTAAGGCTTGGGCGGGCACTGTACACAGTAGAGCCGTCAAGAATATAAATAAAGAAGATATAAAAGAACAGGCATTCATCCTGAAGGGCATCATTTTATGTTCCTGTGAATTAATCATATGAGACAAACGGAAATTCTGGAGAGCAGGGTTGGCAGAGCAGATAAGCGATAGCGAGGCGATAGCATCAATAACTCTCCTTAGTCCGTAGCAGTAAACGAGCGCTGCTCATTATCGTTCCTTTGTATGGGCGAGGTTGTGTTGTGCAAGGCGGTAATTTAGCGAGTAAAAAAATAAAAAACAATGCTTTTGCTTATAACATTATTTAAACTGAATGGGCAATGTGGTCAGTAGGTCCCAATAACCATATCTGGCAACAGCCGGTGATCCAGGGTCAGCAATTTTACGAGGCTCCTTAGGTTATTTAAAACTATCTCTAAACGTCACTAAATCCTCCCGCAACTGCTCCACCTGCGCCTGAACCTCCTGCGGACTCAACACCTCCTGATCCACAAAATAAACCCAATCAACATCCTGCTGATACACACGCTGGCTGCTGGAATTAATTAAGCCACCTTCAATAAACCAGATGTTGAAATTAATCGACATCGCCGTTTCCGGGTAATATTTTCCGCCGTGCGTCGCGCGCAATATGCCGTCGATGTAATAACGCACTTGGTCTTCATCCACTTGAATTATCAATGTGCGCCAGCCGGCGTGATCGGCAACCAGCGTTGTGTGCGTGTTATCCGCATTCCAGGGCTCGGGTTGATAGGTTTCCCAGGTGGTGAGGAACATGGTGGGCTGGCTTTGGCCCCAGCCGCCGTTGGCTAAATATTCAAAATCAATTTCGCTGTAATCCGGGTCCATGGAGAATGCCAGGGGTGTAATCGTATAAAAGGTTTCAACGATTTGATCGCCGTCGGTGCCGGACGTCGGTTCGTTGTAAAAATACATTCTGGCGGCGTAGGTGCCGCGCAAATAATTGCCGTCGTGAGTAATTTGCGATTGCAGGGTGGTTGCACCGCTGCCCGCTGTTGATGCGCGCATGCGCATCAAGCGATTGCTGCTGTTGTCAGGGTCATCAAGAAAGGTCACATAATCTGCGGACCAGCTTGCCCCGCTAACGCCAGGCCCGCCACCGCCGGTGCGTACATACCAGCCGTTGGTAGGCATTTGGGTCGCGTTGGTGTAATTAAAATCGTCGAACAAAATATTTTCGCTGATAGCCACTGCCGAGCTGGATGAGGCGCTGGCAATCGAACTGGCAGAGCTGCTTATCGAGCTGTGACTGGATGTTGATGCATTATCAGAGCCTGAGCCATTGCTACCGCCGCAAGCGCTTAACAGCGACAATAACAGCGGGATGCAAAGCGTCGTTAAGGAAGCGGAGCTGAATTTTCCGGTGCATGACATAAAAGATTCCCCGTAGGTTATGTATTGCTATATTGACAACGTTGTCCCCCGAAGTAAACTCCCCTCTACTCTAAAGAGATCTTTTACCGATCCACGCACTTCCCGTTTCTCGCCTGGCCAACGACATGGCGCTGTCAGCGAGTTTGCTCACGCAGTACGCCGTCACAACCACAATAACCGGCGTGATGTTTGTTGTCCTTGTGCGCCTGTGTTTGCTGGTCGTTGTCAGGCGCGCGTAATAAAAATATGAGGCTCTGCCTCACAGACTCACGGGGATTTACCATGTCTTTTATTCGCTATGTTTTTATCGGTGCAGCATTAATGCTGGCCAACCAGGTGGCTGCCTATAATTGCACTAACCTGCCGAGCTACTCGGTTTCTACTGTGGCCACGGGCCAGTTGGTAAAGCATCAAAACCATGCGTATCACTGCGATGTGGGCGGCTGGTGTAGCCAGGGCGGACCTTATGAGCCGGGTGTGGGTTGGGCCTGGACTTATGCCTGGAGTGATCTGGGTGCGTGTGATGCCGGAGGATCATCTTCAACCAGCTCCTCCAGTGTTACGCCTTCCTCAAGTTTCAGTTCTTCCAGTCTCAACATGTCCTCAAGTGCCCCCTCCAGCGTGAGCAGCTCTTCCAGTTCCAGTAGCAGTTCGTTGAGCAGTTCATCCGCTTCAAGTAATAGCTCAACCGGCGGTGCGCCACTGTATTTCAATGACTTTAATCAACACGCAACTGGTGCTTATACAGCAGCGCAATTCAACGCGGACTGGGGATTTAATCCCAATGCCTCGGCAGGTGTGGCCGATAACCGGCTGCATATTTTGAACGACCCCGAGGGCGGCAATAACAAGGTGTTGCGTGTGACTTACCGCCAGGGGCAAGTGGGTGGCGGTTCCGCGTCGGTGTTTACTTACACCATTCCCGGTGCGCCGCATAATCAATTGTGGTTGCAATACAAAGTGATGTTCGATGAAAACTTTACCTGGGTAAAAGGCGGAAAGTTACCGGGCCTTGCGGGCTATACCGGCACCAAGCCGACCGGTTGTGTGGCCAACAATTTACTCAATGGTTTTAGTGCGCGCTTGATGTGGCGAGAGAATGGCCACGCGCTACAGTATCTGTATAACCCGAATAAAACCGAATACTGCGGCGATTACAGCAGCTATTATTTTTTCTTTACCAAAGGTCGCTGGCATACCATCACCAGCCATGTGGAGTTGGGCTCGGTTAATCAACACGATGGGCGCATCACCACCTACATCGACGGTGAAGCAGTATTGGTTTCGAGTAACCTGTTATTGCGTACCAGCGCGCAGGTCACTATCGATAAATTATTATTTGAAACTTTCTTCGGCGGCAGCTCCAATGATTGGGCGCCAGCCACAGATCAGTACAGTTACTTCGATAACATCACCATCAGTACCACCAGTCGCCTGGGCGATGTAACGACCCAACCGAACGGCGGTAATCAAGGGGGACCTCATCCCCTGGCAGGTTACAGTCAATGGCAATCTGCCGGCAGTTACAGCAGCGGTAGTCGCGTGTATGTGCAGGATAGCGAAGGTTTTTACCACTACTACGCAGCGCGCTACGGTATCGCGCCCAATAAAAACCCGCTGCAACATTCCTTGCCGGAAAATTATGTAGGCATCTACAGTCCGGTCCGCCTGGATAACAGCGAACCATGGGTAGAGTTGATTGATCCTTAAATCAACACTTAATGATGGACGGAAACTTTAGGTGTTTGGCCGGCATTTTTTTGCGGCCTTTGCGATGGCAATTGTCAAAACACAGGGCGATAATCGGCACCGATCTTTTGTCGTGATGGAGTCTGCTGTGCGCACCCTGCTGATAGTACTTGTCCTATTCTTATCATCCCCCGCCTTGGCCAACTGGCACAGCGACGACCAGGACATCATGGGCACCCGCGTGAGCGTCACTCTTTGGGCCGAGGATGACGCTACAGGCAAGGCGGCAGTAAAGGCGGTGATGGATGAGATGCGGCGCATTGATGCAGAATTCAGTCCTTACATCGACACCAGCCAGTTGTCCCGCGCGAATCGCCTTGCTCCCAAAGCCAGCGCTGCAAAGCCGCTGAGTATTTCCCCTGAACTGACCCGCCTGATTGATAAATCCCTCTACTACAGTCGCGTGAGCGGTGGTGCTTTCGATATTACTTTTGCCTCTTTGGGGCGCTATTACGATTACCGCGCAAAACTGAAGCCCAGTGAGCGCCAGGCGGAAGAGCTGTTGCCGGCGATTAACTACGAATTCGTCAAGCTCGATAAAGCTGCCGGCACCCTCTATTTCACCCACCCCAAGGTGTATATCGACCTGGGCGGGATTGCCAAGGGTTACGCGGTAGATCGCGGTATCGAGATCCTGCAACAACGGGGCATCGCCCACGCCAATATTTCGGCGGGTGGCGACAGTCGGGTGATGGGCGACAAACTCGGGCGGCCCTGGATTGTGGGGATTAAAAACCCGCGTGCCGAGGACGGTGTTGCCATCAAGTTGCCTTTGATCGATTGCGCGATTTCTACGTCCGGCGATTACGAACGGTACTTCATCGACAGCGATGGCCAGCGGGTGCATCACATACTCAACCCGCGCACGGGTAAATCCACCCAGGGCATTGCCAGTGTCAGCATCATCGGTCCGCAGGGGTTTGATACTGATCCGCTGTCCACAACAGTGTTTGTCCTGGGGGTGGAAAAAGGCTTGGAGTTGATCGAAAAAATGCCCGGTTTTGATGCAATTATCATCACCGCAGAAGGCAAGGTGCATTACAGCGAAGGGCTGGCACCGCCGGAAGCACTACCTGATCCACAAGATCGATAACAAATCGATTGGCACGCCAAAACTCGGCTATCCTAAGTGCTGGCAATTGATGAAGCCGATGAACAGTGTTTGATCGGATGACAAAAAATACCCGCCAGCGCAGGGGCAAGTGTGCTGGGGTTCACATCCAAGAATGTGTCGGGCTTCTAGAATGAGCCTCCGCTGTCGCATCTAACAACAGCGCTCACTAATTGCTTCCGGAAATAACACCCGCAAAGAATAGAGTGGAGAGACGGTAATGATCACGACCTTGGGGAAGCTGCCAGTGCGATGGCTGGTGACGGCGCTATTCCTCGTTTTCCTCTGGCAACCCGCCGGCGCCCAGCCTGAAACAGGGGAATCCATGCAGCAGGCGCCCATTGCACCAGAGCTGGAAAACCTCAAAGAAGCGGTGCTGACCCTCAACCGCGACCTGCTGATCCTCGAAGAAGAATTGCTCTACCCCGCCAGCAGCCAGGTGGCGATCTATGTCTCCATGGACCTTGGCCAATATTTTTCTCTGGATGCCATCAAACTGGAGATCGATGGCCAGTTGGTCGCCAGCGAGCTGTACTCCGATAAACAGGTGAATGCGCTTTATCGCGGTGGTGTGCAGCGGTTGTATATCGGTAATCTCAAATCCGGTGAGCATGAGATTGCGGCTTTCTTTACCGGTCGCGGCCCTCATCAGGATTACAAACGCGGTGCGAAATTGACCGTGAATAAAACCCAGTCGCCCCTGGTGCTTGAATTGCGCATCATCGACTCTACCGCCCAGTTGCAACCCGTCTTCGATATCAAAGAATGGCAGATGTAGTTTTCCTTAACCGACACGCGCGGCAAGGGCGTGGCTGCATGGCAATGGCCGCCGCTTCGCGCTGGTGTCGTGGATGGCTGTCCGTCGCTTTGTGCCTTATGCCTGGGGTGAGCCTCGCGGCGGAGGAGCCCAAAACCACCGTGGCGGATTTGCGCTACGGGGTTTCCCTGTATCACTACTACCAGCAGGATTACCTCAGCGCATTGACCGAACTCATGGTGGCGGACAGTCGCGACGGTATTCAGGGCCATGCCGATAACCCTGAATTGATGGCGGCGGGTATCAGCCTGGCGTTTGGTATGGAAAACCATGCCGAGCGGTTATTTCACAATTTGCTGCAAGGCGAGCAGCGGCCCCAGCAAGTGCGCGATGCCGCCTGGTTTTATGTGGGTAAGCTGCACTACATTCGCGGTAACTGGAACGAGGCTGAACAGAGTTTTGCCCGTGTTAGCGCTGACTTTAACCCGGTCCTTACCGGTGAAATGCGCGCATTGCAGATCAACCTGCAAATCCGTCGCGACCAGCTCACGCCCATCCCTCTCAAGCGCCTTAACCAGGAACAACTGGGTAACTGGAGTCCCTACGCGCTCTACAACATGGGTTCCGCCTACGCCCGCGCCGGGGATTACATGCAGGCCAGCCGCTATTACCGCGAACTGGTCAAACTGGATGCCCCGAAAAACCCGCGCCTGCGCGCGGAATATTGGGCATTACAGGACAAAGCCCACACTGCCATGGGTTACGCCTTTTTGCTGCGCCGCAATTTCCCTTCTGCTATTGAGCAGTTCAGCAAGGTGCTGCTGAGTGGTTCGCAGTCCAATCAGGCGCTGCTTGGATACGGTTGGGCGGCGGTGGAACAGGAAGATTACGAGCTGGCGATCCGCCCCTGGCAGGTATTACGCCAGCGCAGCCTGATCTATCCGCCGGTGCAGGAATCCCTGCTGGCCTTGCCCTTTGCCTATGAAAAGATGGGTGCCGAGGGTGACGCGTTATCAGCGTACGAAACCGCCGAGTCCCTGCTAACCGCCGAGATCGAGCTTGTGCAGGATATGCGCGCTACGCTCACCAAAGGAGAGCTTCTGACCATTGTCGGCGCCAGGCCAGTCACTACGGAAGAGCTGGATGCCGCTGCTACGGACCCCGTCACTGACCCTACCATCCTGACCGCCGTGGTCACCGATGACGGGCAAAACTGGCTCAAGCTGGATCGCACCAGCGTGATCAAAACCCGTTCCGCCTACCTCACCGAACTCTTTGCCCAGAATGAATTCCAGACCGCTGTGCTTGACCTGCGCGACCTCCTGCGGCTGCGCAAGGTGTTGCAGGATTGGCAACCCAAGCTGGATATCTACGCTGACTTGCTGGAAGAAAAACAACGGCTGCGCCAACAACAGGAGCAGCGCCTCGCGCAACAGGCTCTCGATCAACAGCGCATGGTATTGCAGCAAGAACGTGACCAGTTGGCTGCACGTTTGCAGCGAATCGTCGACAATAACGACGTTATGGCACTAGCGGACGACAACAGCCGCGAGCTCTACGAGATGGTACAACGCTCTGAGACAACCTTGCAGCGCATAGCGCAATCCGGTGAGGACACCAGTGACTATGCCGAAAGCCTGCGTATGTATCGCGGTATCCTCCTATGGCAAGCGGCTCAACAATTCCCGGAGCGTATGTGGGCGAACGAAAAAAATCGCCAGCAGATTGATGAGGCTTTGGCGCAACTGGATGAAACCTCGCGCCGCATCGACGCCATCACCTCGACCAACCTGGACATTCGACCAATGATGGCGCGGATTCGCCAGTTGCAGAATGAAACCCAGGATCAACTCGTTGAGGCCGAGCGGGTGATCGACATCCGCGCCGAAGCACTGCGTGAGCAGGTGGATCGTCAGTTGGCCGGCCACCAGAAACGGCTCACGGCCTATCTGGCCCAATCGCACCTGGCGGTAGCGCGCCTGTACGACAAGGCACTGAGGAAGCAAGCCCCATGAGTCGCTTCCGTCTTATCTATCTCGCCTGTATTGGCGTATCGCTCATGACCGGCTGCGGCCTGTTCGGCGACAGTGACGCACGCAAAGGCACCCTGGCAGAATTGCCCCCCGCCACCCTGCCTAATGCGGCCAAGACGGTCGAGGTGATCGAGATTGACCGTATTGAAGCCAGCTACCGCAAGGCATTGGCAGTAGCGGAAGAGCCAGCCCTGCGCCAGCAAATCCTGCTGCGCCTGGCGGACCTGGAGATGGCCCGCAGTGAGCGGGAACAGGAAGAGGCGACCGACCTGCGTCGCTTGTATGACCGCCCCATCGCCATGTACCGCGAACTGATTGACTACGAAGCCAGCAAGCCCCAACCGACCCAGGGCGTGGATATTGATCAGCTGCGCTACAAGCTGGCCAAGGCCTACGCCCTGGATGGCCGCAATGCCGAAGCAGCGGCGGTGCTGGATGAACTGGCGCAAAACCATCCCGACTCGCCTTTGATGTCTGAAACCCAGTTCCGCCGCGCGGAAAAAGCCTTTTCCGACGGGGACTATACGGCGGCGGAAAGCCATTACCGCAGTGTGGTGGCGGGTGACGATGACACCTTCAAACAAAATGCGCTCTATATGCAGGGCTGGTCCCAATTCAAACGCGGCGACTATGATCTGGCCCTGCACGCCTTTGCCCAGGTACTGGATCAGCTCCTGGCTTCTGCCAAACAGCCGGATCAGGTAAGCCAGGCGATGGCAGATCTGGGGCCAGCGCGCAGTAATCTGGTTGGCGACACCCTGCGGGTGATGGGCCTGTCGCTGTCTTACCTCGATGGTGCAGCCTCGATTACCGACCTGCAGACAGAAGTCGGGCCCAAGGTGTACCAGCACTTGTTGTACGAGCAACTGGGCCAGTTGTACCTGGAGCAGAAACGTTTTAACGACAGTGCTGAAACCTATAACCATTTTGTGGAAAACAATCCCAATTCGGACTTCGCGCCGGACTTCAGCATCAAGACCATCCAGACCTACGAGCAGGGCAACTTCCCCAGCTTGATCTTGCCGGCCAAGCAGGACTTTGTGCGTCGCTACGGCATTACCAGCCGTTTCTGGACCGAGCGCAACGGTGCCCTCAGCAACACCGCCCGCGCTTACTTGCATGAATCCTTGCAGGAACTGGCGGCTTACGAACACGCCGAAGCGCAACAGCTTAAAGCCAACAGCCAGACCCTCACCGATCCGCGTGAACAGCAGGCCGCCAGCAATCAGGCGGTTGCTGCCTATGCCAGTGCGGCGCTGTGGTATCGCGAGTTTGTACAGACCTTTCCCCAGGACCCTAAAGCGGCGGATATGACTTTCCTGCTGGCGGAATCCCTGTACGAAGCCGGCGACCTGGCCCAGGCGTTGATGTCTTACGAGAAGGTCGCTTACGAATACCGCAGTCCGATCCATGGAGCCGAGGCGGCCTATTCAGCGGTACTGTTGTCGCAGGAGCTGATCGATCAAACCCAACCCAATCTGGGCGAAGTGCGCCAACAATGGCAGCAACGCAAGATCGACAATTCCCTGCGCTTTGCCGAGGTCTACCCGACCGACCCGCGTGCCGTAACGGTCCTGGCACAGGCGGCGCCGGAACTGCTGAATCAGGGGGATCAGGTCTCAGCCATCGCGGTGGCTGAGCGTGTTATTGCTTGGCAACCCCAGCCCGATGGCCAGTTGTTATTCAGCTCCTGGTTGGTGCTGGGTCACAGCCAGTTCGATCTCCAACAGTATCCCGCCGCTGAACAGGCTTACTGGCAGGTACTGAAGTTATTACCCACTTACGGCCAAACTCCCGGTGCGCCGAGTCAGCAGGATGTGCGTGAGCGAATTGCAGCAAGTATTTACCAACAGGCGCAGGCTTCGTTAACGGCGGGCGCAAAAGACGATGCCATCACCCAGTTGCTGCGTATCACCGAAGTCACGCCGGATACCGACGTGGCCATCAAGGCCCGTTACGATGCGGGTACCTACTTGATTGAGCAGGAGCGCTGGGTTGATGCCGAGCGTGTGTTGTTGTCCTTCCGTCAGCAATATCCCAACCACGAACTGGCGGCGAGCCTGCCGGCCAAGCTGGTGGTGGTGTACCAGAACCAGAGCAAATGGCAGCAGGCTGCAGATGAATTACTGGTGATGGAACGCACCAGCACCGATCCGGATGTGAAGCGCCAGTCTCTGATTATGGGCGCTGAGCTGTACGACAAGTCCGGTGACCGCAACCGCGCCATTGAGCAATACACCCGCTACGCCAATAACTACCCGCGCCCCCTGGCGGAGAATCTGGAAGCGCAACACCGCCTGACCGAGCTGTACGCCGATACCGGCGATGGCACACGCCGCCAATTCTGGTTGCAGAAGATCATTGATACCAACGCCGCCGCCGGCGATGCGCGCACCGACCGTTCGATCTTCCTGGCGGCCTCCGCCGAGACCGAGCTGGCGCAGCCCGCCTATGACGACTTTTTGCGCATCCCGCTGAACTTGCCGCTCAAGGCCAGCCTGCAACGCAAACGCGCCGCGCTGGATAAGGCGCTCAAAGGCCAGGAGCGGATATTGAAATACGGTGTGGCCGAATTCACCACCCAGGCCAGTTTTCGTATCGGTGAAATCTATGCTCAATTGAGCCGCGACCTGATGGACTCCCAGCGCCCCAACGGCCTGGATGAGCTGGAGCTGGAGCAATACGAAATCCTGCTGGAAGAACAGGCTTATCCCTTTGAAGAAAAGTCTATTGAGATTCATCAGGCTAATGCCCAGCGCAGCTGGAAAGGCACCTACGACCAATGGGTAAAACGCAGTTTTGATGCGCTCGCCAAACTGCTGCCGGGACGTTACAACAAGCAGGAAACTCGTCTGGAGGTCAGCCATGAGATCCATTAACGCATGGTTGCTGGCGGCGCTGCTGGTGCTGGCTGCCTGTTCGTCCGGCCCGAAGAAAGCAGATGTACCCGATGCGGAGCAGGTTCCGACAGACGCAACGGGCCAGCCGCAATCGCCGCTCTTGCCGCCGGGACCACCCACGCCCAACCCTTACCTGGCGACCAAACCCTCGATCAATCGCCAGGCGCAACAGTTGTTTAACGACGCCATCGCCGCCATGGCAAAAAAGCAGTGGCCCCAGGCAGAAAACCTGCTGACCCGCTTGATCTCACAATACCCCAACCTGTCCGGTGCCCATCTCAATCTGGGCCTGGTGTATCAGGCCAAAGGTGAGCTGGATAAAGCCGAGCAGGCGTTCAATCAGGCTATCGCGACCAACGCCAACAACCTGGATGCGTATAACCAACTCGCTATCCTCAAGCGCGAAACCGGCGACTTTGCGGCCGCCGAGGGGCAGTATCAAAAAGCGCTGACGGTGTGGCCGTTTCATCCCGCCAGCCACCGCAACCTGGGCATCCTCTACGACCTGTACATGGGCAAAAGCGAGCAGGCACTGCAACATTACCAGGCTTACCAGCAATTGCTGCCGGAGCCGGACAAGCTGGTTAATGGCTGGATTGTCGATCTGGAGCGCCGGTTAGGCGCGAGCGGAGGCTAGTCATGAAACTTTACTGGTTAAAACAGGGATTGACGATGGCATTGCTGCTGGGGGTGAACCTGCCGGCCCTGGCGCAGGAAGAAGACACCGCGCCCGCTGCCACATCGGCGGCTTCATCTGAGCCCGCGCGCGCGCGCCCGACTGGTGAAGCCACGATCAATCTGCAAACCACGGTCACCGGCAACCAGGAGCAGCCCCGGGTGTTGTACATCCTGCCCTGGCAATCGCCGGAGGCCACTGATATCGAATTTGAAACCCTGAGCAGTCAGTATGACGAGGTTTTTGGCCACCTGGAGCGCGAAGAACTGCGTCGCAGCCTTGAGGCTGAAGCGGTGCTCAACAAGGCAAAACCCTAGCGTCCCATGCGTCAGGTCAAATTTTGAAAAATACGCCGTGAAAATGGCGCGAGACTAGCTAAGCTAATAAAACGCTTTTTATTACAACACCTACACCCCTAAGTCAGTTGAAGGACAGTGCTTTTATGAACACATTAATTCGTTTCTTCCAGGAAGGCGGTACTTTTATGTACCCCATCGCCGTCGTACTGGTGGTCGGTCTGGCTATCGCCATCGAGCGCTGGATGTTCCTGAGCATGGCCAAGCGCTCCAACCGCCAGGCCTTTGACCGCATCCTGCCCTTGCTGCAAAAGCGCGATTACCAGGCGGTGATGAATACTGGTAAATCCACTAATGCCCCTATCGCGCGTATTGTCTGCGCTGGCGTAGCGCGCATGGCGCAGTCGCCCCGTCGCGATGACATTGAACTGGCCATGGAAGAAGGTGTGATGGAAGCCATGCCGCGTCTGGAACGTCGCACACCTTATCTGGCTACCCTCGCCAACATCGCCACCCTGCTGGGCCTGTTGGGCACCATCATCGGCTTGATTGCCGCCTTCGGTGCGGTGGCCAATGCCGACCCGGCGGAGAAAGCCGCGCTGCTGTCTTCCAGTATTGCGGTGGCGATGAACACCACGGCCTTCGGTCTGATCGCCGCGATTCCGTTACTGCTGATTCATTCCATGTTGCAAACCAAAACCACCGAGATCATTGACAGCCTGGAGATGGCCGGGGTCAAGTGCCTCAACATCATCGCCCATGTGCAGGAAATGCCCCAGAGAAACCGCGCCCAGGATTCAGCGGCGCCGAGCCGAGCCTAAAACCCGGCAAGGCCACAGCCTCTACTTGGAGGAGCGGCCTTTCATTCATCTGATGGTTACAGGTAGCACTGGTTATGCGCATTAAAAGGCGACACAAACACGGCGAAGCCGATCTCGACGTCACCTCCTTTATGAATCTGATGATCATATTGGTGCCGGTGTTGTTGATCAGCATGGTGCTCGCGCGGACCACGGTACTGGATTTGAAACTGCCTGATATGGCGGACCCGAGTACCCCGCAAGAGGAAGAACCTCCGCAACAACTGGAATTGGTGATTCGCAAGGATTACCTCGATGTGAATTACCCGGCCGGTATTCGCCTGAAGCGCGTCGAGAAGACCGCTGAAGGCGAACATGATTACAAACTCCTATCGATCATCCTTCAGGAAGTGAAACGCAACCTGGAAGAAAAAGGTATCGAGAAAAAAGACATCTTTATCCTCTCGGAAAAAGACACGCCCTACCAGACGGTGGTGACGGCGATGGACACCGTGCGTTCATTTAAAGCGGTGGTCGCGGCCTCGGTAGTCAACGCGGAATTATTTCCGGAGATTTCATTGGGGGACGCGCCGGAAGGTGAATCCACCACAGCCGTACAGGGAGCGCAGCCATGAAGCAATCGCTACGCGCCAAACGTATGGCCAAACACCATCGCCGCATGAACCAGGCACCCAAACTGAACCTGGTGTCCTTGATGGATATCTTCACCATCCTGGTGTTTTTCCTGTTGGTGAACTCCTCGGATGTAGAAGTCTTGCAAACCGACAAGAGCATTAAATTACCCGCGTCAGTTTCCGACATAGTGCCGGAAAATAACCTGGTGGTGATGGTCAGTGCAGAGGACATTGTGGTCGCCGGTCAGCGCGTCGGTAGCGTGGCCTCGGTACTGGCCAGCACCGAGGATAAATACGCACCGCTGGAGACGGAGTTAAAGTATCAGGCATCCAAAGCCCGCCCCTTGACGGAAGAAGAAAAACTCACCGGTCGGCCGGTCACGATCATGGGGGATCAAACGATTCCCTATGCATTGCTGAAGAAAATCATGGCGACCTGTGCGGCAGCCGATTACCGCGATATCTCCCTCGCTGTGTCGCAAACCGCAGTCTCTGATGACGCGCAGGGGGCGGAGGGCTGATGGCATTTTATCTTTCTCCCAACACCCTGCTGCCCTGGAGTTCGTCGGTTGAGGATGACGAGCGCTTTAAGCGTATTCTCAAGATCGCGCTGATCGCGTTGGTGGTGTTAAGTATTCCGATTACGCTTATCGATGTACCCGAACAAACCCGAGAGGAAAAAGCCAAGCTTCCGCCACAACTGGCGCGGGTGATTCTGGAAAAGCAGGAGCTACCGCCACCCAAACCGGTAGAGCCACCGAAGGTGGAAGAGAAAAAACCTGAGGAGCCCAAACCGGAAGAGCCAAAACCCGAGCCCGAGAAAAAGCCGGAACCGGTAAAAGAAAAACCGCCGGAAAAACCCAATGTCGCCAAGGCGCGTGAAAAAGCCGCGGCCAGTGGATTGCTGCAATTCAAGGACGACTTGATGGAGATGCGCGAGTCCCTCGACGTGTCCGCCATCGGCAGCGCTAATGTCGCACGGGGTGAAGCAACTGCGGCTACCGTGGATCGTTCGATGGTAACCAGCGGCGTGACAACGGCCAGCGGTGGAATTAATACCGCTGCATTGAGTCGTGATACTGGCGGTGTGGCGTTGTCCGGTCGTGAAACCACAAAAGTGGAAAGTGATCTGGCTAAATCCACCGGTACCACCGCGGCGGACAGTGGCGGTCAGGCACAGGAAAGTGCGGCGCGCAGCGAAGAAGAAATTCGTAAGGTCATGGAGCAGCACAAGGGCGCGATCTTCTCTATCTACAACCGCGCATTACGTCAGAATCCGGCATTGCAGGGTAAGGTGGTGGTGAAGATTATCATTGAGTCATCGGGCAAGATTTCTGATGTCAGTATTGTGTCCAGTGAATTGCAAGATCCGGATCTGGAAGCAAAGCTGTTACAACGTATTCGCCTGATCAGTTTCCCGGCCTCCAATGTTGCGCGAACGACCTTGAATTATTCGTTTGATTTCTTACCGCAATAAATTCCTGCCATAAAAAAACCCGGCGATTGCCGGGTTTTTTATTTGCTTATCAATCAAATTAATCGCGTGTTTCGTTCACCGTAATACGGGTTGAAACTGCACCTACAACGCGACGGTTTTGCTCGCGACCTTCGACGGTATTATTGTCCGCAACCGGACGCTCTTCACCGTAACCAACCGCTTTCACACGATCCGCTTCAATGTTCATGCGTTGGATCAACACGTCACGTACGGCATTGGCGCGACGCTGTGACAAAGTTTTGTTGTAGGCGTCAGAGCCGCTGCTGTCGGTGTGACCTTCTACGGTGACCTGGGTATTTTCATACTGGTTCATGAAGGTGGCGAGGTCGCGGATATCAGACATGTACTCTTCTTTTACCACGGCGCTGTTGGTATCGAATTTCACCGCAAGGTTGATCGATACGGTTTCGGTCAACTTCAGCACACAGCCTTCGCTGTCTACTTTGTATTGACGTGCTGTGCCGGGGCATTTGTCTTTGGAATCCAGTACGCCGTCGCCATCGCTGTCAGCTTCTTCAACCACGGTCGGTGCCGCAGCGGGCTGTGGTGCCGGGGTTGCGCGGCGTGGTTCACCTGCACCGAACAGGAAGCTGATACCGGTGCTGAATACTACATCGGTGTATTCCTCATCGAGGCTGTTGAACAAACGCACGTCGGTGCGCCATTCCCAGTTGCGTGCGAAACGGTTTTTCAGGCCGAGACCGGCATTGAGCAGCGTTTCATGGCTGGGGTCGCCACCTTCCGGGCTCAGGCGTTGATCGCCTGCACCAAAGGCCGCGTAGGGGCGCCAGTTTTTATCATCACCGAAATGATAGAGCGCATCGAGACGATACTGGGTGCCGCGTACATCAACACCGGTTTGCTCGGTGTCTGCGTCATATTCGTTAGCCACCACTTCCAGGGTCCAGCGATCAGTGATGGGTAACCCCAGACCGAGATGGTAGTTGTTGGTGTCATCCAGGTCGTTGCCGAACAGGATGCGACCAATGCCGAGGTTGATTTCTGCAGTGTGATCTTGTGCGCTGACACCGGTACTGGCAGCGGCAATCAGTGCAGATAAGGTAAGAATTTTCGCCGATGGGTTTGCCATGTGTTACTCCTTAAGCAATAGCGAGTGAAATTTAACAACGAGGTTTGAGATAGGCCCGGTGCGGATGTAGCTGTAAATATGCGGGGCATTAAGGCATTTTGATAAAACAACGTCTGTTTGTGCTCACACATAAATACATGCAGCCGGGGGAGTATTTGAGAAGTTATCTCGGGAATTGCAATAACAATTGCGCGACATCCTTGTCGCCTGTGCTGAAACTGACAAAAGAATTCAGCGGGTTTCAGTGGTGGTAATTTTGGTTGATACTGCGCCGACGACACGACGATTCTGTTCGCGACCTGCTACAGATTCATTGTTCGCAACCGGGCGTTCTTCACCGTAGCCGACCGCAGTCACACGATCTGCTTCAATCCCCATGCGCTGCACCAGGACATCGCGCACAGCGTCGGCACGGCGTTGCGATAAGGCTTTGTTATACGCATCGGAACCACTGCTGTCCGTGTGACCTTCAACGGTAACGACGGTATTGGCGTATTGGTTCATGAAGGTAGCCAGGTTGTTGATGTCGGCCATGTATTCTTCTTTGACGACCGCACTGTTGGTGTCAAATTTCACGGCCAGATTAACGGAAACTGTCTCGGTTAATTTCATCGGGCACCCATCGGCATCGACCTTGTATTGGCGAGCAGTGCCGGGGCATTTGTCTTGTGAGTCCAGCACCCCATCGCCATCGCTGTCAGCTTCTGGTGTGGTAGCAACCACGGGCGCAGGTGGCGGGACTCTTTTAACGGGTTTGGCACCGAACAGATAACTGATACCGAGGTTCAACGCCACATCGGTATATTCTTCATCAAGGCTGTTAAACGCGCGTACGTCCGTACGGAATTCCCAATTGTTGCCCAAGCGACGTTTGGCGCCGGCGCCCAGGTTCAACAGGGTATCGCGAACACCCTCGGCGCCGTCGGCTTCGCGCTCCTGGTCACCTATGCCGAAGGCCAGGTAGGGCCGCCACACATTGACCGTGTCCAGGTGGTACAGCAGATCCAGGCGGTACTGGCGGCCATCAATTTCAATTGCGCCGGTTTCGGTATCGGTACTGTAACCACTGGCAATCGCATCAAGCGTCCAGCGCTCATTGAGCACATAACCCAGGCCGAGATTCAGATGATTGGCATTTTCCAGGGGCTCTTCAAAAAAGGTGCGACCGGCGCCGATATGCAGCTCCAGTTTGTGGTCTTGGGCAGTGGCTGTGAAGGGAAGGGCGGCAGCTGCAATCAGTGCAGAAACCAGGAGTTGTTTGTTCGCCATTTCGTTCTCCTTTGAAAATAGCTGGGTCATTAAAGGCGCGATTGACCGGCAAGGTTTGGCGCCGGTTGTTTGCATAACCTATGCAACAAAGCGTTGAGCGGAGAAAGGTTCGCGCACAACCAACGCAGATCCTGATATCCCTTTCATTGTTATCATTGAATTGCGCGCACAATAGCAAATTAGTTCAGGCGTTGGAATAACAAATCCCATACACCGTGACCCAGGCGTTCGCCGCGTTTTTCAAATTTTGTGACAGGGCGATAGATCGGTCGCGGTGAATAATCACCGGTCTCGGACAGGTTGCCGAAGCCTTCCGCCTGGCTCATAACCTCCAACATATGCTCGGCATAGTTCTGCCAATCTGTAGCGAGGTGAAATACGCCACCCGGGATTAATTTCTGGCGGATTTTTTGTACGAAAGCCGGTTGCACAATCCGGCGTTTATGATGCTTTTTTTTGTGCCAGGGATCGGGAAAGTACAGTTGCAGGCGTGCCAGGCTGGCATCGGGAATACAGTCTTCCAGCACGTCCATGGCATCTGCCATAAACACGCGTAAATTAGTTAATCCTTCCTTGCCGGCCTGATTAATCAGGCGGCCCACACCGGGCGGATGTACTTCTATACCGATGAAGTTTTTATCCGGCTCGTTGCGTGCCATCTCCAGTAATGAATCGCCCATACCAAAACCAATCTCCAGAACCGTCGAGGCTTCGCGCTGAAATGTGTCCGCGAGATTTAGCAGTCCATCATGCAAACTCAGTCCGTAACTCGGCCACCACTGGTCAAAGGCCGCTTTCTGACCGAGGGTAATACGCCCGGCACGAATCACAAAACTGCGGATGGATTTAGGTTTGAATTCGGGTTTGATCTCGAAGGTCGGTTGATCGTCGAGCTTGGTATCAATAGGCATGGATAAAAATTTTCAAAGTTTTAATTTTATGGCGGCTACCAGTAATGAGAGCCAGCCTAATAAAAAGCATACACCGCCTAATGGTGTAATCGGCCCGAGGAGACGCGGACCACCGAGGGCCAGGCCGTAAAGGCTGCCGCTGAACAACAGGGTGCCGATGATAAACAGAATGCCGCCAGTTTGCAGCCAGATATTATGGCCAACGAATTTCAGCAGAGCTACAACGCCCAGCAAGGCCAGTGCATGATACATCTGGTATTGCACACCGGTTTGAAAGACGGCGAGCATCTCCGGCGCTAAACGGGCTTTTAAGCCGTGGGCAGCAAAGGCGCCAAGACCGACGGCGAGGAATCCGCTGAGTGCGGCACAAAATAATAGCCATTGTCCCATGGGTGCTTCTCGAGGTTGTTGTTGGTTATTGGCGGGTGGGTGAGACAATAAAAAAGCCGCGCACTGGCGCGGCTTTTTGAACGTTAATTACATAGGCTGGATCAGGCTTCCAGCATCATGTTCTTGACCTTGTTCATCGCATTTTTTTCCAGTTGACGAATACGCTCGGCGGAAACACCGTATTCCGCGGCCAGGTCGTGCAAGGTTGCCTTGTCATCATTTAACCACCGACGTTGCAGGATGGTTCGGCTGCGGTCGTCCAGTTTTTCCATGGCAAGCTCAAGGCTGTTGACACTGGTTTCTTCCCAGTCAGCTGCTTCCAATTGCGAAGCCGGGTTGTAGCGATTGTCTTCCAGGTAGTGCGCCGGCGCGACGTAGCTTTCGTCATCGTCATCGTCGCTGGCATCGAAGGCGGCATCATAAGAGGCCAGACGACCTTCCATCTCGCGCACGTGTTTGATATCTACGCCCAGATCCTCGGCCACAGCGGCCGCTTCGTCATTACTCAACCAGGCCAGGCGCTTCTTGGCGCCGCGCAGGTTAAAGAACAATTTACGTTGTGCCTTGGTGGTAGCGATCTTGACGATGCGCCAGTTGCGCAGGATAAATTCGTGGATTTCTGCCTTGATCCAGTGGACCGCAAAGGACACCAGACGCACGCCCTTCTCAGGGTTAAAACGCTTCACGGCTTTCATCAGGCCAACGTTACCTTCCTGGATCAGATCACCCAGTGGCAGGCCGTAACCGTTGTAGGAACGGGCGATGTGCACCACAAAGCGCAGGTGGGCCATCACCAGCTTGCGTGCTGCATCGAGATTGCCGTTGTAATACAAATCCTCCGCTAGCTCCTGCTCCTGCTCGACGGTCAGGATCGGAAAGCTGCTGACTCCCTGAACATAGGCATTGAGGTTTGCACCCGGGGCAAGGACGCCGATAGGTTGCAGACTTGTGCTCATGTAAGTTACCTCCAGTAAAGATGTAGGCCGAGTGTAGCACTAGTCAGATTAGAGTGCTACGCACTGACAAGTTCCATAAGGGTCGCGTAAAACTGTTTTAAATCAGTAAGTTGGGGCAAAAATTGTATGAATATTGATTCATTTGGCAAGCATTTGATCAATTGCAAATTTCTATGGCTATGCGCGGGTTGGCTCAATGAGGCTCGATATGTGACAGGTGTCGCCCCACGGCAATCCATGCGCCCAACAAGCCCGTAATGCCGGCCAGCAGCACCAGTTGCAGGCTATGGATAAAGCCTAAGCCTTGTAAACGAAAACTGCTTTGATACAGATCAGCCAGATGCGCCACGGGTCCGCCCAGCCACCCTAGGCCTATTGCCAGCAGGACCAGGGCCAGCAGGCCACCGCCCAGGCCATACCACAGGCCGGTATACAAAAAGGGGCGGCGCACATAGGCATTAGTGCCGCCCACCAGTTTCACTACCAGGATCTCGTCGCGCCGGTTTTCAATCGCCAAGCGGATGGTATTGCCAATCACCAGGATCACACCCAGTGCCAACAAGCCAGCCAGGGCCATAACCACGCGTTGGGCCACCGCCATGAACTGATGCAGGCGCTTCACCCATTGCATATCTATACGTACATCGGTGACCAACGGATCCTGGCGGAGAACCTGCTCCAGTGCTTCCAGGCCGGCGGGCGTGCTTCCGGCCAAGCCGGGCTGGACCAGCAGCACGCCGGGCAAGGGGTTTTCATCCAGGCTATCCACCACGTTGCCGAGGCCCGACGCCGTCTTGAACTCTTCCAATGCGATGGTGGGGGACACATAGATCACCTGCGCAATATCTGCGCGATTAGCCCAGCGACGGCGCAGTTCTTCGGCCTGGCTATCGGAGACCTGCTTGTTGAGAAAGACCGAGATCTGACTGGAATCCTGCCAGCTGTAGCCGATGTTCTGGATATTGGTCAGCGCGATATAAAGCACCGCCGGTAACGCCACGGCAATAGCCACCACCAGCCAGGTCATCAGGCTTTGCAGCGGCGTGCGCAGCAGTCGCAGCAAGCTGTCGATGGCGGTGGTGCTGTGATGGGCCATCCAGGCGTCGAAACGATCACCCAGACGGGATTTGCTCTGCACCGCTCCCTGTGGGCGGGCGGCAGCGGCGGCACGGTTGGGGCGGACGGGTTTCACCACAGCACTCCATCGTGAGCGACCTGGCCATGGCTTAGGCCCAGCACGCGCTTGTTCATACGTTTAAGCAATTCCAGATCGTGGCTGGCGATCATGATGGTGACGCCAACTTCGTTAAACTGGCGAAATAAATTCATGATCTCCGCTGAAAGCTCCGGGTCGAGGTTGCCGGTAGGTTCGTCGGCCAGCAGGACAGAAGGTTTGTTAACCACGGCGCGGGCGATCCCCACCCGCTGCTGTTCACCGCCCGACAATACAATGGGATTCTGCTGCTCTTTATCCAGCAGGCCCACCTTATCCAGGGCGGCGCGGACCCGTCGCCCGGTTTCTGCCGGCGTGTTACCGGCGATTTGTAGCGGCAGGGCCACGTTGTCAAAGACGCTGCGATCAAACAGCAGTTGATGGTTCTGGAAGACCACGCCGACATTGCGGCGGTAGTAGGGAATCTGCCCGGACGACAAACGATTAAGGTTGCGCCCGTCAACAAAGACCTGCCCCTGGGTGGGTCGCTCCATCAACATAATGAGCTTCATCAGTGTGCTCTTGCCGGCCCCGGAGTGGCCGGTAAGAAACACCATTTCGCCGCGCTCGACCTCAAAGTCAACGCGGGTCAGCGCTTCGTGGCCGGAGGCATAACGTTTACTGACGTTGTCGAAACGGATCACAGGTCGTCCTGTTGATTAAACAGCGCCTGGATAAAGGGCTCCGCGGCAAAGGGTTGCAGGTCATCGATACCCTCGCCCACGCCGATGAAGCGCACGGGCAAACCAAACTGCTTGCTCAGGGCGAAGATCACCCCGCCCTTGGCGGTGCCGTCGAGCTTGGTCAGGGCAATGCCGGTGACGCCCGCAGCATCGATAAATTGTTGGGCCTGGTTGACCGCATTCTGGCCGGTGCCCGCATCCAGCACCAGCAGGACTTCGTGGGGCGCACTGACATCCAGCTTGGCCATAACCCGCTTGACCTTGCTCAGCTCTTCCATCAAATGGTCTTTGTTATGCAGGCGGCCAGCCGTATCGGCGATGATCACATCCATCTTGCGGGACTGCGCGGCCTGCACGGCATCGAAGATAACCGAAGCACTGTCGGCGCCGGTATGCTGGGCAATCACCGGCACATTATTGCGCTGGCCCCAGACCTGTAGCTGTTCAACGGCTGCCGCACGAAAGGTATCCCCCGCCGCGAGCATGACTTTTTTGCCTTCGTTTTGCAGGCGTTTGGCCAGTTTGCCGATGGTGGTGGTCTTGCCCACCCCGTTCACCCCGACAACCAGGATAACGTAAGGCTGTTTGGCTTTATCGATCACCAGCGGCTGTTCTACCGGGCGCAGCAAACCGGCGAGTAATTCGCGCAGCGCGCGAAACAGGGCATCGGCATCAGCCAATTGTTTACGGGCGACGCGTTGAGTGAGGTTGTCGATGATCTCGCTGGTCGCCTCGATACCTACGTCGGCGATCAAAAGCTGGCTCTCAATATCTTCCAGAAGCTCATCGTCAATATTCTTTTTGCCGAGAAACAGGTTGCCCAACCCTTCGGCGAAGTTGTTGCTGGTGCGACTCAGCCCTTGTTTGATGCGCGCGAAAAAGCCCGGTTTGGCGGCGGGTTCGGGTTGTACAGGTGCTTCTGCAGGGATCGAGGCCGCGGAGGAATCCGCCCCGGAATCATCCACCGGGGATGGCTCCGCAGGCATTTGTTCCTGAGGCACCTCGGGAGCCTTGGGGGACTCGGGTTCAGACTTGTTGAAGAGCTTTTTGAAGAACATAGAGAGAATTCGTTGCTTATCGACTGAAAAGAAAGGCGCTATCCTACCACTTCTATTGTGACCAGAGAGAGCGCCCGCTGTTGAAACCGCCCGCCCCAACACCCGCCAAATCCCGTTCGGCTGCCCTGCGCGGTGTCAACCAGCTACGTATCATTGGTGGCCAATGGCGCGGGCGCAAACTGGGTTTCCCCGACGTGGAAGGGCTGCGACCTACCGGTGACCGAATTCGCGAAACTCTGTTTAACTGGCTCGCCCCTGAGATTCGGGGTGCCCGCTGCCTGGATCTGTTTGCCGGTTCCGGTGCGCTGGGTCTGGAGGCCTTATCGCGGGGTGCGGGTGCCAGCTTGCTGGTAGAGCGGGATGCACAAGCCTCGGCGCAGTTGCGCGCGAACCTGGCGTTGCTGCAAGCGGAGCAGGGCAGCCTGCTGAATGCGGATGCTCTGACCCTGTTGCGTCAGGGTAATTCCGCAGCGCCTTTCAATGTGGTGTTTGTCGACCCGCCGTTTCAGTTAAACCTGTGGCAAGCCGTGGTGGATGCTTTGGAAGTCGGCGGCTGGTTGGCTGATGAATCCTCAATCTATATTGAATCCGGGCGTGAATCCGTTTATCAGGTGCCCTCTAACTGGTCCCTCCATCGCGATAAACAGGCAGGGCAAGTGAATTATCGGTTGTTCTATCGTTTTCAACCTGCCTGAATCAGCCCTCCGGTTGCAGAGAGACAAATTCGCTGTACAAACCGGTGTTGTCAAAGGCAGCAATCTGGAATTCATGGCGGCCTTCCAGCCATTCGATGTAGTAATCCGTTGTCCAGGGATCTTCGATGATGACGGAAATATATTTTTGATCGGTGCCTTGCCGGTAGCGAAGTTCGTAGCCACCCAGCTCGGTAATATCCAGCTCATCCCCATTCTCGCGCTGCGCTGGTGGTACCCAGCTCAAGCTGACTGGTCCTTTGAATTCATTGGGGTCCGGGTTCGTTGTGTTAGGTGGCGGGGTAGATGTGTCATCGCTGTCGCCGCTTCCGCCGCCGCAGGCGCTCAACAGTAACGTCAGGCACAGCGTTGATAATACGGCGGCTTGCCGCCAGAGTTTAGGACGAAAAGGAGTGCGATTGGCCATGGTGCTCACCGTTTATATTCCTTCGTAATACTTGCGTCGGGCCAGCCTGTTTACACGGCGGGCTATGTGCGTCGAGCAACATATAGCGTCTGCTTCTGCCGGTCAAATGGCGGCATGCCCGTGCGTTATGGAAAGCGACGGACGGTTGAGGGTAGGTTGGAGGGGCACCAGGATTGCTGGCCAGTGCACAGTGAATTTTGTACTATCTGCCTCCCGCTGCCCGACAGCGTCCGACCCGAGATTGGCTATGCGTACAGTTGTTTACCCCGGCACCTTTGATCCCATCACCAACGGCCATATCGATCTGGTGGAGCGCGCCTGTCGGCTTTTCGATAAAGTCATCGTCGCGGTAGCGGCCAGCAGCCGCAAAAATCCCCTGTTTACCCTGGATGAACGCGTAGAGCTGGCTCAGGACACCCTGTCCCATTTACCCAATGTGGAAGTCTGCGGCTTCGATATCCTGCTGGTGGATTTTGTGCGTCAGAAAAGTGCCCAGGCGGTGTTGCGTGGTTTGCGGGCGGTGTCGGATTTTGAGTATGAATTCCAGTTGGCCAATATGAATCGCGCACTGGAACCGAATATGGAAAGTTTATTCCTTACCCCTGCCGAACATCTCTCGTATATTTCGTCATCTATCGTGCGCGAGATTGCCATGCTCAGTGGCGATGTCAGCAAGTTTGTTGCGCCGGCGGTGGAGTCGGCGTTAGTTAAAAAATTCGCTCGCAATTAGAAATCACCCCAAACAGCGTCTGACGGCCTGATGCCGCTACTTCTGGCACTGCGTGCAATACACCGTGGTGCGATCATTCATGCGAATTTCCTTGAGCGGTTTTGCGCAGACTGCGCACGCCTCTCCGCCGCGGCCATAGACCAATAACTGCTGTTTGAAATAACCGGGCTTGCCATCACCGCCAACAAAATCCCGCAGGGTTGTGCCGCCCTGGTCAATCGAACGCTGCAACACAAACTGAATATCGCGCACCAGATCCTCGCAGTTTTTACGGGTCAGTGAACCGGCTTTGCGAGTCGGTTTAATGCGCGACATAAACAGGGATTCATTGGCATAAATATTACCGACGCCTACCACCACGCGACTGTCCATGATGAATTGTTTTATCGCCTGACTGCGCCGCCGGGTGCGCTGGAATAAATAGTCCGCCGTGAAGTCTGCAGTCAACGGCTCGGGCCCCAGATGAGTCAGCAGCGAATGGGTTAGTGGACCGCCCTCCAGCCACAGCAGGCAACCAAAACGGCGCGGGTCGCAATAGCGCAGCACCACATCGCCAAATACCAGATCAAAGTGATCGTGCAATTGCGGTGTATCCGAGGCTTTAACAATACGCAAGCTGCCGGACATACCCAGATGAATCAGTGCGTGGCCGTGGGCGAACTGCAAGAGTAAATATTTTCCCCGGCGACTCGCTGCGAGTAATTTTCGGCGCGCCAGTAGGGTGGTTAATTCAGCAGGAATTGGCCAGCGCAAACGTGCCTGGCGCACCACCACCTGTGTAATCTGGCGGCCCAGGATATGCGGCGTAATGCCGCGCAGGGTGGTTTCGACTTCGGGTAACTCGGGCATGGATAATAATCACCGTCATGGTTGAACGAGGCACTATAGCATTCAACCCTTATAACCAGAACGTTGGTTTCGGGAATTTTTTTCCGGCAAATTTTGCGAAGGTATTTCTTACAGATTTGGCTGGCGGCGCCACCATGGTTTTTTATAATTTGCTGATTTATATGGCTTTTATGTAATTGGCTTGGGAATTGCTATTTTGTGCATGCGATTCAACAGCATCACTTTCGACAAGGATGTCTTTTATTTTCCCGTGCTGCTCAAACGGAATGTTGTAGTGAGCTGTCAGCGATCCACCGCATTAATCCGCAGCATTAAATTCAATTGATTCACCACCAGTTGAAATTCTTCAAACTGACGCTCAGTCATTGCCTTGCCCGCCGCATCGGCGTATACCACGGCCACGATGCGCTTATTCAGTTTCAATCCGCCCAACATGCAATCGCCACCCTGGGTAATTTTGCGCAGAATGCCGGGCGGTGCCGCATCCTTACTGGATTCATGCCACAGCGGATGTTGTGTGCGCAGGAATTCGTGCAGTAACTCACCCTTGTGTAAACGCTCCAGTTCAATGCGCCCGTCTTCGCGCCAGTGGTTGGTGCCTTTACCGGCGATATAGCGAACATCAAGGCACTTGCTGTCGTAGTCCATCATGGCGATAGCAGCGCGCTGCATCCCGGCTCCTTCATGCAAAGCCAGCACTGCACACTGCATGACCGCCGACATACTTTCACCGTCGATCATCAAGGTGTGCATCTGGTTGAGGTATTGCGACAATTCATAACCCGTGGATTGTGTGAAATGTTTTGCCTCGATCGCTTCGCGTTGCGGCAGGGCTTTTAGCAGGCTTTCCGCACCGTAGGTTTTGGCAATCACGGAGGCTTCTTCGGCCATCAATAAAATTTGTTTGTGCGCGTCCTCCACCGAAATTTCACACTGCTCGCTGATCTGTTCGCACAATTGCACCATCCGGGCGTGATGCATGCCTTTATGAATATGCAGGCTGACTTCATTGCCGAGATTCACCACGTGCGCCATCAAACTGTGCTTGCCCTGGCGGTCGCAAGCTTCATTCACCAATTCACCGAGGGACCATTCGCGAATCAGGGATTTGTTGAGGTGGTGAATATCCACGCCCAGGTATTCCATGCTCAAACCCAATTCATTTTCCGGGTGCAAATCCCGCGCGCTGATAAACTTTTCCGCTGCCTCCCGGCCAGTAGACAGAATGGCCAATTCGCCGATGTGGCGTAGTAACGCGGCAATAAAAACCTGTTCCTGTTTTTCGTTGTTCAGGTAAGGCACCATCGCGCGGGCCTGCACCGCCGCGTGAAAGGATTTTGCCAGACGCTGGATCAATAATTCACGCGGTTTTCCTTTGAGAAAACTGTCGATCAACGAACTGGCCAGCGTGATATTTTTTAGATTGATAAACCCGATCTGCACAATCGCACGGGAGATGGTTTTGATGGGGGTGAAGGAGCGATTGTAGTGGACCGAATTGGCGATCTTGAGTACTCGCGAGGTCAGGTCCGCATCGCGCAGGATAATCTGGGTGAGGTCATGGGTAGAACTTTGATTATCGTCGCTGAGTTCGCAGATGGCTTTGACAACTGAATTCAGGGTGGGTAAATCCTGGTCCGACAGCACGCGCATCCAGGCCTGTAATCCGCGAATATCGCTCATTGTTATTATCCTGAGAAACGAGGGGTTCTCTCAGTATAGATGCGCTAAACCCAGACGGAGCCGTGATTGTTACGGCGTGGTCAGCTTCACGCCCAAAAGCGCCTGTTCCGCTTGTTCCAGATCTTCCGGTGAGCCGAACATGACCAGCACATCGCCACTGGCCAGGCGGGTATCCGGGGCGGGTTTGAGTTGTTTTTTATTGTCACGGACCAGCGCAGTAACGACCACGCCGGTCAGCGTCAGTTCGTTCAGTGCGCGACCGATGGCTGGGCTGTCCGGTGGTAGCGACACCGGGCGCAGGCGATCCGCATCCTGTTCGTGCAAGGTATCAGCAAGAAAACTGTCACCGCGGTAAAGCTCGCGCAATAACCGGTAGCGGCCCTCCCGCTGTTCTTTCATCCGGCGGACGATGCGCGAAATTGGCAGTTGTAAGGCCATCAGGGTATTCGCTGCGATCATCAGGCTGGCTTCCAGTGTTTCTGCGACTATCTCCGTCGCCCCCGCCGCGCGTAATTCTTCCACATGACTTTCATCGCGAGTGCGCACCATCACTGGTAGATCCGGGCGCAGGCTGCGCAGGTGTTGCAGTATCCGCAGGGCGGAAGACACGTCCTCATGACTGATGACGACCAGACGGGCTGTTGCGGTTCCCAAGGCTTCGAGGATATCGCGCTCGGCGGCATCACCATAAAATACGCGCTCGCCGGCAAGGTGGGCTTCCTTTACTTTAGCGGAATCCAGATCCAGCGCCAGGTAGGGGATCTGCTCCAGTTCCAGGAAGCGCGCCACACCTTGGCCGATGCGACCGTAACCACAAATGATGACGTGGTCATTTATCTGCCCCACGGTGTCCACCCCGGGTTTGGGGGCCGGTTCTTCCTGTTGTTGTGGGCGGGAGGGCGATGCAAACAAGCTCGCCAGTGCGTGGTTATAGCGGATAAGGAAGGGCGCAACGATCATGGAAAATAGGACTGAGGTCAGGGCGATCTGACCAGTATCTGAGGCGATAACATCCGCTCCCATAGCGATGGAAACCAGGGCAAAACCAAATTCCCCTCCCACGGCCAGAATCCAGCCAGTGCGCCAGGCGGTGGCGGCATCAATACCGGCAATGCGGACGATTTGCACTACCACCAGGGTTTTTATCAGTAACAGCGCCACGGCGCCGAGCAATGCCCAGTGCCAGATCTTGGGTAAGGAGGACAGATCGAACAGCATACCGATACCCACGAAAAACAGACCCAGCAGCACATCGCGGAAGGGGCGGATAGTGGATTCCACCTGATGTCGAAACTCCGTCTCGCCCAGCATCATGCCGGCGAGGAATGCGCCAAAGGCCATGGACAGGCCGAGGCTATTCGTGGTCCAGGCGGCCAGCAGCGACACAAATAACACGGTCAGGGTAAAAATTTCCGCAGATCGGCGTTCCGCAACCAGATGAAACAGGGGTCGGAACAACCAACGTCCCACCAGGTACACAGAGCCGAAAGCGGCTGCCGCTTTCACAAACGCCCAGCCAAGGGCTCCGGTTAAATCGCCGAAACTGGCTGAGGCCATACCCAGCACGGGAATAATGACCACAAAGGGCACGGCGGTGACATCCTGAAATACCGACATGGCAGTGCCGAGGCGCCCATGACGGCTGTATTCATCGCCCTGTTCTGCCAACTGTTTGCTGATGATTGTGGTGGATGATTGGGCGAAGACCGCGCCGATGACAAAGGCACCGGCAGGCGGCAAGCCGAGCAGCCAAGCCACCATGCCGACGATGACCGTGGTCAGCACCACTTGGGCAGTACCCAAACCCAATACCAGGTGACGCAGGGCATAAATCTGCGGCAGCGAGAAATTCAGACCGATGGTGAATAGTAGAAACACAATCCCGAATTCAGCGAACGCCTGGATGGGTTGTGGATCGATAACCGGACCGATGGTGTGTCCGCCGAGTATGACACCCACTAATAAATAACCGAGGCTGGAAGGTATGCGCAGCCGCTGGAAAATCAGTACGACGGTAACGGCCATGCCGAGTAACAACAGCAAGTGAGCGAAAGACTGGTCCACTATCAGGGCTTCCGTAATAGAAAGGGCGGTTGGCGTAAAAGCCGGAGTATATAGCAAGCCCGGATGACTAATCTTGTGGAAGATCAAGCCTCTCGGCCCACGGCTTATACGTATTCGTGCTCGCGAATCACTTCCAGAAACTCATCGCCGAAGCGTTCCAGTTTGCTGTCGCCGACGCCGGAAATATTAAGCATCTCGCTGGGTGTGAGCGGACGCTGTTCGAGCATTTCCCGCAGGGTGGCGTCGTGAAAGATAACGTAAGGCGGCACGCCATGTTCCTCTGCAAGCCGTTTGCGGCAGGCGCGCAATGCGAACCATAAACTTTCATCTTCCGGTGCCACGGCGACAGGCGCGCGGCGTGTTGCACTGGTAGCCGCAGTTTTGATGTCGCGGCGCAACTGGATGGCTTGCTCACCGCGCAATACCGGACGGCAGGCGTCATTCAACAATAAACTGCCAAAGCCACTGGCATCCACATCGAGAAAGCCGCGCGCCACGAGTTGGCGAAAGACAGAGCGCCATTCATCGGCACTCAGGTGTTTACCGATGCCGTAGGTGGATAATTTATGGTGATCAAAACTGAGAATTTTTTCGTTGTTGCTGCCGCGCAACACATCGATCACATGATTGGCTCCGAAGCGTTGGCCGGTGCGGTAAACGCAGGATAAGGCCATGCGCACGGCCTCGGTCGCATCCCAGGTTTGTGCCGGTGTTAAACAGGAGTCGCAGTTGCCACAGGGTTCATCGAGGTTGTCCCCGAAATAACGCAACAAGGTTTGCCGCCGGCAGCTGGTGATCTCGCATAAACCGAGCATGGCTTGCAGGCGTTGTTGTTCCTGTCGCTTGAATAATTCGCTGCCTTCGGAACCGGCCATCATCTGGCGCAGTTTCACCACGTCCTCGAGCCCATACAACAGCAGCGCGGTGGCCGGTTCGCCGTCGCGTCCAGCCCGCCCGGTTTCCTGATAATAAGCTTCAATGCTTTTGGGCAAATCCAGGTGCGCAACAAAACGCACATCCGGTTTATCAATGCCCATGCCGAACGCAATGGTCGCCACCATAATGATGCTGTCTTCGCGCAAAAATCGCCGTTGGTTTTCGGCCCGCAGGCTTGCACTTAAACCGGCGTGGTAGGGCAAGGCATTAAAACCTTCACCACATAACCAGGCAGCGGTTTGTTCCACTTTGTTGCGCGACAGGCAATACACAATGCCCGCGCTGTCTTTTTGTTCGTCGCGTAGAAAACGCAACAATTGTTGGCGGGGATTATTTTTTTGCTGGATGCGATATTGAATATTCGGCCGATCAAACCCGCTGATAAATTGCTGCGCGCTTTGCAAACCCAGGCGCTCAATAATTTCCTGGCGCGTGCGCACATCAGCGGTGGCAGTGAGCGCAATGCGCGGCACCTCGGGGAAGCGTTGTTGCAGGATATCCAGCTTTAAATAATCGGCGCGGAAGTCGTGGCCCCATTGCGCTACGCAGTGCGCCTCGTCGATGGCAAACAGGGAAATGCGGGCGTTGTCCAGCAGGTCGAGCATGCGGTCCTGCAACAGCCGTTCAGGGGCGACATAGAGCAAATCCAGTTCGCCGTTTTGCAGGGCCCGCTCAGTTTGCCAGGCGTCCTGCGGCGATAATGTGGAATTTAAAAAACCGGCACGCACGCCGAGTTCATGCAGTGCGCTGACCTGATCCTGCATCAGTGCAATCAGAGGCGAAACAACCACGCCGGTACCGGCGCGCGCCAGGGCAGGAATCTGGTAACACAGGGATTTCCCGCCGCCGGTGGGCATCAACACCAGGACGTCATCACCGGCGATCAAATGGTTGATCACCGCTTCCTGCGTACCACGAAAGCGGTTGTAACCGAAGGTATGTTCGAGAATAGCGTGGGGTGTGGTCATGCATCCTTACCTGACACTGGAGTAATAAACATCGGCATCATTCTTTGGAAATCTCATCCACCAGATTTTTATTGGTGTTTTCAAAGCGCGCGCGGTCCAACAGGTTTTCACTTTTGGCTACAACCGTAGAGACCATGGCATCGCCGGTAATATTCACGGCGGTGCGAATCATATCGAGCAAACGGTCGACACCGACGATCAAGGCAATACCTTCCAGCGGCAGGCCCACCTGGTTTAACACCATCGCCAGTGTCACCAGGCCAACGCCGGGAACACCGGCAGTGCCGATGGAGGCGAGGGTCGCGGTGAGAATCACCAACAGGTAACCGCCCAGGCCGATGTCGATATTGTAAGCCTGCGCAATAAAAACCGTGGCTACGCCCTGCATGATGGCCGTGCCGTCCATATTGATGGTAGCGCCGAGGGGAATACTGAAAGACGCTACTTTGTTGTCCACGCCCAGATCGTTTTCGACGGTGCGCAAGGTGATCGGCAAGGTGGCATTGCTGGATGCAGTACTGAAACCGAACACCATCACCGACCACATCTTGCGAAAGAAAATCAGCGGGTTTAAGCCGCTCAATAATTTCAGCAGCAAACCGTAAACGCCCAGGCCGTGTAAGAACAACACCAGCAGCACCGTAAAAAAATACAGCGCCAGGTCCGCCACGGCATGGATACCCAGAGAAGAAAATAATTTCACCAGCAGGCAGAACACCCCATAAGGCGCGATGTGCATCAACAGCAGCACCATCTTGATTACCACGGTGTTGAGGTCGTTGAAGAAGGCTTGCAGGTTTTGTGCGGCGGGGGATTCGCTGCGGGAGATGGCAATGCCGAACAACAGGGAAAATACAATTACCTGCAACATATTGCCATCAGCCATGGCCTGGATCGGATTTTCCGGAAAGATATTGATAAAGGTCTCTTTCAAACCCGGCGCTTCAATCGCGCTGAAACCGGTGGCCATGGTCAAGTCCACATCTTCACCGGGCTGAATCAGCGAGGCCACCAGAATCGCGAGGGCGATGGCCATAGCAGTCGTCAGCATATAAAGCGAGACGGTTTTGAGTGCCATGGCGCCCATGCGACTGTGGCCGCCGAGCGCGGCGCTGCCGCATACCAGCGACACAAACACCAGTGGGACAACCAATAATTTGAGCGACTTGATAAAGACCTGGCCCACCGCGTCCAGAAATCCGTTGATCAACACCCGATCAAGCCAGGCGCCCCAGGCGGTTACCGGTAGGCCGGTATCCGGATCTATAGCGATAATCAGGTTAAACAAAATGCCGACGATAATGCCGAGGATCATGCCCAGCAGGATTCGGTTGGTGAGTGTCATCCTAGCCTCGATCGTTGTTATCAGTGGTGGGGTTTCAGTCGGGTGTTGGTTGTTATTATGGGTTCAGCGCGTCTTTCAACGCTTTACCGGGCCGAAACAACACACTGCTGCTGGCGGCGATCTGAATGGTATCGCCGGTCTGTGGGTGGCGCCCCTGGCGCGCGGAGCGATGGCTTCTTACAAAGCTGCCGAATCCCACTAGCGACACCGATTCATCGCGGCTGAGTGCATTGGTGATGTGTTCAATCATGGCGGATACCGCCGCATCCGCCTTGTCGCGGCTCATATCAGTTTGATCGGCAACCCGATCGACGAGATCAGTTTTATGCATGGCAAGGGCCCTCAAGTATCGATAGTCCTGACGCGGTAGTGGCAGGCTGGACAAACGGGAGTGTACCCGCTCAGGTCGCCGGGGGGCAGTGAAAACGGCAGCTTTTTATTGGTCGGGACCGATTGCCGGCCAAACTCCCGGTGCCACCTGCTAGAATTCCGCGCTGGTTTGCCGACATGTGTGACAGGAGCGACTTTTGGGGTTATCGATAAATGGCCGGGTAACATGGCAGCCGCTGGCGCAGTGGCCCAAGGCGCAACGCCCGGAGGCGGCGCTGTGTGAGTGGTTGCTGGACAAAGGTTCACTTACGGCGCGTCTGGTGGCTCGCAGTCACGATCATTTTCATGTCGAGGTATTGCGTCAGCAGATTGCGCGGCCCGCCTTATCGGAATGGCGTTGTTTGAACATGGACCGTTCGGAGCTGGCGTTGATTCGCGAAGTGGTATTGTGCGGCCACCAGCAGCCCTGGGTATTCGCCCGCAGCGTGCTGCCCCTGACCAGCCTGACCGGTAGCCTGCGGCACTTGCGCAAACAGGACGCCCGTCCACTGGGGGCCTTTTTGTTCAGTCAGCCACACTTGCAGCGCAGTGCCATTGCTGTGAGCCGGCTGAAACGCCATCATGGCTATGTGCCGGAACCGCTCACCAGCGATAAGCCCTTGTGGGGGCGGCGTTCGGTGTTTTACCTGGAGGATAAACCGCTGCTGGTGAGCGAAGTCTTCCTGGACGCGTTTGTCGACACCCTGGCCTCGCCGCCACCCTTGATGTCTACCCATCGTCAATAACGGACAACAGAATCTGCTATGACTCAACCTAGCCAGCGCCCCGCCGCTAAACAACCCGCTTTATCTATTGGCCAACGCATCCGCCTGTACTGGCAATTGATGCGCATGCACAAGCCTATCGGTGCACTCTTGCTGTTGTGGCCTACCCTGTGGAGCCTGTGGCTGGCGGCCGATGGCGTGCCGCGCTGGGATGTGCTGGTGATCTTTGTGCTGGGGGTGTTTGTGATGCGCTCCGCCGGCTGCGTCATCAATGACTTCGCTGATCGCAAGGTGGATGGCCATGTCAAACGGACCCGTGAACGGCCACTGGTCAGCGGACAGGTATCGAGTGGCGAAGCTATCGCCTTGTTTATCGGATTGTGTTTGCTCGCCTTTGGCCTGGTGCTATTAACCAATCCCCTGACGATTCAATTATCCGTGGGTGGTGTGTTACTGGCATTTTGTTATCCGTTTATGAAGCGTTACACCCACCTGCCGCAAGTGGTGCTGGGCGCGGCTTTTGCCTGGGCCATTCCCATGGCCTTTGCCGCCCAGAGTGGGGCGCTCGGTGTGGAAGTCTGGCTGCTCTATACCGCTGTGGTGCTGTGGACCGTGGTCTACGATACCTTTTATGCCATGGTGGACCGCGACGATGACCTGCGCATCGGAGTGAAATCCACGGCCATCCTGTTTGGTGAGCAGGACCGCCTGATGACGGGCGTGTTACAGGCCCTGACGCTCTACGCTCTGGTAATGGTCGGCTCGCGCTTCGAGCTGGGTACTTTTTATTACATCAGCCTCGGTGTGGCCGCTGCGCTGTTTGCCTACCAACAATACCTGATCCGCTTTCGCCAGCGGGAGGCCTGTTTCAAGGCCTTCATGAACAACAATTGGGTGGGTCTGGCCGTCTTTATCGGCGTGGTGGCCGACAAACTCTGAGAATTTACCGGTGCTGCTGGTGCTGCGTTGAATCCTGTGCTGTCATAAAGTTGTAACACAGGGCTTATTTAATACGCTTGCAACAATTGCTCTCAGCCATCAGCGGGTAACAGGTAAGAATTATGAGTGGGCGTAAAATCTTGATCGTCGATGACGAGTCAGCCATTCGCGACATGCTCCGGGTCGCACTGGAAATGGCCGAGTATCAGTGTATCGAAGCCAGCAATGCACAGGACGCCCATGCGTTGATTGTGGATGAAAAGCCTGACCTGATCCTGCTGGACTGGATGATGCCCGGCACCAGCGGTATCGAACTGGCGCGCCGCCTCAAGCGCGACGACGTGACTGCTGATGTACCCATCATTATGCTCACCGCCAAAGGTGAGGAAGACAACAAGATCCAGGGCCTTGAAGTCGGGGCCGACGATTACATCACCAAACCCTTCTCCCCCCGCGAACTGGTCGCCCGCCTGAAGGCGGTATTGCGCCGCGCTGACCCGCAGGTTAATGGCCACCCTATTACCGTGCAGGGTTTGTGCCTCGACCCGGCCAGTCACCGGGTGACGATCAACAACCAGGCGGTTGATATGGGGCCGACGGAATATCGCCTGCTGGAATTTTTCCTCACCCACCAGGAAAGAGCCTATACTCGCAGCCAACTGCTGGACCATGTGTGGGGCGGCAACGTCTATGTGGAAGAGCGTACGGTGGATGTGCACATCCGCCGGTTGCGCAAAGCCCTCACTGTCGACAACCACGAAAACCTGGTCCAGACTGTGCGCGGTACCGGTTATCGTTTCTCCACCAAGGCCGACGCATAATTCAAACCGGTTAAAAACGCACAGGCGTTTTCAACAAGACCGGTGGGCAGAAATTTTTATATCCCGCGCGAAGAAAAGTCATATTTCCGCGCGATAGTGAGTGAAAATATTCTGCTGGAGATGGTTGTGAAAGAGGCTCACTATTTTGCTGCAAGGTTTTAGCGCCGAACTCAAGCGCCTGTCGATCTTCGTCGCGATCTGTCTGTTACTGGGCTGGCTGACCGGACACTTATTGCTGGTATTGGATATCGGTGTCCTGGCGTATCTTGCCTACATGCTCTGGCAAATGTCGCGGCTCAACCGCTGGCTGTTGCGCAAAAACGACGAAGAGCCACCCGAGGCCACGGGTATTTGGGGCGACGTTTTCGACAATATCTACCACCTGCAACGTCACCAGCGCCAGGAAAGGGAAAACCTGCAAGCGGTGATCAATCGCGTGCAGGAAATCACCTCTGCATTAAAAGACGGCGTGATCCTGCTGGACTGGCGCGGTCACCTGGATTTCTGGAATCCCGCAGCCCAACGCTTATTGGGTTTTCACACCAAAGACCAGGGTTTGTCGGTCATCAATTTTATTCGTCACCCGCGCTTTGTCAGTTACTTTGAAGAAGGCAATTACAGCGAGCCACTGGAATTACCCTCACCGCGTTTTTCCTCCAAGCAACTGCAATTTCAGATTACCCGCTTTGGTAAAAATGAACGCCTGATCCTGGTGCGCGACATTACCCAGATTCATAACCTGGAACAGATGCGCCAGGATTTTATTGCCAACGTCTCGCACGAGTTACGCACGCCGTTGACGGTGATCAGTGGCTACCTGGAAACCCTGGCGGACAACAATAACCTGGGCCCGACCTGGCAAAAACCCCTGCAACAAATGCAGCAACAAACACAGCGCATGGCATTGCTGATCAATGACCTGTTGGTGTTATCAAAACTGGAAACCACCGAGGTGGGCCACAACCAGAAACTGATTCCGCTGGAGCCGTTGCTGCATTCTATTCGCAATGAAGCTGTGGCATTGAGTGGCGATAAGGAACAGGAAATCACCCTGACCTGCGATGGCAATATTCAATTGCTGGGGAACGAAAAAGAACTGCACAGCGCTTTCTCCAACCTGGTGGTTAACGCCGTGAAATACACTCCGGCCAAAGGCAAGATCGCCATGCGCTTGTGGAAGGATAAACAGAATTGTTATTTCGCGGTCAGTGACAATGGGCCGGGTATTGAAAACAAACACATCCCCCGCTTGACCGAACGCTTCTACCGCGTCGACGCCAGCCGCAACAGCAGCACCGGTGGTACCGGTTTAGGCTTGGCCATTGTTAAACACGTGCTGTTGCGTCACGATGCCGAATTAAAAATTACCAGTGAAGTGGGTAAGGGCAGCGTCTTCACGTGCGTGTTTCCGCTTCATTGAGATTTTTGTCGGGTTACGCTTCGCTAACCCGACCTACATAAACCCCATACCCGTAGGTCAGATTAGCGAAGCGTAATCCGACGCGATCTTTCAGTCGCAAACCAATTTTCTTTTCGAAGAGGCATTGTAGGGTTAACCGAAGGCGTAATCCGGCATCAATCGTTTTTATTCGGAAAGAAAACGCTACGCAACCAATTCCACCAGCCATTGTTGGCCAGCATATACCGATCCAGTTCATCCTGATTGTGGTAATAATGTTCTGCATCGCGAAACATCAATTCACGTTTCAACATCCGGCGGTGCGGATTTATTTTTTTAACCACCCGCGCCGGGTTGCCCGCCGCGACCACATTCGCCGGAATATCTTTGGTTACCACCGAGCCCGCGCCAATCACACTGTTCTCACCGATTGTCACACCTTTCAATACCATCACACTTTCACCCAGCCAGACATTGTTCTCCAGCACCACCGGCCTGGTGCAGCGAAACGGGCGGATACGGTTGTACACATGGTGCCAGTCGCTATCGCTCACATACACATTGGCGGCCAGCATACAATTGTTGCCGACGCGCACGGATCGGGCCGCTGAAATTCTGACGCCGGGAGAAATCAAACAATAATCACCCATCACAATTTCACCCTGCCCTTGCTTGCCGGACCAGGTTGTCAACCGAATTTTATTGTCCGTGGCGGCAATAAGATGGGCATGATCACCGATGCGGATGTTGCGCCCGAATAATTCCAGGTGACGCGGGTGGGCAATCTCCAGATACTTTCCCGCAGCATCAAATTGCGGGCGAATAAAATGTTTAACGTACCAGCGATTGCACAGGGTGCTGATGCGTTTTATCCAGTAAGGTTTGGTATTGCGACGCACAGGATATTTCCATGGAGTTGACGAGTGTTGGTGTGATGACAGTCGGCAAAAAAATTTTCAACTGTTAGAATGCCGCGCAATGTCATTCAGGAACGCGATTATGCCCGTCACTTTGCCTCTGGATATCGATAGCGTCAAAGGTTTTCTTGCCGCCGAAGAAGGTGAGGCGCTTTATCATCATACCGCGCAAGCGGCACAACACGGTCCGTGTCTGGAAGTGGGCAGTTATTGCGGAAAATCCACGGTGTATCTCGGTGCTGCCTGTAAAGCGGCCGGTGCGGTCTTGTATGCGGTGGATCACCATCGCGGTTCGGAAGAACATCAGCGCGGCGAGGCATATCACGACCCCGAACTCTATGACGCGCGCGCCGCATTAATGGACAGTTTCCCCAGTTTTCGCCAAACACTGATCCGCGCCGACTTGCTCGATACGGTAATCCCGATTGTTGCGCCATCGCAACTGGCCGCCCGCCAGTGGGCCACACCTCTGGCCATGGTATTTATCGACGGCGGCCACAGTATGGACGCCGCATTAACGGACTACCGCAGTTGGGCCGGCCATATCATGCGCGGCGGCCTCCTGGCGATTCACGACGTCTTCCCCAACCCCGCCGACGGCGGGCGCCCGCCTTATGAAATCTGGAAACTGGCGCAAGCCTCTGGTTTATTTGAAGCATTACCGTTGGTGAAAAGTCTCGGCATACTGCGCCGAATTTAGGCGCTGTAACGATTATCCGAAGGACTGATGTTGCGGAATTTTTTTGCTTCTGCATTATTTTTATGAATTGTTGTGGGGGTGTCGGGTTACGCGGCTGTGCCGCTAACGCGACCTACGGGCGCCACGTCGACGGATAGTCAAGTAGGTCGGATTAGCGCAGCGTAATCCGACAACTCCCCAAACACGCAAACCGATACCTGTTACTGGTTTCTTCATCGATCACTCCTGCATAATTCCCTCACGCCGGGGTCCTCGCTTTACCCTGGCGTAAAAATAAGTGAGAGAAATAACAATAACCTACAGGTAATCCTATGAAACCTTTACATCAATCTATGGTGCGCGGTCTGCTGCTCGCAGGCTTGGCACTCGGTATCAATAATATTTCCCTGGCACAGAATCTCGGCAGCAACTTGGCCCTTACTGGTCCGGGCGCCGGTGCGGACGGTTCCGGTTTCAGTAATACGAAAACGGTGCGTGACGGCAATATCAACTCCGCCTCGCAAGCGAGCGGCACGAGTAACCAACGGGTGTCGGTGAAATGGAGCACTGCACAAACCTTTAATACGGTGGTACTGCGTGAAGCCGGCAACCGCGTGACGAACTGGCAACTGCGCAATCATGAAACCGATGAAGTCTTATCTGCCGGTAACGCCATCGGCGCAAACCGGGTGATCAATCTCGGCGCGGTAAGCATGAAAAAAATCAGTTTGTATGTCGATGCCAGCGCGGCACCGGCCATTGCAGAATTTGAGGTCTATAACGCAACCGGCGTCGCAAGTTCGAGTGCTTTGTCGAGTGTCTTATCGAGCTCGGTATCGAGCGCTTCAAGTTCCGCGCCCGTTTCCTCAAGCGCGTCGGTCGCCAGCTCGTCATCCCTGATGTCATCTTCCGTTGCGCCAATGTCCTCGTCGAGTGCCAGCAGTGCGCCGTCGGTCGCGACCACCTACGAAGCGGAAGGTGGCGTGATCACCAGCGGTGCGGTGGAATTCAATCACAGCGGTTACACCGGTTCCGGTTTTGTTAATTATGATAATCAGGTGGGCAGTGCCCTGGAGTGGACGATTTATCGGGCCAATGCCGGCAGTGCAACCCTGACATTCCGGTTTGCCAACGGCACAACAGCAGATCGCGCGATGAATATTCTGGTCAATGGTGCATCGGTAAACGGCAATATGTCATTCCCCGGCACCGGTGCCTGGAATAGTTGGACAACCCGCAGTATCAACGTCAATTTGCACGCAGGGACCAACACTATCCGCACCCTGGCGACGACGAGCAATGGCGGTCCGAATATGGATTACATGACGGTATCCGGCGCTGCAGCAAGCAGCGTGTCGAGCAATTCCAGTAGCAGTGCGGCCAGTAGTGAAGTACTGGCTTTTCCCGGCGCGGTCGGCTTCGGTCGTCTGACCAGCGGTGGGCGTGGTGGCGATGTTTATATCGTGACCAACCTCAATGACAATGGTGCCGGTTCGCTACGCGACGCGATTACGTCAGCCAGTGGCCCGCGCACGATTGTGTTTGCGGTATCAGGCAATATCCTGTTGCAATCCAAGCTCGATATTAAACGGCCCAATCTCACGCTTGCCGGTCAAACGGCGCCGGGCGATGGCATTACGGTTGCGGGTTATCCCGTTACGGTGAATGCCGATAACATCATCATTCGTTACATGCGTTTCCGTTGCGGCGATTTCAATGCATTAGCAGAAAACGGCAAGCCCTCAAAAGGTAATGGCAACTTAAAAGGCAGTACGGCGGGCGCACTGGACGTGCTGGTGGCGAACAACGTGATCATTGATCACGTATCAACGTCCTGGGCAATCGATGAAACCTTGTCGGTAACCTATTCAAATTATGTAACGGTACAACATTCTATTGTGTCGGAAAGTTTGAATGACTCTTATCACGATAAAGGTAACCATGGTTTCGGTTCGCTAATTCGCGGTAACGGTGAAGGCGGCAGTACGTTTTATCGCAACCTGTATTCGCACCACGATATGCGTAACCCCGGTGCAGGCAGTAATCAGACAACCCCATCAATAAAAGGCCAACTGGATTTTGTTAACAATGTTGTCTACGGCTGGGGTACGCGTTCGGGTGAATCCATTGGTGGTTCGGCGGGCGGTATTGTGGAGATCAACTATGTTAACAACTATGTGATCGCCAATAACGATTCACGCAATGCCAATTCCGTGTGGGATGAAGTCAAGACCGAAGGCATCCTGACCTACCAATCCGGTAACAAACTTGATAACAATATGAACGGGGTGCGTGACGGCGTGGACAACGGTTGGAGTATGTTCCCGAATTTTACCAGTGCGCAACGACGCAGCTCGCGCTGGAATTTTCCTTCGGTACCGACGGTCAGTGCAGAGCAAGCCTATGACGATGTGTTGAATCAGGCCGGTGCGTCACTCGCGCGCGATGCGATTGATGCGCGTGTTGTACAGCAAGTTCGCAGTAATACCGGGCGCATCATCGACAGCCAGGATGAAGTCGGTGGATTGGTTGCGCTTTACAGCGATGCCGCACCAGACGATAGCGACAGCGACGGTATGCCGGATGCGTGGGAACAGCAGCGGGGTTTGAATCCGTTTAACCCGAATGACCGCAATGATTATTCATTGGATTCGATGTATACCAACCTGGAAGTGTATTTAAATAGCCTGATCTAAGGTTACAGCGGTGGGCAATCTGAACGGAATCAGATTGCCCGCCGTCCCGGCTGTTTATCGAATAACCCAGATCAACGCCAGGCCGCCCGCCACCGAATCCGTTGTTTCCACCAATGGACTTTCCTCAAACTCTGCGCCGCGCAAATTATCATAACGAATAAAAAATGCGATGCGATAATGGTCAATCGCGCGACTCATCGCCCAGGAATTGCTCCAGCCGCTGTAGCCGGCGTCGGCTTCAAATGCCGGGCGCGCTGCGGTCGCGTATTCTTCTGCAACGGTGTAGTAGTGATCGTGGTAATCATCACTGGCGTAGTACACGCCAGTGCGAAAGGTGAAATTCCATTTTTCAATTTCGGTGCGAAAAGCGAGTTGCGGATGGACAAGCCAGCCAACATAGTCGGTATCGCCGCCGCCCACCGCAACTACACCGCGCAGCGGTAAATGCATCATCCAGCCTTCCCGAAAATTATCGCCGGTTAAATTAATATTCAGCGCCGGCCCGAATTCAACGGTGGAATAGAGTTTCGGCATACCTTCACGCAATTCATTTTCATCGCTCTCTGGCGTAATGGAGGCGCTCATGCTGAGGTTGAATTCAAAATCATCGCGGGTGAATAATTTTCCGCGCACCCCGTCGCGATCCGTCTGAATATATTTGCCGCGATAAATAAAATAGGGAATGGGAGCAACATAATGGCTGTATTCTTCGGAGCCGCGATAGTCCGGTCCGCTGATGGCGCCGACGCCGATGCCGGCTTCCCAGGTTTTTACCGTGGCTGCGGAAGACGCTTTGGTTGTGGGGGCTGTTTCCGGAATGGCGTCATCCTCGGCTGTTTGAGCGCTTGCCGCTTGGCTGATGAAACACCACAACAATAAAACCCTGATTGATAAATTCATGAATAACCGTTCCTGAAGAATTCAGCGCAGATCATAGAGTCAATCGACTGCAAAACAAAGCGCGGGGACGAATGAAGGTGAATCTGCTATCCTGCTCACCCGTTTCTTTGCCGCTAGCCACCGAGTTTATTGTGACCACGACTGCTTTTTCCACCTTGCCCCTCGCGCCGGCCATGCTTGAAAACCTTGCATCGCTCGGCTACCACACCATGACGCCGATCCAGGCGCAGTCCTTGCCGGTGATCCTGGCAGGCCGGGATATTATTGCCAAGGCCAAAACCGGCAGCGGTAAAACGGCCACGTTTGCGATTGGTTTATTGAATAAGCTGGATGTTAAACAATTTGCAACCCAGGCGTTGGTGCTCTGCCCCACACGGGAATTGGCGGACCAGGTGGCAAAGGAAATCCGGCGGCTCGCGCGGTTTACCCACAACGTAAAAGTGTTGACACTGTGCGGTGGTGTTTCTATCGGCCCGCAACTCGGCTCATTGGAGCGCGGGGCGCATATCGTGGTCGGTACGCCGGGGCGCATTGTGGATCATCTGGGTAAAGGCTCTTTATCGCTGCAATACTTGCAGCAACTGGTGCTGGATGAAGCAGACCGTATGCTGGAGATGGGTTTTGCTGACGCCTTGGAGACGGTATTGCAAGCCTGCCCGCTGCAACGGCAAACCTTATTATTCTCGGCGACCTATCCCGAAGCGATTCAAAAAATCAGTGCGCATTGTCAACACAACCCTGTGTCAGTCACCGTGGATTCACTGCACAGCGACCAACACATCGAGCAACATTTTTATGAGTTGCAGGATGCCTCACAAAAACAGTCGGCGGTACTAACACTGTTGGCACATTACCAGCCCCAGGCCTCGATTGTGTTCTGCAATACCAAACAGCAATGCGATGACGTGTGTGCAGATTTGCGTGCGGCAGGTATTAGCGCTTTAGCACTGCATGGCGATCTGGAACAACGCGACCGCGACCAGACTCTGGTGCGTTTTTCCAATAAAAGTTGTTCGGTGTTGGTCGCTACCGATGTAGCGGCGCGCGGTCTGGATATCAAAGGTCTGGATGCGGTGATTAATATTGAATTGTCGCGCGACCCGGAAGTGCATGTGCATCGGATCGGTCGCACGGGCCGCGCGGGCGAAACCGGTTTGGCGCTGAGCCTGATTGCGCCTAACGAAGTGCCGCGTCTGAATCGCCTGGAAGATTACTTGCAGCAAACACTGACACTGGAGAGTTTGCCGACCACACAACAAAATCCCGCAGAATTACAACCGCAGATGGTAACGCTGTGCATCGACGGCGGGCGCAAGGACAAATTGCGCCCCGGCGACATCCTCGGCGCGTTAACCAAAGACGCCGGTTTGTCCGGTGACACTATCGGCAAGATTGATATCTTTGATTTTTGCGCTTACGTTGCCGTTAACACAACGGTGGCAAAAAAAGCCCTGCAACATTTGCAGCAGGGAAAATTGAAAGGAAAAAAATTCAAGGCGCGCCAGGTGCGTTAACGTTTAGTGCAATGTGGTATCCCCAAACAACGCACGAACCGCCGCCGCGTCAAAATGATAATGCTGATTGCAGAACTGGCAATCCACATCAATGTGGCCATTCTCTACCAATAATTTTTCCACTTCATCCCGCCCGATAGACACCAGCGCATTGCCGGTTCGCTCACGGGAACAGCTGCAGGAAAAGGTTAGCGCGCTGGGATCAAACAGGCGCACCTGATGCTCATGGAACAAACGATACAGCAAGGTCTCGTGATCGAGGTTCAGCAGCTCATCGTCGGATAAAGTGTCGGCTAAGGCTGATAAGGTTTCCCACTGATCTTCGTTATCTTCCTGGCTTGTGTTGACCTGGCGAGGCAGCGCTTGCAACAGGAGACCGCTCGCATGGGCGCCGTCGGCGGCAAACCACAAACGGGTTGGCAGTTGCTCGGACTGATGAAAATAATGTTCCAGGCAACCCGCTAATCTCGCGCTGTCCATAGGCACTATGCCTTGGTAGCGTTCACCGCGTTTCGGCTCAATGGTAATGGCCAGTACACCTTCGCCGAGCAGGGTCTGCATGTCCGCTGACTGCTGCTGTGCTTCGGTTAATTCAATATCCGGATTAAGCCGCACAATGCCGCGCAAATTTTTATGATTACTACATTCCGCCATGATGGTGCTGATAGGACCGTTGCCGCGCGCTTGCAGGATGATCATGCCATCGAACTTCAGGGTGCTGGAAAGCAAACTGGCCGCCGCGAGGAATTCGCCCAATAAATGTTTAACGCTGGTGGCGTAGGGATTGTTCTGCATGATTTCGCGATAACTATCGCCTAGGGTGACAATCTCGCCGCGAATATCGTATTCATCAAACATAAAGCGGTGCAGTAAATCATTGCTGGGTGTCATTGTATAAACCATCAAGAAAGAAGTGTGGCACCATCAGGTGCGCTGGAGATCATTCGATTAAAGGGACTCAGTTGCAGTGCTCGGCCAGGTAGCCTTGCACCTCTTCAACACGTTGTTGACGCTGTTTCTCGGTTACCGGAACCGCTTTACCGTCTTCGTCAATAAATTGCACTCTGCCGTCTATCTTGTTCAGGTAATGGCGAAGATTATTGCAGTGCTGTATATCTTCGGGCGTCGGTTGGTTTTTCAATTGCTGCTGGCGGTGATATTCACGATCCGCTTCATTCTCGGGGCGGAAAATGTCCTGTAGCTTGCGTTGCTCTTCGATGCTGGTGTCGATATTTTGTTTTTTTATCGCCTGGGTAATATCTTCCGCCTCTGTCTTCGGCTTTTTGTCGCTGTAGTGCGTCTTGCCATTTTCATCAACCCAGCGATACACCTCTGCGTGGGGCATGGAAGCAACCAGTGCACTGAACAATCCCAGTGCAGCAAATAAATGGCGATGGATTTTCATAGGTATCAATCATCCAGATGTTTACGTTCAAAGCGGTGGATTTGCCGACGTTCCTTTTTGTTGGGGCGATGGTCGCTGATGATGTAGCTGCCCATGCCCGCCTTGCGTTGCGCGGCGCGTTCTTCACGTTGCGTGCGACTTTCTTCGGTTTCCTGATACAAGAGTGCCGCTTCCGGTGCGCCGCGTCGCTGTTCCGATAACCCGGTTACCAGGACAGTTTTTTCATCCAGGTCCTGACGGATGGTTAAATAAAGCCCGGTGGTAATTTCCTTACTGGCTTTCACACGGTGGCCGTCGCAGTGAATCTTGCCGCCTTCAATCGCTTGCTTGGCCAGGCTGCGGGTTTTAAAAAAGCGCGCGGCCCATAACCATTTATCGATTCGCACTTTGCCTTCGGTGGTCATCATAAGGCTTTCACCTCTAGCAAACCGCTGCCACCCGGTGGGGGCGGCATGATTTCATCAAAATGATGGATCGCCGGATAGCCTTCAATACGCCGCGCTGTTTGACTGTCCGGTTGATGAATACACAAGAGGTGACCAATACCGAACTGTTTGGCTGAATCGAGGATGCGCACCGTATCATCCACAAACAAGGTGCGCGCCGGGTCAAATTGTTCGCGCGCTTGCAGCCGTTGCCAGAATTCCTGATTCTCTTTGGGGTGCTGGAATTCGTGGGATGAGATGATGATATCCAGCCAGCGATCAATGGCGGTAACTTCCAGTTTAAGCGATAAACTTTGTGGATGAGCATTGGTTACCAGCAAGAGTTTTTTGCTATGCTGGCGCAGGCGTGTGAGAAATTCCTCCACATGGGGACGCATGCGAATTTTGTGTTTGATCTCCGCTTTCAGGCTGCGAATATCCACTTGCAGGGCATCGGACCAGAATTCCAGGCAGTACCATTTGAGTGTGCCTTCGTGGCGACGAATATGATCTTCCAGGTGTTCGCGGGCCACTCGCAGATCCAGCTGGCGAATTTCTGCGTATCGCTGTGGCAGATAATCCAGCCAAAAATAGTTGTCGAAATGGAGGTCCAGCAAGGTACCATCCATATCCAGTAACACTGTGTCTATATCGTGCCAGTTAATCATCAGTGGTTATTCACTCTGGTGCGGGTAAATCCTGCAAAAATTCAGGGCTAAGTATGCCGACAAAACCCGAGATATTAAAGCGTCAGACCGTGGCGCGCAGCCGCTTGTTTCGCGCAGACGAATTGCATTTGCGGTTCAGTAACGGCGAAGAACGCATCTACGAAAAATTGTGCAGCGGTGGCCCCGGCGCAGTGCTGATGGTGCCTATGCTGGATGACGAGACGGTGTTGTTGGTGCGTGAATACGCAGCCGGTATCGAGGATTACCACCTCGCGTTACCCAAAGGGGCTATCGATAAAGGCGAAACCCTGATGGAAGCGGCCAATCGTGAACTGAAAGAAGAGGTTGGCTACGGCGCGCGGGATTTGCAGTTATTAAAGCGCGTGAATTTATCACCGGCGTATATGGAGCATGGCATCAACATTCTGCTGGCGCGGGATTTATATCCGGAGCGTTTGCCCGGCGATGAACCCGAGCCCATCGAGGTGGTGCCCTATCCCATGAAAGATCTGGTGAATCTGGTGGCGCGCCCCGACTTCTGTGAAGGCCGGTCCATTGCCGCGTTATTCCTGGCGCGCGAGTGGCTACTGGTCCATGGATAAACAACCACTTGATGGAGGCCTGATCGACGCACTGATCACGCTGGCGCGCGCGGCGGGTGATGCCATCATGGCGGTCTATACCAGCGCAGAATTCGGCATTGAACAAAAAGCCGACGAGTCACCGGTAACCCGCGCCGATATCGCGGCCCATGACATCATCGCGGCGGGCCTGGCGCGTTTACTCGACCTGCCGATGATTTCCGAAGAGGCGCCTGTGCCGCCAGCCTCCGAACGCCAGACCTGGACGCGTTACTGGCTGGTTGATCCGCTCGACGGTACCAAGGAATTTATCCTGCGCAGCGGGGAGTTCACGGTCAACATTGCCTTGATCGAAGCGGGCAAGCCAGTGCTTGGCGTGGTCCACCTGCCAGCCCGGCAGATAACCTATCTGGGCGTTGCCGCATCCGGGTCTGCGCAATACAACGGCGCCTGGAAATACTGTGAAGATCACCCTGCGACCCGCATTCGGGTCCGCTCGCTCGCCCAGGCGCGGGATGATAATACGCTGGTGGTGTTGGCCAGCCACCGCCATGGTACGGGCGCAGTCAATGCATTGGTGGACCAATTACGGCAACGGTGGACTGGCCGGGTGGCCTTGACCAACGCGGGCAGTTCGTTAAAGTTTTGTCAGATCGCCGAAGGGCTGGCGGATTTTTATCCGCGCCTGGCGCCGACCTCCGAATGGGATACCGCTGCCGCGCAGGCCGTGCTGGAGGCAGCCGGTGGGGCGGTGGTCAATGCAGATGAAAGCGCCGGAGCCTGGTTGAGTCCGCTGGTGTACAACGATAAAGACGATGTGATCAATCCGGATTTTTATGCGGTGGGTGATGTCAATCTGGATTGGCCGGCTCTGTTAAAACGATCTTAACGACATGATTTAACGGTTGCCCCAGATCTTCGCCACCGCACGCTCGTTGCCCAGCAGGCCGACAATAAAACCAACGGCGGCCACCAGGCCGAAGACCACCACCGGAATCAGGTAACCCTTGTCGGCATCGGCGGGCATCAGATACACCAGTGCGGCGCACATCACTGAAAAAAGCAGGCTAACCGCCAGGAGTATCTTGCGACTCAAAGGTTTATAAACATAAGGTTCATCGCCGCGCTCAAGGGGATTCAACAGGGGTGAAAAGAGTTTGCGCAGTGATGCCTTCATGAAGATTTTCCGTATAAGTGTGTATGCTGTGTTCGATTTCAGCGCCTAATACTAACGCGTCTCTACCATTAATCCAGAGGATTTTCCCATGAAATCACAAGCCTTTTTTGGCGGTCTTGCGTTGCTGTTGTTATCCGGCCCGTTACTCGCCGCCTGCCCGGATTATCTACAGGGCGAGTATCGCCAGTTGCACTCCACCAAGGATATCGACCTGTGCAAACTGACCGAAGGCAAACCCGTGTTGGTGGTCAATACCGCCAGCCATTGCGGTTACACCAAGCAATTCAAAGGGCTGGAAGCGCTGAGCCAGAAATATCGCGATAAGGGCCTGGTAGTGGTGGGTTTTGCCAGTGACGACTTCAACCAGGAGGCCAAGAATGAAGAAGAAGCGGCCACCATCTGCTTTGAAAACTTCGGCGTGACCTTCACCATGTTTGCCCCCACCCATGTGCGCGGCGACGAAGCCAACACCCTGTTTAAATCCCTGGCCAAAGCTACCACCGAGCCTAAATGGAATTTCAACAAATACCTGTTGGACAAAGACGGCAAGATCGTTCAGCACTTCGGCAGCGGCGTGAAACCGGAAGACAAGGCGCTGACCGGTGCCATTGAAAAACTGCTTTAATCCATCACCGAACCTGGTCCCGCTCCGCAGGATCAGGTTCGCTTAATGGCGCTTTCTTTGGCCGAACATGACAAAGTTCCCTCCGTCCCTGTGACGCAATAGAATATTTTTGCCGTCCTTTTCTGTTCTTTTATAGCCAATCCTTATTTAAATTCGCGGATTTTTGAAACCGTATTCATTTTTGCGCCTCCTTCTCTGCCATCTACCTGATATGGCCCGACCCTGCCAAACCCAGTATTGGTGCGGGTTTCATCGCAACAGAATGCTAATAACCCCTGAAATTGAAGACTTTATCCCTGCGTATGCACCGCCGGTTCTATGCCGGGAAATGGCCGCTGCTTCGTTGACGGCTAAATAAACTTTTCTTGAAACCGGTTACAGATTGAGCCATATTAAAGTCCACCGGCGTGATCATATAAATGGGTTGGCCCTGAGTCAGCCAGCGTTGCGCCGCAGAACAAGCAACGAACAAAACAGCAGATCGCCAGAATCTGTGAACAAAGCAATAACAATAAATGCACCTGGAGAATCACTACCATGCACGCAAACACCCTGCACAACACCTCCCGATGGCCCTGCGTTTACGCAATGGGTTTATCAGCTTTTGGTTCGGATTCGCCGCAGCGATTGCAGACCGACTAAATCCCCTTTTCTGATTTTACCGCTCAAGTTTCTGCGACTGGTTACGCCTGATCAGTCCGTCAGGAGGCTTGTGCGCCTATTACACCCATAAAGTAAAAAAATGCGAGATAACGATAAGAGGAAGCCCATGATGTATAAAAACAGCAGTATCAACACGCGCAAAAAACTACTCGCACTGGCGATCGGTTGCACCTTGTCCGGCGGCAACCTCTACGCGCAGGAAGAGGCACCCACGACGAGTGAAGACCTGGGTGAAAACATCGAAGAGATTGTGGTTCGCGGTGTACGTGCATCGCAGGCCAAGGCGATTGATATCAAACGTAATTCCAGAACCGTGGTGGATTCCATCGTGGCGGAAGACATAGGCAAATTGCCCGATGTCACCATTACGGACTCATTGCAGCGTGTAACCGGTGTGCAAATTACCCGTGAAGCAGGTGAGGGCACCTCGTTAAATATTCGCGGTATGCCGCAAGTATTAACGACCCTGAATGGCGAACAATTTCTGAGCCCCTGGGCCATTACTGAAGTCCAGGCAAATTATTCTGATATTCCGGCTGGCATGATTTCCGGTGTGGATGTGTATAAATCGCAATCCGCCAATATGCTGGCTGGGGGCATCTCGGGTGTGGTGGATTTAAAAACCCTTGATCCGTCTACATTGGAAGAAGGTTTCACCACGCGCGTGCGTCTTGAAGGCGCAGGCGGACGTTACTCCAGTCGCGAGATTCAGGAAGACGGTTCCAAAGAGTGGCGTGATCCGGATTACACCGCAGGTCTCGTGTTTGGATTCAATAACGGTGAAAACTTTTCGGTTGTTACCAGCTTGTATAACTCCAATACCTATAACGCTAACTATTCGATGTATGAGGATCAGAGGCTAGGGTTTCTCGATTCGCAAGGCGGCATGCCGACAGATAAATACGATCTCAATGGTGATGGCGACCTCGTTAACGATTGGTATGTCGTGCCTGGAGAGTTCGGAGCTTCCAGCCAATTTATGGAGCGTGAACGTACCGGTGGTTCTATCAGCGCTCTCTTTGATATCAATGAAAACTGGTCAGTGCGCGGTGATTTCTTCTATACCGAAATGGATCAGTACAACCGTGGTGTAAAAGCCGGATTTAACGGCAAGCACACGCCGGAATCTTTTGAGCAAAATGGTACGGCTGCACAGAACAATCAGGAAATCTATGACGCAATCCGTAGCGGAGAGGTGAACTTTGGCTCAACGATTTCATTCGTTGATAACGATGGTGTAACACAAACCCGTGATCTTTATGCCTTGCAGGTGGTGGATGTATGGGCGGCAGATTTCCAAACGTCGTCGACCAGCAAGATTACCAAGACGGCAGCCTACAACAGCAATTTTGAAGTGAACTACACCAATAACGAGAGCCTCGAAGCAAGCTTCCGGGTTATTCATGCCAAGGCAGAACAACAATACCGCGAAGCTACTTTCCAGCAGGGGACGCCAGCATGGTTATGGGTAGATGAAGATGAATTTCCCGGCAAGGATCCGGTTGACGGTTTTAACGTGACGGTGGATTACACCGGCGAATATCCTTCATTCGCGTGGGAAGGCGATTTGTCTGATCCGAGCGTGCTGAAACAATATCAAGGCTTTGCCGAAGGAAAAAATATCGACGCAGATCTAAACGCAGCGCGTTTTGATGTGAAGTTCAGCGTAGATCATGGTCATTTCGAATCTGTTGATGCTGGTGTTCGTTACGGCATTCGTGAAGCCAGCCATAACAAATTTAATTATGTAACACCTACCGGTCGCTACACCGATTGGGAAGACCCTCGTGTACCCGCTGATAAACGCTATCGCCTATTGCCGGGCAACCTGATTTGGCAGAAATTCCCTAACTGGCTCAAATTTGATTATGCCGAAACCAACGTCAGCCTGATTGATATCGGCGGCTTGCAGGACAACGGCTTTTCCGGTGCGGATACCGTGGCTTTCTATGATTTTGGTCCGATTAAGGGCTTTGAAGGTGGCGTAGCTGCTTTGGCGCCCGACCAGTGGGACAACCCATACGAATTTATGAACCGCTTGTATCCCGGCACGCGTACTGTGAATGATCCTGGCTACACCTACCGTGTGCAGGAAGATTCGATAAACGCTTATGTGCAATTTAATTTCGCCAATGACAACGAAGGCCTTTTTGGTTTGCCCTACAACGCCAATATCGGTATTCAGGTGGCACAGGTTGATCGTGAAGTGGACAAAAGTGTTGTGCCGGAAGTGCTGGATTCCTTCAACTCCATCGGTTACGACGATTGGCAAAAAATTGCTTACGTATATGACGTTGAGCGTTTCACCAATTCAAAAACGGAAATATTACCGTCGTTTAACCTGAATATTTTTCCAACGGATGACACTGTTGTGCGCCTGGCTGCTGCGCGCACCATGACGCGAAATGACTTGGAAAATGTCGGCGCGTCCATGGCGCTGTGGTATCAACAGTGTCCAAAAACCTACGAAAACGGCGATCCTGTCATGGTGCCGAATCCATCAACCGGTGGTGAAATGCAAGACACTGTCGGTTGTATCGGTGGTGGTGATGATCGCGGTAATCCCGATATCGAACCCTGGTTAGCGAACGTCTATAACTTTTCCAGCGAATGGTATTTTGATGAAAATGCTATTCTCGGGGTTGGTCTGTTCATGATTGATGTTGAGCAAGCGGTACAGTCATTCCAGGAGCAGCGTCGCTTCCTGGATATGGATGGCATTGATCGCGGACGCCTGGCCAATATCTGGACCACGCAAAACGTCGGCGCATCTGATTTGTACGGCGTTGAATTTGGTTACAAGCAACCCTTCTCATTCTTTGAGAACAATATCCTCAATAAATTTGGTGCGGAATTTAACTACACCTATTCACACAGCGAATCAGAAGATGTTGATGTTGAGGGTAATACCTTGCCGCTGGTGTCCAACTCTGAACATCAAACCAACATGATTTTGTGGTATGACCACGCCGGCCTGAACGTGCGTCTGGCATACAACTGGCGCAGTGAAGAATACCTGGGCATGGTGGGTGTGAATTCCAATGCGGCGGTATTGAATATGGCGCAATGGCTTGAGCCTGCCGGCTATCTCGATCTGTCGGTCAGCTATTGGCTGAACGAGCATGTGAGCTTCTTCCTCAACGGTACCAACCTGACTGAACAAAGTCGTAAAAGTTATGCGCAATACGAAGATCAGTTCCATTCGCTTTGGGTACAGGAAGCACGCTACTCAGCCGGTGTGAACCTTTCTTTCTAACTGATATGCATTTGTGCGGCGCTATCGGTGCCGCATAACAACAATAAAGATTAATGATGGAGTTTCCTATGAAAACCAAACTGCATTTGTTAGCGCTGCTGACCAGCGCAATGGTATTGCACGGCTGCGGTGGCGGCGACATGCTCGGCTCATCCGACGCTGATGATCACAAATTAATTCCTGAAGAAGTGACTGAAGATTTAACGCGCCCACGCCCTTCCGAAAATGCGCCGGTAATGAAAACCGAAGGCACCAGGATTTATTGGGCCGACGGTAACGAAACAATTGTGCGCGGTGTTAACCTGCAATACAGCGATAATCCATTGCAAATGATTTCGGCTTTTCCAGCCATTGCTGAAACCGGTGCGAACTTCGTGCGTATCCAGTTAAGTGAAGAAACGAGCGAAGTCGAACTGGAAGCCGCGTTGAATATGGCCATTGAAAATAATATGGCAGCAATTCTCACCTTAAACAGTCCCAACCTGAAATGTAACGATGATGAAGCGCTGTTTACCGAAGCTGTAGAAGATTTATGGTTGGAAGAATGGTTGCCGATCATCGCCCAGGATCGTTACCAAGATAAGATCATGGTCAACATGGCTAGCGGGTGGGGGCCGAAAGCCGTCTTCAATGGATCCAGTTTTGGTTACCGCACTTACATTGATACGCATAAAGCAGTCATCAGACAATTCCGTCGTGCAGGATTGAAATTTCCAATAGTGATCGATGCTCCTGGGTGTGGGGAGGACTTCCACGCGTTTGAGTCTATTCGTGCAACCGAATTGATGGCGGCAGATGAACAAAAAAATCTGGTGTTCTCGGTTCATGCTTATGGTTCAACCTGGAATAATCGCACCAAGATTGATTACGGTATCGCCAGAATCACCAGCCAGAACGTGCCTGTGATTGTCAGCGAATTTGGTGGTTCAGATTTAGGTGATAGTCCCGTCAAGCTGCACCATATTCTTGAGCGAGGTGCAGGTGACTATGCGCTGGAAATTGACACCCAGTGGAAAACACCCGATGACAAAGCGGGCATTATGGTTCCCTTCGGCGAACCGGTTGATGCGACCAATTCAGAAATTGCTTTTGAGATTCACATTGACGAAAGCTTTGCCGAATACCCGCAAATGGGCATGCAATTATATCTTCGCGACGTTAACGGCGAATATGCAAATCTTTCATGGCACACGGTTGAGAACTTTGATGTAGGCACCTGGAACAGCCGCAAATATACGGTCAAAAATAAAGGCTCTTTTGGCTGGGCTTCCGATGCATTTGATATTACCCAGGTAGCACGCATCGGTATTGAATTGATTGCCAATGGTAAGCCGGTTGAGGTTGGTGGAAAAATTCAGCTGGATAACTTGCGTGTGATTAATAGCAGCGCCGCTATTGAGATGGCCAGTATGACTTTTGATACGGATCTGCAAGGTTGGGGTACTGGATGGGCCGGCACTATCTCCTATGGTGATGGCGTAATGCAAGCGATGCCCAGTGAGGGGGGCGAGGCTGTCGGTAAGGTAACAGGGCTCTCCGCTGTCGATTTCTCCAAGCCAGTGCGTATTTCGGCCAAGGTATTTGTGCCGGAGGCATACCAGGGTTCCTGGATTTATTTTAAGTTCTTTAACGATGAAAACGGGGCGTGGGCTGAGTCCACAAACGTTGGGGCTGAAGGATTTGCTTATGGTGAATGGGCAGAGATTTCTGTCGATGCAACCTTCCCTGCTGGCAGCACATCCATGGGCTTCCAGATGGGCAATATCGGGAGAACCGATACTGTCATTGCTGAGCCCGATGAAGCGATTCTCTTCGACGATATCGTGATCTCCACTGTTGAAGAAAGTGCATATGAATACGGTGTGCAATACAGCGGTACGTTTGATGCGGATGCAGATGGGTGGGCTTATATCAGTTGGGGAGGTGCAGCAAATGTTGATGTCAGTAATGGCGTTATGAATGTCACGCCCAAAGATCCGGGCACCGCACGAATTGATATCCAGAAAGGTAATATTGATTCAGTAGAGAAATTAAACCTCCAGGATCCGTTCGTGGTGAAGACACGCGTCTTTCTGCCCGCTTCGCTAGAAGGGACAGGCTTCAATTTGCAGTTCTACATGCAGGATTCTGGCTGGGCAAATCACTTTGAAGTGATCAATCTGAGCGGGGATGAATTGACCTACGGTGACTGGAACGATTTTGATGTTGAAGTCGCATTCCCCGAAGCTTTCTCCCGCGTCGGGGCTCCCAAGCATATTGGTTTCTCTTTTATGCTTGAGGGCGGCAGCTTACCGATGAATGATCCCATTCAGATTGATGAAGTTATTTTCGAAGGGCTGATCGAGGTTGAAAAGGAAGAAGAGGTCCGCGCGTTGGTTGATTTCCATTACGTGCACCAAGGGGAATCAGTTGCTGTCGATATTGCTGAGGGTGGCATTGTCGCTGATGATTACGCAGGCAAATTTGCGATCAGCCAACGCTCCGCCCCCTTCAGCTGGGCAGCCTGGTCCTGGTACGGAAACGCCAGCGAATTTGCCGGATGGGACATGACCACCACCATCAATTCTTTGGCTGGTATTACTGATCGGGGTGTAGAGATTGTTTTAGGTAAAGGCGGCATCGTAGAAACGCTGTTAGGCAGTATTCCAGATGAAGAAGCTGCTGAATAAACGTTCCGGAAGCTGTTAAACCTGCTTCCCATCTTTGGCAATCGCCCGGCAGTTGGCCGGGCGATTTGCTTTCGGGTTTTGTGGCTTGACTACCTGGCGCCGCGTTACTCCTGTGTTGCCTTCATCCCACCGCTTCTAGTCCATCCAACCCTAAACCCCACTTTACGCGCCTATCCATACGAATAAGTTATAAATAATGCGCCAACTTAGCGCTGTCTCTTCTCAACCCTGGCCTATACTTGGGGTTAACGCCGCTCACAATGGGGGGTGATCTGTCATTTTGTCGAAAGAAGAACTCCATGGAACGCAATGTATTACGCACCTTGGGCGATAACATCCCGGATTTGATTTACGCGAAAGACCGTGAGGGGCGCTTTACCTTTGGTAATCAGGCATTTCTGCGTATGGCGGGTGCGGCGACGCTGGAAGATATCTTGGGTAAGAACGATTTTGACCTGAATCCGCCGGATCTCGCCCGGGGCTATGCCGAGGATGACCAGGCGGTGATGCGCTCCGGCGAGCCCCTGGTGGATCGCGAAGAGATTGTGGTGGATGCAAAAACCGGCGAGTCGCGCTGGCATTCCACGACCAAGGTGCCCTTGCGTGACGATGCCGGCAATATCATCGGCACGATGGGGATTACCCGCGACATTACCGCCAGCAAACGTGCAGCGCTCCAGGTGCGCCAGCTCAATGCCGAACTGGAAGAGCGCGTGGCCAAGCGCACGGCGGAGTTGCAGGCGCTGAGTGAGGTACTAGCCTACGAGCGTAATTTGATGCGCATCCTGGTGGATTCGGTACCCGACAGTATCTTTGCCAAAGACGCGCAGAGTAAATTCCTGCTGGCGAACAATGCGGTAGCGCGCGGTATGGGTGCTACACCGCAGGATTTATTGGGCAAAGATGATTTTGCTTTCTTTCCGCCGGATATGGCCCAGCGCTTTTATGATGATGAACAACGCATTCTGCAAACCGGCGAGCCCATGCTTAATCAGGAGGAGCCCGCAGTCAATAACCAGACCGGCAAGATGCGCTGGTTGCTGACCAGTAAATTGCCGGTGCGCAATGAGGCGGGTGATATTGTGGGTCTGGTGGGCATTGGCCGCGATATCACCCTGCGCCGCGAAGCGGAGCTGGCGTTGCGTGAAAGCGAAGAACGCTTTCGCAGCCTGACCGCGCTCTCGTCGGACTGGTATTGGGAGCAGAACGCGCAGCTCGCCTTTGTTGAACTGGAAGATCCCAATGGCAAGTCCGGTTTCCAGCGTGAGGAGTTGTTGGGCAAAACCCTGCGGGATTTGCCCACCACGGAAATCCTCTCCGGCTCGTGGGATGAGCACGATGCCGTCGTGGCCGAGCATAAACCTTTTCGCGATCTCGAATTGCGCCATGTCAAAGGCAATGGCCGCGCGTGTTACCTCAGCCTGACCGGCGTGCCAGCCTTCAACGCCAAGGGCGAATTTCGCGGTTATCGCGGCATCGGTCGCGATATTACCGACCGCAAAACCTCGGAAGAACGCATCCAGTATCTCGCCACCCACGACAGCCTGACCTCCTTACCCAACCGCTTCATGTTTAGCGAAATCCTCAATCTCGCCATCGAGTCAGCGCGGCGTAATACGCGCAAACTGGCGGTGCTGTTTATCGATCTGGATCGCTTTAAAAATATCAACGATACCCTCGGGCATGAAGCCGGCGATCTGTTGTTGAACGAAATGGCGGGCCGCTTCAAGCAATGTCTGCGGGCGAGTGATGTGGTGGGGCGCCTGGGTGGCGATGAGTTTGTCATCCTGATCCAGGAACTCGACAGCCCCGAGCAGGCGGCAACGGTTGCGCGCAAGATTTTATCGGCGGCGGTCAAGCCGGTATCGGTGTATGGCCAGGAATGTCGGGTGACCGCCAGTATCGGGATTTGCGTCTACCCGGACGATGCCGAGGATGAACATACCATCATGAAGAACGCGGACATCGCCATGTACCGCGCGAAAGAAGAGGGCAAGAACAACTACCAATTCTATTCGCCGGATATCAAGGCGCGCTCGCTTGAGCGCCTGATTATGGAAAACAATTTACGCCTGGCGCTGGAGCGCAATGAGTTCTTCCTGCACTACCAGGCCAAGCGCAACCTCAAGACCGGAGAAATCGCCGGCGTGGAAGCGCTGGTGCGTTGGCAACACCCGCAGTTGGGCATTGTGTCGCCGGCCCATTTTATTCCCCTGGCAGAAGAAACCGGCCTGATAGTGTTGATCGGACGCTGGGTTTTGAAAACCGCCTGCGAACAAAATGTGGCCTGGATGAAACAAGGGTTACCGCCCCTGTGTATGGCGGTGAATCTGTCGGTGCGGCAATTTTTTGATGACAGTCTGATCAGTGATGTGGCTGCCGCTCTGGAAGAGTCCGGCATGGAGCCGGGGCTGCTGGAGATGGAAATCACCGAAGGCATGGTAATGCAGGACGCCGAGCGCGCCATTCGTATCTTGTCCGCCATTAAAAGCCTGGGTGTGCGCCTGGCGATAGACGACTTCGGCGTGGGCTATTCCTCGCTGGCGCAGATCAAACGTTTCCCCATCGATACCCTTAAGGTGGACAGTTCCTTTATCCGCGATATTCCACAAAATCGCGAGGATCGCGCCATTACCGAGGCGATCATCGCCATGGGCAAGACCCTGAGCCTGACGGTGATTGCCGAGGGCGTTGAAACCGAAGAGCAGGAGACCTTCCTGCGCGAGCACGCCTGCGACCAGTCCCAGGGTTACTACTTCAGTAAACCCATTGCGCCGGAAGAGTTTGTGACCTTTATGCGCCAGCAAGCGCCGGCGTTGGAAGCCTACATCAACGGCAAGGGCTAAGCGGTGGCGCGCGGGCGTTTTCCCGCGCGCCATTTCCCCATCCGCTTCGGTAAAAAAATTACATAAGCCGCCATCCATAACTCATCGCTATCCTCGTTAACCTATCCATTTCGAAGGGTTGTTAAAACAGCCCCAATTCGTGCCCGCCTGCACAAGTCTGGGATAAAAGTGCGATTTCTGTTTGAAACCGATTACATTTTCAGTGATAATTCCTCCGTCGACATGGCGCCCTTTCTGGTTTTTATTTTATAAACCGGTTACGTAAAGCGGAGGTTTCCTCCCGATCGCTCCAGGCGATTTCTTTGTTCGATGATGTGAGTCCCCGTTGTAATGCATTAAGCCTGCTGTTGTTTACTACCCTACCCCGGCTTGCCGGGGTTTTTTTATGTGCGTGGCTTTTTGGAAAGCGCGCTTTCGCTTGTGCGACAATCACCCCCGGCTATTGGTGGCCTGAACCTTTAATCAATGAGGGAAGCAGTAACTATGTCCCAGGACATGACTCAGCAATTGATCGCGGCGGCGCGCCGTATGGAAATATGGATCAGGGACCAGGCCTTGCCCTTGTGGCAAAAGGTCGGTTTTGACCCTGAAACCGGTGCTAACTACGAACGCCTGCTGCCTGACGGGCAACCGGATCTGGAAGCCAAAACCCGCGTGCGGGTCCAGGCACGGCAAGCATTTTTTTACGCGGCAGCCTATCATCGCGGCTGGTGTCCCCAGGGCCAGACGCTGGCGACCGGCCTGCTGAATTTTGTTCACCAGCGTGCGGCCCATCCCACCGCCGGTGGCGGTTATACCCATCTGCTCGACAAACATTTCACGGTTATCGATACCAAACAGGATCTCTACGATCACGCCTTCTTTGTGCTGGCCAACGCCTGGTGCTATCGCGCCTTTGGCGATGAAGCAGCACTGCGCGAGGCAGAGAAGCTGGTAGCCCATCTCGATGCTAAATTTGGTGCGGACTACGGCGGTTGGATCGAAGGTGACTACGCCTATGCCTGTCGTCGACAAAACCCGCATATGCATTTGTTTGAAGCTTTTTTAGCGCTTTACGATGCGACGCAGGATGCAAAATGGTTGGCCCGGGTGGGCGAATTATTTGCGCTATTCCAGAGCCGTTTTTTTGATCCGCACCAACAAGTCCTGCTCGAATTTTTCAACGATGACTGGACCCGCTGTGCCGACGAACGCGGCGATGTGGTGGAGCCCGGTCACATGATGGAATGGGTGTGGTTGCTGGATTGGTACAGCCGTCGTTCCGGCCGCCCGGTCAAGCGTTACACCGATGCGCTCTACAACAAAGCGCTGGAGATCGGCGTCGATAAATCCGGTTTACTGTTCGATGCGGTGATGCCCGATGGCCGCGTGCTGGATCACAACAAGCGCTGCTGGGGGCTCACGGAATTTATCAAAGCCAACCTGGTGCAGATCCGCGCGGGCGACCCAAAAGCCACCGAGCGTGCAGTGAAAGGCGTGGAGGATTTATTTACCTATTACTTGTGCGCATCAACGCCCGGGGCCTATGTGGACCAACGTGGTGCTGACGATGAAGTGGTGGTGGATGTCGCACCGGCCAGTACGCTCTACCACCTGATCGTACTGGCGATGGAGTTGTTGGATCACTGCGAAACCTATAACGCCTGAGCCTCGGCTCAGGCGTGCGTCGGTGCTGGGCCGGTGCTTTTGCGGATGATAAATTCAGTCGGTAATACACACACGGTCTGACTGAGGGTTTCGCCTTCAATCAGCCGCAACAGCATATCCATCGCCATCTTGCCCATCTCTTCCGCCGGCTGCGAAATCGTGGTCAGGCTCGGATCGCAATACTTGGCGTAAGCGATATCGTCAAACCCGGTGACCGACATATCTTCAGGGATGCGAATGCCCTGGGATTTCAACGTCTGCATTGCACCGATGGCCATTTCGTCGTTCATGGAAAAAATCGCCGTCGGGCGTTCTTTCATATTGCAGAACTGGAAGGCGCTGTTCAGACCTGACCACATGGTGAAGTCGCCTTCGGCAATTAAATCTTTATCAAAGGGAATACCGGCGGACGCCAGGCTTTCTTTGTAGCCTTCCAGTCGATCAATGGTGTGCGGGTTATCTTTCAGGCCGGAGATCACGCCGATGCGGCGGTGGCCCAATGAAATCAGGTAATCCACCATGGTGCGCGCCGCGGCGCGGTTGTCGATACGAATGGACGGGCCGGTGGTAAATTCGCAGCCACAGGCATTCACACAGGCAATGCCCGGCGGAATATTGCTGTGGCTTTTCTCCGAGCTGGGGCGCAACTGGATGATGCCGTCTGCCAGACGGGTTTCCACGCGGCGAATATAGTCCTGCTCGCGCTCCGAGGTGCCGCGTGTATCGCCCAGCAGAACCGCATAACCTTTTTGTTGCGCGCGATCTTCCAGGGCGCGAATAAACAGGGAATAAAAGGGGTTGGCGATATCCGGAACCAGTACCACCACCGCATAGGAGCGGGTGGAGCGGAAGTTGCGCGCGAGCATGTTGGGCCGGTAACCCACCTGGGCGATAGCCGTTTTGACCTTGGCCAGGCTTTCTTGGATACCTTTTCCGGTGCGCTTAGGGCGCGGGACACGGTAGCAACCGACACTCCGGCTATGCGGGCAACATCTCGAATATTCGACATAGGACGACTCTTGGGCGCTGGTTCAACAAGGATTGGTATGAAACGGCAACAGACGTTATGTAACAAACGTTATGACAATTTCGGCTTATTTATCGCTTTAAACGTGCCGTGACATCGAAAATCTACTACACGTTTGCAACTCTGACTAGCAAAAAAAGTTGTAACCGATTACATTATGCATCTCTGAGTGTAAGTTGATCGCTATCAGGCATCATGGCATTATCAGCCCGCCCTTATCGGGCGTGGCCTCGCAGGTATTGCGCAGGTTTGCGCGGGCGTCCAGGTTGATGGCAGAACCTGCGTCGCCATCGAATGGTCGAGATTTTCGCGCTTTGTCCTCGGCAGGATCGATTGATACCGGCATACAAAAAAATGCTCGCTTCAGCGAACAACATACTAACGGCCACCGGCCACTCAATAATAATTGGAAGTACTCATGCAGCTGGCAACTCTCGATCTTGCGATCATCCTGTTATATATCCTGGCAACATTGGTGGTCGGCTTCTGGATTTCAAGCCGCGCCTCCAAAGACATCAAAAGTTATTTCCTTGGCGGCAATAAATTGGCCTGGTGGCAATTAGGTTTGTCCAACGCCTCGGGTATGTTCGACATCAGCGGGACCATGTGGTTGGTCTACCTGTTGTTCGTCTACGGTCTCACCAGCGTTTACATTCCCTGGTTATGGCCGGTCTTCAACCAAATCTTCCTGATGGTTTTCTTGTCCGTATGGTTGCGCCGTTCTGGTGTGATGACCGGTGCGGAATGGATTACCTTTCGTTTCGGTGAAGGCACGGGCGCAAAACTGTCTCACTTTGTCGTCGTGCTGTTTGCGCTGATCAGTGTGATGAGTTTCCTGGCCTACGGTTTTATCGGTATCGGTAAATTTGCTTCGGTATTTTTGCCATGGAAATTTTCCGCAGATCCTTACTGGAACGATGTCGCCTACGGTTTGATCATCACTGCATTGACCACGATTTACGTGGTGAAAGGCGGTATGTTCAGCGTGGTATTCACCGAAGTGCTGCAATTTTTTATCATGACGGTTGCCTGTATCGCGGTGGGCATTATTGCCATGAACCAGGTGTCGCCAGAGATGCTTGCAACGGTGATTCCCGACGGCTGGACCAGTGTATTTTTTGGTTGGGAACTGAATCTGGATTGGTCCCACGTATTGCCTGCGGCCAATGAAAAAATCCTGTCTGACGGTTACTCCATGTTTACTATCTTCTTTATGTTGATGGTATTAAAAGGTGTGCTGTTGAGCATGGCTGGCCCGGCGCCAAACTATGATATGCAGCGTGTACTCTCCGCCAAGACGCCGGTTGAAGCCGCCAAGATGAGTTGGTTTGTGAACGTGGTGCTGATCTTCCCGCGCTATATGCTGATCGCCGGTTTAACGGTATTGGCGCTGGCGTTTTTTATGGACGACCTGCGCGCGATGGGCCCCAATGTGGATTTTGAACAGATCCTGCCGTTTGCCTTAAAAAATTATATTCCCACCGGTTTGCTCGGCTTGTTGATCGCCGGTTTGCTCGCCGCCTTTATGTCGACCTTTGCCGCCACCACCAACGCCGCACCGGCCTATGTGGTCAACGATATTTACAAGCGCTACATCAACCCCAATGCGGACGCTAAAAAATATGTCTATCTTAGTTATATAGTTTCCGTGATCTTTGTGATCCTGGGAGTGGGCATTGGTTTGTTTATTCCTTCATTGAACACCGTGATCCAGTGGATCGTGAGTGCGCTCTTCGGTGCTTACACGGCATCCAACGTGCTCAAGTGGTACTGGTGGCGCTTCAATGGTTTCGGTTATTTCTGGGGCATGATCACCGGCTTTGCCATCGCCATGCCGTTGATCTTTACCGACATTCATCCGATCAATGCATTCCCCTTTATGTTCGCGGCTTGCTTGCTGGTGTGTATCGGTGCATCGCTCGCGACCAAGCCGGACGATATGGAAGTGCTGAAAAAGTTTTACCTGAAAGTGCGCCCCTGGGGTTTCTGGGGTCCGGTATTGGAAGCCGCGCGTAAAGATCATCCTGAGCTCAAAGCCAACACGGACTTTGGGCGCGACGCCATCAACGTGATCGTCGGGATTGTCTGGCAAACCGCGCTGGTGGCTGCACCGATCTTTATGGTGATCAAGCACTGGCAGGAATTTATTATTTCGATGATCGTGGTGGCACTGACCAGCCTGTTCCTGTGGCGCAACTGGTACGTGAAACTGAAAGATTATCCGGACGATATGCCGGCGGGCTATTTGCCGCAAAATGACACGGGTGTAAGTAAGCCCTGATCATTTAACAATGCAAAGCCACTGCCCGGTGTTGCACCTTGCCGGGCAGTGTTCAACAGCAAAAAGGTGCAATTTTTTTGGCAGATTTTTGTAACCGGTTACGTTTGCATTGATGAAAACGCGGCGTCAGGTCAGTATCAATCCTAGGGTTTATTGAATATGAGTAATTTTAAAAGCGCAGTACAAAACCTGTTGAAAGAACACGAGGCGCTGGTGACGAAAACCAATGTGCCCAGAGCGCAGGGCAACGGTATCTACACCTGCTACGAAAATCCGATCCTCACGGCGGAGCATGCGCCCATCTTCTGGCGCTACGACCTCAACGAAAAAGCCAACCCGCATTTGATGGAGCGCCAGGGCGTTAACGCCGCGTTCAACTCCGGTGCGCTTTACTGGCAAGGCAAATATATTCTGGCTGTGCGTGTAGAAGGTGTGGATCGCAAATCATTTTTCGCCATCGCCGAAAGCCCCAACGGTATCGATAATTTCCGCTTCTGGGATTTCCCCATCACTATGCCGGAAACCGAGCGTCCCGACACCAATGTGTACGACATGCGTTTAACCGCTCACCAGGACGGTTACATCTACGGTTTATTTTGTACCGAGCGAAAAGATTTAAATCAACCGAACGACACCTCGGCGGCGGAAGCGCAATGCGGTATCGCGCGCACCAAAGATCTGGTGACCTGGGAACGCCTGCCGGATTTGATTACTCACTCCGGTCAGCAACGTAACGTGGTGCTGCACCCGGAATTTATCGACGGCAAATACGGTTTGTTCACTCGTCCGCAAGACGGCTTTATCAGCGTCGGTGCTGGCGGTGGTATCGGTTGGGGTCTGGTGGAAGACATGACCAAAGCCGAAGTGAAATCCGAAGTGATTGTCGACGGCAAGGTGTACCACACCATCAAGGAAGTAAAAAACGGCCAGGGCCCCGCGCCCATTAAAACCGAACAAGGCTGGTTGAATCTGGCTCACGGCGTACGCAATACCGCCGCCGGTTTGCGTTATGTGTTGTACATGTTCATGACCGAACTGGAGCGCCCCTGGGTGGTGACGCATCGTCCCGCCGGTCATTTTATTGCGCCCCACGGTGCCGAGCGCGTCGGCGATGTATCCAACGTGGCCTTTGCCAATGGCTGGATCGTCAACGAAAAAAATGAAGTCTTTATTTATTACGCGTCGTCCGACACGCGCATGCATGTCGCCACCAGCACTATCGAAAAACTGGTGGACTACTGCATCAACACGCCGGAAGATGGTTTGCGTTCTGCCGCGTCTGTTGCCACGCGCAATCAATTGATTGCCGCCAACCTCAAACTTATGAACGACCTGGTGTGATGTGATGATTGACGCGAGCTTGCAGCGACATCCAAAGACCCTGACCGAAGCGGCTTCTGCCGCCGCGCTCAACGAGGAATTCCAGCAGGAATTAATCGCCATCGGCGATTGGTGGATTGAACACGCCATCGATCGGGAGCAGGGCGGTTTCTACGGTGAAATCCGCCCGGACAACACGCCGATAAAAACGGCCACCAAGGGCATTGTGCTGAACACCCGCATCTTGTGGTTCTTCAGTGAAGTGGCGGCAGTGGTCGATAAGCCCGCGTATCGTGACGCTGCGGTGCGCGCATACGATTACCTGGTTGAATATTTTCTCGATCGGGAATTCGGCGGCGTGTATTGGGAACTGGATGCGCAGGACAAGCCCGTCAACACCAAAAAACAAACCTACGCCCAGGCCTTTGCAGTGTACGCGCTGTGCTCCTACTACAAGCTTACCGGCGATGAACACGCCATGGCGCACGCGCTGGAATGTTTTGCGTTGCTGGAAGAAAAAACCATCGACCGCGTGAACGAAGGTTATTTTGAAGCCTTCACTCGCGAATGGGGCAAGATGGATGACGTGCGCCTGAGCGATAAGGATTTAAATTATCCCAAGAGCATGAACACGCACCTGCACGTGCTGGAAGCCTACACCACGCTCAATAAAGCCAAACCCGGCGAACAAATCAAACAAGCGTTACGTTACAACATTGACTGTTTTGATAAATACCTGATCAATAAAGATAACGGCCACCTGCGCATGTTCCTCACCGAAACCTGGGAAGATTTTTCACCGGGTTTTACCTACGGTCATGACATCGAATGCAGCTGGCTGTTATCCAAGGCGCTGAATTCACTCAAGGATCCGCAGGTTACGCAAAGGATGACGCCAGGCATCATCAAACTGGCGGATATCACCTTGCAGGAAGCCATGGGCAAATATGGCGAAGTGCTCGATGCGTTTGATTTCGCATCCGGTGAAAAACTAACGGAGCGTGTCTGGTGGGTACAAGCCGAGGCACTGGTGGGTTTTCTCAATGTCTATACGCTGACCCGCGACGAACGCTACCTGACGGTGGCAAAAAATGTCTGGGCTTTTATCAAACAGTATCAACGCGACAGCCAGCACGGTGAGTGGTTGTGGTTATCCACCCTGGATAGCGATCACGATGAAGAAGCCTACAAAGTCGGCTTCTGGAAAGGCCCGTATCACAATGGCCGTGCGATGCTGGAAGCGATTAATTTTATAAAAAAGATTGGATAGCGCGTAGCCGCTATTCCATTCGCACGAGGTGATCCATGAAAAAAATCAACAACAACTTCACATGCCTGGCGGCGCTGTGCATTGCTCTGCTGCTGGGTTGCAGTAAACAGGAAGCGCCCGCGCCGAGCGAAAACGTGCAGGCGTCTTCCCCGGCGTTGCAAAACCCGGACGAACCGGCCGAAACCAACAGCCCCTTTGTAACCGTGGACGGTCACCACTTTTTACGTAACGGCCAACCCTATTACGTGATCGGTACCAACTTCTGGTACGGCGGTTACCTGGGTTCGGCGGGCGAGGTTGGTGACCGCGAACGTTTGATCAAAGAACTGGATTTGTTAAAGCAAACCGGCATCAATAATTTGCGTGTACTGGCGGTATCCGAAAGCAGTGAATTAATGCGCGCGGTGCGTCCGGCCATCATCAAGGCGCCGGGCGAATACGATGAAACCTTGCTGGCCGGTATGGATTTTCTGCTCGACGAAATGGCCAAGCGCGATATGACCGCGATCTTATATCTGAATAACTTCTGGCAGTGGTCTGGCGGCATGTCACAGTATGTGGCGTGGTTTACCGGCAAGCCGGTATTCGACCCGGACGTAACCAATGAATGGAATCCCTTCATGGAAAACTCCGCGAGTTTTTACCGCATTGAAGAAGCGCAAAAACTGTATCGCGATGTGATCAAAGCCCTCATCACCCGCAAAAATACTATCAACGGCAAGCGCTACAGCGAAGACCCGACCATCATGTCCTGGCAACTCGCCAACGAGCCGCGCCCCGGCAGCGATGCTGATGGTCGCGCAAATTTCGACGCATTTAAAAACTGGATTCACGACACCGCAAAATATATTGACGGCCTCGCCCCCAACCAGCTGGTGAGCACCGGTAACGAAGGTTCCATGGGCGCACTCCGCGATATGGAGTTATTTATCGATTCCCACAAAAGTGAATACGTGGATTACCTGACCTTTCATATGTGGGTAAAAAACTGGGGCTGGTACGACGCGAAAAATCCTGACGAAACCTTTAGCTCCGCGTTAGCCACCGCGAAGGATTACATCAATCAACACATTGATGTGGCCAACCAGATGAACAAGCCGATTGTGTTGGAAGAATTCGGTATCGAACGCGACAACGGCAGTTTCACCACTGACTCCACTACCGTTTATCGCGACCGCTTTTACGCAGAAATTTTCAATTTGCTGCGCACCCGCGCCGGTGCTGGCGACGCTATTGCCGGTATGAACTTCTGGGCTTGGGGTGGTTATGGCCGCACGGAGAATGACGATTTTATGTGGAAAGAAGGCGACGACTTTGTCGGCGACCCACCGCAGGAACCGCAAGGTTTGAATTCCGTGTTTGATGGTGACACCACGACCCTGGCCGTGATTAAAGCCCACGCCGATGCGATGAAAGATATCAACACCAAGCAATAATTTTTTTGCCACATCAGCATTCGGTTTTACCCGATGCCAATGTAAAAAACCGTAACCTTTGTTGCGGTTTTTTATTCGCCGAATTAATTTATATGATATGTATTATTTGATAATAACTAACGCTTCAAGAACGACAATAGAGGAAAGACTATGCTCCGGTTGATTAAGACCACCACACTGCTCTCCATCGCATTGCTAGCGATGACCTTCGGCGCCAATGCGTCCGCCAAAAAGTTTGAAGAACTCGGCCAAACACCACCACTGGGCTGGAACAGCTGGAACACTTTTGCGTGTGATGTAAACGAAAAATTAATTCGCGAAATGGCCGATGCCATGGTCGCATCCGGCATGAAAGACGCGGGCTACGAATACATCAACATCGACGACTGCTGGCACGGCGAGCGCGACAAAGACGGCAAGATCCAGGTCAACAAAGAACGCTTCCCCTCCGGCATGAAAGCCCTGGCCGATTACGTCCACTCAAAAGGCTTGAAGATCGGCATCTACTCCGACGCCGGCAACACCACCTGCGCCGGCTACCCCGGCAGCCGTGGCCACGAATACCAGGACGCACTCACCTACGCCGAGTGGGGCATCGATTATTTGAAATACGACTGGTGCGATACCGAAAACATTAACCCCATCGGCGCCTACACCACCATGCGCGACGCACTGCACACCGCCGGCCGCCCGGTACTGTTCAGCATCTGCGAATGGGGCGACAACAAACCCTGGGACTGGGCGAAAGATGTCGGCCACGCCTGGCGCACCACCGGCGACATTTACCCCTGCTGGGACTGCGAACTCAACCACGGCTCCTGGTCATCTTGGGGCGTATTACCGATCCTCGACAAACAGGAAAAACTGCGCAAATTCGCCGGCCCCGGCCACTGGAACGACATGGACATGATGGAAGTTGGCAACGGCATGACCGAAGCCCAGGACCGCTCACACTTTTCACTCTGGGCCATCATGAATTCACCGCTCATTGCCGGCAACGACCTGCGCAACATGAGCGACACCACGCGCAAAATCCTCACCAACAAAAACGTTATCGCCATCAACCAGGACAAGCTCGGCGTACAAGCCATGAAATACATCCACGGCGGCGACCTGATGGTATTCGCCAAACCGCTGGCCAATAAAGAGTGGGCTTTTCTGTTTTTAAACCGCGGCAACACCCCACTCAACTACACCCACGACTGGCTGCACTACTACGAACTGAAAGACGATATCTTTAATTACCAGATCGATTTCAGAAACGAAAAATTCAACTGGGTTGATTTGTGGAAAGGCAACAAAGGCGATACCACCAAACCGTTAAAACTTAAGATTCCTGCGCACGATGTGGTGATGCTGAAACTGACCCCGCGTTAATTGTGTTTTGCCTGGGCTGGCTTTGCTGGCTCAGGTTTTTGTTTGTAAGTTCCTTGCTTGCGTTTCCGCTAGACATACTTTCCTTCCTGATTGATCCCGGTTTTCTGGTCGTGCTCTGTAATGTGCAGTTATTTTGTATTGCATATTTGGGCGGTATATTGACCAACTATATAAGTTCTTGCGCGTTTACATTCCGCTGGATGCGCGTCTAGCAACTTGCCAATAGGGCAAAGTCTTCTATAGTCAATAACTTAAGGTATTGAGTGGGTGGGATAACGCGCATCTGCTAGCGACAAAATGGGCATGCGCGTTTTTGCCTTGAAAGATATGGTGATTTCTTGATGTTCTGCCTTTTAAATCAAATGGTTAAATAAAGTATCGAGAAATCAGGTTAGGTTGATATCGAGCATGCGCGATATACAGATGTTATGTTTACAAGGATAATCTTCTCATATGTACGACAAATTAAAATCTGCAAAAAAAGAATCAATTATCTTGTTGTTGGTAATTATACTGATCTCATTTCTTGTCAGCTCTATTTCAAACATCGTTTTCACTGAAGCTTACAAGGAGCACGCTATACCCTATATAGTTATTGTCTCTGCTTCTCTTTTTGTAAGTGCTCTTCTAGCCTACTTGGTTCTGACCCGTTCGCTGTCCAGTACAAGCCATAAGATAAAAATGCTATTTGCGTTTGACAAAAGCAATAATACATTTATTGACATCCCTCATTGCATGTCTAGTGTCAATGCGAGAGTTTTGTATAATCGTCTAGATGAGCCACACCAGAACCATATAGGATCAAATGCGAGGCTTATGAAGTTTATAGGTTCGGATGCTAGTAAATTTATAGATGATGTAGTGCAAATGGTTTTGGTGTGTCGACTGTTAAACCCCTGCTCATATCGAATCAAAGGATCAGTTAAGACGCCTTGCGGCTCTTTGCCTGATAGCTTGAAAGAAAACAAATTTGTTACTTCTGAATTGAAAGTTGAAGAGGGTTTGTTTTTGCCAAAAGGTTACGCCATTGAGGCGATAAACCCGAGAAAAAGCTACTTTAAAGTAAGCAGTAAATACGGATCGATAGCCTTTTCTTGGACAAACTCTATTTGCCAAACAGCTTACGATTGTGGAGCTTTTATTGATACTGTTGGTAAAATAAATTCTGAGACTTGCTTAGAAATGTATTCATTTATTGATATTGAATCAAAATTTAACTTTATTAGAATTTTGAGCCCAAAATCAAAGGAATTTGCATCTTGGGTTGCTGAGATGGAGAAGGAATTCAAAGAGTGGGATTGGAGTAGGGCACAAAAGAATCTACCCGCACTTATGTTAGCGGAGATAGCGAAGAAAATTGATGGCAGAGCATAACAATCTGTTCCAGTACATTGCGGCACCTTCGGTGCCTCCATCGGACAGCCTTTAGAGCGCTTCGCGCCCCCAAGGCTGCCGCTGAACAAGGGTGTTATGCAGTAAAACTATATCGGAGAATGAAATGCCAAACTACTGGGTTGTAGGTGCTTCTTGGGGTGGTACTGAGCACCAAGATAAGAAGTTTATTGAGCAAGGTATTTGGATGCTTGGCTGGGAGGAAGACGATCAACCTGCACAATACAAGAAAGCATCAGAAATGAAATCAGGTGATCGAATTGCCATTAAGCGTATGAAAGGGGGCGGTCAAACTGGTATTAAAATTTTTCACTTAGGCATAATCAAAGGTGTAATCTTGGAAGCCAACAAGGTTATCTGTACCGTTGATTGGGTAGCTACAAATCTGGGCAGAAACATCGACGAAAGTCGAGGCTGCTTTAAGTCCATACATGGCCCATTTGAGCATGATGAATGGGTGGAAAAAGCATTTTGCCTTTAGCTACCGGCTAGGCACAGCGACGGCTTTTCCTTTGTGGATTCGCCTTCTGAGCCGTGCGTGCTGGCAGCGTTATGCGGCAAGTATCTTCAAGATCGTTAGTTCATGAAAGATTACCAAAGTATAGAACCCACTATTTTTCACGGGCATTAAGTTGGCAACCGATATTGAGCTTAAGGCAGAGTATGCAGAGCGCTCTTGGAATTATGAGCTACCAGATCATCTAGAGCAGGCGCTTGAGGATGACTATGTCCAGAACCGGCTTTTGTATTCAGAAGCCACCTTCAAATGTATCCAGACGCTTTATTTGCTCAATCCAGAAGTGACACCGCAGATGCTGTTAAAGTTCGTGAGAGCGTGGAGTAATCTAGAGTGACATCCGCGTATCGCATAACAAACGGCTGTTGTCGCCCCTTCGGGGCTGGGGCGGCCTTCACGGCTTCGCTGCCGCCGGTTATGAGCGGCGTCAGATTTATTCGGAGCGTTTATGCCACAAATTGAGTGGATTTCTACATTAAGCACGCTGTTTGCTGGGGTTTCCGCTTTCGCTGCGGCAGCAGCAATTTACTTTCCTTGGCGAACGCAGAAAAGCCAGAAATTTTTGGATCAAGCTACACTCTCGTTAGAGCGTGCATATGAAGCACTTTCTAATGGTGGCCAAGAAATTCAACCTCCTGCCCCCGATCGCCTTAATTGGTTAACGGCTGCGAGACATATTGAGCAGTACAGACGGCTAAAGGAATTGATAAAGTGCAAGGACCACCAGCTAGTTTGTGAGGAACAGGAAGAGTATTGGCGGCATAAATTTCACGTTTGCCTTAATACTTCGAGACCTCTATTGTTGGATTATTACAGTGAACGGTTAAGGCCCCAAAGACAGTTAGGAATAGAACCAAGTTCTGCAATCATTATTCATGACTTTGCAAAGTGGCCAGATGGAAAAGAAGATCCTATTGATTCAGCGGATATAGATTCAATTCTCAAGCGAGGTAAAATTTTCCAAGGCAACATTGGACTTCGAAACTACCTTGAAACTCTGCCACACTATCGTGAAAAAATCTAACAAGCGGCTGTTATCGCCCCTTCAGGGCTGGGACGGCCTTTCCCCGCTTCGCGGCTACAAGTCCGCCCTAAAGGCGTTATGTGAGAATCCACTGTGACCATCATATGGAACCAAGTTAAGGAAAGTTTTATTGCCGACGGCAGTTTGAGAGACTTATATTTCTTCGGTTCAAACATTGAAAACTGGAAGTTATTTCTTGAAGCTGTACCTGAATCCGTCTTTCGCTACTCTCTTTATAAAAATGGCGAGCCCTGTGAAATTCTAATGAATATTGAAAGTATTTTTGCTGAAAAAGAAAACTCTTCGCTAATGCTCGACATAGAAAAAGAGGGGGTTAGCTTTAACTGCCACTTCTTCGTGGAAGAAGAAATCGAATTAGATATTTCACCTAAAGAAGTAACTGATCAATCTTCGCTAAATATCGTATTGGAGTTTATGGCTTATTTTTCACAGGCAATAGGTTTGCCATGCGTCCTAACCTATGAAAATATGCCGCAACATATAATTATTGAATGCAGTAATGAAACCGGTTCGGTGCCGACTGCAATCACATAGCAAGCGGTCGCAATACCGCTCCAGCGTTTCGCGCTTACGCTCCACAGTTTGTAAGCAGCGCATTTAGCAAATCGCTGCGCGAAGGTCATCGTAAAGCGCCACTTACAAGCTGCGGTTGAACCGAACGTTAACTGAATGAGCATAGAACAATGATGGAACCAGTTCTAAGAGTTGATGACCGAGGAGCAAGCCCGGTCGAAGGTCGTGTTGTATATGACCTGCCTAAACTTGTATGGAATCTTGGAATGATCAGTGCTGCGGTAGTTTTTGCTCCGCTTACTTTCAGTATTGACGCGTTTATTTTGTTCTTGGTTTTAACTTACTTTTCACTCCTTATAGGTCATAGCGCGGGAATGCATCGTATGATGATTCACCGAACCTATGAGTGCCACCCGCTTTTGGAAAAGCTGCTCATTTATATAGGTGTTCTTGTGGGTATGTCGGGGCCATACGGAATCATAAGAATTCATGACATAAGGGATTGGGCGCAACGTAAGGCAGAATGTCATGACTTTTTCTCCCACAAGCGGGGTTACTTCCTTGACGTGTGGTGGCAGCTAACATCAAAGTTTGTATTTAAACATCCGCCTACTGTAAATATCGAAGCTAAGTATCTCTCAGATAGGTTCTACCAGTGTCTTGAGTCTACTTGGCGGTACCACCAGCTTCTACTTGCAGTAATACTGTATTTGATCGGCGGTTGGGCGTTTGTAGTATGGGGAATCTTTGTAAGGGTGTCCGTTAGCGTCGTTGGTCATTGGTCTATTACGTACTTTTGCCACAACCCAGGCCCTGGAAAATGGCGAGTTAAAAATGCCTCTGTTCAGGCATCGAACATTCCCGGTTTAGGCCTGCTTACTTACGGGGAGTGCTGGCATAACAATCACCATGCGTTTCCAGAGTCGGCTCGCATCGGTATCGAACGTGGTCAATGTGATCCAGCATGGCGCTTCATTCAGTTTTTATCTTTTTTGGGTTTAGCAAGAAATATCGGTAAGCCAAGGGCCCTAGAATTAAGGGATGACCTTAAGAAAATCAGCTAACAAGCCAAGGCAGTGGGGCATTAAGCAAATATATGAAATTAAGTATAACTATGCTTTTGGTTGTGATGCTCAGTTCATGTGCACCATACCAAACTAAAACTGGCCAGCGTTTTTATGAAGGCAGCCCAAGTTTTTATCTGTCTGTTGCTCCTAGTTTTTCTGCCCCTAAAGAATATGAAGTAGTCGCTAACTCTTTAATCCTTAGAGCATATAGTGGAGCTGGTGGTTATAACTGGGGAAAAAGAAAGGAAAAATTAAAGAAAACATTAACTACCGCACAAGAAAAAGAAATTAGAAAATTAGCTGTAGCCGATGTAAAAGAATCAATTCAAGAAGAACAGGCAGGAGTCGAGGTAATTGTAATGGACGGAACAGGCTGGTACATATTAACTGATTATGGGCTAGGTCCATTTCTCTCGGTGTCTACAAATAATCCACCAAACAGTTTTTATGAGCTAGAGAAATATTTAGAAAGTTTATTGCAGTGAAAATAAGCAAGCTTAACTACCTGAAGTGGTCTAATTAGATCACTTCATTATTTCCTTATTTAAAAAACTTAACAGTTGGCTAATAAAAGTAGAGCGATGTAGTCAAGCAGAGTTTAAACTTTGGGCAATATAAATGAATAAATTAAAGTTTTTCTACGGTTTGCTTTTTGGACTATCTCTCTGTCTGATTATTTTCTCAAAAGCTATGGCTGATACGGCTGACATACAAATTTGTTCGGATCATCCTGATGAGTTATATGCAAGCGGAGGCGTTTGTAAAGTGCATGCGACTGTTGTTCAAGAGATATCGTCGCCAGTGTATCGCGCAATAGAGGGTTGTTTGGATGCATCAGTAAGTATCGAAAACAACGAATTCTTAGTTGATTGGAACATTGGTACTCCTCGCGCTAAAGCTCATGTTTATGAGAATGATCTAAATTATTGGATAGCTTTCAACATAAAAGGGGATGCCGGGGGCGGATTTATTTGTCTTGTAGAAAAGATAAAAAATAGAGTTGTATGGATTGAGGCTCAATATTAGATAGCAAGCTACTGCCTGGAATATAGTATGTGCTTTACATAACCGTTATGTACCACTGCACAGGTTTTTGTCCTATGACATTACTTCAATCTGGCTTTGAGCTGCTACAAAACTTCATTGATTCAGATACGGCTGCTGCGATTATCGAGGAAGTAAATCAACCGCTGTTAAATGCTCAAGGTGGCGGAATTCGAAACGCAGATAAGAAATTTAATGTAATCGCCACGCTGGCTTCATCCGACTATCTTTTAGCTCAAGCATCAAGATACTTATCAGGCTGCCCTCATTTGGTTAGAGCGATTCTTTTCGATAAGTCCTTTAACAATAATTGGCTTGTAACCTGGCATCAGGATAAAACGGTAGCGGTATCTTCAACGTTTGAAAAGGAAGGCTGGGGGCCGTGGAGCTTTAAAGATGGCGTGCACCACGTTCAGCCTCCACTGGAAGTTCTGGAATCGATGATAACGTTCCGCATTCATCTGGATGGCTCAACACGTAAGAATGGTTGTTTGAAGGTGGTGCCCAATAGCCACCGGTTGGGTCTGCTGTCACACGGCATCTACTAAAGGTGAGGTTATTGAGGCGCCAGCTTTATCAGCACTAGCAATGCGCCCTCACATTCTGCATGCGTCAAGCAAGGCTGAAGAACCATCAAGGCGGCGCATACTGCACTTGGAGTACAGCAGCTATCTTCTGTCAGAAGGAATTAGCTGGGCTTAAGTATGTTGTTTTGAAATTGATAAACCTAGGTCGGATTAGCCAAAGGCGTAATCCGACAATCCCCAAGTAAAAATATACATTTCAAAAATCAATCAAACCAACCCATTCAAATGTCTACCGTTTGCCAAGTTCCTATACCGTCGCCGCAACAACAGCATACCAACCACCCCAACAACCAATAACACACCCGAACTTGGTGCGGGTATCGGCTTTATATCCATCGTCAAAATCGATCTGCCAATCCAGATGCTGCCTTCGATTACAGTAAAGCGCGCGTCTGAATAACCCTCGCCATTGATAAAGAAAGGGTCCGGGTTAATCACAAAACCTTCCGGTTGAACTCTTCCGAAATCGAATCCATGGCCTTGAGACACCATATAAAACGGCCATTGATCTTCCCACTTTGCATTTTTTGGATCACGTATTTCGAGCTTGAGTGTAAATGAAGGCAGGGTGCCGTCGGGAACGAAGCCATACTTCCGCATATCATGCGCCAGCGTAACGAAGTGGCCTGGGTTGTACACTTTATTGAAAGTTAAAACATTCTCCACAATATAGGCATGTGAAAACGAAGCGACAAAAAGAAGAACAGCAGCAGACACTAAACGATAAATCTTCATGCCAAATCCTCCTGAAAATATTATTACTCTGGTGCCAGACAAACGCAGGTACTTTTAACACGCAAGTTATAAACCAGTTGTGTGCAGCCAATGTAATTCGCGGAGATAGCGGTAGGGCTGTCATGCGGTTCTTCAGCGCTGGAAGGGATGTTGATAAATTTATCGACATGCATTTTGAATGGATGTCGATGTCAATACCTTCTATTCGGTTATTAGGTATTACCTTCTTAAGGGGATTCCTATAGCAGCCGTGCTCTGAGCGCCTTCACCACTGAAATAAAGTGATGCTATAGTAGGTAAAATTTCACTCATAAGGAGATTTACATGCCCCAGTTTATCCGCTCATTCGTCGTTGCCTCTTCCCTTGTCATGATGATATCCCCCGCGCTTGCAGAGGAGAACGCCTGTTTGATGGAAGGCAGTTTCACCATGCTCGGGCAAACCACAGAAATTAAAGATTGCATGGAAAGCGGTGGCGTTGCCAAAGCACAATTTGTTGAGACGTGTGAAGGTATTTCCAATGCGGCTGTTGCCTTTGGTGCGGAGCCAGCCAGGATTACCTATCTTGCAGCCTGCCCCGCTGGTGCTCAGGGCTCCTGTAAAGGTTTATTCGGTTCGCCCATGACGGCGTATTACTATAAAAGAGATGCGGAAACACTCGCTGATACCAAAAAGGGTTGCGTTGCCCAAGGCGGCGAATGGCATTGATTCTGGTTGATTCCTGGCTTACGTATTTGGCAACGAAATAGCGAGAGAAAGGTAAAAGCATGAAAGCAAAAGAACGCGATGCGCTGCTGGCGATTCTAAAAGCGCGCTTTGAAGAAAACATGAATCGTCATAAAGGGCTTGCGTGGGATAAGGTCCAGGTAAGGCTTGAAGCCAATCCCAAAAAACTGGATTCGCTCTATGAAATGGAGCAAACCGGTGGCGAGCCGGATGTGGTGAGTTACGATAAAAAAACCGGCGAATATATTTTTTACGATTGCGCAGCAGAAACCCCCAAGGGGCGCCGAAGTGTGTGCTATGACCGTGAAGCACTGGACTCAAGAAAAGAACACAAGCCCGCAAACAATGCTATCGATATGGCGACCGCTATGGGGATAGAGATATTAACCGAAGAACAATACCGGGAATTGCAACAGCTCGGCACCTTCGATACAAAAACCTCAAGCTGGTTAAAAGTCCCGCCGGAGATCAGAAAGCTCGGCGGTGCCATCTTCGGTGATTCCCGTTATGGCAGGGTTTTTGTGTATCACAACGGTGCGCAGTCTTACTACAGCAGCCGCGGTTTTCGTGGGTTATTGAGGGTGTAATTGTTCAGGGACTACTTGGACGGATTGCACAGTAATCTGCCTTCTGATTCTTGTTATTAAAGTGAGATAACTGTGCGACACTTTTTATCGATAACAATAATAACGGTCTTGCCCTTGTTTGCCTGCACATCATCTGTTGAATCCGTAACAGATGACGATCCTGAAAAATATGAACAGGCGGTCGAGCTGGATAATTATTTTGCAGGTATCGATCCTGACGACGCTACCTTTGTCATCTACCATCCGGCAACAAATCATTTCATCAGACACAACCCCGCACGAGCCAGCCAGCGCTTTATTCCGGCATCAACCTATAAAATCCCCAATGCTCTTATAGCGCTGGACACCGGCGTGGCCGACAGTGCGGAGCATCGTATTCCATGGAACGGCACGGCGGCAGAAGGGTTTTGGTCGCCCACCTGGTCAAAAGATCATACGCTTCGCTCTGCGTTCAAACATTCGGTTTATTGGTATTACCAATCATTAGCGCGGGAGATCGGCGCGGAACGCATGCAGGCATATCTCGGTCAATTTCATTATGGCAATCGCTCCATAGCCGGCGGAGTAGATCAGTTCTGGCTCCACGGTGGCCTGCGTATTTCGGCGGATGAGCAGGTGCAATTCCTGGCGCGTATGTATAACGGAGAATTGGATATTTCGCCTCAGTCCGTGGCGATTGTTAAGGATCTGATGATTCTTGAAGATAAACCGACCTATCGACTCGGCGGTAAAACGGGCACCGCCGATGTTACGCCCACCCATGAGCTCGCTTGGCTGGTGGGTTATGTTGAGCGAAATAATGACGTATGGCTTTATGCACTCAATATGGAAGGTGAAGAAGTGTGGGAGCGTTGGGGAAAACCTTCGGCGCGAATAGCGTTGGTGCGTGATTTGTTACAAGAATTGCAAGTGATTCCTCTTAAGGAATAATGCGATGAAAATTGTCGACGTAGAAACAGAACTAGGCAATCGGATTATTACATCACTCAAAGCAGATGGTTGGCGAGTGGCTAAAGAATATAGCCTGCTAGCCTTTGACAAGGGCATTGATTTTGACAGCTATGTGTTGAAGAAACGCGATGCCGTGCTGGAGTTTGAGTGGACCAATTGGTTTGAGTGGGAAATTACGGGCGATCAGGAATCCTTACAGTATCTGGCTGATAAGTTCCAATTAACAATTCATTAATCTATCGGACAGGAATCGTATATGACCGAGCGAATCAGTAAAATCTCTGACTTCCTGCTTACCGATTAGTAACCTGATGGGAGCTATAAAAATGAAATCAGCACTTTATTTTATTACGGTAGTGACCAAAGATCTGAATAAGTCTATCCGGCTTTATCAAGAGGGGCTTGGTCTGCCGTTAGCTGCAAAGGGTCCAGGCGACGAGGAGCCGGTATACGCGAAGTTTGATTTACAACCCGGGTTGTCGCTGGTGCTTGTTACGGAGCAACAGTTTCAGGAGTTTACCCACATTAATACTCAGGGAAGCCGTTCAAGCCAGGTGATATTCAGCTTACCGAAGGCCTCTCGGGATGAAGTGAAAGCAGCCTATGAGCAAGCCATACAGCTGGGTGGTAAATCTTTAATCGTCCCGGCAGATCGGGAGATAGGTTATTCAGCATCACTGCTGGATCTGGATGGAAATGTGATTGAAATTATTCTTGATGAAGAGTTGCCGGAGATCATATTAGCTGAATAAATAATTGGGATCGCCAACATATCCGTTTATTCCTGATTCGCCGGCTGGATTCTCTCCAGGGTTTCATTAAACATCGCCGCTAACAATAACTCACCGTCCTCAGCGACGCGGAATTGCCCGTAACGCGCGGCTTCATAAGCCTGCGCGTGGCCTTCCTGAAAAAAGAAAGCATTGGTGGCAAATTTAACTTCACCGTTGCGCACGCGGTAGCGGAGTCTGGTTTCGTTGTCAGCGAGCGGTGTGCTGTTGTCCAGCCGTTGAAAGGTGCCTATCTTTTTTTCATCCAGCGTGACCACAACATAGCCGTCACCGGCTTCTGCGTTACGGTTCCAGCCGCGATACTCTTCCGATTTCGGCAGTGCTTCATACACTTGTTGTGCAACGCGAAAATTTAATGCCATGTAATCGCCTTGCATTAACGAACGCGGATCTACAGGGGCGAGTTCGAGGTAAACAACCTGCCCCTCTGCCAGATGGTTTTCTTTGCCGATGATGGATGCATTCACGATACCGAGTACAGCGATCAATGCCACCAGCGCAATGATTTTATTCATGGGGCTTCTCCTGCTTTACCGGAGCAAATCTCAGCAGCGACCAACGCCAGGCAAGTAACACAACGCCAATAACAAACAACGATAACGATTTATTCAATAAGCTGGTGTCGAGTAGGTAATAGTAAGTAGAGATATAAAACAGCAACGCGATAATTCCCAAACCCATCAACACGCGATTACTGTTGGCAAAGCCGAGCAGCAGTATCATCAAGCCGACGGTGATGCCGCGCGCTTCGAGCGAGACCAGGCACAGCACAAGTGTGCCGATCAAAATCACCAAGGGTGCGGGTTGTGTCAGTGTGGTGAAATAACCTTGCAGTAACTGCCAGATAAAAAACAGTACCACCAGTCCCGTTAATGCTTCGCCCATCCAGGGGGTAATAAGGGGCAGCTGCTCATTGTACCGGTAGTGCCAGATCATCAATTCCTGACCAAACAGGGTAGTGCCTTTCAGGACTATTAATGCGAGCACCAAGCCATAACCCAGCGCGTGAATTTTTTGCAGATGCGCCGCGTAGGTAAATTCTTGTAGCCACAGCCAGGCGGCACCGAACAGGATGACACTGCTGAACAGATACGGCAGTTGCGCATAGGTCAAGGCAACGGAAAATGCCAACGCGGCAACAAAGCTGGAAAAAACGCGATGGATAAAATTCGGCATCAGCCCGGCCAGCAAACACTGCATTATGCCGATCAGCCACCAGATGCTGCTGGTGTTGTCGTCGAGGAGTTCGAAGAATGAATAGGCAATCCAGCCTTGCCCGGCGAGGCTGATGGCCAGGGCGAGATGTTCTACAAATTCATTGCGCGGGATGCGCAGTAATCCATAAGCGCCAGCGACCATCAACATGCCGATGATGAGGCTGGCGCTGGTATCGCGCAGGATGATCTCGATACCGAGCGCTAAAAATGCCATCAGGAATACGGCGGCCAGCCAGCCGGAAAAAGCCAGTAGAACTTTGATGTACCAAGGGGATGACATGTCATCGCGCGCGGGCAACTCACCGTCCACTAATCCGGCGGTGAGCAATTGCGTCCACAGATGTTGTGTGTCCCGATTCATACCTGTTGCTCCCTCTGGACGCTACGCAACCACATGGCTGCAACACTGGTTAAACCGATAATCAGTAATGCCAATAATAAAAATATGCCGGCTTCATCTATACCGCTGGATAAAAAGTTCGCGAAAAAAGCAACGATCACCACAATAGCGGACAAGCAACCGCCGGCGAGCATAAAGACATCGACGTTGATTTTGCGGTAATAGAAGAATAATCCTGCCGAAAATACTAACCAGGCGAGCATTGGCCAGAGTGTCTCTGCATTGTCAAAGATGTTATGCAGCGCGAGCCAGGTAGCGGGAATGCCACAACCCACAGCAATCAATCGCACGGCCCAGGCTTCGTCAAGCCAGGATAATTTTTTGCTTAGCAATTCCCACACGATCAGCGCAGGCATATTAATCGCTAGCAATAACCAATAGAGCCCGATGTCGGACCACAACATAAAACCCCAGAGGCCATCAAAGGTGCGGTAGTACAACACGCCGCTGAGGTTGATCAATGCGAGCCACAGTATCCAGATGGCAGGAAAGCGCGCGATCAACGCCCAGGGCAACATCAGCAGTGCCCAGTTAAAAAATAACTGCCAGGGATCGGCGCCGGTCTGATAGGTCTGGCCGTAGAGCGCGAGCAAAACCCCGAGGCCGATGCAGGTGACCAGCAGCGCGACCTTGCCGATCAGGGCGTCGCGGTGCCAGCGCCAATAGGCCGCGATCCCCAACACCATAAATGCCTGTACCAGAGCAAATTTGGCAAAGCGGCCGAGGTCGGTCCAGTTGTAGGCGATAAAAAATAGCAGCGCGAAGGTGATGGCCAAACTGCCGAGCCACAGCAGCAACTTATCAATAAAGTGACGCCAGTCGGTTAGCGAGGGATGCAGGCGGGTGAGTTGCAGGGCTGCCGGAATCTGTTCTGCGGGCAGCGCGCCCTGTTCAATCAATTCCACCAGCGCATCGCGCGGTGACGGGGGCAGGGGGTTCATCGTGGGGCGTCCTTATGAACACAGGGGATGTCGCCATAGTAGTGACTGGCGCACCCGATTGCCACCGGGTGATGACCGGCGGGATCAGTCGGTCGAAGGTTCTGTGGGACGCTCCTCCTCTGCCCGCCCCACCAGTTGCTGATACCAGCCGTGGCCGATCCATACGGCGGCTATCAGGTACGGAATCGCCCCCGGCACCCACATGATCAAGCCCGCCAATTGCTGGTCCATCAGGCTGCGCGCTTCGCCGTAGAGCGGTGCGCGGGCAAAGGTCAGGACGGCGCCGAGAAAGCCGGTGTGCATCAGGGTAAACAACAGCGCCAGCAAGGCCCAGGGCGCGTGGCGGCGGCGATTGCGCAAGATCGCCCACCAGAAGAGTCCGGCAGCTAACAGAAAGCAACTGTGTTCCAGCACATGCCACCAGGGGTCGTTGACTGCCAGCATGTAGAAGTAAGGCGTGTGCCAGAACCAGATCACCGCCCCTTGCAGGTAGGCCACCAGCATCGGGTGACGGGTAAGTTTCAGCATCGGCTTCCAGCCCCAGACGAGCAACCGCCCGCTGCCGGCAACGATTTGTGCCAGGGGGCGGCTGACGACCCAGCAGGGGGCGATGATCACCAGCAGCAACATGTGCTGGGTCATGTGGGCGGCGGTGCTGGTTTCGGCCCAATGGTCCAGGGGGCCGAGCAAGGCTGCGGCGCACATCAGGGTGGCCAAATGAAACCAGAGGCTTTTAAACCGCCGGGCGGGCCGGCGCCGCGCACCGATCAGGTAGATCAGCCAGAAGCCCGCCAGCACGCCAGCACTCAGCACGCCGGCGATACGCTCACTGCCGGTGCCGCTGACCGGGCTATGCGCCAGGGCCGGCTCCATCAATAGCAAGGGAGCAAGCCAGGCCAGGGCCCGCGTTACAAGCACGGGGGCAAGCCCAGGATCGGCAGGCCGACCGCAAAGGTGGCGATAGCGGCGGTGAGGTAACCGGCAAAGGCGACCCACACCACAAACTGGCGGTTATCGGTAGTGGGCCGCGCTCGCCAGCAGCGGTAAGCCAGGCCGAGCAGGAACAAGGTGGTAAAGAGAGTAATGCCCAGCAGCACCGCGTTGATCCAGGTGACATTGCCCTGCCTCACCGAGGGGGGCGACACCGCACAGGCCACCGACATACCGCCGTACACCACAACAAACCAGACGCTCCAGATGATGAAGCCCATGGCCATCTGAATGGGATGAACAATCACATGCATCATGCACCTCCCCAACTGACGGGAAGTAAAAGAAAGGCCGCGCAGCTCGCCCAGAAGATACCCAGGGAGTAAATCCAGAAAGGACGCAGCACCACCGGTTCATAGGGCAGCCCGGCACCCACATAACCCAGGCGGACCCGCAGGGCCTGCATGGCCGTGAGGATCGGCAACAGGCCGCTGTGGATCATCAGGTAAATCAGCATCACCAACAGCACCGCATCGTGGGCTAGGCGCAGGGGTTGCAGGGCCGCCGCCAGCAATACCCACAGCAGGCTGCCCACATGTAACAGACTCAGGAATGCCGCCAGCCATAACCCGTTTTCCAGTCCTCCTGCCTGGCCACGGCTCAACCGCGCCGTGAGTCGGTTAAACCACCAGGTGGCAAGAGTGAGTAAGCTGCCACTGATCAGCAGCGGCAGCCAGGCGACCGGGTTTTCTGCCGGGACGGACCAGTTAGGCGCAACCGTCCACAGGTAAAACCAACCGAACACGAGCGACAGGTAGAGCGCGCCGTTTGCCATCAAGCTCACCACCATGCCCCACAGGCCGGGGCCGTTAGTGGTACGCGAATGTAAGGGTGGGTCTGTCGGGTCGTCAGCACGTACCGGCTCCGCGACCGGATGCGCGCCGTTATGCCAGCTCCAGCGCAGGATAAACACCAGCGCACCAATCACCGCCACCAACGCGAGTGTGTAAGCGCCTACTAACAAGCTGAGGCATAGCACCGCCAGGATGAGCGCCACCTGCAAGGGCAGCCAGGAGTTGGTGGGCAGGTGTACGATCTCTTTCATCTTGCCGGTGATGGCGTCAATACCGCAGGTTTCGCGCCGCCCATGTTCAAAGGTGGCCAGATGATGCTCACCGGCAGGAATCGTGCGCGGTAAATCCGGGTGATCCCACAGCGGGTGGCGGGTGTGCGCCTCCGGGATGCTGGCGAAGTTGTAGGAACTGGGCGGCATAGAGATGGCCCACTCCAGGGTATCCGCACCCCAGGGGTTGGGTTCGGCTTTACGACCGAAGCGAAAATGCAGGGCGATATCCACCAGGATCATGGCAATCCCAGCTGCCATCACAAACCCGCCTACCGATGACAAGAGGTTCAGCCAGTCCCAGCCCAACCCGGTATCGTAGGTGTAAATCCGGCGCGGCATGCCCATCAGGCCGGTGACGTGCATCAGCAGGAAGGTGGCGTTGAAGCCGATAAAGGTCAGCCAGAAGCCCCAGCGTCCCAGTTTCTCCGAAGGCATCCGCCCGGACAGGTGCGGCAGCCAGTAATAAAACCCGGCAATCAGCGGAAACAGCATCCCGCCCACCAGCACATAGTGCATATGAGCCACCACAAAATGGGTGTCGTGCACCTGCCAGTTAAACGGCACCAGCGCCAGCATCACGCCGGTCAGACCGCCGGCAACGAAGATCACCAGGAAGCCGATGATCCACAACATCGGCAGGGCAAACACCACCCGCCCGCTCCATAGCGTGGCCAGCCAGGCGAAGATCTGGATCGCGGTGGGGATGGCCACCAGCATGCTGGCCACCGAGAAAAATGCCTGGGCGAGATGCGGAATGCCCACGGTAAACATGTGGTGGACCCACAGGCCGAAGCTGATAAAGCCCATCAGGATGATGGCCAGTACGATCCAGCGGTAACCCACCAGAGGCCGCCGGGCAAATACCGGGATCAGGGTCGAGACGATGCCCGCCGCTGGCAGGAAGATGATGTACACCTCCGGGTGGCCGAACAGCCAGAACAAATGCTGCCAGAGCAAAGGGTCGCCACCGCGACTCACATCGAAGAACGCAAAGCCCGCTGCCCGTTCCAGCTCCAGCAGGATGCTGGCAAGGATCAGGGGCGGGAAGCCGAAGATGATCATCAGCGACATGGCGAGGATGTACCAGGCGAAGATCGGCATCTTGCCCAGGGTCATGCCCGGCGCCCGGGTGCGCAGGATCGACACCACCAGTTCGATGCCCGCAGACATGGCCGAGATCTCCACAAAGGTGATGCCCAGCAGCCAGAAATCCGGCCCTTTGCCGGGAGAGAAATTCTTGTCGCTCAACGGGGTATACATAAACCAGCCCGCATCCGGCGCCATCTCCAGCACCAGGCTGGATAGGATGATTACACCGCCGAACAGATAGCAGTAGTAACCCAGCGAGCTGATGCGCGGAAACACCAGATCCCGTGCGCCGAGCATCTTGGGGATCATGTACATCGCCAGCCCCTCCAGCACCGGGATGGCGAACAGGAACATCATCACCGTGCCGTGCATGGTGAAGATCTGGTTATAGGTGTCGGCACTGACGATGTTCTGGTTGGGTAGCGCCAGTTGGGTGCGCAGGATCATCGCCAGCACGCCGCCGATCAGGAAGAACACAATGCCAGTGACGATAAAACGCAGCCCCACGGTGGTGTGGTTTACCGCCGATAACGTGCCCCAGCCGGGCGGGTTGTCCCAAATCCGGGCCAAGCGGCGATCAAGCTCTTCCGTCGATACACGTTTCTCAGTCACGGGTACGGGCCTCCAGCCATTGGTCGAACGCCTCTGTGGGATGGGCTTCGACAGTAAATTGCATATGGGCGTGGTTCACCCCGCAGAATTCGGCGCACTGGCCGCGATAGCTGCCGGGGCGGTCCGCTTGCAGGCGCAGCACATTGGTGCGGCCGGGGATGGTGTCGAGCTTGCCACCCAGACGTGGCACCCAAAAGGCATGAATCACGTCGGCGGTGGTGAGATGGATATCCACCGGTTGGCCGACGGGAATATGAATTTCGTTGCGCAGGCTGATGCCGGTGTCGGGATAGCGCACCTCCCACCACCACTGGTGGCCGGTTACCTCAATCACCAGCGCTTCGCCGGTTTCCGGTGGTAGCGGCAACATGCGGTGGCCGATAGGGATGCCGAAAGCCAGCAACATCACGATGCTCGCCGTGGGTAGCACCAGACCGCCGCCGATAATCCAGCGGCGTTGCGCCCGCTGTTCGTCCGGGTCGTTACCCGGCTCGCCGGTGCGACGGATCGCATAAAGCCAGGAGCCGAGCACGCATAGCAACACCAGCGCCGCGAAGGCAAACATGCTCCACCACAAGATGGCCACCGCCTGAGCACTACCGCTGGCCGGATCGAGGGCAGAATAAGGGCCGGAACAGGCTGTCAGGCAGAGGCCGGTAAGTGCCAGCCCGGCCCTTCCGGCGACGCCTGGGCAAGCGGCTGCGAGCCAGTGGATGCTGGCGCACGGAGTGGGCGCCGCGTCGCGCGCTAGGATGGCCAGCATCTGTTCCGCCAACTTTTTCGCCGCAGGAGGCAACCCATGGCGCTCGAAGCCATCAACAGTCGCATGGCCATTCGCGGTCATCCGATTCACCCGATGCTGATCCACTTTCCGGTGGCGGCCCTGTTGGGGCTGATTGCCACCGACCTGGCGTACATCGTCAGCGGTGATTATTTCTGGGCTCGCGCCAGCCTCTGGTTGGCTGGCATCGGTGCATTGGGTGGCTGGGTTTCCGGTTTTGCGGGTTTGATTGATCTGCTCAGCGTGAGTCAGATCCGCCGCCTGATCACCGCCTGGTGCCACGCGATCCTGGCGGTGATGCTGTTGTCCCTTGCCTCGCTCAACTGGCTGTTCCGCCTGGACGCCGCGGATGTAAACATCCTGCCATGGGGGGTGTATTTGTCGTTCCTCACCGGTGTGCTGATCGCCAGCGCCAGTTACCTGGGCGGACGCCTGGTGTACGAACACGCCGTAGGGGTTGAGGTCGAGGAGCCGCCGGGGCTGTTGTAAGGGCTGATTCACACCCATTCTCCCCGCATGGGTTTGGCGAGCACCATCCACACAATCAAGGTCATCAATACACAGAGGATGCTGCCCAGCAGGCAACACCAGAAATGAACGCGCCGCTCGCTCTGATGCTCTGCGCGCAGGATCAGCAGCCCGCTAAAGGCGTGGCAGATCACCAGGCCTGTGACGAGCGTTAACTTGGCAATCAACCAGACCTCTATCGTGCGGTTGATCAGAAACACGAGGGTGCCGGCAATGATCGCCAGCAGCGCCGCCGGTGTTGCGATACGCACAAACACGTACCGGGCGACGGCATTGTGTTCATAACGCAACTCGCGGATATCCAGTTTTTCGCGGGTATTGGATGCAATTAATGCCGGCAGGTACAGCAGGGCTGCACACCAGAACAGCAGTGCGATGATATGCAGCACGAGAAACCAAAGCATCAGGATGCCATCTCCCTTAAAGTCCTGTGATTACACGGAAATGGCGCGCAGAAGCCGCCGCCGGCGTCCGCAGTATCTAATAGGCTCTGGTGAAACTCAGTGCGATGGGTGACATAGGTGCGGTGCTGGATGCAGATGCGATGTGGAGGGTATACGTAGGTCGGATTAGCGCAGCGTAATCCGACAACCGGGCAAGGAAACATGTCGGATTACGCTAACGCTAATCCGACCTACATGAATATCGCCAATGTCGCCCGTAGGTCGCATTAGGCGCACCGCGCCGTAATCCGACAGGGAATTCGCTCTCGTAGGTCGCATTAGGCGCGTCAGCGCCGTAATCCGACACCACCGTTAAAAATAGAGATACGCCATCACCAAAGCCAAGCCCCACCCCACTAACGCAATCCACTTCCACACCCGTTCAGGGTGCCGTTCCATCAGCGGCTTTTGCTTGGCCGTAAGCCAGGCGGGGTTAGGTCGCTTGATATCCTGCAACCATTCGGACAGCGCTTCATAACGACCGTTGGGATGGATATCCAGCGCTTTTTCCAGCGCCTGGTCCAGCCAGTTGGGCACCAGCGGGTTGTATTGCATGGCGGAGGTATAAGTCAGGCGCTGAAAACTTTTCAGGTCCATCGCCTTGCTGTACTGGTTGCCGTAGGGCAACTTGCCGGTGAGCATTTCGTACAGCAACACCGCCAGCGAAAACTGATCCGAACGCGGCCCGACCTTGCCGCCGTAGCGGTATTCCGGTGCGGAATAATCGAGGGTGCCGAGAATCTTGTCGCGCAGAAACGGCGCGCCCATCTCCTGGATGCCCGCCACCCAACAGGAACCGAAATCCACAATCATGGCGCCCTTGCTGCTGATGACGATGTTGTCCGGTTTTAAATCCTGGTGCAGGGTTTCCTTGCGATGAAAGGCACGGATGCCACGCGCCAGATGTTCGGTTAATTCCACCGCATCACTGATTGCCAGGGTGCCGCGCTCTTTTAACAACTGCGTGAGCGTCGGGCCGGGAATATATTCGGTGAGGTAATACAAACAGGAGCGCGCCGCTGGCGGTGTTACCACGCGCGCGACGTGCGGGCTTTGAATGCGCGCACCAACCCAGGATTCCAAGGCAAAGCGTTCGATGTACGCGGGGTCATCCTGAAAAATTACCGAAGGCGTCTTCATCACCAGCAACTGATTTTTTTCATCGCTGACCAGATACACCTGACTGCGATTGGATTCGTGCAGGATTTTTTTCACCGTCAGCCCATCGATTTGCTGGCCGGGTGATAACAAGGGCGGAAACGGCAAGCGCGACAACACCTGCATCGCATCTGTCTGGCTGGCGCTGCCCAGTTGCTCGATACACGCCACCTGAATGCTGAGGTTGTCATCACTGTTGTGTTGCAGGGCTGCCGCGATAGCCGCGCTGCACAAGTGCTCAAGGTCATCGCGGTGTTGCTGAATCAACGCGGAAAATTCGTTGGTGGGAATCGCCTCGTGGATGCCGTCGCAGGTCAGGATAAACAAGTCGCCCACCTGCAATTCCACGGTGTGCATATCAATCTCCAATGACGGATCAGCACCCAGCGCGCGGCTTAAATAATTCGTGGTGCGATCAATGCGTTGGGTGTGGTCGCGGGTAAGTGGTTCGAGCGAACCATCGCGCAGGCGATACACGCGCGTGTCACCCACATGAAAAATAAAACCGCTGTCGCCTTTGAGAATCAGCGCCGAAAAGGTACTGAGATAGCCTTCGCCATACACGCTGTTCTGGCTGCGGCCCCACAAACTGCTGTTGAGCGATTGAATCACGCGCACCGCCGATTGCTGCGTGCGCCAGGTGTCCGGCGTGGCGTAATAGTCGGTAAGAAAACCGGTGATGGCCGTCTGGCTTGCCTCGCGCGCCGCTTCACTGCTGCTGACGCCATCGGCAATTGCGATGGCGATGCCTTTGCTGGTCAGTGCGGCGCCGTCCGGCAGGCGTGCGCCTACCGTATCCTGATTCTCCGGTTTGCGTCCCGCCTCACTGCGCTGCGCAAACCGAATCTGCAACGCCGACTGCAAATGTTCCATAAATTGCTTAGGTCAACTCAATCTGCTGCACACTCCCATCCGCCATTACTTCCGTCATATGCCCTTGCGGTTCTTTTAAAAATTGCACAAACCCGAGCACCGTAATTGCCGTTGCCGTGATAATCAAAAAGAAAGTACCGATATCCACAAAACTGTATACCGTCAAAAAGGTCACGCCACCCACATTACCATAAGCACCGGTCATGCCTGCAATCTGGCCCGTCATACGCCGCTTGACCAAAGGCACCATCGCAAATACCGCGCCGCAACCAGCTTGTACAAACAGCGAACAAATAATCACCGCCGCGAACGCAAAAAATAACGGCCAGGTCGCGGTGATTTGTGACATCAATAAATAACCGACCGCCACACCGGCGAGGATAATCGACATGGAACGGCGGCGCCCGAAGCGGTCACTGAACCAACCGCCACCGGGGCGCGCCACCAGATTCATAATCGCAAACGAACCACCCAGCATACTCGCCTGCGCCAATGACAAATTGGTAAAGGTTTCCAGAAAAAACGCGGGCAATACCGACACCACCGCCAACTCGGAACCGAAGGTCACAAAGTACGCCCAGTTTAAAATCGCCACTTGTTTGAATTCATATTTATCGTGCTGCGGCGCGCCGTTTTTCAGCATGTCTTTGTTGACGCGATAAATTTGTGAAAATTGAAATAAAAATAACGCCAGCAAAACACCGTAGAGCACATAACTGGTGGTGTAACTTAATAAGCCCAATTCATGGGGCGATAATTTCCAGGCGAGGATCGCCAGTACAACATACATGGGTACATTCATCGCCACATAAAACCAGAAATCTTTTTTGCTGGTGACTTCCAGGCCGCCGGATTTTTTGGGTTTGAAATAGGTGGAGCCCTTGGGGGTGTTGCGCGCGGCGTAATAAAAAAATCCACCAAAGAGCATGGCGAGCACGCCGGTGGTGCCGATGGCATAACGCCAACCGAATTGGCCACCGAAGATCGTCAAGGCTAACAGCGGCACCAGAAAAGCAGCTGCTGCCGCACCGAAATTACCCCAACCGCCATAAATGCCTTCCGCCAGACCCACCTGCCGTGCAGGAAACCATTCACCCACCAGACGAATACCGATGACAAAACCTGCGCCGACAAACCCCAACAGGAAACGAAACAGCGCCAGTTGTTCAAAGGATTGTGCACTGGCAAATGCCAGACACAACAAACCGGACGCGACCAATAAACCACTGTAAATAGCGCGTGGCCCGAATTTATCCACCAGGATTCCGATCACAATCCGCGCCGGAATGGTCAACGCAATGTTCATGATCAACAAGGCTTTCCACTGCGCTTCTGTCATGGCAAAGGCTTCCATGATCAGCGGCTTGAGCGGCGCCAGGTTGAACCAGATCATGAAGGTCAGGAAAAACGCAAACCAGGACAAATGCAGAATGCGGATGGAAGGTTGCGACAGGTCGAGCAGATTCAATTTAGCGGGGCTCATGAAACATCATCCATTGGGCAAGTCGGCGGACGGCGTCGGCCGGTGTTCAAATTTGGGTCACGATTTTTGCCACAAAATGAGCGCAAGGGATAACGGTTTTCATATTGTGCGCTCTTGTGTGGCGTTTTTGATTTAGCAATGCTTATGCCAGAGTGAGGTTTCATGAAGAATCAAGAAATTAGACCGCTTTTGCCGCATATTTGGCGGCAGGTATCGCGGGAACAAAACAAGTTTCGCCCTAAATAAAAGCACGGTGAACTTATTTGGTGCTCAAAATGCTGGTTGGGTTAGCACAGCCTAAACCGTCACCACACCAACCCTGCGCCATCAACATTCAATAATTTCCGTAGGTCGGATTAGCGCAAGCGTAATCCGACAATCCTGTTTATAAGAAAGCGTTTGTGAAGATGGATGTCGGATTACGCTTGCGCTAATCCGACCTACGGTTGAGGAGGTTGCGGCAGTTGGTGTTTTCGGCATCGCCGCTTTCGATAAAAGGCAGGATCGCCGCGAAGGGCGATAACAGGGTTCCCAAGGCTACGGCAGCTGCGCCGCGCGATAAGGTGCGTTCAGCATCCAGGCCAACTTCCGGTTCTTTTAACCGGCCCGATACCACCACCGGCACGCGCAGGGCCAGCAAACTGTTGTCCTTGGGTTTTGCATCCAGCTTGGCATTGATGACTTCGTCTTCCATATCGATAGTCATATTGCCGACCAGCAGTGAATCATCGGTATCCAACAACACAACGTCGGACGTCAGCAACCCTTCCTCCATCGTAAAGTCGGCAAGGCCGCAACGAATGCGTGTGGATTTATCCTCGCCCAGAAACAATGGCAGGGCCTGGCCGATATCGAGATCCGAAGCTTCCATCAATAACAAACTGATCTTTCCGCCGGTCATGACAATCGCCAGGTCACCATTACTGCTCGTCAATACATCGGCAAGTGAAGCGCCTTCACCGGCAAGGGTAATTTGACCACCGAATACACCTTCGGTCGTATCGGCAAAACGGGTGCCGGCAAAAAATTGGGCGAGGCTCAGGTTGCGCAGGTTAAGGTCCAGTTTCATTGGCGGCACATCCTGTTGGGCGTCGACTTCGATCGCGCCATCAATGGTGCCGTCGGCCAGTACGACTTTTACGGGATCCAGTTTTAACAAACCATCCTGCAAATCAAACCGCACATCCATCCCTTTGAAGGGCAGGTTGGGTGCTTCGATACGTGCGGCATGCAGGGTGACATCCAGGTCGGTGCCGCGCAAACGTTCAACACTTAAGGGCACGTCGGGAATCAGATTGGGGCTTGCTTCTTTCTCGGCCGCCGCTTGCTGTTGTTCGGGCGAGGCTTCTTTGCCGGACGGCGGTAAACCGATAAAACCACCGAGGTCCTGGCTGTCGAGTAAGCTCGAAGTCAGGCTCGCTTTTAAAAAACCCCGTTCACCGCGCGTGTCGTAAGTGAGATCGCCGGAGAGATCACTGCCACCGACTTCACCGTTAAATTTTTCATAGCCCCACACGCCGTCTTTTTTAGTGAGTTGACCGGCGAGGCTATAAGGTGGTGTGGGCGGCAATGGAATAGCGGTGAGATAAAACAGATTGGCCATGTTATTGCCCGATATATTCAGCGAGGCATCAACACCGGTCAGCTTAATCGGATCGCGAAATTTTCCGTCGACCACGACCTCGGTATTGCCCATGGTTACCCGCAATGTCAGCGGGTAATCGCGCGTTGAATCGCGCAGGGTTTCGAGCGATTCACCAGACGCTTCCAGCTCAAATGCTTCGTCCTGGATGCTGCCGGTACCGGTGATGGTAAATTGTCTGTCGGTCGCGGTGTTTTCGCTTTCTCCGCCTTCGCCCACCACGGTATCCAATGCCAGGTCCAGCGTAAGTCCTTTGGTGTGATCGCGATAAATGACCTGCCCATCGCGCAATTCCAGCATCCCGATTAACGGAAAATCGTGGCGGTCATCCGGTTCGACGGCTTCCTGTGCTGCGTTGGCGGTGGATAGTGCGGGAAACTGCCAGTTGTTTTCATCAGCTGATTTTTTTTCGAGGATCAGGCGCGGCTTTACCAATAAAATATCGCCGAATTCCAATCTTCCCAGCAATAATTTCAGCGGCTTGAAGCTGAAGTCCAGCGTTTCAATACTCGCCATATGTTCATCCGGATAACCGGGTGCATTAGCGAGGCGAATATCTTCGGCATAGACATCGGTGTGGGTGAAATGCCAGTCGATATTCAGTTCGCCTGCGATAACCAGTTCGCGCCCGAGCCGTTTGCTGCCCTGGTTTTCGGTGAGTGACCGGACGATAGGTTCGGAAAAAATGATGATCAGTATGATCGCCAACAACAGCACGCCGGCCACCAGGCCAAGCGCTGCCAGAAGTTTATGTTGACGCAGAAAATGGGTAGACATACTGCCTCGCCTGATCCTTAACCTTGATCCTTAAAAATGCACCGAAAAAATGCGGATGGCCAAATGATGACAGTTTTGCGACGTCATGATGACAACCTTCATGGTGACAATAATGCCAGCGCGCCTCTGTGCGACACCACACTCTGTTAACGCGCAGCGCGCGTGAATCTACTGTGATTTCAAGGGACTATCGTGAAGCTGGTCGTGAGTACGACAAAAGTCTATGAGGGCACGCAGAGGCCGGGAATTATTTAGCCCGCTGTTCGTCAATTTATATAACGCGATGAAATAATCAGGAGGATCACCATGAAGCAATCGATGCGCAACGATGGTATGAGTCAGGAAATGAACCAAGGTGTCAATCAGCAGAATGACCACTCGCCACAAAAAGATCACCGGCAACAACAGGATCAACAGATCCAGACGCAATCGCTCGATGACAACAATCGTCCCGCTGAAGTGGATGAACTGGATTTTGAAGAGGAAGAGCGTCCCAGTCGGGCGGGTGATACGCCGGAGCCTGCCGACGTTCAACATTATCGCGCCGCCGAACGCGCGCGCGAAGCCGGATTAACCGGTGCCGCTGCGCCGGATGACGATTCTACCCGTGACGATTTAACACCGGAAAATCTGGTAGCAGAAGACGGTGCCCGGTCACCGAGGGAACCCGGCGGCGATCAACCGGTAGAGTGGGATCTGACCGAGAAATATGACATTGGTGGCGGCCATGGTTTTGACGAGGCGGAGCTGGCACGCCGTGATCCCCTGGATAAAAAACCCTGGGATGGTGATGCCGATGAACCCTTGGAATCGCTACCGGAAGCGGATGAAGATTATTTGATGGACGATGACGAAAGTCGTACAGCAGATTGATGGGTGTTTTGGAAATGGTTTGTCGGATTACGCGGCGTTGCACGCCGCTAATTCGACCTACATAATCGCACCATCGCACCATCGCACCATCGCACCATCGCACCATCGCACCATCGCACCATCGCACCATCGCACCATCGCACCATCACATCTTTGCACCCGTAGGTCGAATTAGCCGCACAGCGGCGTAATCCGACACCACACTTGCCACGGCACCCACACTCTCCATAACCCCAAAAATAAAAACACCCCCCGCTATATTCCCGCCACCAAATTCGCTACATTAGCGCCCATCTTTTTTATTGGAGTTTCAAACATGACGTGGTTATTCCTGGCTGCCGGTTTGGTGTTACTGGTTATCGGTGCAGATCTATTGGTTAAAGGCGCAGCGCGGCTCGCCGCCAACTTCGGTGTACCTGCGTTGGTGATTGGTTTAACCGTAGTGGCCTTCGGCACCAGCGCGCCGGAATTGGCGGTGAGTATTAAAGCGGCTTTTTCCGGTCAGGCGGAACTGGCCATTGCCAACGCGGTGGGCAGTAACATTTTTAACGTGCTGTTTATCCTCGGTGTTGCCGCGGTTGTTTCGCCACTGATTATCTCCAAACAATTAATTCGCCAGGACGTCCCTATCATGGTCGTGGTGTCGATAGTGGCCATGGTCATGACACTCAACGGCAATATCAATAAATGGGAAGCCGGCGTCCTGGCGCTGGGCCTCTTGGCTTACACCGCCTTTTTATTTTTCCAGGGCAAGAAAAAAGGCGCCGATGTTTCTGACGAAGAAGTGGAAGAAATGCTCAAGGTGCCGGTACCAGCCTGGAAAAATATCCTGATGGTTGTCGGCGGCCTGGCCTTGTTGGTGTGGGGCGCGCGTTGGCTGGTGCAGAGTGCGGTAGAAATTGCCACGGCCTGGGGTGTAAACGAAGCGGTGATTGGTTTGACCATTGTGGCAGCGGGAACTTCCTTGCCTGAGGTGGTCACATCGGTGGTGGCCACCCTCAAAGGTCAACGCGATATCGCCGTGGGCAATGTGGTGGGCAGTAATATTTTTAATATTCTGTGCGTGTTGGGTTTATCGGGCCTGGTGTCACCGACGCCGCTGTTGGCCGGTGAACAGTTGGCTACTATTGATATCCCGGTGATGGTCGGTGTTGCTGTGTTGTGTGTGCCGTTGTTTTTTATCGGCGCTATCCTGCACCGTATTGAGGGTTTGTTATTTCTTGCGCTCTATGTGGCTTACGTTTGGTATCTGGTGGCGATGGCCTTGTCGCAACCCTATCTCAATACCTTGCAAAACGGCATCCTCTACGGGCTTTTGCCGGTTGTTGTATTGTATGTGGTGATTGCCTTTATCCATGATATTCGCCAGCGCCGCGCGCGAGGTTAAACCTATTGAGGGAGAGATATGCTATTAAGCTTCAGCATGGCGATGTTGGTATTGTTGCTGATAGCCCGTTATCGTTCTCCTCGCAATGGCATCATCAGAATCATCTGGTTTTTTCTCAGTCTGCTGCCCAGTGAATTACCCTGGGCAGCAGCCCTGCTCCAACTTTCTCTTACGTTTCTCCTGCTGTTTTTTGTCGAACCGCTCGCTGTTGAAAATGGCATTGCCTTGATGCTGTCAGCACTGACATTGTGGGGCTGGTACGATTTGCATTGCAAAACCCGGCGCGCGGATGAATCCTTGCGCAACGCGCTGCACAAAAGTTTGCCCGGCCTGGATGGCTCAGAAATGATCGCGCCTTCGATTATCCAACGGCGGAATTGGCTCAAGCCTTTTCATTATCATCGACCAGGTGTTGAGCATTTGCGCGATATTGCCTACGGTCCGCATTCGCGTCATCAGTTGGACATCTATCGCCCCGCAACGCTGAATAATGCCGCACCAAAACCGGTACTTATCCAGGTGCACGGCGGTGGGTGGATGCTCGGCCACAAACACCAGCAGGCCCAACCCTTGCTCCATCATCTCGCCCAGCAGGGTTGGTTATGTGTGGATATTAATTACCGGCTTGCGCCCCGCCATCCCTATCCCCATTGTTTGCAGGATGTAAAAACTGCGATCACCTGGGTGAAGCAACATATCGCTGACTATGGTGGTGATCCCCAATTTATCGCATTGGCTGGCGAATCCGCCGGCGCGCACCTGGGTATGCTGGCGGCATTGACGGCGGACCATCCGGAATTTCAATGGGACGCTAAGGCCGACAGCCGCGTGCAGGCGGTGGTGTCGCTTTATGGTGTGTATGACCTCACCGAAGATTCCCACACCTGGTCCGGTTTGGTTGGCCGTTTCCTGCAGAAAAAGATTATGCCGGCCACGCCGGATATTTTGCGCATCGCCTCACCGCGCCACCAGATTATTGATAACGCGCCGCCGGTGTTTGTGATTCACGGCACCACCGACAGCCTGGTGTTTGTTGAAGATGCACGGGAATTTGTTGAGGAATTGCGCCAGACGTCACTCGCACCAGTCGTCTATGCCGAATTGGAAGGTGCAGAACACGGCTTTGATTTATTTCACAGCGTGCGCACCGAATTCACCATCCACGCAATCGAAAAATTCCTGCGTCATTGCTACAAAACCCACCGTAGATACCATCTCTCCGATACCACCACAAGCAACCCATCAGGCCGCTTGTGGTGAGTATGCTGTTTGATGCTTGAGCACACCGAAACACAGGTGCACCAGCTTACGCATCGCCGCCCCTAGTGCCTGCATTTTGGTTTTGCCGTTGCGGATCAGGCGGTCCTGTTGCGCTTTGATCGTGGGGTTATATTGACCCGCTACAATGGCCGCCATATACAATTTCGCCCGCACCTTCGGCGAGCCTTTCTTGCTCAGAAAGCTGCGCCCACGCAAGATACCCGATTCACGCAGAGCGGGAATAACCCCGACAAACGCCGCGCACTCACTCGCTGCCTTGAAGTCCCGGCTGCGGATGACCGACAGCATCAGACGCGATACCACCCGGCCTACACCGGGAATACTTTTTAGCAACGCCACGTCATTTTTCAAATCCGGGTGACGGTCAATGTGGTCGTCTATCTCCTGATCCACCCGATCCCGCTCCCGTTGTAATTCCACAATCATCTTGCCCAATGATTCCAGAACAATCGTTGAGGCCTGGCTGATCTGCGCCTTTTCCTGACGATTTAATTCCCGCTGCAAATCCGTCTCCAGTGCCTCTAACCGGGCCAGCAGGGCCTTCAATTCCCGAATGCTTTGCGGTTCCGGCTGCCATAAACCCGGACAAGTTTGCACCCCGTATAACGCCAGAACAAAACTGTCTTTCTTGTCCGTCTTGTGAACACTGCCCAGGCTCCGGGCAAAGTCGCGCACATAGGCCGGATTCACCACACTCACCTTTAATCCTTGCTCAAATAGCCAGTAGGCCAGCGCTTCGTGATAAACCCCGGTGGCTTCCATCACCACCTGGATATCTTCCCGTGGTTGGGCAATATGTTTATCAAGCCAGGCGACCAGGGCCATATGGCCGGCGCGATCATTGGGGAAGACTTTCGATTTAACCTTGCCGCTCTCACGGTCTTTGAGCCACAACACATCCATCTTAGCTTTACTGACATCAATACCAACGATACTCGTCATCTCTGAAATTACCCTTGTCTATGCAGCGTCACTGATACATCAGGCGCTCGGATACCATTCAATTTTTCATCGAAGAACAAGCCGGGGATGCTATCTACAGCACAGGGTGCTTCCCTCAGGTCGGATACGCATTCACCCGGCTCGGGTGTTGAAGTTGGTAGCTAATCAACTTCTTCAGAGAGATACAAGGTCGG